>JAGWWF010000041.1 GCA_018970445.1 Alphaproteobacteria bacterium | reverse complement strand
CCAAGAAGATCGCCATTGTCGGCTATGGCAGCCAGGGCCATGCCCATGCCCAAAACTTGCGCGATTCCGGCGTGGCGGATGTGGCCATTGCGCTGCGCCCCGGTTCGGCCACCGCGAAAAAGGCGGAAGGCGCCGGCTTCAAGGTGCTGAGCAACAAGGATGCCGCGGCCTGGGCCGATGTCATCATGGTGCTGGCACCCGACGAACATCAGGCCGCCATCTATGCCGATGATCTGGCCGCCAACATGAAGCCCGGCGCGGCGCTGGCCTTCGCCCATGGCCTCAACGTGCATTTCGGCCTGATCGAACCGCGCGCCGATATCGATGTGTTCATGATCGCGCCCAAGGGCCCCGGCCACACGGTGCGCGGCGAATATCTCAAGGGCGGCGGCGTGCCCTGCCTGATCGCCATCCATCAGGATGCCAGCGGCAACGCCCATGATGTGGCGTTGTCCTATGCCTCGGCCATCGGTGGCGGCCGGTCCGGCGTGATCGAAACCACGTTCCGCGAAGAGTGCGAGACCGATCTGTTCGGCGAACAGGCCGTGCTGTGCGGCGGGCTTTCGCACCTGATCCAGGCCGGGTTCGAAACGCTGGTGGAGGCCGGCTATGCCCCGGAAATGGCCTATTTCGAGTGCCTGCACGAGGTGAAATTGATCGTTGACCTGATGTATGAAGGCGGCATCGCCAACATGCGTTATTCGATCAGCAACACCGCCGAATATGGTGACATCACCACCGGCCCGCGCATCATCACGCCCGACACCAAGGCCGAGATGAAGCGCGTGCTGGCCGATATCCAAGGCGGGCGCTTCGTGAAGAACTTCATCCTCGACAACCGCGCCGGCCAGCCGGAGCTGAAGGCCAGCCGCAAGGCCGCCGCCGCCCACCCGATCGAGGAAACCGGCGCCCGCCTGCGCGCGATGATGCCGTGGATCGCCAAGAACCAGCTGGTGGACAAGAGCCGGAATTGATCGCAGCCGGGCGAGCGCGCGTGCCGCGCGCCGACTCCGGCAAGATCGGCCAGCGAGCCAAAAGGGCGGCCCCGACAGGCCGCCCTTTTTGACTCGTCTGACGGCGTGGCTCCGCCACGCGCTTTTCTCGCTTACCTTGTTTGCAAAAGCCGACTCGGCGGCTTCGCCGCCGGCGGCGCGTGCTTGGGCAGCGTCCCCCGTCGCGCCTGCGCCTTACCGACGCTCCGCCAGCAGATCGGCGGCCCGCACCCGCACGCTGCGCAGGGCCAGCTGGATTTCCCACAGGAACAGCAGCAACCCGCCGGTGAGCATCAGCGTGGCGGCGATGAACACCCAGGCAATGGCCTCGTCCAGCTGGTTGGCCACGAGTTGCTCCACGAACAGCAGCACCACCACCAGGCACACCAGCAGGGCGGCCAGCGTGCACAGCGCAATCGCCCAGTTGGCCGCCGCCATGCGTTTGGCCAGCACCGCCAGATCATCGATGGCGATGCGGCGCTTGTCGGCGGCATAGCGGCCCACTTCTCTTTCCAGATGCCGGGCGCGGTCCACCACCCGGCTCAACCGATGGGCCAGCACGTTCAATATGCCGCCAATGGCGGTGAGCAGGAACACCGGGGCCACCGCCTGCTGGATGGCGGACCCGATATCGACGACGGTGAACAGATTGGCCATGGCCGCCATCAAGCCGCGCAAATCGGGGCGGCGCAAGCGGTGAGTTGGCGCAATCGCCCGGCGCCGGCTTGCGCGGCCCGGCTGCTTCGGGCTATGCACGTGCCATGGTGTATCTGATCGCCCGCTCGCTTCTGCGACTTATCCGCCCTCGGGCGTGATCGGGCTGTGGGCTTGTCCCTCGGCTGGCACGCCTTGAGGGGATGAACCACCCGCAACGTGCAGCATCAATCGACAGGCCAAACCCATGACCAACCATATCCGCATTTTCGACACCACCTTGCGCGACGGCGAACAATCGCCCGGCTGCTCGATGAATCTGGAAGAAAAACTGAAAGTCGCAGCGCAACTGGAAGCGCTGGGGGTGGACATCATCGAAGCCGGCTTTGCCATCGCATCGGATGGTGATTTCGAAGCCGTGCAGGCGGTGGCCAACATGTGCGACACCGCCATCGTGGCCAGCCTGGCCCGCGCCGCCACCGCCGATATCGAACGCGCCTGGGCCGCCCTGAAGGGCGCGCGCCAGCCCCGCATCCACACCTTCATCGCCACATCGCCGCTGCACATGAAGGTGAAGCTGAACAAATCGCCCGAAGAGGTGATCGAGGCCATCCGCATGTCGGTCAGCACCGCGCGCAACCTGTGCGGCGATGTCGAATGGTCGGCCGAAGATGCCACCCGCACCGATCCGGATTTCCTGTGCCGGGCGGTGGAAACCGCGATCAAGCATGGCGCCACCACCATCAACCTGCCCGACACGGTGGGCTATGCCACGCCCGAAACCTATGGCGCGATGTTCCGCGATGTGATCACCCGCGTGCCCAATGCCGATCAGGCGATCTTTTCCACCCACTGCCACAATGATCTGGGCCTGGCCGTGGCCAACACGCTGGCCGCGATCATGGCCGGCGCGCGCCAGGTGGAAGCCACGGTGAACGGCATCGGCGAACGCGCCGGCAACGCCGCGGTGGAGGAAATCGCCATGGCGCTGCGCGTGCGCCAGGATGTGATGCCGTATCAGACGCGCATCGTCTCCACCGAAATCACCCGCGCCAGCCGGCTGGTGTCGGGCGTGACGGGGATGCAGGTGCAGGCCAACAAGGCGATCGTGGGCGCCAACGCCTTCGCGCATGAAAGCGGCATCCACCAGGATGGCATGCTGAAGGACAGTTCCACCTATGAGATCATGACGCCCGACAGCGTGGGCCAGGGCGCCACCAATCTGGTGCTGGGCAAGCATTCGGGCCGCGCCGCCTTCCGCTCCAAGCTGGCCGAAATGGGCTATGACCTGTCGGACAATGAATTCGGCGACGCCTTCAAGCGCTTCAAGGATCTGGCCGACGCCAAGAAACAGGTGTTCGACGAGGATATCGTCGCGCTGGTCGATGATGAAGTGCTGCGCGGGCACGACCGCATCCAGGTGCAGGAGGTGGAGGTTTATTGCGGCAGCAACGGCCCGCAACGCGCCATCCTGACCCTGACCATCGACGGCGCGGAGGTGACGGCCGCCACCCGCGGCAATGGCCCGGTCGATGCGCTGTTCAACGCCCTGCGCAAGCTGGTGCCGCATGATGAGGCGGTGCTGAACCTCTATCAGGTGCACGCCGTCACCGCCGGCACCGATGCCCAGGCCGAAGTGAGCGTGGTGCTGGCCGAAAACGGCCGCACCGTGCGCGGCACCGGCGCACACACCGACACGCTGGTGGCCTCGGCCCGCGCCTATGTGAATGCGCTCAACAAGCTGATGGTGAAGCGGGGCAAATCCGCCCTGGCGGCCGCCGAATGAGCCGCTGGCTGGGCCTGGTCGTGATGGCTGCCGGCTTTTTGGCTATCCCGGCGGCGGCACAGATGCCGCCGCCCGGCGGAAGGCCGCCCGCCGGCGCGCCGCCACGCCTTGCCGGGCCGGGGCTGCCGGCCACGCTGGCCGATACAGCCTATGCCTCAGTGTCTCCGGCGCAACGCTTTGATTTGTGGCGGCCAGCCGGGCCGGGGCCGTTTCCGTTGGTGATCAACATCCACGGCGGCGGCTTCATGATGGGCAGTCGTGCCATGCTGAACGGGGCCATGCTGCGTGCCCTGCTGGCGCGCGGTGTGGCGGTGGCCAGCGTGGATTATCGCCTGTCGGGCGAGGCGCGGTTTCCGGCGGCGGTGCAGGATGTGAAGGCCGCCGTGCGCCATTTGCGCGCCAACGCCGCCGCCTATCGGCTTGATCCTGCGCGGTTCGTCGCCTTTGGCCAGTCGGCTGGCGGCAATCTGGCCGCGATGTTGGGCACCAGCGACGGGGAACCGGGTTTTGACGACCCGGCGCGGGGCAATGCCGGCGTGTCATCCCGGGTGCAGGCCGTGGTGGATTGGTTTGGCCCCAGCGATTTCACCCTGCTGGACAGCCACGCCCGCCAACAGGGCTGCCCGGCCGATCATGATGCGGCCGACTCGCCCGAATCGCGCTGGCTGGGCATCCCGGTGCCGCAAGCACCCGATCTGGCCCAGCGCGCCAATCCGGCACGTTATGCCGATGCCGGCGATCCGCCCTTCCTGCTGCAAAAGGGGGCGCTGGATTGTCTGGTGCCGGTGGCCCAGTCGCAATTGCTGCACGACCGGCTGCGCGCCGCCGGTGTGAAGGCCCATCTGGATATCCTGCCCGGTGCCGGCCATGGTGACATGGGCCTTGCCACGCCGGTATTCGGCAGCCCGGCCAATATCGAGCGCGTGGTGGGCTTCATCACCGACGTCGTCAGCCGATGACGTTGCAGGCCCGCCGCCTCGTCATTGTTTACAACGCCAACGCCGGGCTGATGGCCGGGGTGATGGACAGCCTGCACAAGATCGTGTCGCCCTCCACCTACCCCTGCCAGCTCTGCGCCGTCACCTATGGGCTGACATCGATGCGCAAGGAGTGGCGGGCGTTTCTGGACGAGACGGGTCTGGACCTGCTGTTCCACCACCGCCCGGATTTCCGGGAAGCCTTTCCCAAGGCTGCCGATTGGCCGCTGCCGTTGGTGGCGGTGGAGCAGGGCGGGGAACTGACCGAACTGGTCAGCGCCGCCGATTTCACCGCCATCCCCGATCTGCCCACGCTGATCCGCGTGGTGCGGGAACGGTTGGGGCAATGAATCCTCCCCCTGTGGGGGAGGTGCCCGCAGGGCGGAGGGGGGCGGCACGCGCCCGGCTCTGGCCCCC
>JAGWWF010000013.1 GCA_018970445.1 Alphaproteobacteria bacterium | reverse complement strand
GTGGCCGCCTGGTTCAACCGGCAGATCCCCGGCAGCCGCATCGCCATCCTGGATGGCATCGGCCATATCCCGATGGAAGAAGCCCCCGACCGCAGCCTGGCCCCCGTGCTCGATCTGCTGGCCAGCACGGCGGGCTGATCGCCAGCCTCCCCCAACCCCTCCCTTGCAGGGAGGGGAGATACAGCCCCCCTCCCTGCAAGGGAGGGGTTGGGGGAGGGTGCGAGCGCAGCGAGCCTTGTGCGCCTTCACCGCACCGCAAACACCGCCGCAAAGCGCCGCAGCCAGGCGATCATCGCGGCAAAGCCATCATCGGACAGGGTGATGAACGCCCGGCGGGCATCGGCCGGATCGGTGCGGCGCACGAACAGCCCGGCTTGTGACAGGCTGCGCACCCAGCGCAGCGCCGTGGTGGTGGGCACGGCGGCGGCCAGGCACAGGCTGGACACCGGCACATCCACCTGCTCCATGCGCGCTGCGGTCAGGTCCAGCAGCATGTCCCACGCCGGATCGCCGAACAGATCGGCCGGCAGATGCCGATCGCGATCGCGGCGCAGCCGGATCAGCCGGCGCACCAGGGCGGCATCCACCGGCGTGTCGGGCGCGGGATCGCTGCCCTGCGCCAGCCGGGCCAGCATGTCGGCCAGCCGCTGCGCCTCCTGGCTCAGGCTGGCCAGATGCTGGGCGGTATCCGACAGTTCGGCCACCCCGGCCAGCGCCGGCCGGTTCAGCCAGCGCGCCAGCCGGCCGGGCATGGCGGCATCATCGCCGGGCAACACAAAGGCATCGGCGGCATCCAGCCACTGCGGCGCGGCACCATCACCCACCCGCACGATGATCGGCAGCGCCAGCCGCACCACTTCGGCCACGGCGCGCGGCGATGCAGCGCCGATCACCACCGCATCCAGCCGCGTCGCCATCAGGCCGGGCGCTTCGGCCACAACCTCCCAGCCATCGGCCGGCCCGGACCAGCCATCATCAAGCGACAGGATGCGACAATCGGACATGAACACTCCGGTATGGCGGGAACCATTCGAGTCGCGGGTTACATAATCGTCAGATCGGAAGCAATCACCCGTATCAAGACCAGATCAATCATGTTTATAGGCGGCGTGGTTCAGTCTGTACGGAGCAGACCGGGATCACAACAGTGGTTTTTAATGTGTTAAAGGGTGGGCAATGCGCAAGGAAACCAGGCGTGTTCTGCACGCACACGGTGAACAACCGCCACAATATCTGGCCGAACTGGTCGGCAGCAGCAAGTCCATTTCATCAATACGCACCATATTGTTGAAAATCGCCGATGCCAATGCATCGGTGTTGATTACCGGCCCGTCGGGCAGTGGCAAGGATGTCGCCGCGCAACTGCTGCACCAGCGCAGCCGCCGCGCCGCCCGGCCCTTTGTGGCGCTGAATTGCGCTGCGGTTCCGGCCGATCTGCTGGAATCGGAATTGTTCGGCCATGAACAGGGGGCCTTCACCGGCGCCACCCGCGCCCGCGCCGGCCGCTTTGAAGCCGCCAATGGCGGCACATTGTTCCTGGATGAAATCGGCGACATGCCGCTGGCCATGCAGGCCAAATTGCTGCGCACGCTGGAAACCCGCGTGGTTGAACGGGTGGGCGGCATGCTGCCGATCGCGCTGGATGTGCGGGTGATTGCCGCCACCAGCGTGGATCTGGCCGCCGCGGTGGCGCAGGGGCGGTTCCGCACCGATCTCTTCTATCGGCTTGATGTCATTCATGTGTCCATGCCGGCGCTGGCCGATCATGCCGAAGATGTGCCGGCCCTGGTGCAGCATTTCCTGCGCCAGCAGGCCAGCCCGGCGCGATTCACCACGGCGGCGCTGGAGGCGCTGGGTGCCTGGCCGTGGCCGGGCAATGTGCGCGAGCTGCGCAATTTCGTTGAACGCGCCTGCGTGCACCACGGCGGCGAGGTGATCGGCCGCGAGGCGCTGGACCGGCTGCTGCGCGGCAAGCGCGCGCCCGATGCCCTGGCCGAAACCGCCCTGGCCGAAACCGTCCTTGCCGACGCCGCCATGGCCGAAACCGCCCGGCTGCTCGGCCCCGATGGCGTTGATCTCAAACAGCTGCTTGCCGATCTGGAACGCGCCTATATCCGCGCCGCGCTGGAACAATCGGGCGGCACCATCAGCCACACCGCCAAATTGCTGCGCCTGCAACGCACCACGCTGATCGAAAAGATGCGCCGGCTGGAAATCGACGCCCGCGCCGCCTGACTGTCCTACAGCGGCAATATCCGCTATAACGGCCATTGCTGCTGGTCTCTGGCGAAAACGCTGCAAATACAATGCTGAATTTCGACGGATTCGACAAATATGTCAAAACTGGATGGCGGCGGCCGGCTCTTTCACAGTCTGAATCCTGGTGCCGGCGCCGGCCTCAGCGCCCGGAGTCGGCGGTCCACATCTCCATCAGCTGGGTCAATTGCTGGGCCGCGGCGCGGGACTGGCCCACCGATGTGTCCATCGCGGCAAACTGGCGGGTGAGCAGGCTGCGCATCTGATCCACCCTGATGTCGATGCGGGCCAGTTCGGCGGTGGCGCCATCGCGCTGGCGGGTCAGGCCGCTGGTGGCGGTGCCCACCGTGGCGGCAATGCCCAGCAGCCGCGCCGGCCGATCCGCCCGCGCCGGCCCGGCCACTTCGCGCAGCAGCGCTTCGGCATCGGCCAGCCGTGTCGGCGGCAGATTGGCCAGCCGGGCGGCATCCACCGAAATCGTGCCGTCGCGCAGCACATTGACCCCCAGATCCGACAGGCGCAGCCCGCCGGCCTGGGCAATCGGCAGTGTCACCAGCCGCACCAGCTGCTGATCGATGCGCCGCGCGGTGCCATCGGTGGCCAGCGGGCCGGGCGCCTCTCCACCCTGCGCCGGCTTGCGGAAATCGCCGATCAACTGGCGCATCGCCTGCAACGTGCCGACAAAATCCGCCAGCGCGCCCGACAGCGCACTGCCATCGCGCGCCGCGCTGATCACTGCATTGCCGGTTTCGCGCCGCAGCGTCAGCCGCACGCCCGGCACCAGATCGTCGATGCGGTTGGCCGGGCGGGTGACGGCGACACCGTCGATCACCAGTTCGGCATCGCGCGCCGCTTCGCCCAGCGCCATGGTTTCGGCCCCCGGCGTGTGGTTGAACCGCTCCAGGCCTGGCGGGCCGCCGCTGGGCGCGGCGCTGATGATGAAGGCGTTCTCGGCCCCTTCCGCCCCGCGCAGCACCAGTGTGGCGCGGCCCTGCGAGGCAACGATGCTGGCCGTCACGCCGGCGGCGCTGTCGTTGATGGCGCGGGCCAGGCCGGCCAGGCTGTTGTTCTGGGCGGTGATGCTGATGTTCACCGGTGCCTGCCCCCCGGCGGCAAAGCTGAAGCCGCCATTGCCATCGGGGGTGCGGCGCCCGGCAATGAAGCTGAGCGTGCCCAGCCCGACCGGGTCGCTGGCGCTGGTGAAGGGCGGACTGTTCAGCCGCTGGCCGCTGGCCAGCCGGTTGACGCTGAGGCCGTTGACCAGCGGGGCCGGCGGGCCGCTGCCCAGCCGCTCCACCGCGACGGCCGCATCGCTGCTGGCCACGGCCAGGCCCAGTTCGCCGCTGCGCACCCGCGTGTCGAGCGAGGTGGCAATGCCGGTCAGCGCCGATTGCAGCTGGCCCAGCGCCGAGATCCGCGCGGTCAGCGTTTCCACCCGGCGCGTCACCGGCTGGCTGCGGTTGGTCCGCTCCGCGCTCACCAGGCTGTCGACGATGGCGCGGCTGTCCAGCCCGGAACCGGTGCCAAAGGCGATGAGGGGGTTGCTGGCCATGGCCTGCCCTATAACGGCGCCGGGCTGCCCGGCTTGCGCGGCTGGCCGGCTTCATCGAAATCCAGCGCCGGCGGCACGAACACATCGGGCACCGCCTCGGCTTCGGGATCGTCAAAGCGCATGACAAAGGCCAGGATGGTGGCCACCGCCTGGAACAGTTCGGGCTGCACCTGTGCCCCGCGCCGGGCCGACCAGAACAGGGCGCGGGCCAGCCGCGGCGTGCGGACAACCGGCACGCCCAGATCCCGCGCCGCCGCGATCAGCGCCACCGCCATGTCGAGCCGGCCCTTCTCCACCACCACCGGCGCGGCATCGCGATCCGGCTGATAGCGCAGGGCCACGGCAAAATGGGTGGGGTTGACGACAACCACCGACGCTTCGGCAAGGCCCTTCTTCATGCGGCCCTGCGCCGCCTGCATCTGGGCGCGGCGCAGCGCCGCCTTCAGTTCGGGGGCACCATCATTCTCGCGGGATTCGCGCTTCACCTCGTCCCGCGTCATCATCAGCTGCTGTTCGCGCCGCCACCAGGCAAAGCCGAAATCCGCCGCCGCCACCACCAGCATCAGCCCGGCCGCCGCCGCCGCCAGCCGCAGCAGCGCCGCCCCGATGCTGGCCAGCCCCTGCTCCTCCACGCCGGCCAGACCGGGCAGCAGCGGCACCAGCACCACCCAGGCCAGCCCCGCCATGCCGGCGATCTTCAGCAGGGCACTGCCGGCCCCGGCCAGCCCCTGCCAGCCGAACAGGCGCTTGAAACCATTGACGGGCGACAGGCGATTCAGCTTGGGTGCCGCCAGTTTGGGGCTGACATGGCGGGTGACGGCCAGTTGCAGACCAAAGGCCACCACCGTGACGGCCGCCAGCAGCAGCAGCGGCAACAACACCGGGGCCCGCCGCGCCAGCGCCAGCGCATCGGGCGATCCGGCGCGGGCCAGCGCATCGGCCAGAAAGCCGGCCAGCCCCTGCCACAGCGCCGGCCCGGCCAGCGCCAGAAAGCCCGCCGCCAGCGCCAGGCTGCCGGCCGAGGCCAGTTCCCGGGGCGCCAGCACATTGCCATCCTCCAGCGCCTTTTCCCGGCGCCGGGGTGTGGGCTTTTCGGTCTTGTCCCCCGCCATCAGCCCAGCAGCCCCAGGCCAGAGGCCAGCGCCTCGGCCAACCGGCCGGAGACATGGCCGAACACCAGCGGCAGCAACGACACAAAGGCCAGCAGCAGCGCCGCCGGCCCCACCGCCATTGCCGACATCTGCGGCGCGGCGCGGCTGGCGATGGCCACCACGCCCTGGGCCAGCAACAGCACCGCCATCAATGGCAGGGCGATCTTCAGCCCCCACAGGAACATCAGGCCGCCCAGCGCCGATATCCCCGCCAGCCCCAGGCCGCCGGGCGGATAGAGGCTGGCACCGCTGGCCAGCAGGGCAAAGAGTTCAAGATGCAGATCACCCACCAGTAGCATCACCCAGGCCAGGGTGGTGAACAACGCCGGCACCGCGCCGCCATTGCCGCCCATCGGCCCCAGCGTGGCAAAGCCCAGGCCGATCATCTGGGCCAGCAGCTCGCCGGCCAGGCTGGCGGCGGCAAAGGCCAGCGCCAGGCCTATGCCGGCCACCAGCCCGGCCATGAGTTCGGCCGGCACATCGGTGGCCAGCAGCGCCGGTGCACCGGGGCGAAAGGCGGCAAAGGCAGCCAGCGCCGCCACCAGCGCCAGCCGCGCCCGCCACGGCAGGCTGGCCCCGGCCAGCGGCGGCAGCAGCACCACACAGGCCAGCGGCCGCACCGCCGCCAGCATGAACCGGGTGAGCAGTTCCAGCCCATCAAAGGCGGGAATGGCGAGGTTCACCGGATCGCCCCCACCATGTCGGCCAGGCCAAGTTCCAGAAATTCGGCCAGATTCATCAACATGGCTTCGCCGGAAATGGCCAGCACCAGCATCAGCGCCGCCAGCTTGGGCAGGAAGGAAATGCTGCTTTCCTGCACCGAAAAGATCGTCTGGACGAGGCCGACGACGACAGCGACAACCAGCAGCGGCAGCAGGATCAGCGTGGCGCTGCCGGCAAACAGCAGCACGGCCTCGCGGGCCAGATCGGCCAGCATCACATCATCCGGGGCGGGGGCCAGCGTGGCCATCAGGCCGACCCGAAGCTTTTGGCCAGCGCGCCCAGCACCAGCGTCCAGCCATCGACCACCACGAACAACGCGATCTTGAGCGGCAGCGACACGGTGGCGGGAGACACCATCATCATCCCCATCGCCATCAAAACCGATGCAACGATCAGATCGATGATCAGGAAGGGCAGATAGATGACCAGACCGATTTCCAGCGCCGTCTTCAGCTCACTGGCAACGAACGCCGGCATCACCACCACCAGCGGCACATCGGCCGGCCGGGCATAGGGGCCGCCGCCGGCAATCTCGGCAAAACGGGTGAGATCGCGTGCCCGTGTCTGGGCCAGCATGAAGGTCTTCAATTCCGCCCCGGTGCGGGCAAGCGCCTGTTCGGCCGGCAATTTCCCGGCCAGCATCGGTGTCCAGGCACCATCATGCACCCGATCCAGTTCCGGCTTCATCACGAACAGGGTGAGCAACAGCGCGGTGCCGACCAGCAGTTGGTTGGGCGGGCTCTGCCCCAGGCCCAGCGCCTGACGCAGGATCGCCAGCACGATGGCGATGCGGGTGAAGGCCGTCATCATCAGCAGCGCCGCCGGCAGCAGCGTCAACGCCGTCATCAGCAGCAGGATCTGCAGCGTGGTGGACAGCGGCGGCAGGTTGATGATCTCGTTCATTCGGGGGGACTTTCCGCCAGCGCGGCCAACCCGGCCCGCGACTGGCCGATCAGCAGGCGGCGGCCGGCAAATTCCACCACCAGCAACCGCGCGCCCGGCCCCAGCGGCAGCGCCTGCACCACCTGCGCATGCCGAACCGGCAGCCGCAGCGCCAATGAAGACGACCGGTCGCGCCAGGCGGTGATCAGGCTGGCCAGCGCCGTCACTGCGCGCTGCCCGGCAACACTTCGGTCAGGCGCACGCCGAACTTGTCGCCCACCGCCACAATTTCGCCGCGGGCAACCAGCCGTTCGGAAATCAGCACGTCCACCGGCTGATCGACCCGCCGGTCCAGCACATGCACCTGCCCCGGTGCCATTGCCAGAACATCGGCCAGTTTCAGCCGGATACCGCCCACTTCGATGGCCAGCCGCACGCTGATCGCACCGAACATGCCCAGATTGGCAAGATCGGCCGGTGCGGCGGTGGGCTGGCCCTGCATTTGTCCCTGTTCGATCATCATGTGCATTCTCCGTGGGGTTTGATGTCCATTGTCAACAACTTGGCCTGCTGGCGGCCATCAGGCAGCGGCACCAGGCTGGCCAGCGCCACCTGATGATCGCCCAGCATCACCGGCATGTCCGGCCCGCTGTGGATGGGGATGATCAGACCGGGCCGCAGCGGCAGCAGCCGCGACAGCGGCAGCATTTCGCAGGCCAGCCGCACCGGCAGCCGCAGCGGCAGCGCCAGCGCGGCCTGGCCGAGCGGGCGCACCGGCTGGGCTGGCTGCGGCGCTTCCGGTGCCGGCAGCCGCACCACGCCCACCACGCTGCTGCCCGCCCCCAGGGCAACGATGACATCGATGATCAGTGCCGCCCGCTGGCTGACGGCAGGCCAGAGCCGGAGCACAAGTGTCTGCAATTGTTCACCCAATTGCCGGGCGTGGCGGGCTGTGGTAACGCCAGAGATGCAGGCGACCGGGCGGCTGGGATCGCCGCCCAGCCGCACCGTGGCCAGCAAGGCCCCAAGTTCCAGCGCCACATCCGGCGCCCCCGGCGGCAGGCCGCGCCCGGGATGGACGGTGACCGCCAGCCCGAAAAGGCCGGCCAGCGCCTCCTCCAGCGCCAGGATCAGCGGCATGAACGGCGTGTCATCGCCATCATCGGGTGGGGCCGCGGCGCTGCGCGGCTGCCAGACATCGATGAAATCGGCGGCGGGCGGCGCTTCGCTGCGGATGCGCAGCTCGCTCATTGCACCACCAGCGAGGTGAAGAACACCTCTTCGATCGTTCCGGGTTCACCTTTTGATTTCAGTGTGTTATTGATAGTTTCCTTCAGCCTTGCCGCCAATTGTGCCTTGGCCTTGGCGGATTCGATGTCGGCGTCGCGGGCTTCGCCCAGGGCGGCCAGTACGGCCGAGATGATCGCCGGCTTGTGCTTGCCCACGGCGGCCACGGCATCGGCACCGCCAAAGGTGGACACCGACAGTTTCACCTGCAGATAGCGGCCGGAATCGGCCAGATTGCTGGTGAAGGCGTTTTCGATCTCCACATATTCCAGCGGGCCGGCCGGGGCGGGCGGGGCTTCGGCATGGGCGGCGCCGCCATGATCGGCGGCAGGGGCCGCAAACTTGATCACCGCGATTCCGGCCCCGGCCCCGCCGGCGCCGGCGCCGGCCACGAACGCCAGCATGGGCAACAGCTTGCCCATGATGTTTTTCTTTGGCTTTTCAGTGTTTTCAGCTTTATCGGCCATGGCAATCATCCTCAGGCGAAGCGGTCATTGACGGGGGGCGGGGGAGGGCGCAGCCCACGGCGGACGGCGGCCATCGCCTCCAGCTGCGGCGGGGGGCGTTTCTGGCGCTGGCCGCCGGAAAGATCGCTGCGCTGCCCGTTGATGGAGAGCGAGGACAGGGTGATGCCGGCGGCGGCCAGATCCTGTTGCAGGCGGCCGCCGGCGGCATCGAGCAGCGGTGCCGATTGCGGCGTGGCGGCCAGCGTGATGGCCAGATCGGCGGGCGTGCCGGCCAGTTCCACCTGCACCGCGCCCAGCCGGGCCGACGGGATCGACAGCGCCGATTCGGTGGCAGCAGGGCTGGCCACGGTGGCAGCAACGGCCGGCAGTGGTGACCGCGGTTCGGCCGCCGGTGGCCGCAGCGCCGGTTCCGGTGACAGATTTGGCCCCACCGCCGCAAGCGGGGCCGGCGGTGGCGATTGCAGCGCTTCGGCCGGATCGGCGAGGCGGGCGCGGCGCGTGGTCTTTGGGCTGGATTCAGCCGCGATCGGCGGGGCTGATTGCGCCGGTGGGCGCACGGCGGGGCTGGCGACAGGCGCAGGGGCTGCCGCCACCGCCACGTCCGCAGCGGGACTGGCGATTGCCGCGGCCGGGCTGGCCGGCAGACTGCGCTGCCAATCGGCCGGCTGGCGCTGTGCCGGGGGGGCGAGGCGGACGCCGGACGCCGCCGCCACTGGCCAGGGCGCAGATACGGCCAGCGGCAGGGGCGCTGCCTGCGCGGGTGCCGCCAATAATGGCGGCGTCGGTTGGAGTGCCGCCAACAGTGGCGACGTCGGCTGGAGTGCCGCCAATAATGGCGGCGTCGGCTGGAGTGCCGCAAATAATGGCGGCGGGGCGGCGATCATCGCCACCTGGGTGGGCGGTGGCCGGCCGACATCGCCAGCCGCAGCGGCAGGCACCCCGGCCAGCGGATCGGCGATGACAGGCTGGCGCATGATCGGCGCAAGCGCAGCCGGTAACGGCGCGCTGGCCAGCACGGCCGGGGTGGGTGCATCGGCTGGCAGGCGTGCTGTTGGCGCAGCAGAGGGGCGCGGTGCCGGCGGGAACATGATGGTGGCCGGGGCGATGGCCGCATGCAGCGCAGGGCCGGGGCGGGGCACGGCCATGGCGGTTGGCGCTGCCGGCCTGACCCATCGGGCGGCTGCGATGCTGGCGGGCGCGGTGCTGGCGGGCGGCCGTGCGATGGCCGTGGCCGCTGCGCCGGGCAGCGGCGCTGGCGCCGCCGGCGGCAGCACGATGGCCGGCGGCAGCGCCATCGGTGGCGGCGCAGACGGCGGCGGCGCGGGTGGTTCCTGTGCCGGCGGCTGATCGGGCCGTGCATCGGCTGCGGGCTGGTCTGGCGGTGGGGCCGGTGGCTGGGCCGGATCGGGTGCGGGCATGATCCGGGCCGGCACCGCCGCTGTGGCTGCATCGGCCGGCAGGGCCAACGCTGCCGGCAGAGCCAAGTCTGCCGACGCATCCGTGGCGTCCGGTGGGGCCGGGTTGGCCGGATCAGCCAGCGGGGCCGGCACAACCGGGGGAACGCGCGCCGGCGCGGCGGCCGGCGGCGGCAGGCTGGCCAGTTCGGGCACCAGCAGCCGGGCCCAGGGCTGATCGGCGGGCGCAGGCACGGCGGCGGGCAGCGGGGCCGGCCCTGCCGCCATCGGCGGCGGGGGCAACGGGGCAGGCATCCGGGCAGGCGGCAGTGCCGTGGCCAGCGCCAGGGCAAAGGCTGGCGCCGGCCCGGCCGGTTCAGCGGCCGGCACCAGCGCGATTCCCGCCAGATCGGCAGGGGCCGCCGGGACGGGCGCAGCGGGGCCGAGGGCAACAGGCAGGCCAGCCGGGATCATTGGCCGCCATCCTGTTCGGCGCGGCGGGCCACGGCGGCATCAACGGCGGCGCGGGCGGCGGCCAGCTGGCGGCCGGCGTCGTCGCGCGCGGCCAACGAACGCTGCTGGCGGCCGGCGACATCGGCGGCAATCGCCTGCAACTGGCCATCGATGCGGGCGCGGGCGGCGCGCGCACCGGCCGTGGCGGTGCCCTGCCCCTGCCCGCCCACCAGCGCGCGCACCCGCCCCAGCAGCGCGGCATCGGCCGCCGCCTGCCCTTGCGCGCGGGCCAGATCGGCCATGGCCAGCCGTTCGCGGATGCGGCGGACGCGGATCAACCGGTCCAGCGCGGTGGGTTCCTGCGTCATCACGCCGTCTCCATCGGGGCCACCAGGGCTTTCAACGTGGCAATGCTGTCATCGGGTGCGGCGGCCTGGGCGCGCGGCTGCGCCATGAAGGCGGCCAGCACCGGTTGCAGGGCCAGCGCCTGATCCAGTTCGGGATCGGCGCCGGGGGCATAGGCACCCATCAACACCAGATCGCGGTTTTCCTCGATCAGGGCGATCAGGCGGCGGAAGCGCGCGGCCGCGGCCAGATGATCGGCATCGCAGATATCGAACATCACCCGGCTGGCCGAGCTGACCAGATCGATGGCCGGAAACTGGCCGCGCCCGGCCAGCCGGCGCGACAGCAGGATATGCCCATCCATCACGCCGCGCGCCGCATCCACCACCGGATCGGCGCGATCATCATTCTCGGCCAGCACGGTGGCGATCAGGGTGATGGCCCCGCCCGATTGCCGGTCGCCGCCGGCACGTTCGGCCAGATCGGCCACCAGTTGCAGCGCCGATGGCGGAAAGCCGCGCGCGCCGCCGGGTTCGCCGCGCGCCATGGCCACTTCGCGCGCGCCATGCACCACCCGCGACAGCGAATCGAGGATCAGCAGCACCTGCCGCCCTTGCGCCCGGAACCATTCGGCCACGGCGAAGGCCCGCTGCGCCCCGCGCACCCGGCACAGCATTGCATCGGATGCCGGCACCGCGATGGTGACGGTGCGGTGCCGGGCCGGGCCCGACAATTCGGTATCGAGAAAATCGCTGATCTCGCGGCTGCGCTCGCCGATCAGGGCCACCACCACCACATCGGCCTGCGCCCAGCGGGTGATCTGGCCCAGCAGCACCGATTTGCCCACGCCCGTTCCGGCCATGATGCCAATGCGCTGCCCAACCCCCACGCTGAGCAGCCCATCGATGGCGCGCACCCCGGTGGGCAGCGCGCAGGTGACACGGGCGCGGGCGTGCGGCGGCAGCGGCGGCGGGCTGGCCGGCACCTGCGCCGTGGTGGCCAGCGGCCCCAGCCCATCCAGCGGCTGGCCCAGGCCATCGATCACCCGGCCCAGCAGGGCATCGCCCACCGCCACGCTGCTGCCGGCCGGATCGGCCAGCACGGCGGCACCCGGCGCAATGGCGGGCAGCGCGGCCAGGCCCATCAACAGGGCGCGGCCATCGCGAAAGCCGATCACTTCGCCGGCCGCCGCCACCGGGCCGATGGCCACCCGGCTGCCGATGGCGGCGGTGATGCCCACCGCTTCGATGATGGCGCCATCGGCCGCCACCACCACGCCGCCACGCCGCAGCGGCAGCGCCGGCACGCGCAGCGCGGCGATGCGGCGGGCAATGGCATCGGTTGTGTTGGGGGTGACTGATTGCACCTGGCCCCCTGCGGGCCCCCTCCGCCTCCCTGCGGTCGGCACCTCCCCCACAGGGGGAGGATTTTCCTGTGCTGATCCTCCCCCTGTGGGGGAGGTGCCCACAGGGCGGTGGGGGCCGGGGGTGGGCAGTCCGGTCATGGCAGCGCCTTCAATATCTGCGCCAGCCGATCACCCAGCCCGGCATCGATGCGATAATCCGGGCCGGCCACCGCCACATGGCCGGGCGGCAGGCTGGCATCGGCGCGGGTGGCCAGGCCCGGCGGCAGATCGGCCGCGATCAGCGCCAGCGTGGCGGGATGGGCCGACAGGGTGGGGATGGCGGCTTCGGCCACTTCGGCCAGCGCCGCATCGACCAGCGGGCGCAAGGATCGCGGCCGCGCCAGTTCGGCCATCAGCACGGTTTCGCAAATGGCGCGGGCCAGGCCGGTGAGCAGCGGGGCCAGCACCGCTTCATCCAGGCCGGTGGCGCTGCGCAGCGCGGCGGCGGCGGTGTCCAGCGCGGCCAGTCGCGGGGCCAGATCGGCGCTGGCCGCCGCCCGGCCGCGCGCTTCGCCCGCCGCCTCGCCTTCGGCGCGCCCTTGCGCGCGGGCTTCGTCCAGCAGGCTGCCGATATCCACCTGTGGTTCGGCCGGCGGCGGCGGTTTGGGCAGATGGCTGGCCAGCAGGGCGGCCAGGCCCGCCGATCCGGCCGGGCTTGTGCCCAGCAGGGCGGCCAGGCGGGGATCATGCGCGGTCACAGCATCGCCTCCCCGCTGGTGGGCAGGGTGAGCGCGCCGGCATCGCCCAGCCGGCGCACGGTGCGGCACAGCTCGGCCTGGGCGGCGTTCACCTCGCTGCGCTTCATCGGGCCGCGTTCGGCCAGTTCATCCTGCAATTGCGACGCGGCGCGTTTCGACATGGCGGCAAAGATGAAGTCTTTCAGCGCCGGGCTGGCGCCCTTCATGGCAATGGCAAGCTGGCCCGAATCCACCTCGCGCAGCACCAGCTGCATGTCTTTCTGGGACAGGCCGAGCAGATCCTCGAAGATGAACTGCTGGCTTTCCAGTTCGGCCGCCAGTTCGGCATTCAGCCCCATCAGCGTTTCCAGCAGCGCGCCGCGGCCGCGCGCCTTCTTGATGACGGCGGCGGCAAAATCGGTGCCGGCCAGCTGCGCCACATCGCGCTGGGTGCCCACCCCGCGCAGCTTGGCCTCCAGATCGGCTTCCAGCGCGGCGAGCTGGGTGATGTTGACCGGCAGCAACGTGGCCAGCCGCGCGGCGATATCGGGTTGCAGATCTTCGGGCAGGGCATCCAGCGTGGCCGCCGCGCGGGTTTCGGGCAGATGCGCCAGCACCACGGCGATGGCCTGGGGATGTTCATCGGCGATCAGCTTGGCCAGCCCGGCGGCATCCACCCAGTCCAGCACGGCAAAGCGGCGGCCGGCGGCGGGCGGACCGATCTTTTCGATGATGGTTTCGGCCCGCGGCGTGCCCAGCGCCGCGCCCAGCCGCTGGCGCACCTGGCGGCCCTGGCTGTCGAGCGCGGCCACCTGCGCGGTGCGGGCCAGAAACTCATCCAGCACATGATCGATGGC
This sequence comes from Alphaproteobacteria bacterium, assembly GCA_018970445.1. Taxonomy (GTDB): domain Bacteria; phylum Pseudomonadota; class Alphaproteobacteria; order Sphingomonadales; family Sphingomonadaceae; genus Sandarakinorhabdus. The sequence continues at coordinate 83,093 of JAGWWF010000013.1, read as the reverse complement.
GATGGGATCGATTTCCGCCACGGTCAGCATGGCTTCGCCCACCTGCTGCACTTCGGCCGGGCTCATGCCGGCCAGCATCTCGCTGGCCTGGCGTTCTTCCAGCACCAGCAGCAGGATGGCGCATTTCTGCGCCCCCGACAGGGCAGCCGCCGGGCTGTTGGCCGGCAGAAGCGGGGCGCTGGCCATCAGCCGTCTGCCCCGTCGCTGCCGGCATCGGTGCGCGCCGGGGCATCGGCCGGCGGATCAGCCGGGCCGGCCAGCAGCATCTGGCGGGCAACCGCCATGGCGCGATCCCGATCCCCGGTGACCAGCGTGCGGGCAATGTCCAGCTTGCCGCTGTAATCGCGGGCGGCGGCCGGGCGCAGCAGTTCGCCGCCATCGATCATCGCGGCGACCGCGGCCTTTTCGGCCGAGCCTTCGGGATAGACGCTGGGCACGCTGGCACCGCGCCCCACCGCGCCCAGCACGCTGCCCAGCACGCCGCCCACCGCGCCGCCCACCACGGCCCCGGCCCCATCGGCCGCCGCGCCGGCCAGCCCGGCGGCCGACAGCGCGGCCTGGGTGGCCCGGCGGCGGCCACGCCACAACAGGAAGCCGCCGGCCAGCAGCAGCAGCACGGCACCGCCGGCGGCGATCCACGGGCCATAATCCTGCACCACCGGCGCTTCATACCAGGCCGCCGGGCCGGTTTCTTCCGGCGCAAAGGCGCGCATCTGCACCTCCACCAGATCGCCGCGCGCCGCATCAAAGCCCATCGCCCCGCGCACCAGCCGCTGCACCGTGGCCAGTTCGGCGGCGCGCAGCCGGGCGTTGCCCTTTCCAAGCGCCGCGCTATCCACCAGCACCGCCACCGACAGGCGGCGCACGCGCGGGGCGGCGGCCCGCGTGACCGATACATCCTTGCCGATCTCGAAACTGCGCGCGGCGGTTTCGGCGGTGGTGGCGCCGCCGGCCGCCGCCGGAGCCGGCGTGGCCGGCGGGTTGCCCTGCACCTGGGCGGCCTGCGGCACGGTGTTGGTGAGCGCGCCGGGGATGCCGGCGGCAGCCGGCGGCGTGCCATCCATGTTGCGGCTGGTCTGTTCCGAACGCACGGTGCCGCCGGGCTGGAAGCGTTCGGATGCGGCCTCGTTTTCGGAAAAATCGACATCGGCCGCCACTTCGGCGGTGAAGCGGCCGGGGCCAAGCATGGGGGTGAGCAGTTTCACCAGCCGATCACGCACCAGCGCTTCCAGCCGCTGTTGATAGGCCAGTTGCTGGCCATCCCCCGACACCCCGGCCGACAGCAGGCTGCCCGATTGATCGACCACCGAAACACGATCCGACGTGAGGCCGGGCACCGAGGTGGCGACCAGCCAGATGATCGCCCGCACCTGCGCTTCGGACAGGCTGCGGCCGGGGGCGAGGGACACGAACACGCTGGCCGATGGCGCGGCACGATCGCGGATGAACACCGATGGTTCGGGGGCGGCCACATGCACGCGGGCGGATTTCACCCCGTCGATCGCCTCCACGCTGGCGGCCAGATCGCGGGCCAGCGCCGCCTTCAGCCGCGCTGCCTCCACCGAACGCGACGCGCCCAGCGGCATGGCATCCAGATCGGCGGTGGCGGTGGTGGCGGTGGATTTGGGCAGGCCCTGCCCGGCCAGCAGGATGCGGGCACGGGCGACATCGCTGGCCGCCACCTCCACCGTGCCGGTGGCTTCGTTGACGCGGTGATCGAAATTGGCCGCCGCCAGCGCGGTGGTGACAGCGGCCGCATCGGCTTCGGACAGGCCGGGATACAGCGGCCGCCAATCGGGCTGGCGCAGCAACGCCCAGGCCAGCGCGGCGGCGGCCAGCAGCGCAATGACCAGCAGCGCCGGGCGGGCACTGGCGATGGCCGGGCTGGCCGCCAGCGCGCGGGCGCGTTCCACCACCGGGGCCAGCGCCGGGGGCACGGCCAGGCCGGTGGGGGCCGGTTCGGGCGGAAGGGCGGCAGCCTCGCTCATGCCCGGATCACAACGGCATGTTCATCACGTCCTTGTAGGCCGTGATGAGGCGATTGCGCGCCTGCAACGTGGCTTCAAAGGCGATGGAGGCTTTTTGGCGAGCGATCATCACGCTGGCCAGATCATGGGTCTGCCCGGTTTCAAACGCGGTGGTGGCCGCCGTTGCCTGATCCTGGATGGCCGACACCTGGCGCAGCGCCGTATCCAGCGCCGCCCCGAAGCGCGGCGGTTCGGCCACCGGTGCGGCCGGGGCACGCAGCGCGGCGTTGCGGGCCAGTATGTCGGCCCGCAGCTTGAGGATGGCACTGGTATCGACCGGCGGCAGCATCACTGGACCGTGGGCGCATCAGGGGCGGCACGGGCGGCGGCCAGCTTGTAGCGCAGCGTGCGTTCGGAAATGCCCAGCTGGCGGGCGGCATCGCGGCGGGTGGGGGCCGCTGCCAGCGCGCGGGCAATGGCACCATGTTCGGCATCGCGCACCACGCCGGGCAGCGCGGCCGATGCAGCAGCCACCGGCATGGCGGCGGCAAGGCCATCGAACAGCAGATCGCGCGCGGCGATGTTGGGGCCATCGGTGAGCACCAGGGCGCGATCCAGCACATTGCCCAGTTCGCGCACATTGCCGGGCCAGGGGTGGGCATGCAGCCGCCCCTGCGCACACGGGGCCAGCCACGGCACCAGCCCGTCGCCGCCGGTGCGGGCCAGCAGCATGTGGGCGGCAATGGCGATGATGTCGGCCGGGCGGCTGGCCAGCGGCAGCGTGCGCAGCGGAAACACCGCCAGACGCCAATAGAGATCGGCACGGAAACGGCCGGCCGCCACATCGGCGGCCAGATCGCGATTGCCGGCGGCGATGATGCGCACGTCCACCGGCACCGGGCGGGTGGCCCCCACCGCCAGCACCTCGCGTTCCTGCAACACGCGCAGCAGCTTGGCCTGGGCGCCCAGCGGCAGTTCGGCCACTTCATCCAGGAACAGGCTGCCGCCATCGGCGCTGCGCACCAGGCCGGGGCTGGCGGCATGGGCGCCGGTGAAGGCGCCGCGTTCATGGCCGAACAGCGTGGCTTCCACCATCTGATCGGCCAGCGCCGCGCAATTCACCGCCACCAGCGGGCCATCACGGCGCGGCGATGATTGGTGCACCAGCCGGGCGATGCCTTCCTTGCCGGTGCCGGTGGCCCCTTCGATCAGCACGCTGGCCGGGCTGGCCCCCACCCGCCGCGCCAGCGCCAGCAGCGTGGCCGAGGCCGGATCGGCCGCCGCCGGGCCGTTCGGCCGGGCATAGGCAGCGATCAGCGCGGTGGCAAAGGCCTCGTCTCCGGGGGCCACCCCGATGATCAGCGCCGGGCCGGCGCGGCGGGCATGACCGCGCGCGGCCCGCACCAGGATGACATGCCGGCATTCAAGCTTTGGTTGTGGCGGCCGTTCATCGCCAATGATGATGGGCAACTGGCCCAGATCGACATCGACAAGGCCGGGCAGCCATTCGCGGGCAGGCAGCGGCAGCGGACGGGCCGGGGGCAGCGGCAGGGCGGGGATGGGCGTGCTCATGCCCCGTGCAATGCAACCGCCGTGCCAGCCGCGCCGATGAACGGCCGCGCCGCTGCGCCATGGTTACGAGACGGTTAGTTTGTCGAACCCTTGACAGGCCGGCGTCAGAAAAGCGTCAGGCCGGTGTCAAGATATCGACAGTTCAGGCGCTGGCCAGCAGGGCCGGGCCGGCCACGGCGCGGCGGGTTTCCACCATGGTGCCGCCGGCCACCAGCCGATTGCCGACATAGGCCACCGCCGCCTGGCCGGGGGCCACGCCATATTGCGGCGTGTCGAAGAGCAGCCAGTCGCCGTCCAGCCGGGCCGGGGCCAGCGGCGCCATGGACCGCACCTTGACCATCAGCGGGCCATCGCCGGGGCCCAGCCGGTTCACCCCGTCCAGCCGCGCCGCCGCCACCGCCAGCGCGGCGCGCGGCCCGGCGATCACGGCCTGGCGCGCCGCATCGATGCCGATCACATAGAGGGGCTGCGCCTGGCCGCCGATGTCCAGCCCGCGCCGCTGGCCAACGGTAAAGCGGTGGATGCCGGCGTGGCGGCCCAGCACCCGGCCCTGTTCGTCGATGATGTCGCCGGGCTGGGCCAGTTCGGGGCGGATGCGTTCCACCACCGCGGCATAATCGCCGCCGGGCACGAAACAAATATCCTGGCTGTCGGGCTTGGCCGCCACCACCAGGCCGAAATGATCGGCCAGCGCGCGGGTTTGCGCCTTGGCCAGCCCGCCCAGCGGAAAGCGCAGATAATCCAGCTGGGCCTGGGTGGTGGCCCACAGGAAATAGCTTTGATCCTTGTTTGGATCGGCGGCACGGTGCAGTTCGCCCGGTGCATCGCCCAGCCGCTGGACATAATGGCCGGTCAGCAGCGCCGCTGCCCCCAGATCGCGGGCCAGCGCCAGCAGATCGGTGAACTTCACCGATTTGTTGCACTCCACGCACGGCACCGGGGTGAGGCCGCGGGCATAGCTTTCAACAAAATTGTCGATCACGCTGGTGCGAAAGCGGCTTTCCATGTCGATCACATAATGGGCGATGCCCAGCCGCTGGGCGACAGCGCGGGCATCGCGGATATCGGCCCCGGCGCAGCAGGCTCCCGGCCGGCGCGCCGCCGCGCCCTGATCATACAGCTGCAAGGTGATGCCCACCACATCGCAGCCAGCGGCATGGGCAAGCGCTGCCACCACCGATGAATCGACCCCGCCCGACATGGCCACCGCCACGCGCCGCCCCTGCAACGGGGCCAGCACGGCCGCAGCCGCCGCCGGCATGGCATCAGAAGGCACAGGATCGATCACAGCGCGCGCAATGCGCACGGCCAGGGCCGCCGTCAAGAGCCGGGGGGCCTGGCCTGACGGCTGAATCCTAAACATTGCCGGTTCCTTGCCGTCCAAACAGGCGAACCCAAAGACGCGCCCCGGCGGGGCCAGGAGGCACCATGTCGTTCATGTCACCGCCGCCACCGGGCACCACGCCAGCCGAAGATCTGCCGCCGGCCAACACGGTGCGCTGGGTGCCGCGCCGCAAGGCCGCCGTGGTGCGCGCCATCGCCGATGGCCGCATCAGCGAAGGCGAAGCCTGCGCGCGCTGGCAATTGAGCGTGGAGGAAATCCGCCTGTGGGAACGGGCCATGCGGCAAATCGGCGTACACGGCCTGCGCGTGACGCGGGTGCAGATCTACCGCCCCCTATTTCAAGATGATGGCGAAATCAGAAATAGATAATTAATATAAATGTAATTACTTTCATAAGCATTCGGCGCTTTACACTGCGTCGTAATGATTGTTACAACATGCTTGGGGTCGGTGTCAGGTGGGTCGTGCCTGAGGAGGGTTAATCCGAACCGGAGATGTTTGCATGCGCGTTCTTTTGGTCGAAGACGATCGTGCAATGGCGCGCAGCATCGAGCGTATGCTTGATGAGGCGGCTGTGGAGCACGAGACGGCAAGCACGGGTGAGCTTGCCCTGGAATATGTCCGCACGTACGAATTCGATGTCGTCCTGCTGGATCTCACCCTGCCCGACATGAATGGGCAGGAAATATTGCGGCGGATGCGGCAATTGCGGATCAACACGCCGGTGCTGATCCTGTCGGGAGATGCCGAAACCACCACCAAGGTGACGGGCTTCGGGGCCGGCGCGGATGATTATGTCACCAAGCCGTTCGAACGGGAGGAGCTGCTGGCCCGCCTGCACGCACTGGTGCGGCGCAGCCAGGGCCATGGCCAGTCGATGATCGTCACCGGGCCGGTGGCGGTTGATCTGGCCGGGCGCAGCGTCACGGTGTCGGGCAAGCGCGTGTCGCTCACCGGCAAGGAATATGCCATTCTTGAGATGCTGTCCCTGCGCAAGGGCATGACGCTGACCAAGGAAATATTCCTGACCCATCTGTATGGCGGCCGCGACGAACCCGAACTGAAGATCATCGATGTGTTCGTGTGCAAGCTGCGCAAGAAACTGCACCTGGCCGGCGCTCCGGCGTCGGGCTGCATCGAAACCGTCTGGGGCCGCGGCTATGCGCTGCGCGACCCTGAAACCTCCGAGTATCCGGCCGTGGCCTGAACCGGCCACGGCGACCTGCCCAAGGGGCAGTTTCCTGGATACGACACAACGACAAGGCCGCCGGGCAACCGGCGGCTTTTTTCGTGCCGGCCGGGCCAAACCCGCCAACACGGCGCCCAACCGATACGGGAACGGGGTGCATGGGGGATTGATCCGGGCCCCGGCGCTGGTGCGCGCCGCGCCGGGCGAGACCGGCGTGCGCTTCCATTGGGAATATCCTGGCCTGCCGGCCTATTGAGGCGGCCGTCGCGGGCTGGCCAGGCCGCGCACCACGCCGCGCAGGAACTGCACTTCGGCGCCGGTGAAACCGGGCCGGGTGAAGATGTTGCGCAACATGCGCCGGGCGGTATCGGCCAGGCCGGGGGCGGGATTGAAGAAGCCATTGGCCGCCAGCTGGCCCTCCATGGCGGCGATCAGCCCGGCCAGTTCCGCCTGTGCCGCCGGGCCGTCGTGATTGACCAGCCAGCTGGGCGGCGGCGGATCATGCGTCATCACCCAGGCATAGCCCAGCACTGCCACCGCCTGCGCCAGATTGAGGCTGCCGAAATCCGGGTTGCTGGGGATGGTGCAGATGGCATGGCAGTGCAGCAGGTCTTCGCGCACCAGGCCGGTGCGTTCCGGCCCGAACAACAGCGCCGACCGGCCGGGCAGCGCCCGGATTTCGGCCACCGCACCGGCCGGCGCGGTGACACGGCGGGTCATGTCGCGGGTGGTCATGGCGGTGCCGATGGTGAAATGGCAATCGGCGATGGCATCGGCCAGGCTGTCATGCACGCGCGCCGCGGCGATCACGCTGTCGGCCCCCGATGCCGATGGCCCGGCATCGGGATTGGGCCAGCCATCGCGCGGGCTCACCAGCCGCAGATCGGTGAGGCCGAAGTTCAGCATGGCGCGCGCCACCGCGCCGATGTTCATGCCCAGCTGCGGGCGCACCAGGATGATGGCGGGCGGATTGGGCGGCAGGGCGATCATGGCCCGGCACTATCCGGTTCGGGGCCGATTGTCAGGGGGGGTGAACAATCGCCCCCAGAATGAAAACGACCGGGGTGTTGCCACCCCGACCGCCGTTCAGCGGGAGCTGAAAGCTTACTTGGCCTGGGCCAGATAGGCGGTCATGCGCTTGGTGGCCAGCGGCGACAGCTTCACGGCCTTGGCAGCGGCCAGGTTGGCCGACGGGCCATTGCCCACCTGCACCAGGGCGACCATGCCCATGGAGAAGTGCGGCAGGCACTTGATGCCGTACAGGCCGGGCTTGCCAACCTTGAGCACGAAATCCTTGCCCATGGCACCCTTCTGTTCGGCTTCGCCGGCCGGCAGCAGGCCCGCAATGGTCTGGGCGTTGTGGCCCGGATTGGTGGCAACGAACTTCACCGTGTCGCCGGGGGCGGCCTTGATGAAGCCCGGTTCGAAGACCATGGCGCCTTCCTTGCCCTTGTTCAGCATCTTCACGGTGATTTCCTTGGCGGCGGCCGGAGCGGCGATCACCAGGGCAGCAGCGACAAAACCCAGCAGCTTCATGTCATTCTCCCTTGCGCCGGCAAAAAGGGGGGGAGCCGGCAAATTGGTCACGCCCTGCCGTTGCCAGCCAAGCCGTTGAGGCTGGCGCTTTACGCGCGGGCGCGACGCCACTCAAGAACGGTGGCTTGCGACACATTGTCCAGCGCCCGACCATGGCGCCGCCTTGCCACGCCGCGGCTTTCACAGGGCTGAACGATCACAGGCTGGCGATGATGCCCACCGCCGGATCGATGCGGCCGCGCACCAGATCGGCCCAGGCAGCGGCCACGTCTTGCCGGCCCTGCACCCGCTCCACCTTCAGCCAGCCGGTGGTGGCGACAAAGCTGCGCCAGGCGGCCAACAGGCGCGCGTCGAACCCGGCCGGGCCCCATTCGGCGACGCGCGCCTGCGCCACTGTGGGCGCAAAAAACGGTGCCGCCCTCGGTCCGGGCAGCGTCTGCCTGTTGTCTTGCTGCCAATGGGTGTCGCCCACCATATGGCTTTCGTGCAGCCGATCCCCCAACAGGGTGTGAACGTCACTGCGCACCGCGCCATTGCCCGACAGATCGACGAACGCGATCGCATCCCCCCGCACGTCGGCCACCTCGGCATAGCTGAGCACCTGGTCATAATAGCCGGTGGCCAGGCAGAAATCGCGGTTGGCGGCCGAGGTCAGCCCCACCACGCGCTGCCGGCCCTTGGCCGCCTGTGCTGCCCCCAGCGCGGTTTTCGACGAGGCCGACGACAGCAGCACCGTGTCCACCGGCCGGGTCGCCATCAGCGCGTCGATCAGAAAGGCGGTGGCATACAGCACGCGCAACAGGCTCTGCACGTCCTCATTGCCCCAGTCGCTCGACGCGGGGGTATAGCGGTTGTAAAACGGCGGCAGCCCGGCGCGGTGCGCTGCCCCATCGGTCAAGCCGGCGCGGCTGACACCAACCGGCTGCAACAGCGCCGCGCCGGCCATCGGCCAATAGCCGAAATAACGCTCCCCCGCCGTCACACCATCGACATGGCTGGTCTCGACATGGCCAAAGCCCCACACCGGCACGATCCCCAGCCCGTCCGGGGCCGGGAAGAACCGCCAATAGGCCATGTCCTCGCCATGCACGGCGTAGGTGACATTGTTGGCCGTCAGCGCGAATGTCTCCACGATCATCCGCGCCTGCCCCGGCCCGGCCACGCCGACATCGGGCAGCGGGCTGGTTTCGGCCAGGGCCCCCTTGCGCACGGCGAGCACAGTCATGATCTCATTCCTTCCAGATGGCGACGCCCGCCGGCGGCACCGGATTGACGCCGATGATCGGGGAGACTGGCAGGTCAACCGGCGTGTGGCCATAGTTGAACAGGAGGCGCAGATCGCCCCGCCGTTCCACCCGCACATCCGGGCCCAGATCAGCCACGGCAAGGCCCGCCGCAGCCGCCGCATCGGCAATGATCCGGCGCAACAGGCCGTCATCCACCTGCCCCGCCAGATAATGGCAGCGGCCGGCCTGGAACCACAGGCCGCGCCCGTCATCCAGCCCGGCACGAATGTCCACACCGCTGCCGGCCTCGACATCCTCCATCCAGCCGGTCACCCGCCCGGCATTGCCGGCGGCCAGGCTGATGCCCGGCGGCAGGCTTTCCACCCGCGCCACCGTGATGTTGATCAGGGCCTTCAGCCCATCGGGCGGCAAGCAAGCCGGAATGGCGAAATCGCGGGTTTTCGATCCGGTGCGCGGCCCGGCCAGCACATGGGCCCCGCACGCCGCCAGCCGCTGCGCCAGGCCATCATCCACCACCACCTGCATGGGCAACAGCACCAGCTTGTATCCGGCCAGATCGGCATCGGGGGGCACGATATCAACGCCCAGGCCCAGCCGCCGCGCCGCCGTATGCCAGGCCATGGCGGTGGCCAGCGCATCCTGATCGCGGCCCTGGGGCTGGCTTGCGACCTGCCACACACTCTCATAATCAAAGATCAGAGCCGCATCGGCGCGGCCGCGCGGCGGCAGCGGCCCCAGCTGCGCCAGCCCGGCGGCCAGCGCCGCCACCTCGCCCCACGCCGCCGCCGGCTGATTGTCGGGCCGGTTCAAGCCGGCGTGCATCGCCTCCTGGCCGGTCGGGGCCTGACGCCAGCGGAACCAGCTCATGCGTTCGGCCCCGTGCGCCACCGCCTCCCAGCCCCACAGCTCCACCGCGCCTTTCGCTGGCGCCGGGTTCCACGCCGCCCAGTTCACCGGGCCGGGCTGTTGTTCGATCACCCACCAGCGCCCCTGCCCGCAGGCGCGATACAGGCTGTGGTGAAAGGCGGTCAGATCCGGGTGGCCGGTGCGCAGATATCGCGCCTTGTCGGCCGCGCTGAACGGCCCCTGCCCCAGGAAACCGATGGGGTAGCTGTCCCACGTCGCCACATCCAGCTGGCGGCCGACGGCATAATGATCAAATTCGGTGAACAGGCCCATGAAATTGTGGACGATGTCGCGCCCCGGCGATTCAGCGCGCAAGATGGCAACCTGCGCCGCGTTGAACCGCTCCACCATCGCCGAGCTGTAGCGCTGCCAGTCCAGCCGGTGCGCCGGGTGGCTTTCGGTGACGGTGCCGAACGGGGCGTCAACCGCGTCGAAGCTGCGATAGTCCTGGCTCCAGAATGCCAGGCCCCAGGCCGCGTTGAGCGTCGCCACGTCGCCATGACGCTGCGCCAGCCAGCGCCGGAAGCCGGCCTTCGCCGCATCAGAGGTGCTCACCACCGTGTCGTGGCAGCCATATTCATTGTCGGTCTGCCAGGCCACCACGGCCGGGTGCTGGCCATAACGGGCGGCCATCAGCGCCGAGATGCGTTTGGCCTGTTCAAGATACACATCCGACGAAAAACAATAATGCCGGCGCGAACCAAAGCCGCGCAGCTGCCCGTCGCGGCCCCTGGCCAGAATTTCCGGGTGCGCATCCACCAGCCATTTCGGCGGCGTGGCGGTGGGCGTGCCCATCACCACCTGCAAACCCGCCGCATGCGCCAGATCAACGGCGCGATCCAGCCAGCCCCAGTCAAAGCGGCCGGGTTCGGGCTCGATCCGGCTCCAGGCGAATTCGCCGATGCGCACGAAGCGCAGGCCCAAGGCCGCCATGCGCTGCACGTCGCTGGCCCACAGCGTTTCAGGCCATTGTTCGGGATACCAGCAGACGCCCAGTTTCATGGCGGTGTGTTGGCATGGATGCGAAGGCTTGGGAAGCTTGCGATCCTCCCCCGCCGGGGGAGGATCAGCACCTCACAAATCCGCGAACAGCGCCTTTCGCGGCCCCAGATAGCCGAACAGATAGGCCGCCACCTTGCGCATCTGGATCTCTTCCGATCCTTCGGTGATGCGATAGCGGCGGTGGTGGCGGAAGATATGTTCAAACGGCTTGTGCCGGCTGTAGCCGATGCCGCCATGCACCTGCATCGCCCGGTCGGCCGCCTCGCACACCAGCCGGTTCGCCCAGTAATTGCACATGGAAATCTTGTCCGACAGCTGGCTCTCGATCGCCTCGTGGGGCATGTTGTCCATGTCCCACGCCGTCTTGTAGATCAGCAGGCGCAGCATCTCGCACTGGGTCGCCAGTTCGACCAGCGGGAACTGGATGGCCTGATTCTTCGACAATGCCTCGCCGAACGGCTTGCGCGTCCGGGCATAGCGCACGCTTTCCTCCACGCAGAAGGTGGCGGCGCCCAGGCTGCTCGCCGCCTGCCGGATGCGGTTCTGGTGCACGAAGCTCTGCGCCAGCGCCAGGCCGCCATCAGGCGGGCCGAGCCGGGTCGAATCCGGCACCCACACGTTGGTGAAACTCACCCGCGGGTGATCGGTGGGCATGTTGAAGGTCCACAGATATTCCTCAACCTTCAGGCCGGGCGTGTCGGTGGGCACCAGGAAGCAGGAAATGCCACGCGCCGCGCCGGGCTTGCCACTGGTGCGGGCAAAGGTGGCGCAGTGGGTGGCGACATGCATGCCGGTCGTCCACATCTTCTCGCCGTTGATCAGCCAGCCCTCCACCCCGTCGCGGGTTTCCGGCACGGCGGTGGTTTCCATGTGGGTCGCGTCCGATCCATGGCTGGGCTCGGTCAAGCCAAAGGCGGTGATGCGCTGGCGGGCAAAGCCGCCCAGGATGAACTCCTGCTTCTGCGCCTCGGTGCCGAAGGTTTCGAACATGGCCACAAAGGGGAAATTGCCCACGATGCTGTGCTCGTTCTGCAGATCATTGTGCAGGCCCAGCCCCCTGGCAGCAAAGCGATCGCGGATCACCGCCATCCACAGGTTCGATCCATCCTTGCCGCCATATTTCTTCGGCGCCGAAAAACGCCAGTGCCCGGCCCGGTCGGCGCGAATGGTCGCCTCGCGCAGCAGCAATTCCCATTCGCGCCGCGGCAGGCCGCCGTGTTCGAAATCCGTGCGCGCCCATTCGCGGCGGTGATCGAAGAAGCGGATATTGTCGTCCTGATTTTCCAGCGGCTTGATCTCGGCGGCGATGAAGTCGTCCAGTTCGGCCAGATAGGCCAGAAGATCGGCGGGCAGTGCGAAATCCATGGGTTGATCCTCCCCTTTGCGCCGCCACTGTGGGCCGCCACGCACGGCCGCAAAACTGGCTTATTGGGGGAGGGCTTGCCGGGCAGGCCCAACGGCGCAATCATCGCTGTCAGCAGACAGATGGGGGATAGTCATGGACAGACGGCAACTGCTTGCCACCGCCCTTTGGGCCACATGGGCCGCCCGTGCCGTCGCGCATGATCGCGATGCCGATACCATCCTGTTCAATGGCCGGCTCATCACCATGGACGATGCCCGGCCCACCGCCACCGCCATGGCGATCAAGGGCAACCGGATCATGGCGGTGGGCGGCGATGATGTGCGCGGCCTGGCTGGCAGGGGCACGCGGCTGGTCGATCTGAAGGGTGCCTGCGTGGTGCCGGGCTTCATCGATTGCCACAATCACCCGATCGGCGAGGTGCTGCTGTATGAAGTGCTGGTGGGCAACCCGTTCGAGGTGGAGTTCGTCACCATCCAGTCGATCATCGACAAGCTGAAGGCCAGGGCGGCGCAAACCCCGCCCGGCCATTGGGTGGATGGGTATTTCCATGATGATACCAAGCTGAAGGATGGCCGGCAGCTGACCGTCGATGATCTCGATCGGATCAGCACCACGCATCCTGTGATGGTGCGCCATCGCGGCGGGCACACGGTGTTTGTCAACAGTTTCGCGCTGGCCATGGCGGGGGTGACGCGGGACACGCCCAACCCGCCCGGCGGCACCTTCGATCGCCTGCCCGATGGCCGGCTTTCGGGGCGCATCACCGACAATGCCATTGATCTGGTAGAGGAAAAGGGCCTGCGCCCGAAGCTGGATGCCGCCGAAAAGGCCCGCCGCGCCCGTGCCGGCATGGCCCATATCAGCGCCGCCTTCAGCCGCTATGGCCTGACGACCGTGCACCACCAGGGCGGCGACATGGCCGCCATCCAGGATGTGCGCGCCGCCGGCCAGCTCACCCACCGGGTGAGTTATGAGGCGCGCGGCGCGTTTCTGGATCATATGGTCGAAAGCGGCCTGAAAACCGGGTTCGGCGATGACTGGATCCGGCTGGGTGCCACGGCCGAGCATCTGGCCGACGGCAGTTTTTCCGAACGCACCATGGCGCTTTCCACCCCCTATGCCGGCCGCACGCCACCCTATTACGGCAACATCACCGAACCGCAGGACGTGCTGGATGCCTGGGTGGAACGGATGGTGCGCGCCGGCATCACGCCCAATGTCCACGCCAATGGCGACGTGGCGATCGGCATGGCGCTCACCGCCTATGAACGGGCACAGGCCAAATTGGCAGTGAAGGATCTGCGGCCCAAGATCACCCACTGCACGCTGGTGAACCCCGGCCTGATCCAGCGGATGGCGGCGCTGGGCGCGGTGCCGGCGCCCTTCACCAGCTATGCCTATTACAACAGCGACAAGTTCGGATTTTACGGGGCGGACCGCATGGCCAACGCCATGGCCTTCCGCAGTTTCCTGGATGCCGGCATCAATGTGTGCGCCGGCAGCGATTTCTTCCCCGGCCCGTTCGCCCCGCTGATGGGCATCCAGGGCATGGTGACCCGCACCGGCTGGAATGGCGAGACCTGGGGGGCAAACCAGCGGGTTTCGGTGGCAGAATCCATCCGCATCAACAGCCTGAACGGCGCCTGGGCCGCCCGCGAGGAAGCGATCAAGGGCAGCCTGACCGCCGGCAAGCTGGCCGATTATGTCGTGCTGGCCGAAGACCCGACCAGCGTGAAGCCTGACCGCATCAAGGATATCCCGATTCTGGAAACCGTGGTCGATGCCCGCACCATGTTCAGGGCCTGATCGGCCGCGGCCATGACCAGCCTGTCCATCCGCCCGGCCCGCGCCGACGAAATTCCGGCACTGAACGCCCTCATCACCGCCTCGGCCCGCATCCTGAGCCAGGGCCATTACACGCCGGAAGAGACCGAGGCGGCGATTGCCCATGTGTTTGGCGTGGACAGCGAACTGGTGGCCGATGGCACCTATATGGTGGTCGAATCGGGCGGCGAGACGCTGGGGTGCGGCGGCTGGAGCCGGCGGGCGACCCTGTTTGGCGGTGACAGCTTTGCCGGGCGGGCATCCGGATTGCTCGATCCGGCCCATGATGCCGCCAAGATCCGCGCCTTCTTTGTTGCCCCGGCAGCCGCACGCCGCGGGGTGGGTGCCGCCCTGCTGGCTGCCTGTGAACAGGCCGCCCGCGCCGCCGGCTTTGCCCGCACCGAACTGATGGCCACCCTGCCCGGCGTGCCCTTCTATGCCGCCCTTGGTTATGTCGCAGGCAGCGCCACCACGGTTGATTGCGGCGGCGTTGCCGTGCGCTTCGTGGCCATGGCCAAGCAATTATCGGCCTGATCCGGGCCCAGCGGCACCAAAACTGTTGCGAAAATGCCACGGGCGGCAACTGTATCCTTGCGGCCACAGCCCTGCGGCCAAATAGGCGCGTGCGTGAATGGCGTATGTCAGCCACAATTTGTTTGCGCTTGGACAGGCAGCGTGGGTCTGGGGCCGTGGAAACGGTGCCTGGCCCTGTGCACCGGTCGATCTGGCCGGCGCACGCTGCCCGAACCGGGCCCGACCGTGCGTGCACGGCCAGGCCCGGCGCGTGGTGAAGGCGGAGAATCGGCCGCAGCAACAGGCCGGCATCCGCATCGCCGGGAGGGCAAAGATGATCGCAACCAGGGGAAGACAATGACGAAATTGCGCGACAAGGCCCAACGGGTCGAACTGAAGCTGGCAACCTCGCTGCTGGCGCTGGCGCTGGCCGGCGTGGCCGCTCCGGCCCTTGCGGCCGAAGATCAGCCGGCCGCCGCCGCCGAGGAAAAGGAAGACGCCACCATCGTCGTCACCGGCACCCGCCGCACCGATCGCACCGTGCTGGAAAGCGCCGTGCCGGTGGACGTGTTCTCGGCCGATGACTTCAAGGCGCAGCCCGCCCCGCAGCTGCAGACCATCCTGCAGACGCTGGTGCCGTCGTTCAACCAGCAGCGCAACCTTCTGGGCGATGCCTCGGCCTTCGTGCGCCCGCCCACGCTGCGCGGCCTGCCGGCTGACCAGATCCTCGTCCTCATCAACGGCAAGCGCATGCACCGTTCGGCGCTGGTGCAGGTCGCGGCCGGCGCACTCAACGCCGGTGCGCAGGGCCCTGACCTGTCGCAGATTTCCGGTGTGGCGCTGGGCCGGCTGGAAGTGCTGCGCGACGGCGCCGCCGCGCAATATGGTTCCGATGCCATCGCCGGCGTGATCAACCTGGGCCTGCGCCGCGACACCGGCTTTGAAGTGACCGCCCGTTATGGCCAGACCTATCGCGGCGACGGCCAGGACACGCAGCTTTCGGCCTTCTATGGCACCAAGCTGGGTGACGATGGCGGCTTCTTCAACATCACCGGCGAATTCATCGATCAGAACATTTGGGATCGTTCGGTGCGCCGCCCCACCATCGCGCCGCTGATCGCCCAGGGCATCACCCCCGATCTGCCCACCGGCAACCGCCTGGGCGGCCCGGAAAACCGCGCCTATCGCGCGGTGTTCAACATGGAAGTGCCGGCCGGTGACACCACCTTCTATGCCTTCGGCAATTATGGCTGGCAGCGCCAGGGCAATGATTTCAACTTCCGCAGCCCGGTCACGGTCACCCATGATCCGATCCCCGGCCGCCCCGGCACCGCCACGACCAGCCGCAACGTCAACCCGGTGTTCCTGACCCGCGTCGGCTTTGATACCAACGGCACGCCGCTGTGGGATGCCAATGGCGCCACCTTCAACATCAACGACGATGCGCGCTTCCCCACCTTCCGCAACGGCTTCGTGCCGTTCTTCGAAGCCACCAACGAGGATATCGGCCTGGTCGGCGGCTTGAAGGGCCAGGAATGGGGCATCAAATATGATGTCTCGATGATGTATGGCACCAACCAGATCCGCTATTTCATGAGCGATACGATCAACGCCTCGCTCGGCCCGGCGACCCCCACCAATTTCTACATGGGCAAGCTGGTGCAGCGTGAATTCAACTTCAACGCCGATTTCACCACTGAAGCCGAAATCGGCTTTGCCAAGCCGCTGTTCATCGCCTGGGGTGTGGAAGTGCGCCGCGAGGCCTATGAAGTCGGGCTGGGCGACGCCCCATCGTGGACCGTGGGCCAATTCGCGTCGCAACGCCTGGTGCAGTGCACCCTGGCCGCGGCACCGGTCGCCTGCTCCACCGCCGGCGCATCGGCGCCGACCTTCCTGCGCGTCTCCACGGCGCTGCCGGGCTCCAACGGCTTCCAGGGCTTTGGCCCGGCGTCGGTGGTCGAAGGCGGCCGCAACAACTATTCGGCCTATGTCGATTTCGAAGCCACGCCGGTTGAAAATCTCGATATCGGCGTTGCCGCCCGCTATGATTATTTCAACGACTTTGGTGACACGTTCAACGGCAAGATCAGCGCACGCTATGCCTTCAACGATGCCGTTGCCGTTCGCGGTGCCGCGTCCACCGGCTTCCGCGCGCCAACACCGGGCCAGCAGTTCACCCAGAACCTGACCACCGGCTTCCCGTTCGGTTCGACCGTGCCGCTGGGCATCGCCACCGTGCGGCCCGACAGCCCGATCGGCCGCTTCTTCCTGGCCCAGCCGCTCACCCCGGAAAAGTCGGTCAGCTTCTCCGGCGGCCTCGTGCTCACGCCCGGCGGCGGCTTCAACATCACGGTCGACTATTACAACATCAAGGTGTCTGACCGGATCGGCATCACCGGCAACCTGAACCCCAACCAGGCCAACGGCACCGGCCTCACCGCCACGCAGTTCCTGCTGGCGCAGGGCGTCGCCGAAGCCGCCGAACTGGGTGCCGTGCGCTATTTCACCAACGCCTTCGATACCCGCACGCAAGGGTTCGACGTGGTGATCCAGCACAAGGCCGACACCGGCTTTGGCCGCTTCAACACCAGCCTGGCGGTGAACTACAACAACACCAAGGTCACCGATCGCAAGGTGGTGGCCGGCACGCTGGCCAACGGCCAGTCGCTGTCCAACTTCCGCCCGGTTGACGATGTGCGCGTGGGCAACATCGAACGCTCCAACCCCAACTGGCGTGCGGTGCTGTCGGAAACCTACACCAACGGCATGTTCGATGCGACGGCGCGGGCCAGCTACTTCGGCAGCTTCACCAGCTTCTTCGATCCGATCACCACGGGGATCGGCGCGACGCCGGGGGTGGATGCCACGCAGGCCGCCGCCCTGTATCCGACACCGTTCAGCAAGTCGTTCGGGGCGCAGTTCGCCTTCGATATCGAAGTGGGCGTGACGTTCGAGGAAAACTACCGCATCGCGGTGGGTGCCCAGAACCTGTTCAACACCTTCCCGCAGCGCGAAACCCGCAACATCTTCCCGTCGACGGGCGGTGCCGCCAACGGCAGCATCTATCCGGATACGGCGCCGATCGGCCAGATGGGCGGCTTCTGGTATCTGCGCGCTTCGGCCCGCTTCTGAACCAGAGTGCGGCAATATCGCTTGCCAACAGCGGGCGGCAGGGCAATCCTGCCGCCCGTTCGTTTTTCACACCACGAAGGGGACAAATGATGAAATCCGTTGCTCTTGCCGTTGCTGCCCTGGGCCTGGCGCTGGCCGCGCCGGCCGCGGCCCAGAATGTTGAAAAGGTCACCAACACGCCGCCCGGCCGCATCCTGGCCGCCGCCAAGGTGAAGCCCGGTGCCACCACCATCTATCTGTCGGGCCAGCTCGCCTCGCCCGTCGATCCGGCCAAGCCGACCGAATTTGGCGACACCAAGACGCAGACGATCAGCGTGCTCAAGAAGATCAAGGCGCTGCTGGAAGCCCATGGCATGACCATGAAGGACATCGTGCGCATGGATGCCTATCTCACCGCCGCGCCCGGCATGGACGGCAAGATGGACTTTGCCGGCTTCAACGCCGGCTTCGCCGAATTCTTCGGCACGGCGGAAAACCCCACCACCACCACCCGCACCACCATGCAGGTCGCGGCACTGGCCGGCCCGAACTTCACGGTGGAATTGACGGTGATTGCCGCCAAGTAAGGCGGGTTCAACCGCGTTCAGAAGGGGCGTCGCGGCAATGCGGCGGCCCTTCTTGTTGTACGGCCCAACATCGGCAACTGGTTATGCTGAACTGGAGAGCGGCCCTTACAGCAGCACCCGCTCCGGCTTGGGCACCTCGTCCAGCACGGTGTGCGCATCGATGCGCAGCAGCGGCTTGATGTGGCCGTCGCGCAGGTCATACACCCAGCCGTGCAGCGTCAGCGGCCGGCCGGCGGCAAAGGCCGCCTGCACCGGCGGCGTGCGCGCCAGATGCAGCAGCTGATCGCGCACATTCACCTCCACCATGCGGTTCACGCGGGCTTCGCCGACGGGCAGCGCCTCGATCTCTTCGCGATGATCCACCAGCACCTGGCGGGCATGATCCAGCCAGTGCGCGATCGGCCCGTCCACGCCGCCGTCCAGCGCCGCCTGGATGCCGCCGCAGCCATAATGGCCACAGATCACCACGTGCGGCACCTCCAGCACGTTGATGGCATAATGCAGCACCGCCATCAGGTTGCGATCATCGGGATAGACAAGATTGGCGATGTTGCGGTGCACGAACAGGCCACCGGGCACGGCCTGGGTCATCTGATCGGGCGCCACCCGGCTGTCGGAACAGCCGATCCACAGGAACACCGGCCGCTGCCAGTTGATGTTGCGGTTGAAGAATTCCGGGTTCTCCGCCAGCATTTCGGCGGCCCAGGCCCGGTTTGACAGCAGCAGCTGATCGATTTCCTTCATGCAGAACAGCCTTCAGGTGGCGCGGGCGCGGGTGATGGGGGCATTGATCAGCGCGGCGCTGCGCTGGGTGTGATCGGCGCGCACCCGCACATTGATGGCCCGAAAGCCGGCGCCGCGCACAAAGCCGTTGATCATGTCGATGCAATCCAGATCGACATAGGAGGTGGCCGAAAGATCGATCAGCAGCTCGGCCCCGTCCGGCACCCGGCCCAGCGCCTCCTGCAGGGCCGGCTTGTGCATGAAATAGAGATTGCGCCGTGCCCGGACCATGACCGTGCCGCCATATTCGACATAGGTGATGATATCGCCGGTGGAGCGCCAGATCACAAAGGCAAAGCCCACCGCCAGCCCGATGGCGATGCCGATCAGCAGATCGGTGAACAGGATCGCCAGCACCGTCACCACGAAGGGGATGAACTGGCTCATCCCCTGCCGCCAGCGCAGCAGGAACAGCGACGGCTTGGCCAGCTTGTAGCCGGTGGCGATCAGCACCGCGGCCAGCGCCGACAAGGGAATGAGGTTGAGCAGGCCTGGCACCAGCGCCAGCCCCAGCAGCAGCCAGGCCCCGTGCAGCATGGTGGACAGGCGCGAATCCGCCCCCGATTCGACATTGGCCGATGATCGCACGATCACCGAGGTGACCGGCAGGCCGCCGAGCAGACCCGACACGAGATTGCCCGCCCCTTGCGCCAGCAGCTCGCGATTCTTGTCGGTCACGCGGCGCTTTGGATCAAGTTCGTCCACCGCCTTGACCGACAGCAGCGATTCGAGGCTGGCAACGATGGCCAGGGTGAGCGCGATCGTCCACACCCTGGGATTGGTGATGGCCGCCACATCGGGCAGGCGCACCTGATCGATCAGCGCCAGCGGCGTTGCCCCCACCGGCACCTGCACCAGATGGGTGCTGGCCACCGCCAGTTCAGGCACAAAGGCCTGAAAGCCGGCATTGGCGCCAATGCCGAACAGCACCACCACCAGCGGGCCGGGCAGCAGCTTGAATGGCCCCTGCTGGGGCCGCGCCTTGTCCCACCAGAACAGGAAGATCAGGGAGATCAGCGCGATGATCGCCGCGCCCCACAGGAAATCATTGGTCAGCACATGGCCCAGCGCGGTGAGCGTGTTGTCGCCATCGGCCTGGAAAAAACCGAAATCGCCTTCGGGATCGCCATCATAGCCCACCGCGTGCGGCAATTGTTTCAGGATCAGGATCAGGCCGATCGCTGCCAGCATGCCGGTGATCACCGCGCCCGGCACGAATTCGGCAATCACCCCGCCGCGGCTGGCGGCAAAGATCATCTGCAGCAGGCCGGCCAGGCACACGCTGAGCAGGAAGGCTTCGAAACTGGGCAGGCTGGTGATGGCGGCCAGCACGATGGTGGTGAGGCCGGCAGCCGGGCCGGCGACCGACAGCGCCGAACGGCTGGCTGCACCCACCACCAGTCCGCCGACGATGCCGGCCACCAGGCCCGACATCAGCGGCGCCCCCGATGCCAGCGCCACGCCCAGACACAGTGGCAGCGCCACCAGCGCCACCACGATCGAGGCCGGCACGTCCTGGCGCCAGCTGGCCGCCAGGCCACTGATTTCCTTCATCCGATCAAACCTCCCAGCCCATCAAGGCGCAGGCTAGCAGGTGGGCGCAAGCCCGTATCATTACGGAACCGCAAGCTGTGATGGGTTGCGCCGAAGCGAAGGCTTTGGCAACGCTGCTGGCCATGAACGCCAAACCGCCCCTGCAGGCCGTGATCGTGCCGGTGACGCCGCTGCAACAGAACTGCACCCTGATCTGGTGCACCAACACCATGCGCGGCGCCTTCACCGATCCCGGCGGCGATCTGGATCGTCTGCTGGGGGTGGCAGCCGAACAGGGCGTGACCATCGAGAAGCTGCTGATCACCCACGGCCATATCGATCATTGTGGCCTGGCCGGCGTGCTGGCCGAGCGGCTGGGCGTGCCGATCGAAGGCCCCCACCCCGATGACAAGTTCTGGATCGACATGAACCCGGCGCAAGGGGCGGCCTATGGCGTGCCCGGCGCCACCGCCTTCACGCCCGATCGCTGGCTGTTCGATGGCGATCAGGTGACGGTGGGTGATCTGGTGCTGGACGTATATCATTGCCCCGGTCACACGCCCGGCCATGTCGTGTTCCACCACGCGCCGTCGCAGCTGGCGATCGTGGGCGACGTGCTGTTTCAGGGCAGCATCGGCCGCACCGATTTCCCCAGGGGCAATTACAATGATCTGATCACCGCCATCACCACCCGGCTGTGGCCGCTGGGCAATGCCACCGCCTTCGTGCCCGGCCACGGCCCGATGAGCACATTCGGCCGCGAACGCCAGACCAACGCCTATGTGGCGGACCGGATGCTGGGTTAAACGAAATCATGGGGTGAAGGCGGCGGCATCACGCCCAGCCACAGCGCCCACAGGCTCAGCCCCAGGATCACCAGCCAGCTGATCAGGGCCCCGGCGGCCCGGAACTTGTTGGGGGCCGGCCGGCTCATGCCGATGGCGTGGGCGATGCGGGCCAGCACCAGCGCCGCCCCGATGCCCCACAGCCACAGCGAGCCGTGGCCGATGCCCAGTTCGATGCCGCCCATCAGAACGAGCGACAGCGGCACATGTTCGGCAAAATTGCCATGGGCGCGGATGCGTTCCAGCATCTGTTGATCGCCGCCATCGCCGATCATGATCTGGCCCGACATGCGGCGGCCCACCACGCGGATGGTCAGCGCCATGAACACCAGGCCCAGCAGGCCCGCGGTGATCAGGGTGGCCGGAATCGGCATCAGCCGGCCTTTTTCGCCGCGTCGGGCACCCAGCGTTCGACCAGCCGGTAACTGCGGTCATACCATTTGGAGCCGGGATAATTGTTGCCCAGCACGGCGGCCGATTTCACTGCCTCTTCCGGCACGCCCATCGCCAGATAGGATTCCACCAGCCGGTGCAGCGCTTCGGGCGCATGGCTGGTGGTGTCGAATTTCTCGATCACGGTGCGGAACCGGGTGATCGCCGCCAGATACAGGCCCTGTTTCTGGTAGAAGCGGCCGATGTCCATCTCCTTGCCGGCCAGATGGTCGCGGGCCAGATCGATCTTCAACCGGGCATCGGCGGCATAATCGGTGTTGGGATAGCGCCGCACCAGTTCACCCAGGGCGTCCAGCGCCTGCTGGGTGACCTTCTGGTCCTTCCCCACGGCCATGATCTGGTTGTAATGGCTGAGCGCCACCATGTAATAGGCATAGGGTGCCTCGCGGCTGCCGGGGTGCAGCGACAGGAAGCGCTGCGCCGCGCTGATCGATTCGGCATATTCCCCCGCCACGAAATAGCTGAAGGCGCTCATCAACTGCGCGCGGCGCGCCCACACGCTATAGGGGTGCTGGCGTTCGACTTCGTCAAACTGGGCGGCGGCCAGCCGATATTGGCGGCGATCCAGCGTCTGCTTGGCGGCCGAATAAAGCGTTTCCACATCCTGGGCGATGTAACGCTGATCCTTCTTGCCCTTGCCGCCGCCGCCGGCACAGCCCGACAACAGGGCCAGCACGGCCAGCGAGAGGATGGCGGAACGGGAAAGACGACGCATGGACTTGCCCTAGCAGGATGCACCGGCGCTTGGTAGCCCCGCCCTGATGAAGCGCGGCTGAAGCACGGGCGTCACAGATCCTGCGGCCGCCGCCGGATGACCAGATTGCGGATCTCGGTCATGTCCTCCATGGCAAAGCGCACGCCTTCGCGGCCCAGGCCTGAATCCTTCACCCCGCCATAGGGCATGTTGTCGACGCGGTAGCTGGGCACATCGTTGATCACCACGCCGCCGACATCCAGATGATCCCAGGCCTTCAGCATCTGGAACAGATCGCGGGTGAAGATGCCGGCCTGAAGGCCGAACTTGCTGTCGTTGACGATGGCAAGCGCATCCTCGAAGGTGGAAAAGCGGGTGAAGAACGCCACCGGGCCAAAGGCTTCTTCCGTGTTCAGCCTTGCCGTCTTCGGCACATCTTCCAGCAATGTCGCCGCCAGCATGGCACCGTCGCGCTGGCCGCCGCACAGCAGGGTCGCGCCGCCAGCCACCGCCTCCTTGATCCAGCCGTCCAGCCGGGTGGCCTCCTTCACGTCGATCATCGGGCCCACGAAGGTCGCCTCCTCGCGCGGGTCGCCGGCGATCAGCCTTGCCGTGCGCTCCACCAATTTCGCCTTGAACGCGTCATACACCGCATCATGCACCAGGATGCGCTGCACCCCGATGCAGCTTTGCCCCGATTGATAGAAGGCACCGAACACGGTGCGATCGGCGGCATCGTCCAGATCGGCATCGGGCATGATGATCACCGCGGCATTGCCGCCCAGTTCCAGCACCACCTTCTTCTTGCCGGCGCGCGCCTTCAGATCCCAGCCCACATCCGGGCTGCCGGTGAAGCTGAGCAGTTTCAGCCGGTCATCGGTGGTGAACAGATCGGCGCCGTCGCGGGCAGCGGGCAGGATCGAAAAGGCCCCCGCCGGCAGATCGGTCTCGGCCAGCACCTCGCCGATGATGATCGCGCCCAGCGGCGTGCGGCTGGCCGGCTTCATCACGAACGGGCAGCCCACGGCAATCGCCGGCGCGATCTTGTGGGCGGCAAGGTTGAGCGGAAAGTTGAACGGGCTGATGAAGCTGCACGGCCCGATCGGCACGCGTTTCCACATGCCCTGATAGCCGCGCGCCCGCGCCGAAATGTCGAGCGGCTGCACTTCGCCGCACAGCCGCACGCTTTCTTCCGCTGCAATGCGGAAGGTGTCGATCAGGCGGCCCACCTCGCCGCGCGCATCGCGGATCGGCTTGCCGGCCTCGATGCACAGGGCATGGGCCAGTTCCTCAAAACGCTCGGTAAAGCGCATCACGCAATGGGCCAGCACGGCCTGGCGCTCGAAACTGGCCATCGCCGCCATCGGTGCGGCGGCAGCCACGGCGGCGGCAATCGCCCGGTCGATCATCGCGGCATCGGCCTGCGCCACGCGCGTGGCCGGCTGGCCGGTGAACTTGTCGGTCACCACCAGGTCGCTGTTGGGCTGCTCCGCCCGGTTGGCAAGATAGAGCGGATAGACGTCACGCAGTGCCATGGCCTTCACTCCCCCGATTGCGGCCAACCGATCAATGATCAGATTGTCAACACGATCTTGCCCAGCGCCTTCCTGTCCATCATCCAGCGGATGGCCTGCGGCCCTTCATCCAGGCTGAAATGGCGCGACACATGCGGCTTCAACTTGCCGCTGGCATACCAGCCCAGCAGTTCGGCCATGTTTTCCAGATGCACCTTGGGTTCGGCCTGGGTGAAGGCCCCCCAGAACACGCCGACAATGCTGGCCCCCTTGATCAGGGGCAGGTTCAGCGGCAGCGCCGGGATGGTGCCGGCGGCAAAGCCGATCACCAGATAGCGGCCGTTCCAGGCGATGCCGCGGAACGCCGGCTCGGCAAAGCGGTCGCCCACCGGATCATAGATCACATCGGCGCCGCGCCCACCGGTCAGGGCCTTGACCCGATCCTTGAGATCCTCGCTGGCATAGTTGATGACCTCATCGGCGCCCATCGCCTTGCACAATTCCAGCTTTTCATCGGAACTGGCGGCCGCAATCACCTTTGCGCCCATCACCTTGCCCAGTTCCACCGCGGTCAGGCCCACGCCGCCGGCCGCGCCCAGCACCAGCAGCGTCTCGCCCGGTTTCAGCGCGCCGCGCTGTTTCAGGGCATGGTGGCTGGTGCCATAGGTCATGGTGAAGCCGGCGGCGACATCGAACGGCATGCCCGGCGGCATCTTCACCACCTGGCCGCGATTGGCGATCGCCTCTTCGGCCATGGCGCCGTGCCCGATCATGGCGATCACATGATCGCCCACCGCCACATCGGCCACGCCCTCGCCCACCGCGCTCACCACGCCGGCGCATTCACCGCCGGGGCTGAACGGCAGCGCTGGTTTGAACTGATAGAGATTCCGGATGATCAGCGTGTCGGGAAAATTCACCCCAACCGCCTTCACCGAAATGCGCACCTGGCCCTTGCCCGGTTCCGGCACCGGCACATCGCGCACCACCAGCTGTTCTGGCGGCCCATGTTCAACGCACAGCACGGCCTTCATGCCCGTCACTCCCCAATATCGATCGCGCCCAGCATAGCCGGGCATTACGCCTGCGCCAATCCTGCCACTATTGCCGCGCCCAGCAGGCGGAATTCGGCTTCACGCGGGGATCCCTGCCGCCACACCAGCGCCAGGGTGCGCGCGGCATTTCCGCCGGAAACCGGCCGCGCGATCAGGCGGGTGTGGGCGATGATCCCGGCATCCAGCGCCAGTTTCGGCATCAATGTCTGCCCAAGGCCACCCGCCACCATTTCCACCAGGGTCACCAGGCTGGTGCCGCGATGCGCCGGATCGGCGCGCAACTCCGGCCGGCCACAGGCCGAAAGCGCCTGATCCTTCAGGCAATGCCCGTCTTCCAGCAGCAGCAATTGCTGCGCATCGATCGAATCGGGCGCCACCGACGGCGGCGGATCGGGCAGATCGCCAGGCGCAAACACCAGGAAGAAGGGATCATCGGCCAGCGGCAGCGCCGCCAATCCCGCCGTGTCCCACGGCAGCGCCAGCAACACCGCATCCAGCATGCCGCGGCTCAACGCCTCGGTGGCCGGGCCGCTCATCTCCTCGCGCAGATACAGCTTCAGATCGGGATAATCGGCGCGGATGCCGGCCATGATGCGCGGCAGCAGGAAGGGCGCGATGGTGGGGATCACCCCCAGCCGCAGCGGCCCGGCCAGCGGCTTGTCGCCGCCCACGGTCAGGCCCACCAGCTCATCGGCCTCGCGCAGCACGCCATAGGCCTTGGCCACCACGCGTTCACCCATGGGCGTGAAGCGCACCACGCGGCGGTTGCGTTCCACCAGCCGCACGCCCAGCAGCGATTCCAGTTCGGCCAGACCGGCCGACAGGGTGGACTGGGTGACAAAGCACGCCTCTGCCGCGCGGCCGAAATGGCCGTGAATGTGCAGGCTTGTCAGATATTGCAGCTGCTTCAGCGTGGGTTGAAAGGCCGTCATCGACAGATTCGATTTGTCACACCGATATTATCGATTGGATTTCTATCTCTCCCCGCGTCATTGCGCAACTCGCCGGCCAGCCGAACACCCCGGGCCGGACGAAATTCAACCCCCCAAGCAAGGACCCGACCCATGGCGCTGACCGTTGGCGATACCATCCCCTCCTTCGATCTTCCGGTGCAGCAGGGCATTGCCGCGCTGCCGGCCGGCGAAACGCTGGACATCACCACCGCCTATCCCGGCAAGTGGAAGATCCTGTTTTACTGGCCCAAGGATTTCACCTTCGTCTGCCCGACCGAAATCATCGGCTATGGCGAGCTGAAGGGTGATTTCGAGGATCGTGACGCCGTGCTGATCGGCGCGTCGACCGACACCGATTTCGTCCACTTCGCCTGGCGCAAGAGCGACGAGCGTCTGGCCGCCTGCGATTTCCCCTGGCTGGCCGACAATTCCAAGCTGCTGGCCGATGCGCTGGGCATCATCGTTGCCGGTGCCGGCGTGCCGCTGCGCGCCACCTTCATCATCGATCCGGAAAACGTCATCCAGCACATCACGGTCAACGGCCTGAACGTCGGCCGCAACCCGGCCGAAACCCTGCGCATCCTGGATGCGCTGCAGACCGACGAACTGTGCCCGTGCAACTGGAGCGAAGGGCAAGAGACCCTGAAGCCGGCGGCCTGAGGCCAACCCCTCTCCCATTTGGGGAGAGGGCGACTCAGCGAAGCTGAGCGGGGTGAGGGGCTGGGCCGTGTGCGCAGCCTCCCCCCGCTCTCCCTCACCCTCCCGCGCGTCGCGCGCGCGGGCCCCGCCCTCTCCCCTGAAGGGAGAGGGGTTTTGAGGAGCACCCATGCTGTTTTCCGAACTCGCCAAGACCTTGCCGGACTATGCCAAGGATCTGCGCCTCAACGTCTCCAGCCTGCTCACCGAGCAATTGCTCAACGATCAGCAGAAGTGGGGCACGCTGGTGGCCGTCGCCCATGCCTGCGCCCACAAGCCGCTGATCGATGCGGTGGAAGCCGAAGCGGCTGCGAAACTTTCGACCGAAGCGCTGACCGCCGCCAAGGCCGCCGCCAGCATCATGGCGATGAACAACATCTACTACCGCTTCACCTACATGGCGTCGCGCCCCGATTACAAGACGATGCCGGCCAAGCTGCGCATGAACGTCATCGGTGCGCCCGGCATTGAAAAGGCCGATTTCGAGCTGTTCAGCCTGGCGGTGTCCGCCGTCAACGGCTGCGGCATGTGCATCGACGCGCACGACAAGGTGCTGGCCCAGCACGGTGTGGGGGCCGACAAGATCCAGGCCGCGGTGCGCATCGCCGCCGTGGTGCACGCGGTGGCCCGCACCCTCCAGGCGCTGTAACGGCGCCCACGCGGCAACCACATGAAAGGTCAGTCATCCCGCCGGGATGGCTGGCCTTTTGCCGTCTGATGCGTTAAGTGGCGCTCAAATCACCGGCCGGCGCACCACCGGCGGCGGAGAGTGAGCATGGGGTTGATCGCCTTTCTTGATTCGGTGAAGCAGCGCGATCCGGCGCCGCGCGGCCGGCTGGAAATCCTCACCTATCCCGGTGTCTGGGCGCTGGGCCTGCACCGCATTGCCCATGGCCTGTTCCGGGGCCGCTTCTTTTTCCTGGCCCGGCTGGTCAACCACACCAGCCGCTTCCTCACCGCCATCGATATTCACCCCGGTGCCCGCATCGGCCGCAACTTCTTCATCGATCACGGCTTTGTGGTGATTGGCGAGACGGCCGAGATTGGCGACAATGTCACCATCTATCAATGCGTGACCCTGGGCGGCACCGATCCGTCGGGCGGGGTGGGCGGCAAACGCCACCCCACCATCCTGGATGGCGCGATCATCGGTTCGGGCGCGCAGGTGCTGGGGCCGATCACCGTGGGCGCCAATGCCCGCATCGGCGCCAATGCGGTTGTCACCCGCGATGTTGCCGAAGGCGCGACCATGGTGGGCATCCCGGCGCGGCCGGTGGTGATGGCGGCGGAAGATTATGTGAAGCCGTTCCTGCCCTATGGCACGCCATGCGCGCAGAAATTCGATCCCGAAACGCAAAAGCTGGAACTGCTGCGCTGCGAGATGGAGGTGCTGAAGGCCCGGCTGGACGAACTGACCCGCGAAGAGGCGCGCCGGCCGCGCAACTCCAGCCAGGCGGGTTGACCGGCGCCGGCCACAGCGCCACTCTTGGCCGGTGAGCAACATCATCCCGTTCGCCATCGCCGGCAGCCAGCGCGCGCCGCAGGTGGCCTTCACCCGGCCAGAGCTTGACCGCATCATGTCATTATATGGCCGCATGGTCGCCGCTGGCCTGTGGCGTGATTATGGCCTGGAAATGGGCCCGAAATTCGCCAGCTTTTCCGCCTTTCGCCGCACCGCCGAAAATCCGGAGGTGCGGCTGGTGAAGGACCCAGCGCTGCGCAGCCGGCAGGGCGAATGGATCCTCTATGGCGAAGGCGGCGTGATCCTGAAGCGCGGCCATGAACTGGCCAGCGTGCTCGCCGTGCTGGAACGCCGCCTGCTCAAGGCGGTGGAAGGCTGAACATCCTCCCCCCATTGGGGGGAGGATCAAGCCGTCGTCAGCGCGCCCCGCCCAGCGCGGTCTGCGCCTGGGCGCTGCCGCTGTCGGGTGCCAGTTCGCCGGTGCGGTCGCTGATCTCGGCAAAGCGGGCGGCCACGGTTTCGGCGGTCAGTTCATCGGGTGAAAGATGGATGCCGCGGGTGAGCGTGACATAGGCCCGCTCGATCCCGCCGCCACCGGCATTCAGGATCACATTGGTCGGCGCCTCTTGCGACACCAGATACACGCTGGCCGGCACCACGGTTTCCGGGCCCATCTTTTCCAGCATGGCCGGTGGCATCAGATCTTCGGTCATGCGGGTGGCGGCCAGCGGCGCGATGGTGTTGACATGGACATTATACTTGGCGCCTTCCAGCGCCAGCGTCTTCATCAGGCCAACCAGCGCCAGCTTGGCCGCGCCATAATTGGCCTGGCCGAAATTGCCATACAGGCCGGTTGAGCTGGTGGTCATCAGGATGCGGCCATAGGCCTGTTCGCGCATCAGTTCCCACACCGCCTTGGTGCAGTTGACGCTGCCCATCAGGTGCACGTCGATCACGGTGCGGAAATCATCCAGCGTCATCTTCACGAAGGTCTTGTCGCGCAGGATGCCGGCATTGTTGATCAGGATGTCGATGCGGCCCCAGCGTTCCTTGACGTTGGCCACCATCTTTTCCACCGCCGCCATGTCGGTGACGCTGGCCCCATTGGCCATCGCCTCGCCGCCCATGGCATGAATTTCGTCCACCACGGCCTGCGCGGCCGACAGCGACGCGCCCGAACCATCGCGGGCACCGCCCAGATCATTCACCACCACCTTGGCCCCGCGCCGTGCCAGATCAAGGGCATAGGCCCGGCCAAGGCCGCCACCAGCCCCGGTGACAATGGCAACACGACCTTCAAAGCTAATCGTCATTTGGGTGGGTCCCCCGAACAGTTGGAATCAAGACAAGGCCGCCGTTTAGCCAAGGCAGCGCGGCCTGCAAAGCCAAATACGATCCGGGGGTGTGCGCGGTTGTTCAGGCCGCCTGGGCTTCGGGGGTGGCATCCAGCGAATAACCGGCCGAGCGCACGGTGCGGATCAGATCGGGCAGCTCCTCGCCCGACGGCCCGGCATTCACCGCCTTGCGCAGCCGGCGGATGTGCACATCCACCGTGCGCTGCTCCACATAGACATCGCGGCCCCACACCGCATCCAGCAGCTGTTCGCGGCTGAACACCCGGCCGGGATGCTCCAGGAAATGGCGCAGCAGGCGAAATTCGGTCGGGCCCAGCTGCACCGTGCGGCCATCGCGGGTGACACGATGGGCGGTGGTGTCCATGGCGATGCCGGCAAATTCCAGCTGGCCGCCCTGCAGCGCCGGGCGCAGCCGGCGCAGCACGGCGCGGATGCGGGCGATCAGTTCGCGGGGGGAAAACGGCTTGGTCATGTAATCATCGGCGCCGGTTTCCAGGCCGCGGATGCGATCGGCCTCGTCACCACGCGCGGTCAGCATGACGATGGGCAGGTTGGCCGTGGTGGGCGCGCGGCGCAGGCGTCGGCACACCTCGATGCCCGACAGGTTGGCGATCATCCAGTCCAGGATCACCAGATCGGGCTTTTCCTCTTCGGCCAGGGTCAGGGCCTCTTCGCCGTCGCCGGTGCGGACAACGTCAAAGCCTTCCTTTTCCAGATTGTAGGTGACCAGCTCGATCAGGCTGGCATCATCTTCGACCAGAAGAATCTTGGCGCGCATGGACAGTCTCCCGGATTACTGGGGGGCATAGATGGTGGCGGTGAAGTCGTTCTTGGGCCGCTCGGCCGGGCGCTGGCCGGTGGCGGTGAAATAGATCATCTCCGCCACCGAAGTGGCATGATCGCCGATGCGCTCCAGATTCTTGGCGACAAACAGTAGGTGGGTGGATGGCGTGATGTAATGCGGGTTTTCCATCATGAACGTCAGCAGCGAACGGAACAGCGAATTGTAGAATTCGTCCACCTGCTGATCGCGGCTGAGAATGGCATTGGCCTTGGCGGCATCGCGATCGACAAAGGCATCCAGCGTGTCGCGGATGATGCTGATGACGGCGCGGGCCATTTCCGGAATGATCACCGCGGGCCCCACCGGCTGCGACAGTGCCACCACCGATGCGCGCTTGGCGATGTTCTTGGCGTAATCGCCGATGCGCTCCATCACGCCGGCGATCTTCAGGGCGGCGACGATTTCGCGCAGATCATCGGCCAGGGGTGCGCGCAGGGCGATGATGCGCACCGCCAGCGCCTCGGCCTCGGCCTCCAGCGCGTCCAGGCGCTTGTCATTCTCCACCACCACGGCGGCGGCCTCGACATTGCGGCTCACCAGCGCGTCCACCGCATCGGCGATCTGGCTTTCGCACAGGCCGCCCATGCGGGTGATCACTGCCCGCAGCTGCGCAATGTCCTCGTCAAAGCTCTTGACGGTGTGGGCAGAAAATTCGGCCATGGGATCAGCCTTTCGATGCCGGTTCAGCCATAGCGGCCGGTGATATAATCCTTGGTGCGGGTCGCCTTCGGATTGGTGAAGATCGCCGACGTGTCGTCATATTCCACCAGCGTGCCGAGGTGGAAAAACGCGGTCTTCTGGGAAACGCGGGCGGCCTGCTGCATGTTGTGCGTGACGATCACGATGGCATAACGGCCCCGCAGTTCGTCGATCAGCTCCTCGATGCGGGCGGTGGCGATGGGATCCAGCGCCGAACAGGGCTCGTCCATCAGGATCACTTCGGGGTCCACCGCGATGGCCCGTGCGATGCACAGCCGCTGCTGTTGCCCGCCCGACATGGCGGTGCCGCTTTCGGCCAGGCGGTCCTTCACCTCGTCCCACAGGCCGGCCCGCCGCAGCGCGCTTTCAACGATATTGTCCATGTCGGCCTTGGCACGGGCCAGGCCGTGGATGCGCGGCCCATAGGCCACATTTTCATAAATGGACTTGGGGAACGGGTTGGGCTTCTGGAACACCATGCCAACCCGGGCGCGCAGCTGCACCACATCCATGGCCGGGGCATAGATATCCTGCGAATCCAGCTCGATGCGGCCTTCGACGCGGGCACCGTCCACCGTGTCGTTCATACGGTTGAGGCAGCGCAGGAAGGTGGACTTGCCGCAGCCCGACGGGCCGATGAAGGCGGTCACATGCTCGCTGGACACATCGATCGAGACGTTCTTGATGGCCTGTTTCTGGCCATAGAAAACATTCACATCGCGCGCCGTCATCTTGGGCACGATATTGTGGCCAATGGCTGGATTGGGGGCAGGATTGGGGTTCACCAGCGCCTCTCGAAACGGTTGCGAAGATAGATGGCCAGGCTGTTCATGGTGATCAGGATCACCAGCAGCACCAATATGGCCGCAGAGGTTTTTTCGACAAAGCCGCGCTGCACATCATCCGACCACAGGAACACCTGCATCGGCAGCACGGTCGCCGGCGCGGTGATGCCCTGCGGCACGTCGGTGACAAAGGCCCGCATCCCGATCAGCAGCAGCGGCGCGGTTTCCCCCAGGGCGCGGGCAATGCCGATGATGGTGCCGGTCATGATGCCCGGCAGCGACAGCGGCAGCACATGCTGGAACACCACCTGGATGGGCGAGGCGCCGATGCCCAGCGCCGCATCGCGGATCGATGGCGGCACCGCCTTGATCGCCACCCGCGCCGCAATCACGATCACCGGCATGATCATCAGCGCCAGGGTGATGCCGCCCACCAGCGGCGATGATCGCGGCAACCCGGCAAAGTTCAGGAAGAAGGCCAGGCCCAGCAGCCCGAAGATGATCGACGGCACCGCCGCCAGATTGTTGATCGACAATTCGATCACATCGGCCAGCCGCCCCCGCGGCGCAAACTCCTCCAGCCACACCGCCGACAGCACGCCCAGCGGAAAGGCGATGATGATGGTGATGAACAGGGTGAACAGCGATCCCAGCGCTGCGCCGCCAATCCCGGCCAGTTCCGGCTCGGTGCTGTCGGCATTGCCCAGAAAGGCGGCGTTGAAGCCGGTGCGCAGCCGGCCTTCGCGTTCCAGCCAGCGCCAGGCCTCCACCTCGCGGTCGCTCACCCCCCGGCTGTCGGCCGGGGCGGACAGATCATATTTGCCCTTGGCCAGCAGATCGATGGTCGATCGCACCGGCACCCACACGGTCACGCGCTGCCCCAGCAGGGCCGGATCGGCCAGCAGGCGATCACGCAAGGCCAGCCACGCCGCGTCCGACAGGGTGCCGGCGGCCGGGTCCAGCCCCTTGGCCGCCTCGTTCATCAGGGCCAGATAATCGGCGCGGGCCAGCGTGGCCGCCCCGTTCGGCCCGGCCACGGCCGCCGGATCGACATCCAGCGTGGCGGCGGTGAAGGTCACTTCCACCCGCGCTTCGGTGCGCAGGAAACCGCTCCAGCCATCGCGCACGATGGTGAACAGCAGGAACGCCAGAAAGCTGGCGGCAATGAGCAGCGCAGCCGCGCCCATCCGGCGGAAATTGCGTTCGCCGCGATAGCGCGCGGCAAGCCGGGCCTGCATGGCGGGCGAGGTCCAGTCGGTCGGCTGGCGTTCCGGCAGCGGCGGGATGATCGGCATCGCCGTCATTCATAGGCCTCCCGATAGCGCTTCACGACGGCCAGCGCATAGATGTTCAGCACCAGCGTCATGCCGAACAGCACCAGGCCCAGCGCAAAGGCCGACAAGGTCTTGGCGCTGTCGAATTCCTGGTCACCGGTCAGCAGCGCGACGATCTGGGTGGTGACCGTGGTGACGCTGCTGAACGGATTGGCAGTAAGATTGGCGGCAAGGCCGGCCGCCATCACCACGATCATCGTCTCGCCGATGGCGCGGCTCACCGCCAGCAGCACGCCGCCGATGATGCCCGGCAGCGCCGCCGGCACCATCACCTTCTTCACCGTCTCGCTCATGGTCGCGCCCATCGCCAGGCTGCCATCGCGCATCGCCCGCGGCACCGCCGTCAAGGCATCATCGGCCATCGAGGAGACAAAGGGAATGATCATCACCCCCATCACCAGGCCGGCGGCCAGCGCGCTGTCGGACGAGGCATCGCTCATCCCCAGCGCCACCGCGATCTGGCGCACCACCGGCGCCACGGTGAGCGCGGCGAAAAAGCCATAGACCACGGTGGGCACGCCAGCGAGCAGTTCCAGCACCGGTTTGAGCCAGCGGCGCAGGCGCGGCTGTGCATATTGGGTGAGATAGATGGCCGACATCAGGCCCAGCGGGATGGCCACGGCCATGGCGATGATCGCGCCGATGAAGATCGTGCCCCAGAACAGGGGCACCGCCCCGAAGGCACCGGTGGAGCCGACCTGATCGGCGCGCAGGGCGGTCTGCGGGCTCCAGGCCAGGCCGGTGAGGAATTCGATCGGCGACACCAGCCGGAAGAAGCGGATCGATTCAAAGATCAGCGACAGCACGATGCCGAAGGTGGTGAGGATCGCCACCACGGAGGCGAGCAGCAACAGGGCGCGCACCTGGGATTCCACCCGGTTGCGGGCGCGGAAATCCGGCCGGATGCGGCTGTAACCCCACAGGCCGCCCAGACAGAGCAGCGCCACAGCGAGCGCGCCGGCCAGCAGATCCAGATTGGCCCTCGTCGCGGCATAGCGCGGCGCCAGCACCGGGGCGAGCGGGTTGAAGGCCTGGGGCAGATCGCCGGCCACCAGCCCGCGCACCTCGTTCATCAGCGCCGCACGGTCCGGCCCCGGTGCCGGCTGGCTGGCGGCATCCAGCGTCGCCAGCACCCGGCCTTCGATCACGCCTTCACCCATCAGGCCCCAGCCGGCCAGCAGGATCAGCGCCGGGGCCAGCGCCAGCACCGCCACATAGGCACCGTGATAGGCGGGCCGCGAATGCACCGCCCCGATGCGGCCACCGGCGGCCAGGGTCATCCGCACGGCGCGGGCCCGGCCAGCCAGATAGGCCAGACCGGCCAGCGCCAGCACCAGCGCAAAGGCGATCAGCAGCTTCATGAAATGCCGGCCTCTTCCAGCAGGGTCAGATTGCGGGCCACGGCCTCGCCGGCCCGGCGCACCGGTTCGGGTGCCGCCACCAGCCCCTTGCGCGCCAGATAGCCGCCGCGCCCCCAGGTCGATTCGCGGGCAAATTCGGCCAGGAATTCGCGCATGCCGCGCACCGCCGGCACGTGCTGCGCCTTCACATACAGGTACAGCGGCCGCGATGCCGGGAAGCGGCCGCCGGCAATATTGTCATAGGTGGCCGCCACGCCGCCCAGCGGCACATCCTTCACCTTGTCGCTGTTTTCCTCGACAAAGCTGTAACCGAACACGCCCAGCGCCTGCGGATTGGCGGCAATCTTCTGGACGATCAGATTGTCGTTCTCGCCGCCTTCCACGAACGCGCCATCCTCGCGCACCTTCTCGCAGATCTGCTTGTGGGCGGCCTCGTCGCTCTTCTTCAGGGCCTGCATGGCGGGTTCGCTGTTGCAGCCTTTCAGCATGTACAGTTCGTTGAAACTGTCGCGGGTGCCGCTGGTGGGCGGCGGGCCGATCACCTCGATGCGGATGTCGGGCAGCGCCGGGTTGACATCGCGCCAGCTGCGCGCGGTGTTGGGGCCCTTGCCAAACGGATTGGCGGCCAGCGCCAGATAGACATCACGCTCGGTCAAGCCGGGAAAGCTGCCCTGGCGGCTCTGCGCGATGACCAGACCATCGATGCCCACCTGCAATTCGATCAGGCCCTTCACGCCATGCTTGGCGCAATCGTCCAGCTCGCTGCGCTTGATCCGGCGCGAGGCGTTGGCGGCATCGGGAAACTGCGCGCCCAGGCCGGCGCACATCAATTTGATGCCGCCGCCGGTGCCGGTCGATTCGACGATCGGGGCCGGAAATTCCGGCCATTTGCGCTTGAACTGTTCGGCCACCGCCGTGGTGAAGGGGTAGACGGTGGACGAGCCGACAATGCGGATCTGCGTGCGGCTGCCGCCAGCGCACGCCGCCACCAGCAGCGACGCCAGCACCAGCCCCGCGGCGCACAGGCCAAGCCGCACTGCCCGGCTGTCACGCGATCCACTGTGCTGCAAGGTCGACCTCTTGATGGCGGCTGGCCGAATCGGCGCGGCCGCAATTTCCCCATGGCAACGCCCTAGCGCCCGCCGATGAGGGCCTTATGACGGATTTGTGACATTCCTGTTACGGCGCTTTCGGCAGACTGAACCGCACCTCGGTGCCTTCGCCCTGGCGGCTGTCGATCTCCAGCCGGCCGCGATGGCGTTCAACGATATGTTTCACGATGGCCAGCCCCAGCCCGGTGCCGCCCATGGTGCGGCTGCGCTGGGAATCGACGCGATAGAAACGCTCGGTCAGGCGCGGCAGATGTTCGGGCGCAATGCCCTCGCCGATATCGCGCACGCTGATCTGCACCATGTCGCCGCTGTTCGCCAATGCCACCGCGATCGGGGTGCCGCTGCGGCCATATTTCAGCGCGTTGGAGACAAGATTGTGCAGCACCTGCAGCACCTGGTCGCGATCGGCGATCACCGGCGACAGATCGGCCGGCTCCTCGATCACCAGGCGGCGCTGATCGGCATCAAGCCGCATCGCCAGCGTGCGCGCCACTTCCGCGGCAATACCGGCCAGGCCCAGCGGCTGGGTGGGCCGGATGAACTTGTCCAGCTCGATGCGCGACAGGCTCATCAGATCATCGATCAGCCGGCGCATGCGATCGGCTTCCTGGGCCATGATGGTGAGGAACCGCTGCCGCGCCGGTTCATCCTCGGCGGCCGGGCCTTGCAGGGTCTCGATGAAACCGGTGAGCGTGGCCAGCGGCGTGCGCAGTTCGTGGCTGGCATTGGCCACGAAATCCACCCGCATCCGCTCGGTCGCCTTGGCCTGGGTCACATCATCCAGCAGCACGATGCAGCGCCCGGCGCCATCGGCCAGCGCGCGCAGCCGGAAACTGCGGTTGCCCCCGGCCAGGCCGCCACTGCCCAGCCCGGTGATCTCGCGTTCGTCGGATGCGCCA
Organism: Alphaproteobacteria bacterium; assembly: GCA_018970445.1. GTDB lineage: Bacteria > Pseudomonadota > Alphaproteobacteria > Sphingomonadales > Sphingomonadaceae > Sandarakinorhabdus. The sequence continues at coordinate 46,552 of JAGWWF010000013.1, read as the reverse complement.
TCGGCCATCACCTGGTCCACCGCGTCCAGCAGCGCCGGGTGGCGCACCGTCAGGCGGATGTCGCTGCCCACCACACGGCTGCCCAGCAGGCTGCGCGCGGCGCTGTTGGCCGCCTCCACCAGGGTGCCACGCAGGATCAGCACCGGGCCGTTCAGGCTTTCGATGTGCAGCAGATCGGCGCGCGGGCCATCGGGCACGGCCGGTGCCGGCGCGTCCACCAGCGGCGACGGTGGCGGCGGCACCACGGGATCGGGTGCCGTCACCCGGCCCAGAAAATAGCCCAGCAGCATCACCGCCAGCACCAGCAGGGCGATTTCCAGCGAGGTCATGCCGGCACCATCGCCGCCAGCGCCGGCAGCAGATCGTCATAATGGCCAATCACGGCATCGGCCCCCAGCGTGGCGACCGGCACATCGCTATACCCAAAGCTCACCAGCACCAGCGGCAGCCCGGCGTTGCGGGCGGCCCCGGCATCGGTGGCCGAATCGCCCACGAAAACGCACGCGGCCGCGTCACCGCCGCAGGCCGCCAGCGTCGCGTGCACATGCGCGGCATCGGGCTTTGGCCGGGGCGCGCGATCCTGGCCGATCACGGCGGCAAAGCGCTGCGTCCAGCCCAGGGCCGCAACCAGCTGCGTGGCCAGCGCCGTCGGCTTGTTGGTGCAGATCGCCAGCCGGCAGCCGGCCGCCGCCAGCGCATCGAGCGCCCGTTCCACGCCATCATACGGACGGGAGGCATCGGCGATATGGGCGGCATAATGCGCCAGGAACAGCGGCATCGCCGGTTCCACCAGATCGGGCCTTGGCTCCCCGGTTTCGGCCAGCCCGCGCTTGATCAGCGCCCGCGCGCCATGGCCCACCAGGTGCCGCACCCGGTCAACCGGCACGCTGGGTCGGCCCAGGCTGGCCAGCACATGGTTCATCGCCCCGGCCAGATCGGGCGCAGTATCGACCAGCGTGCCGTCAAGATCGAACAGGATTGTCTGCGGAAGAGTCACCCGGCTCGGCCTGCCTGAACATTGTTGCAATAATGCGATCCGTCGTTGCGCCCGGTGCCGCCACTTTTCAAGCCTGTGGCATTGTGGCAGGGCAACGGCCGTGACCAGCCCTGTTGCCCCCATCGCTGCCATCATCCTTGCCGCCGGCATGGGCACCAGGCTGAAATCCAGCCGGCACAAGGTGTTGCATGCCATTGCCGGCAAGCCGATGCTGCGCCACCTGATGGACAGTCTGGCGCAACTGGCCCCGGCCCGCACGGTTGTCGTCGTGGGCGCACTGAAGGATCAGGTGGAGGCCGAAATCGCCGGCCGCGCGGATATCGCCGTGCAGCAGCCGCAACTGGGCACCGGCCATGCCGTGCAGCAGGGCGAGGCCGCGCTGGCCGGGTTCGATGGCAAATGCCTGATCCTCTATGGCGATGCGCCGCTGGTGCCGCCGGCCACCATGCAGCGGCTGCTCGATGCGCTGGCCGGCGATGTTGCGGTGGCGGTGCTGGGCTTTCGCCCGGCCGATCCGGGTGCCTATGGCCGCATCATCGCCCGCGATGGCGCCATTGAAAAAATGGTGGAATACAAGGATGCCAGCCCCGCCGAACGCGGCGAAACCCTGTGCAATTCCGGCCTGATGGCCGTGCACAGCCGCGATCTGTTCACCCTGCTGGCCCGTGTGACCAACGCCAATGCGGCCCGCGAATATTATCTGCCCGACATCGTGGGCCTGGCGCTGGCCGATGGCCGGCCCTGCACGGTGATCGAAACCGCCGCCGATGATGTGGCCGGTGCCAACAGCCGGGCCGAACTGGCCCAGCTGGAAGCCATCTTCCAGCGCCGCCGCCGCGCCGAACTGATGGCGGCCGGCGTTTCGATGCAGGCCCCCGAAACCGTGTTCCTGTGCGCCGACACCCGGATCGAGGCGGATGTGGAGATCGAACCCTTTGTGGTGTTCGGCCCCGGTGTCAGCATAGCCAGCGGCACCCGCATCCGCGCCCACAGCCATATCGAAGGCGCGCAGATCGGCCGCGATTGCGAGATCGGCCCCTTTGCCCGGCTGCGCCCCGGCACCGTGCTGGGCCAGGGCGTGAAGATCGGCAATTTCGTCGAAACCAAGAAGGCGGTGCTGGGCGACGGGGCCAAGGCCAACCATCTGTCCTACCTCGGCGATGCAACGGTGGGGGCCGCGGCCAATATCGGGGCCGGCACCATCACCTGCAATTATGATGGGTTTTTCAAATATCAGACGGTGATCGGCGCCGGGGCGTTCATCGGCTCCAACAGCGCGCTGGTCGCGCCGGTCAGCATTGGCGATGGCGCGATCGTGGGCGCCGGCAGCGTGATCACCGCCGATGTGGGCGCCGATGCCCTGGCCGTGGCGCGCGGCCGGCAGGATGAACGCACCGGCTGGGCCGCGCGATTCCGGGCGCTGCAGACCGCGAAGAAGGGCAAGCCATAATGTGCGGCATCATCGGCATCGTCTCGCGCGAACCTGTTGCCGATCGGCTGATCGATGGCCTCAGGCGGCTGGAATATCGCGGTTACGACAGCGCGGGCATCGCCACCATCCATGATGGCGTGATGGATCGCCGCCGGGCGTCGGGCAAGCTGGCCAATCTGGCCCGCGCACTGGTGCTGGATCCCCTGCCCGGCACCATCGGCATCGCCCACACCCGCTGGGCGACGCACGGCGCCCCCACCACCGGCAATGCCCACCCGCACGCGACCGAGAATGTGTGCCTGGTCCACAACGGCATCATCGAGAATTTCAAGCCGCTGCGGGCCGAAGTCATCGCCGCGGGCCGCCGCCTTGAATCCGACACCGATACCGAAGTCGTCGCCCATCTGATCGAACTGGCGCTGGCCGGCGGTGCGACGCCCGATGCCGCCGTGGCCGCCACGCTGAAGCGTCTGCACGGTGCCTTCAGCTTTGCCATCCTGTTCAAATCCCACCCCGACGTGCTGTACGGCGCGCGCCGGGGTTCGCCGCTGGTGCTGGGCGCGGGCACGGATGAAATGTTCCTGGGTTCCGATGCGCTGGGGCTGGCGCCCTTCACCAACCGCATCTGCTATCTGGAGGAAGGCGACTGGGTGCGCCTGTCGCATGGTGGCGCGGCGATCTTTGATGCCGGCGACCAGCCCGTGGAACGCCCCTTCATCACCTCGTCGGCCAGCGCGGCGGTAATGGAAAAGGGCAACCACCGCCATTACATGGAAAAGGAAATCCACGAACAGCCGATCGTGGTGGCGCAGACGCTGGGGGCCTATCTTGATCCGCTGGCCGAAACCGTGGCGCTGCCCAGTGCGCTGCCCTTCGATCTGGCCGATGTGGCCCGCGTGCAGATCGTCGCCTGCGGCACCGCGCTGCTGGCCGGCCATGTTGCCTCCTACTGGATCGAAAGCCTGGCCCGCGTGCCGGTGGCCATCGAGAATGCCTCGGAATATCGCTATCGCGATCCGGTGTATGAACCGGGCGGCCTGTGCCTGTTCATCAGCCAATCGGGCGAAACCGCCGACACGCTGGCCGCCCTGCGCCACGCCAAGGCTGGCGGCCAGATGATCGCCGCCGTCATCAATGTCGACACCTCGACGATGGCGCGCGAAACCCAGTTGCTGCTGCCCACCCACGCCGGGCCGGAAGTGGGCGTTGCCTCCACCAAGGCCTTCACCTGCCAATTGGCCGTGCTGGCCGCCTTCGCCATCGCACTGGGCAAGGCCAGGGGCCGGGTGGACGCGGCCACGGAAGGCCGGCTGGTCCATCTGCTCACCGAAGTGCCGGCGGCGATGAACGCGGCGCTGAAGGGCGAGGAGGCGATCGCGGCGCTGGCCCCCACCCTGGCCAAGGCGCGTGACATCCTGTTCATCGGGCGCGGGCCGGATTATCCCATGGCGCTGGAAGGCGCACTGAAACTGAAGGAAATCAGCTATATCCACGCAGAAGGCTATGCCGCTGGCGAGCTGAAGCACGGCCCCATCGCCCTGATCGACGAACATGTGCCGGTGATCGTGCTGGCCCCGTCGGGCCCACGCTTTGAAAAGACCATCTCCAATTGCCAGGAGGTGATGGCGCGCGGCGGCCGGGTGGTGCTGATTTCCGATGCGCCCGGCATTGCCGCCCACGGCCAGGGCAGCCTGGCCGGCATCACCCTGCCCACGGTCGATCCGTTCATCAGCCCGCTGGTCAGCGCCATCCCGGTGCAACTGCTGGCCTATCATGTCGCCCTGGCCAAGGGCACCGATGTCGACCAGCCGCGCAACCTGGCCAAATCGGTGACGGTGGAATAGGCGTCAGCGCTTCAGCCGGGCGGCATAGCTCTTGCGGAACTTGGCCAGCTTGGGGCCCACCACCGCCACGCAATAGCCGTTCCTTGTGCCGTTGGTTTCGAAATAGCGCTGGTGATAGGCTTCGGCCGGCCACCACGGGGCATTGGGCTCGATCGCGGTCACGATCGGGTTGTCCCAGCTGGCCTGGTTGCGGGCGATCGCCGCTTCGGCCTCCACTGCCTGCACGCCGTTCTGCGGATAGATGGCCGAACGATATTGGGTGCCGACATCGGCGCCCTGGCGATTCAGCGTGGTCGGATCATGGGTATGGAAAAAGATGTCGAGCAGTTCGGCATATGATATAACAGAATCGTCATAAACGATCCGCACCGCCTCGGCATGGCCGGTCCGCCCCGAACAGACCTGTTCATAGGTGGGATTGGCGGTCTGACCGCCGATATAGCCTGATTCGACCGCGACAACACCGCGCAGATCATTGAACACCGCTTCGGTGCACCAGAAGCATCCGCCGGCAATAATTGCGATTTGCTGGTTCATTTTCGCCTCATCGTAAAGGTAATTTTCACCTTTTTTTGGTGAAACATCACGTGATGTGGTTGCGCATAGGCGCGCAGGCACATGGTGGGCAAGGGCAGTGCCAACCGGCAGGACGTCGCAGCGTGCAGCGACGCAGGCAGGGGTGTGGCGTGGCGACGATAAGCAATGTGCAGGCATTTGTCCGCGATGTGCGCGATGCGCACAGCCTCACCGATATCGGGCTGGTGCTGAAGGCGGCAACCCGCCAGTTGCAGTTCGATCATTTCGCACTGGCCCAGCAGGTCTCGGCCAAACGGCTGGGGCCCTTGCGGCTCAGCGATTTTCCGGATGCCTGGGTGGATCGGCTGGTGGCGAGCAATCTGGTCGCCGATGATCCGGTGCTGCTGGCCTGCGAACGCACGGTCACGCCCTTTGCCTGGAGCAACCTGCCCGGCCTGGTGCCGATGACCCGCCGGCATCACGCCTATATGGCCGATGCCCGCGCCGCCGGCCTCGCCGAAGGCTATACGGTCCCCATCCACATTCCCGGTGAGGCGTCGGGCCTGGTCAGCTTCGTCACCGCCGGCACCGCCCCGTTGCCGCAGGACAGCCTGCCGGCCGCGCAGTATCTGGCCTGTTTCGCCTTTGAAGCCGCCCGCCGGCTGCGCGCGCCCACTGCCGCCAGCGCTGGCCCCGCGGCGGCGCAACGCCTTACCCAGCGCCAGCTTGATTGCCTGGTGCTGGCGGCGCGCGGCAAATCCAACTGGGTGGCCGGCCAGCTGCTGGGCCTTTCGGCGGGCACGGTGCACAAATATCTGGAAGCCGCCAAACAGCGCTATGGCGTGTCCAGCCGCACCGAACTGGTGGTGCGCGCCCTGTTCGATGGCCAGATCGCCTTTGCCGATGTGATGGGTGACAGCCGACAGGACGGCTGATAAGCCATTGCCCCAACAGGCAGTCGCTGCCGGCATTTGGGGATGGATGGGAATGGCCGATCACGACGCGGCGGGCGCGGAACCGCAAGGCAAGGTGCCCGCCGTGGGCGGCCCCTATGCCTGGTATGTGCTGGCGCTGCTGGTTCTGGTTTATGTGTTCAATTTCATCGATCGCCAGATCCTGTCGATCCTGGCCGAAGACATCAAGCGCGACCTTGATCTGTCCGATGCCCAGCTTGGCTTTCTTTACGGCACCGCCTTTGCCGTGTTCTACGCGCTGTTCGGCGTGCCGATCGGTCGGCTGGCCGACAACTGGGTGCGCACCCGGCTGCTCAGCCTGGGCCTCACCCTGTGGTCGGGGATGACGGCGCTGTCGGGCCTGTCGGGCAGCTTTGCGCAATTGTCGCTGGCCCGTGTCGGGGTGGGGGTGGGCGAGGCCACGGCCGGCCCATCGGCCTATTCGATGATTTCCGATTGGTTCCCCAAGGCGCGGCGGGCCACCGCGCTGTCCATCTATGCTGCCGGCCTGTATCTGGGTGGCGGCGTCTCGCTGCTGATCGGCGCCGTGGTGGTGAAGGGCTGGAACAGCGCCTATCCCGATGGCGGGCCGCTGGGGCTGGTGGGCTGGCAGGCGGCCTTCATGGCGGTGGGCCTGCCCGGCCTGCTGCTGGCGCTGTGGGTAGCCACGCTGATCGAACCCATTCGCGGCCGCGCCGATGGGCTGCCGCCGCCGGTGCCGATGGCGGGGCGCGCCATCATCCGCAATTTCCTGGCCGACATGGCAAGCGTCATCCCGCCGCTCACCCTCATCAACATGGCGCTGCTTGGCCGCCGGGCGCTGCTGGAGAATATCGCCGCGCTGGCGCTGGTGGCGGGGCTGGTGGCCAGCCTGGTGCATCTCACCGGCGAAATCCCGCAGTTCGTGGCGGTCGGCACCGGGCTTTATGCCGTGATCAGCTGGGCGCAATCGATCAAGCGCCGCGACCAGCCGACCTTTGAGATGATCTGGGGCACGCCGGCCTTCGTGCTGACCATATTGGGCTTCGGCTCGATCAGTTTCGTCGGATACAGCGTCGGCTTCTGGGCCGCGCCCTATGCGCTGCGCACCTTTGCCGAACCGATGCTGGCCGCGGGCGGGCCCATCCCCTGGTATGCAACCAAGGAGGCGGTGGCCTTCATCCTGGGCGGCGGCGGGGCGCTGGGCGGCTTTGTCGGCACCATCCTGGGCGGCGTGCTGGGCGATTGGGCCAAGAAACGCCATCCTTCGGGCCGCATCATGGTCGGCGCGCTGGCCACGCTGGTGCCGGCGCCCTTCATCTGGCTGCAATATACCACAACCGATCTGGCCACCTTCTTCCTGTGCTTTGCCCCCACCACGGTGTTCGGTTCGATGTATGTCGGCGTGGCGGCCGCCACCACGCAGGATCTGGTGATGCCGCGCATGCGCGGTGCCGCCACGGCCACCTTCTTCATCGGCACCACCCTGTTCGGCCTGGGCCTGGGCCCCTGGTTCACCGGCTTTGTCTCGAAACTCAGCGGCAGCCTGGGCACCGGGGTGCTGGCGTTGCTGCTGATGGCCCCGTTCACCATTGCAAGCCTGTTCATGGTCTTCCGCTGGCTGCCCGCCGCCGAAGCCAGCCGGCTCGACCGCGCCCGCGCCGCCGGCGAAATCATCGGAGAGAATGCAACATGAAGATCGACCAGCTGTTCAGCGTTGCCGGCAAGACCGCCATCGTCACCGGCGGCAGCCGCGGCATCGGCGAGATGATCGCCCGCGCCCTGGTGGAGAACGGCGCAACCGTGATCATCACCAGCCGCAAGCAGGCCGATTGCGAAGGGCTGGCCGCCCGGCTGGGCCCGGCCTGCACCGCCATTCCGGCCGATCTGGCGCAGATGGCCGAAATCACCCGCTTCGCCGCCGCTGTTGCTGCCATCACGCCCCGGGTGGATATCTTGTTCAACAACGCCGGCGCCTCGTGGGGTGCACAGTTCGACCAGTTCCCCGAATCCGGCTGGGACAAGGTGATGGACATCAATGTGAAGTCGGTCTTCTTCCTCACCCAGGCCCTCATGCCGCTGCTCGAAGCCGCGGCCGGCCCCGGCACATTGGCGAAGGTGATCAACATCGGCTCGATCGACGGGCAGCACATTTCCGATCTGGAAACCTACAGCTATGCCGCGTCAAAGGCCGGCGTGCTGCACCTCACCCGGATGATGGCCAAGTTCCTTGCCCCGCGGCACATTGCGGTGAACGCCATCGCACCGGGCTTTTTCCCGTCGAAGATGACGGCCGGCATCGCCGAGGAGTTCCGCGAAGCCTTCCGCGCCGCCACCCCGATGCAGCGCTGGGGCACGCCGGACGACATGGCCGGCGTCGCGCTGTTCCTGGCCAGCCGGGCCAGCGATTTCCTGTGCGGCAGTGTTGTCACTGTCGATGGCGGCTATGCCACTACGGCCTGATCGGCCCCCTGCTGCGCCCGGATCCGGGCAAGGCTGATGCGCGCCTTGCGGTTCCGGGCACCACCCGGCACCAGGGACAGCGTGCGCAGCGCATCCCCGGCGGCCGCCGGGCCAGCGGGAAACGTCGCCGCAGCCATCAACAACACGCCAGTCAGCCGGCGGGCCATTGCATTCATCGGTTGGCGGATCAGGGATTATAGGCCCGCTCGCCATGCTCGCCAAGATCGAGCCCTTCACGCTCGACATCGCTGCTGACGCGCAGCCCGGTCACCGCCTTGGCCACGAAGATGGCGATTGTCGTGCCAATGGCGGCCCACACGATGGTGGTGCCCACCGCCACCAACTGGACCAGAAGCTTGGCACCCATGTCATAATCCGCTGCGCCGGGGCCGCCCAGCGCCGGTGCATAGACCACGGCGGTGCCGATCGCGCCAACGATCCCGCCCACGCCATGAATGCCAAAGGCATCCAGCGAATCGTCATAGCCAAGCCGCGGCTTGATCACCGACACCGCGACATAGCAGACGACAGCCGCTATGGCCCCCAAGGCAATGGCACCCAGCGGGCCGGCATTGCCGGCGGCCGGGGTGACGGCCACCAGCCCGGCCACGATGCCCGACGCCAGCCCAAGCGACGACGGCTTGTGGCCGGCCAGTCTTTCGGTGGCCAGCCAGGCCAGGGCGCCGGCAGCGGTGGCGACGAAGCTGTTGATCATGGCCAGCGCCGCCGATCCATTGGCTTCCAGCGCCGAGCCGGCATTGAAGCCGAACCAGCCGACCCACAGCATGCCGGTGCCCACCAGCGTGAGCGTGAGCGAATGGGGAGCCATCGTGTCCCGGCCAAAGCCCAGGCGCTTGCCCAGAATGATGGCGGCCACCAGCGCCGACACGCCGGCGTTGATGTGAACCACGGTGCCGCCGGCGAAATCCAGCGCGCCCATCACGAAAAACAGGCCGGACGCCGCCCACACCATGTGGGCGATCGGCAGATAGACCAGCGGCATCCACACCAGCGTGAACACCAGCACGGCGGAAAATCTGATCCGCTCCACCACCGATCCCAGCACCAGGCTGGCGGTGATGGCGGCGAAGGTCATCTGGAAACACACGAACACATATTCGGGGATCACCACATCCTTGGTGAAGGTGGCCGCCGTGCTGTCGGGCGTGATGCCGGCCAGGAACAGCCGGTCAAACCCGGCGATGAACGGCTTCAGCGGCCCTTCCATGTCGGGCCCGAACGCCAGCGAATAGCCAAACGCCACCCACAGCAGCATGACCAGGCAGGTGGCGGCACCAATCTGGGTCATGGTTGAAAGCATGTTCTTGCTGCGGGCAAGGCCGCCATAGAAAAGTTGCAGGCCCGGCAGGATCATCAAGAGCACCAGCAGCGTGGAGACGAGCATCCAGGCGGTGTCGCCCTTGTCGGGCACGAGCGGCGCTGCCTCCTGCGCAAGCGCAGGCCCGGCGGTCACAAGGGCAGTCAAGAGGGCGGTCACCAGGGCAAGACCGGCACGCATTGCCGGCATCCCTGTTCGGTTGAGGATCGTCTTCATCAATTTCCCTTGCACTCAATCCCGGTTCACCGCCCGTCGTGATGGCCGCCGCGCGGAGCGCATCTGACCGGGCAATTCGATCGGCAACGCGGGGTGTTGTTGTTGCGTTCCATCGTCCCCATCAAGCGGCTGGCAGCCATGATCAGTCCAGGCGGTGGCGGCCCGGCAGAGCCTCCCCCGGCATCGCGCCGTTCGCTGCCGGGTCTCTGGCCCGCTGCCGGATATGAGGCAAGAGGCGCATGACGGTCGTTCAACGGCCGAATCGCGATGGCAGAAGTGTTGCCTTCCCCGTCATCCCTGCGACATAAGGTGTTTGACGGTGCAGTGCAGCACGGTCAGCCCGCGGCCGGTGTATGGGCCAAATTGCGGTAGCGCGGCATGCGCAAAGGAGGCATGAACCAGGAAAGCCAGCCATGATTTCAAGGGGTCATCGCTGGATCATCCTGGCAGACAACCGTGCAGGAGAATGCCGTGAAGAAGATCGAGGCCATCATCAAGCCATTCAAGCTGGACGAGGTGAAGGAAGCGCTGCACGAAGTGGGCGTGTCCGGCATCACCGCAACCGAAGCGAAGGGCTTTGGCCGCCAGAAAGGCCATACCGAGCTTTACCGCGGTGCCGAATATGTGGTTGATTTCCTGCCCAAGGTGAAACTGGAAGTGGTGGTGGATGATGATCAGGTCGAACGGGTGGTAGAAGCGATCGGCAACGCCGCCCGCACCGGCCGCATCGGCGATGGCAAGATCTTCGTTTCCCCCATCGAAATGGCGGTGCGCATCCGCACCGGCGAGCGCGACAGCGACGCCATCTGAATTTTAAGCAACCAACAAGAAGACAAGGGACGATCCAATGACCACGGCTGCCGACATCCTCGCCACCATCAAGGAGAAGGAGATCGAATGGGTCGATCTGCGCTTCACCGATCCCAAGGGCAAGTGGCAGCATCTCACCATGGTGTCGGGCGTGATCGACGAGGACATGCTGACCGATGGCTTCATGTTCGATGGGTCGTCCATCGCCGGCTGGAAGGCGATCAACGAAAGCGACATGATCCTCAAGCCCGATCTGGATGCGACCTATGTCGATCCCTTCTCGGCCACGCCGATGCTGATCCTGATCTGCGACATCGTCGAACCGTCGACCGGCCAGCTCTATGGCCGCGATCCCCGTTCCACCGCCAAGCGCGGTGAAGCCTATCTCAAGGCCACCGGCATCGGCGACACCGTCTATGTCGGCCCGGAAGCCGAATTCTTCGTGTTCGACGATGTCCGCTTCGGCCTGAGCTACAACGAGGGCTTCTTCCACCTCGACGACATCGAACTGCCCACCAACAGCGGCCGTTCGTATGAACAGGGCAACATGGCCCACCGCCCGCGCGCCAAGGGCGGCTATTTCCCGGTCGCCCCGGTGGACAGCGCCGTTGATCTGCGCGCCGAAATGGTCGCCACCATGCTGGACATGGGCCTGCCGTGTGACAAGCACCACCACGAGGTGGCATCGGCCCAGCACGAACTGGGGCTGACCTTCGGCAAGCTGGTGGAAACCGCCGATCGCATGCAGGTGTACAAATATGTCGTGCACCAGGTGGCCCATGCCTATGGCAAGACCGCCACCTTCATGCCCAAGCCGATCAAGGACGACAACGGCAGCGGCATGCACACCCATTTGAGCATCTGGAACGGCAAGACCCCGCTGTTCGCCGGCGACCAATATGCCGGCCTGTCGGAAATGGCGCTGTATTTCATCGGCGGCATCATCAAGCACGCCAAGGCCTGCAACGCCTTCACCAACCCCGGCACCAACAGCTACAAGCGGCTGGTGCCCGGCTTTGAAGCGCCGGTGCTGCTGGCCTATTCCAGCCGCAACCGTTCGGCCTCGTGCCGCATCCCCTATGGCACCGGTGCCAAGTCCAAGCGCGTCGAGGTGCGCTTCCCCGATGCGCTGGCCAATCCCTATCTGGCCTATACCGCGCTGTTGATGGCCGGCCTGGACGGCATCGAGAACAAGATCCACCCCGGCCCGGCCATGGACAAGAATCTCTATGACCTGCCGCCGCGCGAGCTAAAGAAGGTGCCCACGGTGTGCGCCTCCCTGCGCGAGGCCCTCGCCGCGCTCGACAAGAGCCGCGCCGTGTTCACCAAGGGCGGCGTGTTCACCGACGACCAGATCGATTCCTATATCGAACTGAAGATGGAAGAGGTGCAGCGCTGGGAAATGACCCCGGCGCCGGTGGAATTCGACATGTATTACAGCGCCTGACGCCGCCCGCCCCGGCGCTGGCCGGAGCCGGATGGTGCAAACAGGGGCGGCCCTTGCGGGCCGCCCCTTTTTTGCCGGGCTGACGCCCCGCGCCCGAAATCATCGCCAACATGAACGGGGTTTGTGCGCCGCACAACATGCGGCCGATTCGGCCACTGCCCAGGGCACCGCGCCCGCCAATCCGGTAACTCCCTTAGAAGGGATAAAAAAAGGCCCGGAACCAAAGTTCCGGGCCCAGTAAATCCTTGGGGAGGATCGCCATATCGGCATGACCCTTTTGCACTGCACAACGTTACAGAACAATGCGCGAAAATGCGTAGGCGCAAGAAATTTCGTCGCAGTCAGGGGGTGACGTCCTGCTGCCAAGCCGCTGGCGGCCGGCCCCGGCTGCCCCTATACAGTCTGTCATGTCCGATCTGTTTGCCGCCACGCAAAGCTCCAGCGATTATGATGCCAGCCATATCGAGGTGCTCGAAGGCCTGGAACCCGTCCGCCGCCGCCCCGGCATGTATATCGGCGGCACCGACGAGCGCGCCCTGCACCATCTCGCCGCCGAAGTGCTGGACAATGCGATGGACGAGGCGGTGGCCGGCCACGCCAGCCGCATCGAGGTGACGCTGGAGGCCGACAACAGCCTGACCATCGCCGACAATGGCCGCGGCATCCCGATCGATCCGCACCCGCGCTTTCCCGACAAATCGGCACTGGAAGTGATCCTGACCATGCTGCATTCGGGCGGCAAGTTCAGCGGCAAGGCCTATGCCACCTCCGGCGGCCTGCACGGCGTGGGCATCAGCGTGGTCAACGCCCTGTCGGATGAAACGGTGGTGGAGGTTGCCCGCAACCGCGAATTGTTCCGCCAGCGCTTTTCGCGCGGGGTGCCGCTGGGGCCGATCGAACGCCTGGGGGCCGTTTCCAACCGGCGCGGCACCACGGTGCGTTTCCACCCCGATGCCGAAATCTTCGGCCCCGATGCTGCCTTCCGCCCGGCCCGGCTCTACAAGCTGGCCCGGTCAAAGGCCTATCTGTTCGGCGGCGTCGAGATCCGCTGGCGCTGTGCCCCCGAACTGGCCAGCGCCGATGTGCCCGAATCCGCCGTCTTCACTTTTCCCGGCGGCCTGGCCGATCACTTGAAGGAACGGCTGGAAAACCGGCCGCTGGTGGTGCCCGATCTGTTTGCCGGCCGTGCCGATCTGCCCGCCGGCCCCGATGGCCGGCCGCTGGGCGCGGTGGAATGGGCCTGTGCCTGGCCGCAATGGGGCGAAGGCAGCGCCAGCCATTATTGCAACACCATCCCCACCCCCGACGGCGGCACGCACGAGGCCGGGCTGCGCCTTGCGCTCACCCGCGGGCTCAAAGGCTTTGCCGGCCTCACCGGCAACAAACGCGCCGCCGACCTGTCGGGCGAGGATGTGTTTGCCGGCGCCGAAATCATGCTGTCTCTGTTCATCCGCGATCCGCAGTTCCAGAGCCAGACCAAGGACCGGCTGACCAGCCCGGAAGCGACGCGGCTGGTCGACAATGCCATCAAGGATCATTTCGATCACTGGCTGACCGGCAGCGGCGAGCGCGGCAAGGCGCTGCTGGCCTTTGTGGTGGAACGGATGGAAGACCGGCTGCGCCGCCGTGCCGAAGCGCTGGTGAAACGCAAGACCGCGACCAGCAAATCATCGCTGCGCCTGCCCGGCAAGCTGACCGATTGCGCCCGCGACGACGCGCAGGGCACCGAATTGTTCATCGTCGAAGGCGATTCGGCCGGTGGCAGCGCCAAGCAGGCGCGCGATCGCAACACCCAGGCGATCCTGCCCATCCGCGGCAAGATATTGAACGTCGCCAGCGCCAACACCGCCAAGATCGGCGCCAACAGCGAAATCGCCGATCTGGCCATGGCGCTGGGCTGCGGCACGCGCGACAAATATCGGCCCGAACATCTTCGTTACGAACGCATCATCATCATGACCGATGCCGATGTCGATGGCGCCCATATCGCCACCTTGCTGATGACCTTCTTCTTCCGCGAGATGCCGGGGCTGGTGCGCGATGGCCGGCTCTATCTGGCGCAGCCGCCGCTCTATCGCCTCGCGGCCGGCGGCACGGTTGCCTATGCCCGCGACGATGCCCACCGGCTGGAATTGATGAAGACCCTCTTTGCCGGCAAGACCAAGGTGGACGTGAGCCGCTTCAAGGGCCTGGGCGAGATGAACCCGTCGCAATTGAAGGAAACCACCATGGACAAGGCCAGCCGCAGCCTGATCCGGGTGAAACTGCCCGACAGCGTCGACGGCCGCGCCGAAACCGCCGATCTGGTGGAACGGCTGATGGGCCGCAACCCCGAACACCGCTTCCACTTCATCCAGAGCCACGCCACCTCGATCGAGGCCGACGCCATCGATGCGTAAGGTCAGCGCGGCCGCACCACCGCCGGATTGCCTTCGGCGACATGGCCATCGGGCACATCGCGGTTGACCAGCGCGCCGGGCTGGATCACGCAATCTGCCCCCACGGTGATGCCCGGCAGGATGATGGCGCGCGGGCCCACCAGCGTGCCGGCCCCCACCCGCGTGTCCAGATACAGGCCGCGGGTGAGATCATGGGTGAGCAGCACCACCTCCTCGCCGATGATCACATCGGCGGCGATGTGCACGCCCCGGGGCCAGGTGCGATCAATCAGGGCGGTGGGTGCAATCCAGGCGCTGGGGTGCACATCCATCGCCCACACATGCTTGCGCACCAGCGCCTGCACCATTTGCCCGAATGTCTTGCGTCGTGCCATGCTGCCCCCTGCCCCTGCTTTTTCACGCCCGGCGGCGATTTACAAGCCGGCGACTTGGCCGCTAGATGCCGGCATCATGGCACTGGCCTCGCTCAACCGGTTGCGCCCGCTGCGCCTGTTCCTCACCGGCCTGCGCCGGCGCTGGCTGGAATGGCGCACCGGCATCAGCATCGATCCATCGTGCAGCATCTCGCTGTCCAGCCGCTTCATCGCCGGCCAGCCCGGCGGCATCCGCATCGGCCCCGATACGCTGATCGCCTTCAAGACGCTGCTTGATGCCCGCGATCCGGCCACCGGCACCGTCAAACCCATCCGCATCGGCGAAAAATGCTTCATCGGCGGTGGCAGCATGATCATGGCCGGCGTGACGATCGGGGATCAGGTGATCGTGGCGGCCGGCGCGGTGGTGATGGCCGATGTGCCCTCGCACAGCATCGTCGCCGGCAATCCGGCGCGGGTGGTGCGATCCGACATCACGGTGCGGCGCTTTGGCCAGCTGGAGGTGGCCATCGAAAACACCCGGCGGCTGTGGCGGCCCTGAAGCGGCGCGCGAACCATCTGGCGCTGGCGCTGGCGCTGATGCCCACAATGCCGGCGCTGGCCGCCCCCTGCCGCCTGCTGATCATCGGTGATTCGCTGGCAGCGCAATGGTCGGCCCCGCCGCCGGCCGGCTGGGTGCAGCAGGTCCACGGCCAGCCAGGCGCGCGGGCCGCGGCCATCGCCGCCGCCTTGCCGGCCGCCATGCAGGCACAGCGCCCGCACGCCATCCTGATCCTGGCCGGCAGCAATGATGCGCGGGGCGCAGCGCTGTGGCCGGGGGGCGATGCGGTGGCGCAGGCCAGGGCGGCCATTGCCGGCATGGCGCGCGCTGGCGCCGCCCACGGCGCGCGGGTGCTGGTGGCCAGGCTGGCCCCCCTGGGCCGGCAACCCTGGTGGCGACAATTGCTGATCGGCGATCGCCAGTCCCGCGCGATGCAGGCCATCATGGCCGGGCTGGTGCTGCCGGCGGGTGCCCGCTGGCTGGATGTGCCCGCACTGCTGGCGGGCCGGAGCGGCATTGATCCCGTATATCGGGTTGATCATCTGCATTTCAGCCGGGCCGGCCATGCCCGGCTGGCGGCTGGCTTGCCACCGCTGCTGGCAGGCCATTGCCCGCCGGGCTGATTATCCCGCCACCGCCGCATCATAGGCGTCGCTGGCCGCCAGCCATTGCGCCTCGGCGGCGGCAATCTCGGCATCCAGGGCGCCGCGGCGCAGCATCAGGCTGGTGATGTCGGCCGGGGCCTGGGTCATCTGTTCCTCCACCGCTTCGCGTTCGGCGATCAGCCGCGTCACCCTGGCTTCGGCCGCCAGCATCGCCTTGCGCAGCGGCTGCGCCGCCTCGCGCCGGGCGGCGGCCTGGCGGCGGGCCTCCTTGGGATCGATGCGCGCGGGCTTTGGCACGGGCGCGGCCGCGGCCGGCGCGCTGGCGCCCAGCACCAGCGCCTCATAATCATCGATGCTGCCATCGAACGGCGTCGCCCGGCCGGCATCCACCAGCACCAGCCTGTCCGCTGTCGCTTCGATCAGGTGGCGATCATGGCTCACCACCACCACCGCGCCGTCATAGCCGGCCAGTGCCTGCACCAGCGCCTGGCGGGCATCGATGTCCAGGTGGTTGGTCGGTTCGTCCAGCACGATCAGATGCGGCGCATCGCGCGTCACCAGCGCCAGCGCCAGCCGGGCGCGTTCGCCGCCGCTCATCGTGCCGATCTGCTGTTCCGCGCTCGGCCCACTGAACCCGAACCGCCCCAGCTGCGCCCGCACCGCCGATGGCGATGCGCCCTTCATCGCCCGGCTCATGTGCTGCAAGGGCGTGGCGTCGCGGTCCAGCTCCTCCACCTGATACTGGGTGAAATATCCCACCTTCAGCTTGCCGGTGGCGTTGCGCGCCCCGGCCATCACCGGCAATTGCCCGATCATCAGCCGGGCCAGCGTGGTCTTGCCATTGCCATTGCGGCCCACCAGCGCCAGCCGGTCATCCGGGTCCAGCCGCAGATCCAGGCCGGAAAGCACCGGGTTGCCATCATAGCCCACCTGGGTCTGATCCAGCGTCACCAGCGGCGGGCGCAGCGGCGCCGGGCTGGGAAAATCGAATTTCATCGTGGGATCGGTCGCGGCTTCGGCCACCGGTTGCATGCGGGCCAGCGCCTTGGCCCGGCTTTGCGCCTGCTTGGCGGTGGAGGCGCGCGCCGAATTGCGCGCCACATAATCCTGCAATTTGGCCCGCTGCGCCGCCTGGGCGGTGCGTGCCGCCTCCAGCTGCGCCAGCCGTTCGGCGCGCTGCCTTTCGAAACTGTCGTAATTGCCGGTGTAAAGCTGCACCTTGCCGGCTTCCAGATGGGCGATATGGCCCGCCACCCGGTTCAGCAGATCGCGTTCATGGCTGATCAACACGATCAGGCCGGGATAGGAGATCAGGAAATCTTCCAGCCACAGCGCCGATTCCAGATCAAGATGGTTCGACGGTTCGTCCAGCAGCAGGATATCCGGCCCGGTGAACAACAGGCTGGCCAGCGCCACCCGCATGCGCCAGCCGCCCGAAAAACTGTCGAGCGGGCGCGCCTGCATCGCCTCGTCAAAGCCCAGGCCCTTCAGGATGCGGGCAGCGCGCGCCGGGGCGGTATAGGCATCAATGGCGATCAACCGTTCGTGCAGATCGGCCAGCCGTTCCGGCGCGGCGCCCGCCTCTTCTTCGGCCAGCAGGGCGGCGCGTTCGGTATCGGCGGCCAGCACGGTTTCAAAGGCACTGGTGCTGCCCTGCGGCGCATCCTGCTTCAGCCAGCCCAGCCGGGCGGCGCGCGGCTTGTCGATGCGGCCGCCATCCACATCCAGCACGCCGGCCATCACCTTCATCAGGGTGGATTTGCCCGCGCCGTTGCGGCCAACCAGGCCCACACAGCCGCGCGCCGGCAGCGTGGCCGATGCCCCATCAATGATCGGGCGGCCGCCCATGCGGATGACAAGATCGGTGAACGACAACATGGGCCGGCCCCTAGCAGGCGGGCGCGCGCACCGCTAGGCTGCCGGCATGATTGATCGTCGCTTGTTGCTGGCCCTGCCGCTGCTGGCCGCCATTCCGGCGCGGGCCCAACCCGCCGATGCGCTGGCCGCCGCCGTGGCCACCGGCTGGACCGCGCGTGGCACCCGCTTCACGCCCGAACAGGTGGCGGCCCGCATCGCCGGGCGCAGCGGCCGGGCCGCCCTGCTCGCCCTGGCCGGTGCGGCGACCAGCGCCGATGAGGAGGAGGTGGAAACCGCCATCGAAATCATGTGGGAGGCCGGCCAGCCGCCATCGCCGGCCGAACCGCTGCTGTATCGCGATCTTGTCGCTGGCCTGCCGGGCGTGGCGCTGGACATGGCCGGGCAGTGGTGGCTGATCACCGGGCACGATCGCGGCCTGTTCAGCGCCCGCCACCCGATCAGCGGCGAAACGCGGGTGCTGGCGCGCAGCGCCCTGATCCTGATCGGCCGCCCGGTGATTGCCGGGGCCTGACCATCAGGGCTTTGGCGGCGGGCCTGCGCTGATGAAATTGCCGGCGTCGCCCGGAAAGGCGATGGGGCTTTCGCTGCCATCGGCGGCGACGGCCGACACGCCAAAGAACCAATCATCGATCACCACGCCCGCCAGGGTCAGGCTGGTGGCATCGGCCGGGGCGGTGCGGCTGTATTGCCATTGCGGCGCGGTGGTGTCCCGCCACCACACCTTGTATCCCGCCGCCCCCTTCACCGGGGTCCAGCTCACCTTGGTATCGGGGCTGACCTGGCCGCTGATCGTCACAGCCGGCGGCATCGGGGCGCGGGCCAGCGCGGCCAGCGCCGCCACGTTCAGCCGCGTCACCTTGGCCAGATAGGCAAAATCCACGCCGTCGATCAGATCGCCATAGGGGCGGCCCTTTTCCACCCGCACATTCTGGTGCTGCCGGTCATAATGTTCCACGCTTTCGGTGATGCGCACCGCCGGATATCCGGCCTCCAGCAGCCGCGTCTGATCGCCGCCGCGGCCAAAACGATCGGTGCGATAGATCATCTTCACATCCAGGCCATTGATGTTGTGATCGGCGAGGCCATCGATGAAGCGCGCCAGGTTGCGGGAGGGCGAGTCCACCTCGCCACCATTATAGCGGCGGCGACCCGCCTGGGCCGGGGTTTCCACCGCCTTGGTGCCTTCGGAAAACACCCGGACATGGCCCGAATCCTTCAGGCCCGATGCGCCGGTGCTGTTGCCGATGATATCGTTGTTCAGCACGGCCTCCACCGTCCAGCCATGGGCGCGGGCGAAATCGGCCAGCACCTTGCCGCCGTTCAGCCCCTGTTCCTCGCCCGACAGCACGGCATAAACGATGGTGGCGGGGAATTTGTGGCCGCTCAGCACCCGCGCCGCCTCGATCACGGCGGCGGTGCCGCTGCCATCATCGTTGGCGCCGGGCGCATCGCCCTTGCTGTCCAGCGGATCACTGTTGCGGCTGTCGATATGGGCCGACATGATGATGAAACGATCCGGATCGCTGGTGCCGGGCTGGATGGCCAGCACATCGACAATCTCGGTCGGTGTCGGCAGCCGGTCGCCGGTCACCACTTCGGATGGCTTGATGATCGTCAGGCAATTGCCGCAGGCGGCGCTGAAGCCCTTGAAGCGTTCTTCGGCCCAGCGCCGCGCCGCGCCGATGCCGCGGGTGGGGCTGGCGGTGTCGCTGGCGCTGTGGCGGGTGCCAAAGCCCACCAGGCTGGTGATGCTGGCCTTCAGCTCGGCCTCGCTCACGGCGCTGGCCAGCGCGCCCGGCGCCGGTTCGGCGGCCAGCGCCGGCATGGCCAGACCGGCCAGCAGCAACGGCAGAAATCTGTGCATCATCGCATCGTCCTCCAAGAAATCCCGTCAATCGCCGCCCAGCAGAAACGCCACCAGATCGCGCACCTTGGCCTGCCGCCATTGCGGCGTGGGCGCGGTGAGCCACCAGGCCCCGGCCGCCGCCACCCCTTCATCCAGCGCCACCACCCGGCCGGCGGCCAGATCGGCCGCCGCCAGCAACGCCGGCACCCGCGCCCGCCCCAGCCCGGCCGCCGCCGCATCGATGGCCAGCCCGGCATCGGCCAGCGTGATGGCGCTTTCCACACAGATGGTTTCAGGATCAAGCGGGTGGGCGATACAGGCCGCCGCCGGATCGCCGGGGGCCGCAACGGTGATCAGCCGTTCGGCCCCCAGCGTGCGGCCGTGGATGGCTTCGGCCTGCGGTTCACCGCCGAAATGCAGCGCCAGATCCAGATTGGCCTGGGTGAAATCCACCTCGCCGGCGTCGTGGGCAGTGATGGCAAAGCGCACGTGCGGATGCAGCCGGCCATAATCGGCCAGCCGCGCCGCCAGCCACTTGGCCACCAGCGCGCGCGGCGCGGCCAGGCTCAAGACCGTGCTCGATTGCCCGGCCTGCATCAGCCGCACCGCCTCTTCAAAGGCCAGAAAGCCCTGCTGCAACGCCGGCAGCGCCTGCTCGGCCTCCGGAGTCAATTCCAGGTTGCGGGTGAGGCGGCGGAACAGCACCACGCCCAGCGTGTCTTCCAGCGCACGGATCTGCTGGCCCACGGCGGCCGGGGTGACGGCCAGTTCATCGGCGGCGCGCGTGAACGACAGGTGCCGGGCCGATGCCTCGAACACGCGCAGGGCATTCAGGGGCAGATGGGTGCGCTTCATGCCGCCAGTGTGGCGCGCGCGGCGCGGGCGATCAATGCACCGCCGGCCGGTTGCTGGGCAGTTCCAGCGCAAAGGCCGGAATATCCACCGAAAAACGGCTGCCGTCTTCGGCCATCATCTTGTAGCGGCCCTCCATCCGGCCATGGGCAGTGGGCAGCGGGCAGCCCGACACATAATCATAGGCACCGCCGGGCGGGATCAGCGGCTGCACCCCCACCACGCCATCGCCGGCCACTTCCTCCACCCGGCCATCGGCATCGGTGATCAGCCAGTGGCGCGCCATCAGCCGCACCGATGCATCGCCATGATTTTCCACCCGCACATGATAGGCCCAGACGAAATAGCCGCGATCCGGATCGGATTGATCGGGCAGGAAATGCGGGGCCACCCGCACCACCAGGCTGCCGGTGGCGGCGCTGTAGGGGAACATCTGCCCGATCATGCTCATAAGCCGGCCTCCTTCAGGGCCTGATTCAGGTCGTCGATCAGATCATCCGGGTCTTCCAGCCCGATCGAAAGCCGCAACATGCCTTCGCTGATGCCCATTTCGGCGCGCACGTCGGGGGAGACGCTGGCATGGGTGGTGCTGGCCGGATGGGTCATCAAGCTGCGGGAATCGCCCAGATTGTTGGAAATATCGATGATCGCCAGCGCATCCAGCAGTGCCTGGGCCTGGGGGCGGCCGCCATCCAGATGCATGGCGATGATGGTGCCGCCGGCCTGCATCTGGCGCCGGGCCAGATCATGCTGCGGGTGGCTGGCCAGGCCGGGATAGATCAGGCGCGGCACCCGGCCGGCCAGGAATGTCGCAACCTTCAACGCATTGTCGCATTGCCGGCGCACGCGCAGGTCCAGCGTTTCCAGGCTTTTCAGCACCACCCAGGCGTTGAACGGCGACAGATTGGGCCCGGTGTGGCGCGCAAACGCCAGATAGACATCGTTGATCCATTGCGCGCTGCCCACCACCGCGCCGGCCAGCACCCGGCCCTGCCCGTCCATCAGCTTGGTGGCGCTGTAGGCAACGATATCGGCGCCAAGTTCCAGCGGCTTCTGCACGATGGGGGAGGCAAAGGCATTATCGACCATCACCAGCGCACCCGCATCATGGGCGATATCGGCGATGGCGCGGATATCGCACAGATCAAGGCCGGGATTGGTGGGCGTTTCCAGAAAAAACGCCCTGGTGTTGGGCCGCCGCGCCCGCGCCCAGGCATCGGTATCGCGCGCATCCACCGTTGTGGTTTCAATGCCGAAGCGCGGCAGGATCGTATCCACCAGCACCCGGCACGAACCGAACAGCGCCCGGCCCGCCACCAGATGATCGCCGGCCGACAGGGTGGAAAGCAGCATGCCGGTCATCGCCGCCATGCCGGTGGCGGTGGCCCGCGCGGCCTGTGCCCCTTCGATCAGGGCGATGCGCTGTTCCAGCATCTCCACCGTGGGGTTCTGCAGCCGGCTGTAGGTCATGCCCGGCCGCTCGCCCCGGAAGCGCGCCGCCGCCTCCTCGGCATTGTCATAGCAATAGCCCGAGGTCATGAAGATGGCTTCCGAGGTTTCGCCCACCTCCGTGCGCATCGTGCCGCCGCGCACCATCTGCGTGGCGGGGCGCCACGTCTTCACGATCTCAGGGGTCTGGCCGGCCGTCCGCTTCATGAAAAAACGATAATTCACGCTGCGCTGCAACGCAATCAAGCGACCGGCTTTCTTGCCAAAGCGTCACGTGAATTTGACATTTTCCTGTCAATTTGGCTGGACACCGGCCGGGGCCGCCTGGCCGCGCACGATCAAGAG
Organism: Alphaproteobacteria bacterium; assembly: GCA_018970445.1. Taxonomy (GTDB): domain Bacteria; phylum Pseudomonadota; class Alphaproteobacteria; order Sphingomonadales; family Sphingomonadaceae; genus Sandarakinorhabdus. Next base: position 24,267 of record JAGWWF010000013.1, on the reverse strand, counting down.
ATACATCACCGGCGTCACCACCCGGCTGAGCACGGTGGACGACACCAGCCCGCCGATGATCACCCAGGCCAGCGGGCTGTAGAGGCCAGAGCCCGACAGGGCGAGCGGCAGCAGGCCGCCGATCGCGGTCACGCTGGTCAGCAGCACCGGCAGGAAGCGCACCTCGCCGGCCTCCTCGATGGCATCGCGCAACGGGCGGCCGGCTTCGCGCAGCTGGGTGGTGAAATCCACCAGCAGCAGGCTGTTCTTGATCTCGATCCCGATCAGCGCGACGAAGCCGATGACGGCGGTATAGCTCAATGAATTGCCGGTGAGGAACAGCGCCACCAGCCCGCCGAACAGGCCCAGCGGGATCACGCCCGCCACCACCAGCGTTTCGCGGAAGCGGCCAAATTCGATCACCAGAACGGCCAATATGCCGAACACCGCCAGTGCGATGATCGGCCCCAGCCCGCCAAAGCTGCGCGAGGCGGTTTCGGCCTCGCCGCCCACTTCAAAGCGATAGCCATAGGGCAGCTTCACCTGGGCGTTGAGCGCCGCGATCACCGCCTGGTTGACCTTGGCCGTCAGGAAACCCTCGCCCACCTGACAATCGACGAACACCACCCGGTTCTGGCGCAGGCGGCTGATCTGCGGCGGCGCCGAATCAAGATAGGGGCTGGCAATCTCGCGCAGCGGCACCGGCCCGCGGCTGCCCTGCACATAGACATTGTCCAGCACCGCCACATCGTGCCGTTCCGCCAGCGGCAGCCGCACCACGACATTGTAACTGTCGCCTTCCACATCGCGGAAGCGCCCGGCATTTTCGCCGGCCAGCGCCAGGCGCAGCGCCCGGCGCGGCGCGCCCGGCGCCACGCCCAGCAACGCCGCCTTGTCGCTGTCCAGCCCCAGGTTCAGCCGGGGTTGATCAACCGCCAGGGCATTGCGCACATCGCGGGTGCCGGGCACCTTGCGCATCACGTTTTCCGTCTCGGCCGCCAGCCGCTTCAGCACATCCAGTTCCGGGCCGATGATGCGCATCTGGATCGGCGCGTCGATGGGCGGGCCGTTCTTGAAGATCTTCACCACATATTGCGCATCGGGCAACGCCTCCAGCCGGGTGCGCAGCCGCTGCACCAGCGCCGGGCCGCCAAATTCATCCCATTGTTTCAACACCACCAGCACCTCGCCGATGCTGCTGCGCTGGTCATTGTTGCTCTGGTTGTAAAAGATGCGCGGGTTGGCACGGCCGACATTGCTCATCACCGTCGTCACATCGGGCTCGCCCTTCAGGGCGGCCTCCACATTGCGCACGGCGGCATCGGTGGCGGGAATCGCGGTGCCTTCGCTGGCGGTCACCTGCACCAGGAAATAGGGGGTTTCGGCCGGCGGAAACAGGCTGGATCCGATCAGCGGCACCAGCGCCAGGCCCGAAAACACCAGCGCGGTGGCCGCCAGCATCGCCTTCCACGGGTTGCCCAGGCCCCAATGCAGCACCGGCTGATAGAAACGGTGGATGCCGCCGTTCACCGCCTGCAGGAAGCGGTTGCCATGCGCGGCCTCGGAACGCGGCAGCATGCGGCTGGCCAGGAACGGCACGATCGACAGCGACACCAGCAGCGAGGCTGCCACTGTTGCGAGCACGGCGACCGGCAGGCTGCGGGTGAACTTGCCGGCGCCTTCGGGCAGCATGGTCAGCGGCAGAAAGGCAAACAGCAACACAAAGGTGCAGCCGATCACCGCCACCGCAATCTGGTTGGTGCCATCGATGGCGGCCTGTTCGCGGCTCTTGCCCATGCGCAGGTGGCGCGAGATATTTTCCGCCACCACGATCGAATCGTCCACCAACAGGCCCAGCGCGATGATGAAGCCCGAAATCGCCAGCTGGTTCAGGGTGAAGCCGGTCCAGTTCAGCACCGCCACGCCCATGGCCAGGCTGAGCGGCACCGACACCATCACCACGATGCTGGCCCGCCAGCCCAGCGGCAGCAGCGTGATCAGCACCAGCCCCAGCGCAATGCCGAAATCCCGGCCCAGCTGGCCCAGCTTGCGGGCGATGTCGCCGCTCTGGTCAAAGCCGGTTTCCAGCTTCACATCCGGCGGCAATTGTGCGGCAAAGCCCTCGGCCACCTTCACCGCATCATTGCGGATATCCAGCACATTGAGGCCATCCTTCTGGTTCAGCGTCACCCAGATCGCCCGCTTGCCGTTGTACCGGGCGAAATGCGGCTGTTCCTCATAGGCCCAGCCAACCTGGGCGATATCCTTCACCCGCACGATGCGGCCATCGCGCGCGCGCACCGGTTCATCGGCCACGTCGGCCACGGTCTTGTAGGCGCCGCCGGCCTGCACATTCAGGCGCGTGCCGCCCGATTGCACCGCGCCCGGCGGCAGATCCTGGCCGCCGCTGCGCAGCGCATCGGTCACGGCGGCGGCCGGGATGCCCAGCTGTGCCATGCGGCCGGTGTCCAGCGCCACGCGCATTTCCGGCGTTGGCAGCGCCCAGATGCGGGTGCCGCGCACGCCGGCAACGGCGTTCAACTGTTCGCGCAGATCCTGCGCCAGCTTTTCCAGCCGGCGATAGCTTGCCGTCTCCGACACCAGGGCAAATTGCAGCACGGCCGCTTCGGTCGTGCGGAATTTCTGGAATTCCAGCCGCGCGATGCCCGCCGGCAGCGTCTGGCGGATGGCGTTCACCTCGCGCACCACCTCGTCGTAATTCTTCTCCGGATCGCCGTCCCAGCCGAACTCGGCGGCGATCACCGCGGTGGAATCGGTGGAATTGGATTGCACCTTCACAATGCCATCCAGGCCCTGCAGCACATCCTCGATCGGCTTGGCGATGGTGGATTCCATGTCGGCCGGTTCCGCCCCCGGCAGGGTGACGACCACCAGCACGTTGGGCGCGGTGAAATGCGGATCAACCGATCGCGGAATGGTGAAAAAGGCCGATGTGCCCAGCGCCGCCAGCGCCAGAAACACCACCAGGGTGATCTGCCAGCGTTGAATGGCAAAGCGGATGATGGCGTTCACCGATCACCCACGGCCGCTGTCGCTGCGGCCACCAGCGCGCCATCGCGCAGCCGGTCAAGCCCCGTGGCCACCACCAGTTCGCCGGGCTGCAAACCGGCAGTCACCACCACGCCGGCATCGCTGACCGTGCCCAGCATCACCAGCCGTTGCCGCACCCGGCGCGTGGCCGGTTCCAGCACGAACACAAAGCCTTCATCGGCGCGCGCGGCAAACACCGCCGATGCCGGCACCAGCAACGGCGCCCCCGCCTGCGCCGGCCCCAGCACCAGCTGCGCGGTGCCGATCTGGCCCGATGCCAGCCGGGCATCGGCCGGCAATTTCAACTCGATGCGAAAGGTGCCGGTGCCATCATCGCCGCGCGCGCCCACTTCGCTCACCACGGCGGCCAGCGGCTGACGACCCAGCGCCGGAATCGTCACCTCGGCGCGCTGGCCCGGCCGCACCCGCGCGGCATCGCGATCGGCCAGCGGCAGCTGCAATACAAATCCCTGGCCCAGTTCGCCCAGCGTCACCACCGGCACGCCGGGCTGGGCAATCTGCCCCGGCTCCCCCGGCCGCGCCAGCACCACGCCGGCCGATGGCGCCACCAGCGCCGCCAGCTGCACATCAAATCCGGCCGCCCGCGCCCGTTCAACCGCCGCCACCATCGTGGCGCGCGCCTGTTCCACCCGCGGCGCCGTCACCCAGCCCTTGGCAAACAGATCCTCGGCGCGCTTCACGTCGGCCTGCGCGCGCACCACTTCGGCCCGCGCCGCAGCGACATTGGCGCCCAGCGCCGTGGTATCCAGCCGCGCCAGCAGCTGGCCGGCGCGCACCCGGTCGCCTTCCTGCACGAATATGGCCGCGATCCGGCCCGGCGCATTGAAACTCAACGCGGTTTCGCGCTTCAGGCGCACCGTCCCCGACACCTCCAGCCGGGCGCTGGCATCGGCCAGGCCCACTGTCACCAGCCGCACCGGGCGCGGCCGTTCCGGTGCGGCACGTGGGCTTTCCTTCGCCCCGCAGCCGGCCAGCAGCGCTGTGGCCAGCGCCAGTCTGATTGTCGGAAATCCTGCCATGCGCTGCGCCCGCCGTTTGTGCCGGTTGCTGGCGGCCACCACAGGCCGCCAGCTTTTGATTCCGACTCAAACCTATCGCCGCCCGCGCCCCGGCGCAAGACTTTTGAGCGATGCTCAAACGTGTCGCAGGTGGCCGCGCCGGATCAATCGCGGATCACCAGCGCATTCAGGGTCAGCGCCACGCCATCATCATCGCCGCTGCCCGGTTCCACCACCAGTTCGGCCAGGATGTGGCCGGGAATGTGGAATTCCAGATCGGGCGCCACTGCCACCAGCTGCGCCAGCGCGGCGGCGGCGCCCGGCCCATCCAGGCGGATGTCCAGCTCATGCCGGCCACCGCACAGGGTCAGGCTGGCCCAGTCGCGGCAGCGCAGCTCCTCGATCACCAGCCGCACGCCATGCGGGGCCACCAGCGCCGATACCGCCCGCAGGATGGCGGCCTGCACCCGATCAGCGTGCGGACGCATGGCGCACCTCCGCGGCCAGACCGGCGCTGCCGCCGGCGATATGGGCCAGCACGCGGGCCCGGGTGGCTGCGCGGGGTTCGCGCCCGCGCCGCAGATCGAACACGAAACGGGGATCCCCCGCCACCATGCGGCCAAAGCGCGAGGCAGCCACATGATGGGTACGCAGATATTTCTCCACGACAGGCAACAGGCTCATGTCGTCAACTCCCTACAACTATGGACTATATTCCCGCCTATCCCTCGCGATTCGGTGGGAACACCTCTTTATCGAAGGAAGAATCCTACTAGTCTAGGGAAAAAACTATTGCTATGGATCCCATGCGGATCAGAGAGGAGGTCCGTGGGTCATGGACAGCATTGCCATCCGGCAACGGCTGGATGCGCTGATCACGTCGCGCGGCGAGGATTATGCCTCGCTGTCGCGGCGGCTCGGGCGCAACGCCAGCTATATCCAGCAATTCATCAAGCGCGGCGTGCCCAGGCGCCTGTCGGAAAGCGACCGACGCATCCTGGCCCAGCATTTCGGCATTGCCGAACATCTGCTGGGCGGCCCGGCCGATGCCGGCCCGGCGCTGTTGCCGCGCCCCGGCCTTGCCCGCGCCGCCGATGATTTCGTGCTGATCCCGCATTATCAGGTGCGCGCCTCGGCCGGGCCGGGTGCCCTGCCCGATGGCGAAGGCCCGGCCGCCGCCATCGCCTTCAAGGCCGGCTTCATCCGCGATCTGGCGCCCAACCCGCCCGAACATCTGGCCGTGCTGAACGTGGAGGGGGATTCGATGTTCCCCACCCTGGCCCATGGCGATCAGATATTGATCGACACCGCCGATCGGCTGCGGGTGCGCGATGGCATCTATGTGCTGCGCGTCGATGAGGCGCTGATGGTCAAGCGGCTGTCGCTCAACCCCGCCACCCGGCGGCTCACCATCCAGTCCGACAACGAAGCCTATCCCAGCTGGCCCGATTGCGATCCGGCCGCCATCGCGCTGATCGGCCGCGTCGTCTGGGTGGGCCGCAAGCTGGGCTGAATCACGCGCCCGGCATGGGATCGCGCTGCCAGAAAAACTGCACCTCGTCGTCCAGACCGGTCAGATCATAGCGGATCAGGCTCAAGGGCAGCCGGCCGGCGGCCATCACCTCGTCGTGGAACTGTTTCAGCACGAATTTTTCGCCCAGCTGGTGGCGGCGATCGGCCAGCAATTTCTGCATCTCGATCATGCCCACCGTATAGCCCAGGCCATAGCCGGGCGGCCGGCGCAGATAGATTTCGGCGTCCACCCGCGCCACGTTCTTGTCCAGCCACGGCGTCCATTTCTGCCAGTCGGCCACCACCTGCGCCACCGACTTCTGGTTCAGCTGCAACTGCACGTCGCCGGCCACGCGCACGGCGCGGAAGATGCCGAAGATGTCGATCAGCTCGCGCACCCGCGGCCGATCCTCCATGAAGCCCAGCTTCTGCGCCGCTTCCTCCAGATACACGCCCCAGCCTTCGGCGCGCACGCCATCGCCGATGCGGCCGCGGATCGGTCGCTTGTCGCGCCGCGCCAGCTGCCCGTCATAGGCATGGCCCGGCAGGGTGGCGTGCAGCAGATCGGGGGTGGGATCGCGATACTGCACCTGTTCCCAGAAATTGGGGCCATCGGGCCGCACGATCCACGGCACGTTGATATAAAGCTCGCCGATGTCATCGGGCACGGTGATGATCTCTTCCTTCGCGATCCAGTCGCGGATCAGGGCCAGGGTGCGATCCTTGCGGGCCTGATAGTCGGCCGCCGTGGCCGGCAGGGTCAGTGGCGGCGCCTTGCGGTTGCGATGCTCCTCCAGCGCGTGGATGGACCACAGCCGCTGCGTCTCGCGCGCGCCCAGCACCAGCAGCTGATCGCTGGTATAGGGCAGCAGCTTCACATTCTTCAGATACCAGTCGAACCGCGCCTTGCCCACGCCGGCCCTGGCCGTCATGCCGGGGCGCCCGGCCTTCAGCCAGGCCTGGAAATCCACGGCGGCGGCGCGCGCCGTGCGGATATCGGGCAGCAGTTCGGGCTGCTGTTTGGCCGCGCGCCCGGCCAGATCGTCCAGCCAGCCCAGCACGCCGGCCGGCGGCACCGGGCGATAGGGGTGGCCATGGCCCACGCCATCGGCGGTATCCAGATTGTGCAGCGCCAGATCGGCATAATCGCCCGGCACATCGCGCAGATTGGCCCTTGCAATCGCGGTCAGGCGCGGCACATCGGCCAGCCGTGTCTTCAGCCGGGCCAGCGCCTCGCCCCTGGCCGGCAGCTCGGCAAAGCCGATATCCAGCAACTTGTCGACATAGAAGCCGGGGTCCCGCTCCCACGGCTTGGCCACTTCGATCAGGAACTGGTGCTCCAGCAGCTTGGCGCGCGCCGCCAGCCATTCGGCGCGCTGGCCGCGATTCATGGCGGCCACGTTCATGTCTTCGATGCGCGACAGGAAACTGGCCATCGCCGCGCGTTCGGTGGCCATGCCGGCGGCCGACCAATCGGGGGTGCGCGCCGCCCAGCCGCCGCGCCAGGCCAGAAATTCGCCCCACACCGCCAGCAGATCCGGATAGCCGCCCCGCCCGCGCGGCGGCCCGGCTTCGGCCGTGGCGGCGGTTTGCGCCAGCACCGGCTGCACCGGCAGCGCCATCGCCAGCGCCGTGGTCAGCGCCACCATCGTCACAACGCCTGCCCGCTTCATCCCGCTCTCCCTGCCTTGAACCGATGCCACCGGGCGATAACACTGCCTTGGCTGCGGCCTGTCAATCAATCATGCGCGGCTGGCGCACGCAGCGCCGCTGTGCGCACATGATCGGCCACCTGTTCGTGGGTGGCAAACCACACCTTGCCGCCGGTGCGTTCGATGGCGCGTTCGATCAGCGCCTGCAGGATCCAGATGCGGCTGCGATAACCGATCACGAACGGGTGCATCACCAGCTGGAACAGGCCGCCTTCGGCAATGGCGGCATCCAGTTCGCGGGCAAAGATGCCGAACACATCATCTGGCGTCGCCCATGGCCGGGTGGCCGGGTTGCGGTTGAACAGGAAATACACCGCATCGTCGCGCAGCCATTCCACCGGAATTTCCACCACGCCGCTGTTCTGGCCATCGATGATCAGCTCATAGGGCGTCTCGTCGGCCATCAGCGAACTGTCATAGGCCAGGCCCAGTTCGGCCACCAGCGCGATGGTGTGGCGCGACAGATCCCAGTTGGCCGAACGGAACCCCACCGGCGGCCGCCCGATCAACGGGGTCAGCACATCCATCGCCCGCAGCATCAGATCGCGTTCGGTGGCTTCATCCAGCAGGCTGTTGTTCTCGTGAATCCAGCCGTGCAGCCCCACCTCGTGCCCGGCCGCCACGATGCGGCGCGTCTCGTCCGGATCAAGCCGGGCGCACACGGCGGGCATGAAGAAACTGGCCGGCACGTCATGGCGGCGCAGCACCTCCAGGATGCGCGGCACCCCCACCCGCCGGCCATATTCGCCCCAGGCCAGCCGGCCCACGGCGCGGCCGCCACCGCCCAGTTCGAAACATTCATGATCGCAATCGAAACTCAAGGCCACGGCCACCTGGGCGCCGCCCGGCCAGGCGGCCGGTGCCAGCGATTGTCCGGCACGCACCAGGCCCACCACATCGCGCACCTCCGCTTCGCTCATCTGCCAGGGCGGCTGCATCGGTGGCGTGTTCATCGGATTTTCCTTGGCGGCGGTGGCGGCGGCTGGCATTGTTCGCATGGTAAACACATGTTCGCCAGCATGCAGGCGCGGGGAAGCTGAAATGTTGTGGCCCATATTGGCAGCTGCTGCCATCACCATCTGCGCCGTGGCCGGCCCCGTGGCTGCTGCCACCCACGCCGATCTGGTGGCGCGTTATGATCAGTTCCGCGCCGCCATCGCCCTGCCGGTGAAGGCCGGGGTGCCCGATCATTCGCCCGCCGCCATGGCTGCCCGCGCCGCGCTGGCCGATGCCGCCGTGGCCGATCTTTCGGCGATGGACAGCCGCGCCTGGCCCATTCCCGAACGCGCCGATCATCTGATGGTGCTGGCCGAAGCGCGCAGCGTGCAGTTCCAGCACAAGGTGTTGCGCCAGTGGCAGCGCGATCCCAGCTGGTGGGCCACGCTGGATATCGGCTGGGGCCCGAAAATCCCCACCGCCTTCGAACTGCCCAGCCTGCCGCCGAAGGATGCCGCCGCGCGCGCCCGGCTGGCCGCCAATCTGGCCGCCGTGCCGGCCACCCTGGCCGCAGCGCGCAGCAGCCTGACCGATCTCAAGCGCGATCTGGTCACGCTGGGCCTGGCCCATCACGCCATCGAAGCCCGGCTGTATGACCGTATGGCGCGCGATCTGGCCGCCGCGAAGTTGCCGAAACTGGCGCAGGCGGCCGCCGCCGCTGCCAGCGCCAGCCGCGAATTCGGCCAGTGGCTGCTGGCGCAAAAGGCCGATGGGCCGTCGGGCATCGGGCGCGACGCCTTTGCCTGGTACATGCGCTATGTGCTGCTTTATCCCTATGATTTCGATCAGATGAAGGCGATTGGCGAGCGCGAGTGGGAACGCAACATGGCGTTCCTGAAAATGGCGGAACATCAGAATCGCGCCACGCCGATGCTGCCGATGGTGGCCGATCTGGCCGGGTTCGAGGCGCTGCGGCGCGCGGCCGACAGCGATCTTCTGGCCTTCCTGAAAACCAACCAGATCATGACCGTGCCCGACTGGCTGGTGGTGCCGCCGCCCGAAGGCCCCTATGTCATGCCGATGAACCGCGATCCGGCCGCGCCGGGCGCCTTCACGCCGGCCGGCCGCAATTTCTTCCGCGAGGCCGAAGATCGCGATCCGCGCACCCTGCGCGCCCACAATCTGCCCGGCCACATCTTCGACATGGCCTATCGCGCCCGCGATCCCCGCCCGATTCGCCGCGATGCCCGGCTGAACTTCATCGATTCGCAGCGCATCGAAGGCTGGGCCTTCTATCTGGAAGAACTGGTGGTGCAGACCGGCTTTCTGGATGCCCGGCCCAAGGCGCGCGAGATCCATTACATCCTGATGGCCAACCGCGCCGCCCGGCTGCTGCCCGAATTGCAGGTGCACGCCAATATCTGGACGTTCGACCAGGCGCTGACCAGCCTGGCCGCCCGCACCCCCTACTGGATGGAAAAGACGGACGATACCGGGCTTTACGACATGGCGCTGTATCTTCGCCAGCCGGGCCTTGGCATCAATTATTATTTCGGCCGCATCCAGCTGGAACAACTGCTGGCCGAAATGGCCGACCGGGAGGGCCGCGCCTTCAACCTCACCCGCTTCCACGATCGCTTCATCGCCAGCGGCATCATGCCGATCACCCTGGTCCGCTGGGAAATGACCGGCAACGACGATCAGGTGCAGACGATGTGGACCGCCCCGCCGATTCCGTGAGACGCCGCCGCCAGCCCTACACCCGCCGCCGTTCCAGCCAGAAGCCCAGGCCCTGCGGCAGCAGGCGGTGCGGGTTGGGGTGGCCAAGTTCGTGGGCGGCGCGGTGCACGAAGGCGGGATCGGCCAGCAATTGCCGGCCCACCGCCACCAGATCGGCCTGGCCATCGGCAATGATGCGGTTGGCCAGGGCCCCATCCATGATCAGCCCCACCGCCATGCTGGCAATGCCGGCCTCGCGCCGCACCTGCTGGGCAAAGGGCGCCAGATAGCCGGGCGCGGGGGCGACATGCGCCACGCCCGATGGCCCCAGCACGCCGCCGGTGGAACAATCGATCACATCGGCGCCGGCCTCCTTCAGGGCGCTGGCCAGTGCCACCGTGTCGGCCATGGTGATGCCGCCATCCACCCCATCCACGCAGGATGTGCGGAAGAACAGGGGCATATCCTCCCCCACTGCGGCGCGCACGGCGCGGGTGATTTCAACCGCCAGCCGGAACCGGTTGCCGCCGCCCCAGGCGTCGCTGCGCGCGTTGCTGATCGGGGAGGTGAAGCTGTTGATCAGATAGCCATGCGCGCCGTGGATCTCGACGAAATCGAAACCGGCGGCCATGGCGCGGCGGGCGGCAGCGGCAAACTGGCCGATCACCGCCATGATGCCATCACGATCCAGCGCGCGCGGCGTCTGCCAGCCGGGGCCGAACGCGATGGCGCTGGGGGCCAGGCCTTGCCACCAGTCGGGATCATCGGGGGCCAGCGGCTGCGCGCCGGCAAACGGCGTGGCGGCCGCCGCCTTGCGCCCGGCATGGGCCAGCTGGATGCCCACCGGCACGCCTTCATCATGATAGATGGCCACCAGTTCGGACAGGCCGGGCAGCTGCGCATCATCCCAGATGCCCAGGCAGCCCGGCGTGATGCGGCCTTCGGGCGCCACGGCGGTCGCCTCCAGCAGCGCGCCGCCCAGCCCGCCCAGCGCCATGCGGCCATGGTGGCTGCGGTGCCAGCGCTGGGCATGGCCAGCAACCGCCCGATACTGGCACATCGGGGCCAGCATCACGCGGTTGCGGAAGGTGACGCCGCGGATGGTCAGCGGCGTGAACAGCGCAATGTCGGCCATGATCAGGCGGCGTGGGCGCGGGCGTCGGCCGATCGGCTGTCGATATCGGCCATGGCGGCGTCGATCTCGTCGAACACCGCCATGATCTGGGCCAGCTTGTCGCGGCCTTCTGCGCCCAGGCTGGCAAATTTCGTCAGCGGCGCGCGCACATCGCCCACCGGATAGCCACGGGCATGGGCCAGCGCCTTGGAATAGCATTGGTGGCCATAAGTGGGGTGGCCTTGCGCAATGATCCGGTCGAACTTGTGCACCAGCCCCTGGATGCGCGTCGCATCGTGGACGCGCCCATCCACCAGCAGATCCCACAGCCGCCGCGTGGCATAGGGCAGATAATTGCCATAGGGGTTCACATAGCCAACAGCGCCGAGCAGGAAACTTTCCACCGGCCGTTCGCCGGCAAACACGTTCATCACGCCGCCCGTCGCCTCGACAATGTCGAACACGCGGGCCACGTCCATGCTGGCTTCCTTGATGTATCGCACCGGTTCGAACGCCGCCGTCAACCGCGCCACCAATGCGGCCGACATGTCGCGGTTGGATGTGACCGGGTTGTTGTACAGCATGATCGGGATCGTCACCGCAGCGCAGATGGCGCGATAATATTCGAAAATCTCGTCATCGGTGGGGGTGTAATAATAAGGCGGGATGATCATCAGGCCATCGGCGCCCAGATCCTGCGCTTCCCGGCTGTAACGCACGGCATTGGGGGTATAGGCATTCATGCTGCCCACCATCACCTGATAGCGGCCGGCGGCGTGGCGCACGGTGGCATCCACCAGCCGGCGGCGTTCATCATCGCTGATCGTCAGGAATTCGCCGGTGGTGCCCAGCACGATCACGCCCGGCACGCCCGATTCCAGCTGCCAGTCCAGAAAGGCGTTGAGGCGGCCGATATCGATATCGCTGCCATCATCATTGAACGGGGTGACGATGACGCTGTGGCTGCCCCGGAAAGTCGTTGTCATTGCTGCGCCCTTGGCTGATGAAGGCTGGGAAGAACCCATGTTTGGTGATGGCCGATCCATGCGATCCGCGAACAGAAGTTACCATAGCGCCCACATCGCCGGCGGCAAGTGCGGCGCAATGCCGGCGCGGAGCGGCCGATGACCGATGTGATCGTGCTGGGCGGCGGGCTGGCCGGCTGCGCCACCGCGCTCGATCTGGCGCGGGCCGGCATGGCCGTCACCCTGGTGGAGGCCGGCGTGCCCGGCGGCCAGGCCTCATCGGCCAATGCCGGCAGCCTGCACGCCCAGATCCCCCATGATCCCTTCCGCCACAAGGGGGCCGATTGGGCGCGGGCCTGGCGCCCGGCGGTCAGCCTGCTGATCGAATCCATTGGCTTGTGGCGCACGCTGGAGGCCGATCTGGCCGCCGATCTGGAAATCGGCTTTGGCGGCGGCCTGCTGGTGGCCACCAGCGACGCCGAAATGGCCGAAATCGCCGCCAAGGCGCAGATCGAGCGTGACGCCGGACTGGCGGTGGAATTGCTCGGCCGCGACACGATCCGCGCCCGCGCCCCCTATCTGGCCGAAACGGCCATCGGCGGGGCATTTGCCCCGATCGAGGGCAAGGCCAACCCGCTGCTGGTGGTGCCGGCCCTGCTGCGCGCCGCCCGCGCCGCCGGGGTGGCGGTGGCCAGCGGCGTGGGCGAAGCGCGCATCACCGCCACCGGCACGGGCTATCGGGTTGTGGCCGGGGATCGCCACTGGCAGGCGCGGCGCATCGTCATCGCCGCCGGGGCGGCCACCGGCGCGCTGGCGGCGCAGCTGGGCACGCCGCTGGCCATCGATGCGGTGCCGATCCAGGTGAGCGTTACCGAGCCGGCAGCGCCGCTGGTGCCGCATCTGCTTTACTGCGCCGGGCAGAAACTCACCCTGAAACAGGCCCGCAACGGCAGCCTGCTGATCGGCGGCGGCTGGGATGCGCGGCTGGATGAAGGCGGCCGGCCGCAGGTGGATGCCGCCAATCTGGCCGCCAATCTGCGCGTGGCGATGGCCATGGTGCCGGCCATCGCCGGGCTGAACATCGTGCGCAGCTGGGCCGCCCATGTGAACGGCACCGATGACTGGCTGCCCATCATCGGCCCCCTGCCTGGCCACCCGGATGCGCTGGTGTGTTTCGTGCCGTGGGTGGGCTTCACCGGCAGCCCGGCCGCCGCCCGGCTGGTGGCCGACATGCTGCTGGGCCGGCCGCCGGCGTTCGATCTGCCAATGGCGGCCTTTGCCCCTAATGCCGCAGGATCGCCTTCATGAAGGCAGCGGTGCGCGGCTGGGTGGGCGCATCGAACATCGCGGCCGGTGGGCCGGTTTCCACCACCCGGCCGGCATCCATCATCACCACCTGGCTGGCGATTTCGCGCACAAAGCCCATTTCGTGGCTGACGATCAGCATGGTGATGCCGGTATCGGCCAGCGCCCGGATGGTTTCCAGCACCTCGCCCACCCGTTCCGGATCCAGCGCGGCGGTCACTTCATCCAGCAGCAATATGTCGGGCTGCATCGCCAGCGCGCGGGCAATCGCCACCCGCTGCTGCTGCCCGCCCGACAATTGGTCGGGGTAACTGCCCGCCTTGTCGGCCAGGCCCACGCGCGCCAGCAGATCATGCGCCCGCGCTGCCGCCTGCGCCGGCGGCACGCCCAGGGTGCGCACCGGGGCCAGCACCAGATTGTCGATCACGGTCATGTTCTGGAACAGATTATATTGCTGGAACACGATGCCCATGCGCCGGCGCAACGCCGCCACGGCAGCCGGGCGGGCATAATCCACCGGCGTGCCATCGATGCTGATCGTGCCGCCGCTGGCCGGTGTCAGCCCGATCGCCACGCGCAGCACGGTGGATTTGCCCGATCCCGATGGCCCGATCAGCGCCACCACCTCGCCGCGCCCGGCGCTGAACGACACGCCGTTCAGGATGGTGCTGCCGCCATAGCCGGCCACCAGATCAACGATGTCGATGTGCGCCAAGGCGTTTCTCCAACAATCGGGCGGCCCGGCCCAGCGGCCAGCTGATCCCGGCATACAGCAGCAGCACCGCGCCATAGCCCAGCAGCGGCGATACACCCTTGTTCACCAATATCTTGGCCGAAAAGGCCAGTTCGACCACGCCCAGCTGGCTGGCCAGCGCGGTATCCTTCACGAACATCACCATGAAGGCGGCGGCCGGCGGCAGGATCACCCCCCAGGCCTGGGGCAGCACCACGCGCACCAGCCGATCCCACCAGGAAAGCCCCAGCACCTGCGCGCTTTCCACCTGCGGGCGCGGCACCGCATCCAGCCCGGCCCCGACGATTTCGGCCAGATAGGCGCTGGCCGTCAACGTCACGGCCAGCGTGGCAATGCCCAGCAGCGACAGATCGGGCGCCACCGCCTGCACGAAAAACAGCACGAACATCAGGATCACCAGAAACGGCACCCGGCGAAAGCCTTCGACATGCAGCAGCGCCAGCAGCCGCAGCGGCGCCAGCGCCCGCAGCTGCGTGCGGCGCAGCAGCGCCAGCCCGGCCCCCAGCAGCAACCCCAGCGTGCAGCCGATGATCGTCATCCACAGCGTGCGGCCCAGCGCCCCGGCCAGAAAGGCGGCGGTATCGGTGGAGAAAAACGCGCTCATGCCCGCACCCGCAGCAGCCGGCGGCCGGCCAGCGCCAGCAGGCCCGATGCCAGCAGCGTGAGGCCGATATAGAGCAGCCCCGTCACCGCGAACGTCTCGATGGTGCGCAGATTGGCGGTGGAGATGTTGATCGCCCGCCCGGTCAATTCCTCCACCCCGAACAGCGCCGCCATCGAGCTGCCCAGCACCAGCACGATGAAGAAATTCGCCAGCGGCCGATACACGGTGCGGATGATGTGCGGCAGCATCACATGGCGCAGCGTGTCGGCGCGGCTCAGGCCAAGCACGGCGGCCGCCTCCAGCTCGCTGGCGCGCACCGACTGGATGCCGGCGCGCAATATGTCGGCCAGATAGCCGCCGGCATTCAGGCTCAATCCCAGCATCACCGCCACCAGCCCGGGCAGCCGGATGCCGGCCTGCGGCAGCGCATAATAAAGCAGGAAGATCTGCACCAGCGCCGGCGTGTTGGTGATGATCGCCACATAGGCGCCGGCCGTGCGCGCCGCCCAGCCCGGCCCGCCCAGCCGCGCCAGCGCCGCCGCCAGCCCCAGCACGCTGCCGGCCGCAAAGGCCACCACCGCAATCAGCAGGCTGATCGCAGCCCCCCCGGCCAGATAGGGCAATTGCGCCAGCACCGGCCGCCAATCCAGCCGGTATCCGGCCGGCCCGCTGGCGCCCACGCGGCGATATTGATCGGGCTGCACCTTCACCGTCATCGCCGCGCCATAGGCCGCCTGCCACAGCCGGTTCACCGTGCCATCGCGGTGCATGGCGATCAGCGCCGCATCCACCGCCGCGCGTAACGGTTCCTGGCCCTTTGGCAGGCCGATGCCGCACCAGGCGGTGAAGATCGGATCGGGCAGCACGCGCCAGCGCACATCGGGATAATTGCGGGTGAAACCGATGAAGAAATCCACATTTTCCACCAGCGCATCGGCCCGCCCCTGCGCGATGGCGCGGATGGTATCGGCATTGCCATCCACCAGCAGCCGCTGCGGCCGCGGCAGTTTTTCGGCCAGCACCGCCACCGACTGGTTGCCGCGCATGTTGACCAGGGTGATATCGGCCCGGTTCAGCTGCTGCCAGCGCGCCACCGGCAGGCGATCGGTGGTGATCACGCCCATCGCTTCGGAATGCAGCGGCACCGAAAAATCGATCAGCGCCCGGCGTTCCGGCGTGATCGTCAACGCCCCCAGCGACAGATCGATCCGGCCCGACACCAGAAACGGCACGCGGCTGGCCGCTTCGGTGGGCACCAGTTCCAGGCCCAGCCCCAGCCGCCGCGCCAGCTCACCCGCCACCGCCACATCAAAGCCCTGCAGGCGGCCACCGGGGCCATAGCTGCTCATCGGCGGAAAATTCGGGTTCACGCCCACGCGCAGCACGCCGGCGGCGCGGATGCTGGCCAGATCGCGCGCCAGCACCGGCCCGGCCAGCAGCAACCACAGCAGCAACAGCAACGGCCTCATGGCGGATCGGCCGCCGCCGCCAGCGCAGCAATGCTAATCGGCTTGAACGGCGGGCGCGGCGCGTACAGATCATCGGCCGCCGCCGGCCGCCCGGCCGCCGCCGCCAGCCGGTTTGCCAGCAGCGGCGCGCAATAACGGCCCTGGCAACGGCCCATGCCCAGCCGCGTCGCCCGCTTGATGCGGCCGGCATCGGCCGGCCCGTCGGCGATCAGCGCATCAACCGCGCCAAAGGTCACGCCTTCGCAGCGGCAGATCATGGTTTGCGCCGTCGCCACCGAAGGCGCGGCATGGGCCGGGGCAAACAGCCGCCACAGCCCGGCCTGAAAGCCGCGCGCCGTCGCCAGCTGCCGCTGCAACTGGCGCACGCGCGCCGCATCGGCGGCAGCGCCCAGATCGGCCGCCGCTGCCAGCCCGGCCAGCGCGCCCTGCGCCAGCGCCGCGCGCGCGCCGCCCAGCCCACCGCCATCGCCGGCCACGAACACGTGCCGCTGCGATGTGCGGCCATCATCATCACGCACCACCACCGCTGCGCCATCGTGCCAGCCCAGCGCACAGCCCAGCGCCCGCGCCAGTTCCGCCTGCGGCTGGAAACCCGCCCCGATGCACAGCGCATCCACGGCAAAGGCGCGTTCGCCGGCCAGGCCGCCCGCCGTCAGCCGCGCCGCCACCGCCCGCTGCACCCGGCCATCGCCCTGCGCCGCGATCAGGGCATGGCCAAACAGCAGCGGCACCCCTGCCCGCGCCAGCCGCGCCAGTTGCCCGATCCCGGCCAGCGCCAGCGCCGCATCGTGCCGCGCCATCGCCAGCGCCGCCGCCGGCCGCGTGAACGGCCAGGGTGCCTGTTCCACCAGCCCCGCCACATCGATGCCGGCCGCCAGCAATTCGCAGGCCAGCTGGATGTTCAGGGGGCCATTGCCCGCCACCAGCACCCGGCGGCCCGGTGCCACCGCGCCCGATCGCAGCAGGGTTTGGGCAGCGCCGGTGGTCATCACGCCGGGCAGGGTCCAGCCCGGCATCGGCCAGGGCCGTTCGGCGGCGCCCATGGCGATGATCAGCCGCCGCGCCGTGATGCGCAGCGGCCCATCCGGCCCCTGCGCGTGCACGGCCACCTGGTCGCCCGCCGCTTCGGCGGCCCAGGCCAGCGTGCCGGCCAGCACCCGCGCGCCACTGGCCGCCACCGCGGCGATCAGGGCGCGGCCTTCGCCGAATTGCGCATCCAGCCGGGCCGGATCAACGGCAAAGCCCGCCCCCGGCTGCTTGAAATATTGCCCGCCCGGTCGGCTGCGTTCGTCGATCACCACCACATCCAGACCGGTGGCGGCCAGCGCCTGCACCGCCGCCAGCCCGGCCGGGCCGCCGCCGATCACCAGCACATCGCAGGCCAGCGCCTGCGCCGCCGGCAGGGCAGCCGGCGGTGCAGGTTCGGCGCGCGCCGGCATCGCTTCCACCACCAGGCCGGGCGCGGCCGCCATCATGCAGGCCCGCCGCGTCTGGCCATCCACCCGCACCGTGCATTCGCCGCACACGCCCATGCCGCAGAACACGCCGCGGCCATCGCCGCGCGCCGTGGTGGACAGCGCCATGTGCCCGCCCGCCACCAGCGCCGCGGCCAGGCTTTCGCCGGGAAACCCGACACAATCGCGCCCGTCAAAGCGAAAGCCGAAGCCATCGCCACTGCGCGCCACGCCAGGCAGGGCCACACGCATCAGCGGATATAGCTGGCGCCGTTCACGTCGATCGTCGCCCCCGACATCTGCGGCACCGCGCCGGATGCCAGAAACGCCACCAGCCGGCCCAGTTCATCGGGGCTCACCCACTCGCCGCTGGCCAGCCCGGCCGAAACCTTGTCCTCTCCGCCCTGGCTGGCGGCAAATTGTTCGGAAAGCCGGGTGCGCACCACGCCGGGCGCCACGACATAGGCCAGCACGCCATCGCGGGCAAAGCCGCGCGCCACGCTCTGGGTGGCGGCCCGCACCGCCGCCTTGGATGCGCCATAGGCGATGGTGGCCGGATTGGTGACGCCGCGCTGCGCCGCCCAGCTGCTGATCGAAATGATGGTGCCGCCGCCGCACCCGCGAAAATGATTGACCGCATCGCGCATCAGCCGCGCCGGGGCCTTCACATTCACCGCCAGCGCCCGGTCCCACACCGCATCCCAATGTTCATCATCGGCATCGAAACCGCCGGTGAAATCCATCACGGCGGCATTGTTCACCAGCACATCCACCCGCCCGCGCCAGGCCACCGCCGCCTGCCACAGCGCCGCCACCTGCGCCATGTCACCCAGATCGGCGGCCAGCAGCTGCTTGCGATCTTCGGGAATGGCGGCGGTGGCGGCTTCGGCCCCGGCGCGATCGCCGCCATAATGCGCCACCAGATGCGCGCCGGCCGCGCCCAATATGGCCGCCGTGGCCGCGCCAATCCCCTTGGACGCCCCGGTGAGCAGCACGGTCTTGCCGGTCAGATCAATCGCCATCGCCATGGCCCAAGGCTTGGCATATCAGGCCGGCCGCGCAAAGCCGAAAACCGGCGCGCATCAGCCAGAATAACGCACGCGCAGATCGCGTTTCAGCACCTTGCCGATCTCGCTGCGCGGCAGCACGTCGATCTGCACCACGTCGGCCAGCCGCTGCATCCGGCCCAGCCGGGCGTTGGCCCAATCGCGGATGGCGGCCACATCCAGCGGGCGGCGGCCCACCACAAAGGCCACCGGCGTTTCGCCCCAGCGATCCGATGCCACCCCCACCACGGCGCAATCGGCCACATCGGGATGGCCGGCCAGCACCTGTTCCAGATCAATGGGATAGATGTTGAACCCGCCGGAAATCACCACATCCTTGGCGCGATCGAGCAGGGTGAGGAAGCCTTCTTCATCGAACCGGCCGATATCGCCGGTGCGGATGAAGCGCTGGCCTTGTTCGCAGAACCACAGCACGGCGCGGGTGGCATCGTCGCGCTTGTGATATTGGCTCATCATCGCAGGCGATCGGCCCACCACTTCGCCGGTGTGGCCGGGCGGCAGTTCGCGGCCATCGCCATCGATGATGCGGATATCGCTGCCGGCGGCGGGCTGACCCACGGTCGCCAGCTTGTCGGGCCGTTCATGGCATTGCAGGATGCAGGTGCCGCCGCCTTCGGTCATGCCATAATATTCGGTCAGCCCGCCCGGCCAGCGCGCCAGCACCTGCGCCTTCAACGCCGCCGGAAACGGGGCAGAGGTGCAGAATTTGCGCCGCCACGACGACAGATCATGGGAATCGAAATCGGGCAGATCCATGATGCGGCGATATTGCACCGGCACCAGCATGGCATGGCTGGCGCGGTGGCGTTCGCCCAGCGCCAGAAAGCCGGCGGCATCGAACTTGCGCATCAGCACCAGCGTGCCGCCCAGCCCCAGGGTGGGAAACAGGCTGACCAGCGTGGTGTTGCTGTACAGCGGGGTGGCGATCAGCGTCACGGCATCCGGGCCATAGCCCTGGGTGGCACCGCGCTGCACATGTGCCCAGCGCTGCCGGTGCGGCTGCACGATGCCCTTGGGGGCGCCGGTGGTGCCGCTGCTGTAGATGAGGTTGAACGGATCATCCGGGCCGATGGCCACCGGCATCGGCACGCTGCCGGGCGCGGCGAACAGTTCGGCATCAGCCAGATCGGCATCGCCATACAGCCGCACCGCATCGGCATCGGCCGCCATCATCGCGATGGTGTCTGCGGTGGCCGATGGCGGCAGCGGCGCCACCGCCAGCCCGGCGCGCAGGGCCCCCAGCCACAGCAGCAGATACGCGGCCGACATGCCGGCAGCAATGGCGATCACATCGCCCCGGCCCCAGCCCTGCTGCTGCAACCGCGCCGCGGCCCGATCCACCAGCGCATCCAGCGCCGCCCAGCCGATCACCGTTTCGCCATCGATGATCGCCGGCTTGTCGCCCTGGCCGGCGTGCAAGCGCAGCAGATCGGCGAAGGGGGTGAACTGGTCAGGCAGCATGAAGCCTCATCATCATCGCGCGGCGGCGGCCGGTGCGCACCTCGATATGCCCGGCCAGCGCCGCGTCAAGCGCTTCATCGCCGCTGTCGATCCACAGCGCACCGCCCGGCAGCGCAGCCAGCTTGGCCGCCGATGCGATCACCAGCGGCGGCCACTGCGCCCGCGCCAGCAAGGCCGGCGCCAGTTGCCGGTTGCCGCGGCCCAGCAGAAACCCCTGCCCGCCAATCACGCCCAGCACCAACAGCGGCGCGGCATCCCCGGCCAGCGCCAGCACTGTGGCGGCATCGGCATCGGCCGCCACCAGCCGGCCATGGGCAAACACATCCACCCCCAGCAGGCTGCCGGCCCCGGCCAGCGCCTGTTTCAGCGCCAGCATGGTCAGGCCGGGGCCGATCATGCACACGGGTTCGGCGCGCAGCCGGGTTGCGGCCTCGGCAATGGCGCCGGGCAGCAGGGCGTCGGCCGACACCCCGCCGGCCTTGGCCGCCTGGCGCGGCAGATCGGCCAGCACCGGCAACTGGCCATACAGGCACAGCCGGCCCTCGCCATCGCGGTCCACCACCTCGGCCTGCGCCAGCCGGCGGGGGGCACCGGCCAGCAGCCGGGCTAGGCTGGCAGCGGCCGCGGCCGGGGAAGGCGCGAACACGCCGCTGTGCATCTTCACGCCGGCCGGGATGCCCAGCACCGGAATCGGCGGTCTGGCTGCCAGCACGTCGCGCGCCGTGCCATCGCCGCCGGCAAACAGGATGATTTCGGCCCCCGCCGCCACCGCTGCCGCCACCAGCGCCACGGTATCGGCCGCGCTGGTGGCGCGGGCGGGCACATGCACCACGGTGGCGGGCACGTTTGCGGCCTTTGCCACCGCCGCGCCCATCGCGCCGGCCGCCGTGAACAGCATCACATCGGCGCCCGCCAGCCCAGCCAGCGCCCGCCCGGCCCGCGCCGCCGCCCAGCCGCCGGCCAGCGCCAGCGGCAGGCCATCGCTGCCACCGGCCGCCAGCGGCCCGCCACTGCCGGCCAGCGGGTTGACAACAAAGCCCAGCTTCACTTTATGCTCTCGCCGTTCGCAATCCTGCCCTGTTGTGCGCTGTCAGCACAAACTGGCAAGGCCTTTGTGACCCGGCAGGAGGATCAGGTGACAAGGCCCCGCGCGCACCCGTTCATGCCCAATTCGGCCCCGGCCACCACGGCCGCCGTGCTGGCCGAACTGGGGCTGGCCAGCGTGGAGCCGCTGTTTGCCCAGATCCCGGCGGCACACCGGCTGGATGGCCTGCCCGATCTGCCGCCCGCCCTGTCCAGCGAAGTGGAATTGCGCCGCCATCTGAACGACTTGGCTGCACAGAACCGGCCGGCTGGCGACATGCTGTCGTTCCTGGGCGGCGGCATCTGGCAGCATCATGTGCCGGCCGTGGTGGATGAAATCATTGGCCGCGCCGAATTTCTCACGCCGGTCTGGGGCACGCCCAGCAGCGATTTCGGCCGCAACCAGGTGTGGTGGGAATTCACCAGCCAGCTGGGCGCGCTGCTCGGCCTCGAACTGGTGGGCCTGCCGGTGTACAGCTGGGGCGCGGCGGCCGGCCACGGGGTGCGCATGGCGGCCCGGATCACGGGGCGCACCCGCATCGCCATTCCGGCGGCAATCTGCCCGGAACGGCTGGCGGTGCTGCGCGGCTATGCCGAAAGCATCGATCCGGAACTGCGGCTGGAACTGGTGCCGCTGCCCTGCGATGCCATTGGCCGCATTGATGTTTCTGCTCTTGCCGCCATGGCGGATGCCCGGCTGGCCGCGGTCTATTATGAAAATCCGGCCTATCGTGGCGGGCTGGAAACCGGGGCGGCGGCCATCGCCGCCATTGCGGCCGGCTGCGGCGCGCTCACCATCGCCGGGGTCGATCCGATCACCCTGGGCGTGATCGCCCCGCCCGGCGATCTGGGCGTCGATATCGCGGTGGGCACCATCCAGACCCTGGGGGTGCACATGAACGCCGGCGGCGGGCTGGGCGGTTTCATCGCCAGCCGCGACGAGGCGCGTTTTGCCGCCGAATATCCCACCTTGCTGAACAGCCTCACCACCACCGTTGATGGCCAGCTGGCGTTCGGCCTGATGCTGTTCCACCAGTCCAGCTATGGCAGCCGCGAGCTGGGCAAGGACTGGACGGGCAATTCCACCTATCTGTGGGCCGTGGCGGCGGCCACCCACATGGCGCTGCTGGGGCCGGCCGGCTTTGCCGAACTGGGCCGGCTGATCCTGCACACCACCACCGCCGCCGCGCGGCGGCTGGCGGCCGTGCCCGGCATCCAAGTGGCTGAAACCACCGGCATCTTCCGCGAAATCCTGATCGATTTCAGCGCCAGCGGCCACAGCGTGGCGGCCGTCAACGCCGCCCTGCTGGCGCGCGGCATCCTGGGCGGCATCGCGCTGGATGAAACCCGTGCGCTGTTCGCCGTGACCGACGTGCACAGCCCGGCCGACATCGAACTTCTGGCCACGGCGCTGACGGAGATATTGGCATGAGCCTGCGGCGTTTCCATGCCGCCCGCTGGGATGAACCGCTGATCCACCAGATCGGTGCCCCCGGCCGGCGCGGCCAGCATTATCCGCAGGTCGCCGGCGATGGCCTGGTGCCGCCCGGCCTGGCACGGCAAACGCCGCCGGCCCTGCCGGAGCTGAGCGAACCCGAAGTGCTGAACCATTATCTGCGCCTGTCGCAGCAGACGATGGGCATGATCGGCATCAGCCTGTTCGGCACCTGCACGATGAAATACAACCCGCGCGCCGGCGAACAGGCGGCACGGCGCCTGGCCGGGATCCACCCGGCGCAACCGCCCGAAACCATGCAGGGGCTGCTGGCCGCCGTGCATGGGCTGGATCTGATCCTGCGCAGCCTGTCGGGCATGGACCGTTTCACCTTCCAGCCCGCCGGCGGTGCCGATGCCGCCTGGACCCAGGCCATCATCACCCGCGCCTTCCACGCTGCGCGCGGGGAATCCACCACCCGCACCCGCATCATCACCAGCCTGCAAAGCCACCCGTGCAACCCGGCCACCGCCGCCACCGCCGGATTTGAGGTGATCACCCTGCCGCTGGGCGAAAATGGCTATCCCAGCCTTGATGCGCTCAAGGCCGCGCTGGGCCCCGATACCGCGGCCCTGATGATCAACAACCCGGACGACATGGGCGTGTACAACCCCGAAATCGCCGAATGGGTGCGGTTGACCAAGGCCGCCGGCGCCCTGGCCTTTTACGATCATGCCAATTTCAACGGCGTGATGACCCGCATCCGCGCCCGCGATCTGGGCTTTGATGCCTGCATGTTCATGCTGCACAAGACGTTCGGCGTCTCCAAGGGCGGCGGCGGCCCGGCGGTGGGGGCCTATGGCTGCACGGCCGAACTCGCCCCCTTCCTGCCCGGCCCGCTGGTGGCAGCCGGCGATGCCGGCTACCGGCTGGAACAGCCGCCGCTGGCCACGGCCAAGGTACGGGAATATCTGGGCAATCTGCATCAGGTGTTCAAGGCCTATGCCTGGGCGCGGGCGATGGGGGCCGATGGCCTGCGTGAAGCGGGCGGCCTGTCGGTGTTGATGAACAACTATATGGAAAAGCGCCTGCTCACCCTGCGCGGTGTCAGCCGTTCCCATCCCGATCAGCCGCTGCCCCGGCTGGAAATGACCCGCTACAGCCTGGGCCAATTGTATGAAGAGACCGGCGTGAGCGCGGTGGACGTGCAGAACCGCATTGCCGATTTCGGCATCGATGCCTTCTGGCTGTCCCACGAACCCTGGATCGTGCCGCAGCCCTTCACGCCCGAAGCCGGCGAGATGTGGTCACGCGAGGAGATTGATGAGTGGATCGACGTGCTGGCCCATGTCATCGACGAAGCCTATCGCGATCCCGATCATGTGCGCGCCGCCCCGCACAACCAGGCCGTGGCCAGATTGTCGGATCGCGATCTGAACGATCCGGCCAACTGGGCCACCACCTGGGCGGCCTGGCAACGGAAACGAAGGGCTTAGGGTGAGGACCCATTGATTCCATGCCCCGGCACGGCCCGGAGCGGCCCGGCGCGAGTGAGTGAGCGCCGTGGCGCACCCGATCGGGTGCGTCCAAGCGAAGCGAGCGCTGAGCCGGGCCGCTCCGGGCCGCCC
>JAGWWF010000040.1 GCA_018970445.1 Alphaproteobacteria bacterium | reverse complement strand
GCGCCGGCAATGGCACCGCCGCTTGCCCCCGCCACGCCGCCGCCGCCACCAGCCCGGTTGCAGGCCGCGCTGCCGGCTCCGGCCCTGCCCGATCTGCCGCGCCTGGCCCCGCCGCCGGCCGGCCTGGCCGCCGCCCTGCCCGCCCCCCGTATCCTGCCCCACGCCGAACGCCCGGCGCTGGCCGCCGCCATCCGGGCGGAACGGCTGGCGGAAATCGGGCTGATCCCGCCGGCGCCGCCGCTGCTGCCCGATGCCGCCACCGGCGCGCGGGTTGCGGCCACAGGTGATGCGCCTGCCGCCACCGCCGCCACCGATGCCGCCACCAATGCCCCGCAAATGGCCACGCCCACCGGCCGCCTTGCCGCCCTGCCGGCCACGCCGGCCGAACGCGCCGCGGCCCTGCAGGCGCTGCGCCAGGCCCGGCAGAATGGCACGATCACCCCCGATCAGGCCCGGCAATTGCGCGCCCTGCAGGCCCTGCGCGCGGCCCGTGCCGCCCGCGCGCCCCGGCCGGGTGCCGGGCCGCCCTGAACGGGCCGCGAAGGATTTGCCCGCCCGGCAACGTTAACCCCACAGCGGCGGCAACCTGCCGCCCACACCGCCCAAGGAAGGGAAAACATCATGCGTATCCAGATACTTGCCTGCGCCTCGGCCGTGGCCCTGATGATCGGCCTGCCCGCCACTGCCCAGCCGGCACCGGCCGCGCCGGCCGCCGGCACCACCACCCGCACCATCGACAATGCCAAGGTGACAGGCACCGTCACCACCACCCGCGATCCGGCCGCCGGCCAGTTCAGCCGCACCACCGAGCTGACACGCAAGGCCGATGGCGCGACCAGCGCCAGCACCTACACCCGCACCCGCACCGAAACCGGCTTCACCGAAACCGGCACCTTCACCGGCCCGCAGGGCAACACCTTGAATTTGACGGGCAATGTGGCGCGGGCCAACGGCACGCTCACCGCCAACCGGGCGCTCACCAACGCCGCTGGTGAAACTGTGGCTAGCCGCAGCCTCACCGCCACCCGCGCCGCCAATGGCCAGGTGACGCGCAATGTCACCACCACCGGCCCGCAGCGCCTGCTGAACCGCATCGGCCGCCCCGCCGGCGCGCGCCCGGCACGCCCCTGATTTCCATTGCGATAACAGCATGATGGCCGGGCCCCAGCGGGCCCGGCCATCATCATTTGCGCTTGGGTGGCGGCGCGGGTGCCGCGCCACGGGCGCGCCGTTCACCGCGGCGGTTGCCGCTGGCCGAAACCGACAGGCGGCGGCTTTTCTTGGGCGGCGGCGGCGGCGGTTCTTCCCAAGGCACCCCCAGCGCCGGATCAAAGCCCAGCATGGCAAAGCTTTCGGCCATGTGATCGGGCAGATCTGCCGCGATATCCAGCGTGCCGCCGCCGGGCAGATCGATCACCAGCCGCCGGCTGTGCAGATGCATCTTGCGGCTGATCCCGCCGGTGAGAAACGATTCCTTGCCGCCATATTTGCCATCGCCCACCAGCGGGTGGCCAATGGCGGCGGCGTGCACGCGGATCTGGTGGGTGCGCCCGGTCAGCGGCTGGAATTCCACCCAGGCCGCCCGCCCGGCGGCGCGTTCGATCACGCGATAACGGGTGCGGGCGCTCTGCCCGGCTTCGGGATCGACCTGCATCTTCTCGCCGCCGGTGCCGGGCTGCTTGCCGATGGCGGCCGCGATGGTGCCAGCCGCCACCTTGGGCACCCCGATGGTGAGCGCCCAATAGGTTTTCTGCGCCTCACGCCCCTGGAATGATTTGGAAAAATGCGCCGCCGCCTTGGCCGTGCGCGCCAGCAGCAGCACGCCCGACGTGTCCTTGTCCAGCCGGTGCACCAGGCGCGGGCGCGACGGCGCATCAAATTGCAGCGCATCCAGCAGCGCATCCACGCTGGTCAACTGCTTGGTGCCGCCTTGCGTGGCCAGGCCCGGCGGCTTGTTGATCACGATGGCATGGGCATCGCGGTGGATCACCAGCGCGCGCATGTAATCAATCTCGTCGTGGGTCAGCGGCCGGCGTTCCTTCTCGGCCGGGCGGCTGGCGGCGGGCACCGGCAATTCATCCGGCCACAGCAGCAGCTGCCCGGCCCTGATGCGATCCGCCGGCCCGGCCTTGGCGCCATCCAGCCGCACCGCCCCGGTTTTCGACCAGCGCGACACGATGTTGAAGCTGATATCCTTGGCGTGGCGCTGGAACCAGCGATCAAGCCTTATGCCGTCGTCATCCTCGGCGATGGTTGTGGTGGGCATCAGGCCAAACTCCGCATCAGCCACACGCCGGCCAGGACGGCAAGCACGCTGCCCGCCACGCTGGACATGGCATAGGCCGCCGCCAGCGCCACTTCGGCGCGGGTGATCATGGTGTAAACCTCAAGGCTGAACGCCGAAAAGGTGGTGAAGCCGCCCAGCACGCCCACGCCCAGCAGCAGCCGCAGTTGTGCCCCGGCATCGCCCAGCCGCGCCAGCCAGCCGGCCAGCAGGCCCATCAGAAAGCCGCCGATGATGTTGACGGCAAATGTGCCGAACGGAAAGCCCGGCCCCATCACCGCCCTGGCCCAGCGGTCAACGCCATAGCGCAGCGCCGTGCCAAGCCCGCCGCCAACGGCGACCAGCAGCAAGGGGTAGAGACCGGCATTCATTGCACCCCCCTTAGCGGCATCGGCGCGATTTTGCCAACGCCGGCACCAAGGTGCACCGGGGCCTTCCCCCGCCGCCGGCCAGCGGCTATGCCGCCGCCATGATCGACAAGAATTTCGACCCCGCCAGCTTTGAACAGCGCTGGTATGCGCATTGGGAGCGCGCGGGCCGCTTCCGCCCGGCCCGGCCGGCGGCGCAGCCGTTCACCATCGTCATCCCGCCGCCCAATGTGACGGGGTCCTTGCACATCGGCCACGCGCTCGACAACACGTTGCAGGATCTGCTGATCCGCTGGCACCGGCTGGCCGGCCGCGATGCGCGCTGGGTGGTGGGCACCGATCATGCCGGCATTGCCACGCAGATGGTGGTGGAACGCCGCCTGGCCGAAGCCCAACAGCCGGGCCGCACCGCCATGGGCCGCGATGCCTTCGTGACCAAGGTGTGGGAATGGAAGGAAGAAAGCGGCGGCACCATCACCCGCCAGCTGCGCCGCCTGGGCGCCAGCTGCGACTGGGCGAATGAACGCTTCACCATGGACGATGGCTTCAACCAGGCCGTGCTGAAGGTATTCGTTGAGCTGTACAACCAGAAATTGCTCTATCGCGACAAAAGGCTGGTGAACTGGGACCCCAAGCTGAAAACCGCCATTTCCGATCTGGAGGTGGAAACCCGCGAAGTGGCCGGCAGCTTCACCCACATCCGCTATCCGCTCGCCGATGGCTCCGGCCATGTCATCGTGGCCACCACGCGGCCGGAAACCATGCTGGGCGATACCTGCGTCGCCGTGCATCCGGACGACGCGCGCTACACCGCGATGGTGGGCAAGATGATCGCCCATCCGATCACCGGCCGCCAGATTCCGATCATCGCCGATGACTGGGCCGATCCCGAACTGGGCAGCGGCGCGGTGAAGATCACCCCGGCGCATGATTTCAACGACTGGCAGGTGTATGAACGCAACAAGGACATCGGCTGGATCAACATACTCGATGCCGAAGCCCGCATCTGCGCCGCCGATGGCGTGCCGGAAGCCTATGTCGGCCTCACTCGCGAAGACGCGCGCAAGAAGGTGGTCGCCGATCTCGAAGCCCTCGATCTGATCGAGCGCATCGAGCAGAAGACCATCCAGATGCCCTATGGCGACCGTTCGGGCGTGGTGATCGAGCCGTGGCTGACCGACCAATGGTATGTCAACGCCGCCGAACTGGCCAAGGATGCGCTGGCCGCCGTCAGGCAAGGCCGCACCCAGTTCGTGCCGAAGAACTGGGAAAAGACCTATTTCAACTGGATGGAGAATATCCAGCCCTGGTGCGTCTCGCGCCAGCTGTGGTGGGGGCACCGGATTCCAGCCTGGTATGGGCCGAACGGCGAATGTTTCGTGGCCGAGACTGAGGCCGAAGCGCAGGCGCTGGCCGGCAATCTGCCACTGACCCGCGATTCCGACGTGCTGGACACCTGGTTCTCTTCCGCCCTGTGGCCGTTCGGCACGCTCGGCTGGCCGGAGCAGACGACCGATCTTGCCCGCCATTACCCCGGCGATGTGCTGGTGACGGGTTTCGACATCATCTTCTTCTGGGTCGCCCGCATGATGATGCAGGGCCTGCATTTCATGGACGATGTGCCGTTCAAGACGGTTTACTGCCACGGTCTGGTGCGCGACGCCAAGGGCCAGAAGATGAGCAAGACCAAGGGCAACACCGTCGATCCGCTCACCCTGATCGACAAATATGGCGCCGACGCGCTGCGCTTCACGCTCACCGCGATGGAAACGCAAGGGCGGGACATCAAGCTGTCGGAAGCCCGCATCGAAGGCTATCGCAACTTCGCCACCAAGCTGTGGAACGCCGCGCGCTTTGCCCAATCCAACGGCATCGCCGGCAGCACATCGCCGCTGCCGCCCGCCGCTGCCCAGCCGGTCAACCGCTGGATCATCGGTGAAATCAAGGCCACCGCCCGCGCGCTGGAACAGGCCATTGGCGATTTCCGTTTCGATGCCTATGCCGACGCCATCTACCGGCTGGTGTGGAGCCGCTTCTGTGACTGGTATCTGGAACTGATCAAGCCGCTGCTGGCCGAAGGGGCAGACGAAGCCACCGCCGCCGAAACCCGCAGCGTCGCCGGCTGGGCGCTGGATCAGATCTTGGTCATGCTGCACCCGGTGATGCCCTTCCTCACAGAGGAATTGTGGCACCAACTGGCCATTCGCGACGATCTGATCCTGGCGCAATGGGTCGCCACCGACGCGCTGCCCGAAGATGCCGCCGCCAGCGCCGACATCGACTGGCTGATCGGCCTGATTTCCGAAGTCCGCTCGGCCCGCACCGAATTGAACGTGCCGCCGTCGGCGCGACTGCCCTATGCCGTGGACGGCGCATCGGTGGAGACGCTGGTGCGGCTGGCCGACCATGCCGCCGCCATCGAACGCCTGGCCCGCATCCAGCCCGGCGACGCAGGCGACGGTGGCCGGCTGGCGGTGGTGCACGGCGAAGCCACCTTGCTGATCCCGGTGGGCGATGTGATCGATCTGGCCGCCGAAAAATCCCGGCTGGACAAGGCGCTGGCCGCCGCCGTGAAGGAACGCGACGCGCTGGCCGGCCGCCTGAACAACCCCGGCTTTGCCGAAAAGGCCAAGCCCGAAGCGGTGGACAAGGCCCGCGAGGATCA
>JAGWWF010000012.1 GCA_018970445.1 Alphaproteobacteria bacterium | reverse complement strand
GGGGCATGGGGGAGCGGTGCGCTGTTGCCGCTCCCCTTTGCTTTGCCCTGCCATCTTGAAACTTGCGGAAAGGGGCGCGGCAATGGCGGCTCCCAAGGCCAGCCGGGCGCGCGTTTCCTTGGGGAGCGCGGGCGGCGCGGCGATTGGCACGCATCGTGCAATTATTGGAGTTAATGCTGGCCCCACAGGATGGGGCGGGGCGCGCAATCGGCGTGACCGGGTGACGGACGCCATAAGGCTGACCCAAGCGCGCAATCTGGTGGCAGCTGTCATGCATGCCCAGCGCGCCGATCTGCCCCTAAATCGGCTGGTGACGGTGCATTGGGGCGCGATGGGCTTGGATGATGCAGAGGCGGGCGCGGCGATAGGCCGGCTGTTGAAGCTGTGGCGGGAGGCGCTGGCGGCGCTGGGCCTGCCCTTCGCTTGTGCATGGGTGCGGGAGAATGACAACGGCGACGGCTCAAAAGGCCCCCATGTGCATATCCTGGCCCATGTGCCGGCGGCGGCGCGTAGGGGCTTCCTGAGGCGCTTGCGGGCATGGGTGCGGCTTGCGGCTGGCGGGCGCTACAATCGGCGCTCCGGGCGTGTGGAGGGGCCAGCCTATGCCAAGGGCGCGGTGGATACGCGGCGCATCGGCGGGCGGGTGGAGGTGCCGAAGGACGTGCATGACGCCAACCTGGCCGAGGTGCTGGGCTATGTGTTGAAGGGGGCCGATAAACAAACGGCGGAAATCATGCGGCTGGCGCGACGGGAGCCGGGCGGGCGGGTGATAGGCAAGCGGTGCGGCTGGAGCGAGAATATCGGGGCCAAGGCGCGGCGGCGGGGTGAATAAAATACCGGGCAAAAATGGCGCTAGGCCGGGCATGCAGGCCAGCCGGGGCCGATCTGCGCATAGGTGTTATGCGGATTTCCCTACGCATCGCGCGCGCATTGGGGGGAGAATCGCGGGCGGCCATGGGCACCTGAGTGCTTTTCAATATTGGCGGTTGATATACTCTTGCACTGTCGGGAACCGATTCGGCTTTGCCAGTTGGCGGGCTTGGGGAGTGCGCATGAAGAAATTGATTTTGGCCGCGCTGTTGCTTTCGGGCTGCGCATCGACTGCAATGAAGGGCTTCATTGGCCAGCCGATAGAGGAAGCCTTTTTCCGGTATGGCCAGCCGGTCAATACAATCAACTTGCCCGAGGGTGCCAAAGCCTTCCAATTCTATTGGGGTGGGAGCGGGCCAATCATGTTGCCGGCGCAATCGAGTAGCAACATCGCGACCTATGGCAACACGGCGACGGTTAACACGGTTGCCACACCGGCGGCTGTTATCGAGAGCAAAGGATGCTTGGTGACACTGATAGCCAAGCCGGAAAACAACCGCCTGATTGTCCGGGAATATCGGATTCCGAAACGGGTGTTTTGCTAATTGACCCCTGGCCGCTGGCCTGCAAAATGGAGGGCGTTTAGAGGCACGGGCGCTGGTGCCGGCTATGCGTAAAACAGGGCCAAATAGGGACGCGCGGGCCAGCCGGGGCCGATCTGCGCATATGGGCTATGGGAGTTTCCCCACGCATCGCGGGGGCGCGCGCGTAAATGGATGGGGCATTGATTGGGCAGCCTTGGCAGGGCCGGTTGTTTGAATTTTGCGAGGCATACGCGCGGGCGCGCGTCTTTGGCCCTTTGCGGTGCCGGCAAGGCCAGCCGGGGGCCTGTCGCAGCGATACGCGCGGGCGCGCGTCAATAGCGGGGGCCGGCTGAAACCTTGGCGCGCTCTGGGCGGTCACCGGGTGGAAAGGCCATAACAATCGCTAACACGGATTTTCCGGACGCTTCACGCGCGCGCGATGGCTGCGGAAATTCGGCCATGGCAACGGGCCGGGCTGTATGTTAAAAGATACAAGTGCAGATTGAGGTTCGCCAGACTGAGGTGTTTGCCGATTGGCTGGCGCGCTTGCATGACCATGTGGCGCGCAAGGCGGTGGGGCGGCGGCTGGCGCGTATCGAATTGGGCTTGCTGGGCGATTGGAAGCCATTGGGCGATGGCCTGGCCGAGCTGCGCATAGACCATGGCCCCGGATACCGGGTGTATTTCACGCGGCGTGGCCAAGTGCTGGTGATTTTGTTGTGCGGCGGGGACAAGGGCAGCCAAGCCCGCGACATTGCCCGCGCCAAGGCGATGTTGTCCGATCTGGAGTGAAGGCCATGACCATCAAGACCCTGCCCTTTGATGCCGCGCCCTTTCTGGATGATGAAACGGCGCAAGCCGAATATCTGTCCGATGCCTTGGCCACTGGCGATGCCGCCACGGTGGCGCATGCGCTGGGGGTGCTGGCGCGCGCGCAAGGCATGACCGATGTTGCCAAGCAATCCGGGCTGCAACGCGAAAATCTCTATCGCGCGCTTTCGGACAAGGGCCGGCCTGAATTGGCGACGGTGTTGAAGGCCATTGCCGCCATGGGCCTGCGGCTGGCGGCCTTGCCCGCCACCGGCGAACGCGCGGCCTGAGCCTGCCCCTTTTGCGCCCTGCGCCGCCCATATGTGGGGAAAACTGTGGGGAACGGATTTTATTAAGCCGATTTACCTAGGAGCATTCGACGGACACCCTCTCCGCCAGATTTCATTGGAATGGGCTGACCTTTTTTCAAATTCGGCGCAACTTCCCGAAACCGCTCCCCGATATGATCGGTGGTTCGGCCTGCTTGCGCCCTTGTGGCTTGGAGTGTCCACGTGGCGTCTGCAAGACTGCCGGTGCCCACGCCAGTTGCCCCGCCTGATTGCGGACACCGAGCTGCTTGCTTGAACGCGCATCCAGCTCGCGCATTTACGCCAAACTTACGCTTCTTGGCCCAGAGCGCCCTCGCTTTCTAACGGCATGCGGGTGCAATGGCTTGGTCCTCAACTCGTGAGGACATGCATCCCATGAATGTGTCGCGCCATCGTCGACTCGAAGCCAGGGTACCGGCCACCTCGGTTGCCGGCATTGCCTTGTTCAGCGCCTCAATCCTGCTGCCTGTGATGCTGATCGCATTGGCCCTGCGTGTTCCGGGATGATGACATCATGATCGCCGACATGATGTGGCTGGGCATCCTGGCCGGCCTGTTTCTGCTTACGCTCGCATGGATGCGATTGTGTGGCGGGGGTGGGCAATGACGATCGAACTGCTGCTGGCCGGCGTCACGGCGCTGGGCCTGCTGGTCTATCTCGTGCTCGCGCTGCTGCGACCCGAGCGCTTCTGATCCAAACCGAAAGCAATTGCGATGACGTGGCAAGGCTGGGCTCTGATCCTGGGCTTCACTGCCGTTCTTGGCCTGTTGGCGCGGCCGATGGGGCTGTGGCTGTTTGCCCTGGCCGAAGGCCAGGCCCCGGCCGGCTTGCGCTGGCTGGCGCCGCTGGAGCGCGGCCTCTATCGCGTGGCCGGTGTCGATCCGGCGGCCGAGATGGGCTGGCGGCGCTATGCGCTGCATCTGTTGGCGTTCCAACTCGTCACGGCGCTGTTCACCTATCTCATCCTGCGCGCGCAGGGTCTGCTGCCGATGAACCCGCTCGGCCGCGCCGGGGTGGGTGCCGATGGCGCGTTCAATATCGCGGTGTCGTTCGTCTCCAACACCAACTGGCAATGGTATGGCGGGGAGGGCACGCTTTCCAACCTGTCCCAGATGCTGGCGCTGACGCCGCACAATTTCCTGTCGGCCGCCACCGGCATGGCCATTGCCTTCGCGCTCATTCGCGGCTTTGCCCGCACCAGTGCCGGCGGCGTGGGCAATTTCTGGGCCGATCTCACCCGCGTCACCCTCTATCTTCTGCTGCCGGTCAGCCTTGTCTATGCGCTCTATCTGGTTGCCAGCGGCGTGCCGCAGACCTTTGATGCGCAGGTGGTGGTCACCACGCTGGAAGGCGCGACGCAGAATATTGCGCTGGGTCCGGTGGCCAGCCAGGAGGCGATCAAGATGCTCGGCACCAATGGTGGCGGCTTCTACAACGCCAATTCTGGGCATCCGTTCGAAAATCCCACGGCCATCACCAATCTCGTCCAGATGTTGTCGATCTTCCTGATCGGTGTCGGCCTGCCCATCGCCTTTGGCCGCGCCGTGGGCGATGAGCGGCAGGGCTGGGCGATCCTGGCGGTGATGGGCGCGTTGTTCCTCACGGCTGTTGGCGTCACCTATTGGGCGGAAGCCGCCGGCAACCCGGTGCTGCATGGCCTCGGGCTGGCCGGCGGCAACATGGAGGGCAAGGAGGTGCGTTTCGGCATCGCCGCCTCCGCGCTGTTTGCCGTCGTCACCACGGCCGCGTCGTGCGGGGCGGTTAACGCCATGCACGACAGTTTCACGGCGTTGGGCGGCCTGGTGCCGATCGTCAACATGGAGCTGGGCGAGGTCATCGTCGGCGGGGTGGGCGCCGGCCTCTATGGCATGCTGCTGTTCGCGCTGCTTGGCGTGTTCATTGCCGGGCTGATGGTGGGCCGCAGCCCGGAATATGTCGGCAAGAAGATCGAGGCCCGGGAGGTGAAGCTGGCGGTGCTGGCGATTGCGGTGCTGCCACTGATGATCCTGGGCGGCACGGCGCTGGCCAGCGTGCTGCCGGCCGGGCTGGCCGGCCCGCTGAACAAGGGCCCGCACGGCTTTTCCGAGATCCTCTATGCCTTCACCAGCGCGGCGGCCAACAATGGCTCGGCCTTTGCCGGGCTTACCGCCGGCACGCCCTTCTACAACGGCCTGTTGGGCGTGGCGATGTGGGTTGGCCGCTTCTTCATCATCGTGCCGGTGCTGGCGATTGCCGGCAGTCTGGCGGCCAAGCGGCAGGTGCCGGCTGGACCCGGCAGTTTCCCCACCACCGGGCCCTTGTGGGTTGGTCTGCTCGCTGGCGTGGTGCTGATCCTGGGCGGCCTCACCTTCCTGCCGGCGCTGGTGCTGGGGCCGGTGGCTGACCATGTCGCCATCGCGGCCGGCGCTCTGTTCTGAAAGTCACAAGATGGCTCGCAACGCACAATCCCTCTTTGCCGGCGAACTGCTGCTGCCCGCGCTGGGCCAGGCGCTTGTCAAGCTCAACCCGGCCACGCTGTGGCGCAACCCGGTGATGTTCACCACGGCGGTGGTGGCGCTGTTGCTCACGGTGCTGCTGTTCGTTGGCGACGATGGCCTGTCGCTGGCGTTCCGCCTGCAACTGATCTTCTGGCTGTGGCTGACAGTGCTGTTCGGCAATTTTGCCGAAGCGCTCGCCGAAGGCCGCGGCAAGGCGCAGGCGGCATCCCTGCGCGCCACCAAGGCCGAGCTGAAGGCCAAGCGCCTGGCTGGCGCCGAGGGTGCGCTGGCGGCGGCGTGGACGCCGGTGGCGGCCAGCGACTTGCGCGCCGGCGATCTGGTGCTGGTGGAAACCGGCGATCTGATCCCGGCCGATGGCGAAGTGGTGGCCGGCGTCGCATCGGTGAACGAAGCTGCCATCACCGGAGAAAGCGCCCCCGTCATCCGCGAAGCCGGCGGCGACCGCAGCGCGGTGACGGCGGGCACGCGGGTGATTTCGGATTGGGTGCGCGTGCGCGTCACAGCCGAACCGGGGCAGGGCTTCCTCGATCGCATGATCGCGCTGGTGGAAGGCGCCAAGCGCCAGAAGACGCCCAACGAGATCGCGCTGACCATTCTGCTGGTCGGCCTCACCATCATCTTCCTGATCGCGGTGGCCACCGTGCCGGCGTTTGCGGCCTATGCCGGCGGCACGGTGCCGGTGGTGCTGCTGGCGGCGCTGTTCATCACGCTGATCCCCACCACCATTGCCGGGCTGCTGTCGGCCATCGGCATTTCGGGGATGGACCGGCTGATCCGCTTCAACGTGCTGGCCAAATCCGGTCGCGCGGTGGAAGCGGCGGGCGACATCGATGTGCTGCTGCTCGACAAGACCGGCACCATCACCGTGGGCGATCGCGCCGCCAGCCAGTTCCGCCGCCTCGCCGGCGTTGGTGAGCGCGAAATGGCTGAAGCCGCCTGCCTGGCCAGCCTTGGCGATGAGACGCCCGAAGGCCGCTCGATCGTGGCGCTGGCGCGCGGACAGGGGGTGGCGCTCAGCCTGCCGGATGGTGCCGAGGTCATCCGCTTCACCGCGCAGACCCGCATGTCGGGCGTGGCCGTGGCCGGGCGGGTGGTGAAGAAAGGCGCGGTCGATGCGATCCTGAGGGCCTATCCCAATCTTGCCGCCACCGCTGCCGCCACCGAATTGAAGCGCATCACCGACGAGATTGCCCGCGCTGGCGGCACGCCGCTGGCCGTGGTGGAAATGGCCGGCAGCGGCAGCCGGCTGCTGGGCGCGGTGTTCCTGAAGGATGTGGTCAAGGCCGGCATCCGCGAGCGTTTCGCGGAACTGCGGCGCATGGGCCTGAAGACGGTGATGATCACCGGCGACAAC
The DNA here is from genome assembly GCA_018970445.1 of Alphaproteobacteria bacterium. Lineage (GTDB taxonomy): Bacteria > Pseudomonadota > Alphaproteobacteria > Sphingomonadales > Sphingomonadaceae > Sandarakinorhabdus. The sequence goes on along the minus strand of JAGWWF010000012.1, from coordinate 95,911 downwards.
CCCTTGACTGCCGCCGCCATTGCCGCCGAAGCCGGCGTGGATGATTTCCTTGCCGAAGCCACGCCGGAGGACAAGCTGGCCTATATTCGGCGCGAGCAGGCCGCCGGCAAGCTGGTCGCCATGTGCGGCGATGGCACCAATGATGCCCCGGCGCTGGCGCAGGCCGATGTGGGGGTGGCGATGAACACCGGCACCCAGGCCGCGCGCGAGGCCGGCAACATGGTCGATCTCGACAGCGATCCCACCAAGCTGATCGAGGTCGTGGGGCTGGGGAAACAACTGCTGATGACGCGCGGCAGCCTGACCACATTTTCCATCGCCAACGATGTCGCCAAATATTTCGCCATCCTGCCGGCGATGTTTGTCACCCTCTATCCGGGCCTTGGCATCCTGAATGCCATGGGCCTGGCCAGCCCGGAAAGTGCGATCCTGTCGGCGATCATCTTCAACGCGGCTGTAATTCCGGCACTGGTGCCGCTGGCGCTGAAGGGCGTCAGCTATCGCCCGGTGGGTGCCGCAGCCCTGCTCAAGCGCAACCTGGCGGTCTATGGCCTTGGCGGCCTGATCGCGCCATTTCTGGGCATCAAGGCGATCGATGTGATCGTCAATGCCATCAACCTTGTCTGAAAGTCATGACAATGCGTGTTCTCTTGCTGACCGCCCTCATCGCTGGCCCGCTGGCCGCCCAGGAAGCCGCTGTGCCCACCGCGTCCACCGCCGACGCGCCGATCTGCACCGACCGGCCGACCAAATCCAATTTTGCCTGCACCGTGCCCAAGGGGCTGATCCAGATCGAAGCGGATGGCTTCAACTGGCTCAGCAACCAGATCGGCGGCACCCGCACCGACCAGCTGCTGTTTTCCAACCCCACCTTCAAATATGGCCTGTCGCGCAGCAGCGATATCCAGGTCAACTGGGTGCCGTTCACCCGGCTGCGCGGCCGCGATGCCGCCGGCAATGTCACCACCCTGTCGGGCGTGGGCGATGTGACGGTGCGCTTCAAGGAGCGGCTGACCGGCCCGGATGGTGCCTTCCAGCTGGCGCTGCTGCCGTTCGTCAAGCTGCCCACCGCCCGCCCAGGCATCGGCAACCGCAAGGTGGAGGGCGGCATTGCCGTGCCGATCAACTACAGCGTGCCCGGCGGCTGGACGGTGACGCTGGGGCCGCAACTGGATGTGCTGGCCGATTTTGACGGCCAGGGCCATCATGTCGGCTTCACCGGCCTCATCAACATCGCCAAGCAGCTCGGCCAGTTCACCCTCTACAACGAGATCTGGACCAACCAGAATTTCGATCCATCGGGCACCGTGCGCCAGTACAGCTATGACGTCTCGCTGGCGTGGCTGCCCAGCCCACACTGGCAGTTCGACGTGGGGGCCAACATCGGGCTGAACCGCAACACGCCCGATGTGGTCAGCTACATCGGCATTTCCACCCGGTTCTGAAGGGCTGTCCCATGCTGCACGATCTCGCATCCGCCTGGCGCCCGGCCGTCACGCTGGGGGTGGCGATGTTTGCCATCACCGGTCTTGCCTATCCGGCGCTGGTGACTGGTGTCGCCCAGACCGTCTTGCCGTATCAGGCGGGTGGTAGCCTGATCGTCGATGGCGGCCGTGTTGTCGGCTCCGCGCTGATCGGGCAGGGCTTCACGCGTGCCGGCTATTTCCACGGCCGCCCGTCGGCGGCCGGCAGCGGCCATGATGCGATGGCCAGCGCCGGCTCCAATCTCGGGCCGGGGGCGCAGGCGCTGCACGATCGGGTGCAGGCCAGCGTGGCGGCGCTGCAGGCCGGCGGCGAGACCGGGCCGATCGCGGCTGATCGGGTGACGGCATCGGCATCGGGGCTTGATCCGCACCTGTCTCCAGCCGCGGCGCTGGCGCAAGTGCCGCGCATCGCCGGCGCACGAGGCCTGCCTGAGCCCCGCGTACAGGCGCTGGTCGACGCTGCCATCGAGAATCCCTGCCTGGGCATTGCCGGCGATCCGGTGGTCAACGTGCTGGCACTCAATCGGGAACTGGATAAACTCAAGGGGTGAACGAGCCGCCTGCCCCCGATCCCGATGCGCTGCTGAAGGCGGCGCAGCGCGCGGCGCGTGGTCGGCTGAAGATCTTCCTGGGCGCGGCCCCGGGCGTCGGCAAGACCTATGAGATGCTGGGCGAAGCGCGGGCGCGCGTGGCTGCCGGCACGGACGTGGTGGCCGGCGTCGTTGAAACCCATGGCCGTGCCGATACCATGGCGATGCTCGACGGGCTGGAACGGGTGCCGCTGCGGCAGTTGCAATGGCAGGGCGGCACGCTGGCCGAAATGGACATCGATGCCATTCTGGCCCGCCGGCCGGCGCTGGTGCTGGTCGACGAGCTGGCGCACACCAACGCGCCCGGCAGCCGTCATCCCAAGCGCTGGCAGGATGTCGAGGAACTGCTGGCCGCCGGCATCGAGGTGTTCACCACGCTCAACATCCAGCATGTCGAGAGCCTCAATGATGTCGTCGCCAGCTTCACGCGGGTGCGGGTGCGCGAGACCGTGCCCGACCGCCTGCTCGAAGCCGCCGACATCCAGGTGGTCGATCTGCCGCCCGACGAGCTGATCCAGCGGCTGAAGGACGGCAAGGTCTATGTGCCGGCAGAGGCGTCACGCGCGCTGGCGCATTTCTTCTCGCCCGCCAATCTGTCGGCACTGCGCGAACTGGCGCTCAGGCGGGCGGCGCAATCGGTTGACGCCCAGATGCTCGATCTGGTGCGCGGGTTGGGGCTGCCGGGTCAGTGGCCGGTGGCCGAGCGCATTCTGGTGGCGGTATCGGATCATCCCGGTTGCGAGAGCCTGGTGCGGACCGCCAAGCGCCAGGCCGATGCGGCGCGGGCGCCGTGGACAGCGCTGAACGTGGTCACGCCGGCCAGTCGCGCGGCGCAGGCGCAGGCCCGGCTGGCCGCGACGCTGGCGCTGGCCGCGCAATTGGGCGGCGAAGTCGCCCATGTGCCCGCGCCCGATATACTGGCGGGCATCAAGGCGCACGCGGCGCAGGTGCGCGCCACGCAGATCATCGTCGGCAAGGCGCAGCGCAGCTGGTGGTTCAAGCTGCGCCACGGCTCGCTGGTCGATCGGCTGATCCGGGAAACACCCGGCATTGCCGTCAATGTCGTGCCCATCGAAGGGCCGGTTCCGGCGGCCAGCGCGGCGCTGGGCCGGCCGGTGCCGCTGGCGGGGTGGGTCTGGACGTTGCTGATGGTGGCGGCGGCCACGCTGGTGGCCCTGGCGCTGCGCTCGGGGCTGGGCATTGCCAATGTCTCGCTGCTTTACATGCTGCCGGTGATGGCGGCGGCCACATTGTTCGGCCTCAATGCCGGCATCATGGCGGGCCTTGCTTCGGCGCTGGCGTTCAATTTCTTCTTTTTGCCGCCGATCTACACCTTCACCATCGCCGATCCGGAAAACTGGCTGGCGGTGGCGGTGTTGCTCGGCGTGGCGGTGGTCACCAGCCAATTGGCCAGCCGCATCCGCGCCCAGGCCGATCTGGCCGCCACCAGCGCGCGCGACAATGCGGTGCTGGCGGGCTTTCTGAGCCGCCTGACCCGGATTGCCGAAAACGACGCGCTGGCGCAGACCATCACCACCGAATTTGCCCGCCAGTTTGATTGCCAGGCGGTGCTGGCCGGGCCCGGCCCGGATGGCCCGGCGCAGCTGGCCGCCAGCGAGGCCGATGTGGCGCTCGACACCATGGCGCAGGCGGCCGCTGGCTGGGCGCTGGTACGCGGCGAGGTTGCCGGCCACGGCAGCGCCACGCTCACCGCCAGCGACTGGCTGTTCCGGCCGTTGCCCGGCGCCAGCGGCCCGCTGGCCGTGCTCGGCCTTCGGCGCGAGGATGGCCGCGATCCGGTGCCGCCCGATCAACTGCCGCTGCTGGCCGGCCTGATCGATCAGGCCGCGCTGGCACTGGACCGGGCACGGCTGGCCGGGGAAGCCCGCCAGCTGGCGCGGGTGGAAGAGCGTGACCGTTTGCGGGCCACCTTGCTGCAATCGGTGGCGCATGATCTGAAAACGCCGCTGACCATCATCCAGGCCGCCGCTGCCGAACTGGAGCGCGGATCGACGCCGGCGCTGATCGCCACCGTGCGGGCGGAGGCGGAGCGGCTCAAGCGCTTTGTCGGCAATCTGCTCGACATGGCACGGGTGGAGGCCGGGGCGTTGCATCCCATGCCCGAACCCATCGATCTGACCGACGCGATCGCCGCCGCCGTGCACGACACACGCCATGTGCTCGGCGACCGGCCCATCCAGCTTGATGTGCGCCCCGATCTGCCGCTGGTACGGCTTGATCCGCGGCTGTTTCACCACATGCTGATCAACCTGCTCGACAATGCTGGCCGCTATGCCGCCGCCGCCACGCCGCTCGCCATCATCGCCACCCGCCGGCCCGATGGGCTGGATCTTGCCATCATCGACAGCGGCCCCGGCCTGCCCGACGGCCATGATCCGTTCACCGCCTTCCGCCGGCTCAAGGGCAGCGACCGCTCGGCCGGCGGCACCGGGCTGGGGCTGGCCATCGTCAAGGGCTTTGCCGATGCGATGGGCCTGCGCGTGACCGCCGCCAATCGCGGCGACGACGCAACCGGGGCGGTGTTCACGCTGCACATGGCCGACAATCTGCTGGTGCGGACGCCGGCAGAGGCGCTGCTGTGAGCGCCCGCATCCTGGTGGTGGATGATGAAGCCGCCATCCGCCGGCTGGCGCGCGTCGCGCTGGAACGTGCAGGGCTGGCGGTGCGCGAGGCCGAGAATGCGCGCGAGGCGCTGCTGTTCGCCAACGCGGAACGCCCCGATCTGGTGCTGCTCGACCTTGGCCTGCCGGATCGCGACGGGCTGGAACTGGTGCCGCTGCTCAAGGCCAAGGGGCTGGCGGTGATCATTGTTTCGGCCCGCGACTCCACCTCTGAAAAGGTGGCGGCGCTTGATCTGGGTGCCGATGATTATGTCACCAAGCCGTTCGACAGCGAGGAACTGCTGGCCCGCATCCGCGCCGCGCTGCGCCACCGCGCCGGGACAAAGGCCATCGCCCCGCTTGTGAACATCGGGCGCATCAGCCTGGATCTGGCCGGTCACATCGTCTGCCGCGACGGCATGGAAGTGCATCTCACCCGCAAGGAGCATGACGTGCTGGCCGTGCTGGCGCGCAGTCCGGGCCGGGTGGTGACCCACAAGGCGCTGTTGGCCGCCGTGTGGCCCGACGTGACCGACCCGCCGATGGAATATCTGCGCATTGTCGTGCGCAATCTGCGCCAGAAGCTGGAAACCGATCCGTCACGGCCGTCCCTGATCCGCAACGAAACCGGCATCGGCTACAGGCTGTCCAGCGATTGATGGCGGCATGAACGTCCGCCGCATTTTGGCGACCCGTTGCTGCAACTGGCGCTGCAATTCTTCGAGAGTTCGATACTTGAAATGGTGATATCATGATCGGTTCTTTTCGTTGATGCACGATCCTGCCCTCTGCGCCAGTTTCCGGTTTGAGCGATGCAGATGATTGGCCTGGCTGGCGAGTGCCAGCCTTGGGGTGCGTGCAGCGGCCCGCGTCGCGTGGGTGGTGGGGCCATGGCCGGCTGTGGGCCACGGGCTGAGCCGTCAGGCGGCCGCGGCGGCCAGGCGGCTGCCGGCCAGCCACAGCCATCCGGCCAGCAGCCCGATCAATGCCAGCACGGCCAGCACCACGCGCCGCAGCCGGCTGGGTGGCCGCAGCACGGGCAGATCATGCACCCAGCTTGCCGGCGGCGGCGGGGCATCAAGACGGATCGTCCAGTCTGGATCGTCGCGGCGGCGCAGGTTGAATCCATCGTCGCGGCGCACGCGGGACAGCGGGATGGCGGTGATATCGGCTTCGATGTTGATCACCAGCCGTGTGGCGTGTGCCGTCACCACCACGGCCTGCCGCCGACCGGGCGTGATCAGCACGCCGTTCAGCGGGCGCTGGCGGGCCGGGCGGCCATGGGCGTTGGCCGGTGGCATCACCAGCCAGCCGCCTGGCCATCCTTGCGGTGATCGGAACCGGCGCGATACACCGGCTTGCCATCGGGCGCGCGGTCGATGCGGATGGCCTGATAACCGCCCACCAGGCCACTGCCGGGCCGGCCCAGCCGGTGGCCCATCGCCGTGAGATCGGCCCCCACCAGCGCATCAAGTTGCGGTTCCAGCGTGACCACATCCGAAACCTGGCCATGGCGGAAGCGCGCCATGTCGGTGGCCATCTGCACATTGGCCCCCAGATCGAGCATGTTGACCAGCACCTGGCCATGGCCCTGCGCCTGCATGTCGCCCCCCATCAGCAGCAGCGACAGAAAGGGTGCGCCATCCCTGAGCACAAAGCCCGCCGCCAGCGTGTGATAGGGCCGCTTGCCCGGTGCGATGATGTTGGGGCTGGCCGGATCCAGGCTGAACTGCACGCCGCGATTGTGCAGGATCAGGCCATAATCCTTTACCGTTATGCCCGATCCCCACACCGAGGAAATGGAATTGACCAGTGCCACGACATTGCCCTGCGCATCGGCGGTGGCCAGCACCACCGTATCGCCGCTGCGATCGGCCGGGCCGGGCGCGGTGGCGCGGGCGCGGGTGGGATCAACCCGGCTGCACAGCGAGGCCGCATAGGCCTTGGAGGTGAGCCGCGCCGCCGGCACGGTCACGAATTTGGGATCACCGTTCCACGCCGCCAGATCGGCATAGGCCAGTTTCTTGGCCTCGATCAGATAATGCCAGTACCGCGGGTGTTTCGGCCCCAGGCTGGCCAGCGTCTGCCCCGGCGACCAGACCGGCACGCAGGCTTCCAGGATGTTGAGCATTTCCAGCGCGCCCCAGCTTTGGGATGGCGGCGGCAGTTCATACACATCATGGCCCTGATAGCGCGTGTGCAGCAGATCGACCCATTCGCCCCGGTATCCGGCCAGATCGGCCGCGGTCATCGTGCCGCCCAGCGCGCTGGACTTGGCCAGGATGGCGCGGGCGATATCGCCCTTGTAAAAGGCATCCGGGCCCTGGCGGCGCAGCAGCGCAAAGGCATCGGCCAGACCGGGATTGCGGAACATCTCCCCAACCTGCGGCGCGCGGCCGCCCGGCGTCCACACCGCCAGCGTATCGGGATCATGCTCGGTGCAGCAGGCCTTGAGCGGCAGCGCCCTGTGCATCGGCATCCAGTCATCGGCGATGCGCGGCGAGAGCGGGAAGCCATCGCGGGCATAATATTCGGCATCGGCCAGCACATCGGCAAAGCCCATGGTGCCAAAGCGCTTCAGCGCCGCATCCCAGCCCCACACCGCGCCCGGCACCGTCACGGTGAGGATGCCGCCCGACGGCAGGCCCGATCCCAGCGCCCAGTTCTTCGGGTCTTTGCCATAGCCCAGTTCGGCAAAGCGTTGCGGCGTGGCGCCGGTGGGGGCGGTGCCGGCGGCGGCCAGCGCGTGCAGTTTCTTGGTCTTGGCATCCCAGATGATCATGAACAGATCGCTGGCGATGCCGGTGCTGAACGGTTCCACCACGCCCAGCACGGCGGCGGCTGCCACCGCTGCATCCACGGCATTGCCGCCCCGGCGCAGGATGGCCAGCCCGGCCTGGGTGGCCAGCGGCTGGCTGGAGGTGACGACCCCGCGCCGCGCAATCACTTCGGCCCGGCTTTGCGCCGCCCAGCCTTCGGTGCGGCCGCCGGACACGGCGGCGCAGGCCGGTTCCGGGCAGCGCGGTGGCGCCTGCGCCGCGGCCGCGCCGGCCCACAGGCCCATGGCGGCGACCAGACCCAATCCCAAGCGGCGTGCGATCATCCCCCTGTCCTCCGGCTGTGTGGGGCGATGATGCGGGGCGCGTGCCGGCCTGTCCAGTGGACGAATGTGCCCGGCTGCTGCCAGTGGAGGGTGGCGAGGCCGGCGGTTTTTGGCTAAGCGCTGGCCGTCGCCCCGCATGGCGACGGCAAGATCATGTCGAAAAAGGCCACCATGTCCGATCTCATCACCCTCACGCTCCCCGATGGTTCGCAGCGCCGGGTCGCGCGCGGCACCACCGGCGCGGATGTGGCGGCCAGCATCGGGCCGGGCCTGGCACGTGCGGCGCTGGCGGCAAAGGTGGATGGCGAGATCGTCGATCTGTCGCGGCCCATCCATTCGGATGCAGCCCTGGCGCTGGTGACGGCCAAGGACGAAGCCGACGCGCTGGAACTGGCGCGCCACGATTTTGCCCATGTGCTGGCCGAAGCCGTGCAGGGCCTGTTTCCCGGCACGCAGATCACCTTTGGCCCGTCCACCGACGACGGCTTCTATTATGATTTCGCCCCCGCCCCGGATCGCGGCCCCTTCACCGAGGATGATCTGCCGGCCATCGAGGAGGCGATGCGTGCCATCATCCGCGCCGACAAGCCGCTGCGCCGCGAGGTGTGGAGCCGCCAGCAATTGATCAGCCGCTGGAAGCAGCAGGGCGAAGCCTTCAAGGCCGAATGGGCCGAAAGCCTGCCCGATGGCGAGGAACTGTCGGTCTACTGGTCGGGCGATGACTGGCTGGACATGTGTCGCGGCCCGCATCTGCCCTCCACCGGCAGGCTGGACGCTGCCGCCTTCAAGCTGACGCGGGTTTCGGGCGCCTATTGGCGCGGCGATCCCAAGAACCCGCAGCTGTCGCGCATCTATGGCACCGGCTGGCTGAACAGGAAGCAGCTGGATGCGCATCTGACGCGGCTGGAGGAGGCCGCCAAGCGCGACCACCGCAAGCTGGGCCGCGAGATGGATCTGTTCCACCTGGAAGAGGTCGCCCATGGCAGCGTGTTCTGGCACCCGCGCGGCTTCGTGATCTATCGCGCGCTGGAAGCCTATATGCGCCGCCGGCTTGATCCGGCCGGCTATGACGAGGTGAAGACGCCGCAGATCATGGATGCGCGCCAGTGGGAACAATCCGGCCACTGGGGCAAATATCGCGAGAACATGTTCGTCATTCCGGACGAAGTGCCCAACACCGAGGACGAGGGGCCGGTGGTGTCGGATGAGGCGCAGTGGATGGCGCTCAAGCCGATGAACTGCCCGGCACATGTGCTGATCTTCCGCCAGGGCATCAAATCCTATCGCGATCTGCCGCTGCGGCTGGCCGAAATGGGCTGCTGCCACCGCAATGAGCCGCACGGCGCGCTGCACGGCCTGATGCGCGTGCGCCAGTTCACCCAGGATGATGGCCATATCTTCTGCCGGCCCGATCAACTGGTGGCCGAAGTGGCGGCGTTCTGCGATCTGCTGGATGTGGTCTACAAGGATCTGGGCTTTTCCGATTATGCCATCAAGCTGGCGCTGCGCCCGGACAAGCGCTTTGGCAGCGAGGCGATGTGGGACTGGTCGGAACAGTCGCTGCGCGATGCCGTGGCCGCCACGGGGCGCAACACGCCGGACTGGGGCTGGGAGGAGCTGCCCGGCGAAGGTGCGTTCTACGCGCCCAAGCTGGAATTCCACCTGACCGATGCCATCGGGCGCACCTGGCAGGTGGGCACGATCCAGACCGACACGGTGCTCCCCGACCGGCTTGATGCCTCTTATGTGGGCGAGGATGGGGGCCGCCACCGGCCGGTGATGCTGCATCGGGCGATCCTGGGCAGCTATGAACGCTTCATCGGCATCCTGATCGAGCATCACGCCGGCTGGTTCCCGACCTGGCTGGCCCCGGTGCAGGCCGTGGTGGCCACGATCGTTTCGGATGCGGATGATTATGCCGCCACCGTGGCCGCCCAGCTGCGCGCGGCCGGCATCCGGGTGGAAACCGATCTGCGCAACGAAAAGATCAATCTGAAGGTGCGCGAACACAGCCTGCAGAAATCACCCTATATGCTGGTGCTGGGCCGCCGCGAGGCCGAAGAGGGCACGGTGGCGCTGCGCAACCTGAAGGGCGGCGACCAGAAGGTGATGGCGCTGACGGATGCGGTGGCGCTGATCCGGGCCGACGCCACCCCGCCCGATCTGCGCTGAGCCACCCTGCGCCAATTGCCCGCTTGGCGTTGCGGGCCTGCGGGGGATATGGACAGGCCATCCGTAGGGGATGCGAAGGAGACCGACCCATGAAGCGTGACGTCCTTGCTGCCGTGCTGGCCAGTGCCCTGATTCTGCCCGCCGCAATCGCCACCGCCGGCCCGATCGAGGATCGCCAGGCGATCATGAAGGGCAATGGCCGCGACACCAAGCTGGGCGGTGACATGCTGAAGGGCGTCACCCCGTTCGATGCTGCCACGGCCAACAAGATCCTCGCCAATTATGCCGCCGCCGCCAAGGCATTCCCGGCGCATTTCCCGGCCAATTCCAAGACCGGCGCCGAAACCGAAGCCGCACCGGCCATCTGGGACAAGCCGGCCGACTGGAAGGCCGCCACCGCCAAGTTCCAGGCCGATACCGCCGCTGCCGCCGCGCTCAAGCCGGCCGATGCCGCCACGTTCGGCAAGGCGTTCGGCATGGTGACGGCCAACTGCAAGAGCTGCCACGAAGGCTTCCGCATCAAGAAGGGTTGAGATGCGCCGGCTGCCGGCTGCCCTGGTCGGGGCGGCAACCCTGCTGGCCCTGGCGGCATGGATGCTGACCGCGCCGCAGCCGCTGGCGGCCGATGCGCTGGCGCAGGGCCCCGGCAACGCCGCGGCCGGGGCGCGCATCTTCCACGCCGGTGGCTGCGCCTCCTGCCATGCCGCCAAGGGGGCCAAGGGCGATGCGCGGTTGCGCCTGGGCGGCGGCGCGGCGCTCGAAACGCCGTTCGGCCGCTTCCAGCCGCCCAACATCTCGCCCGGCCCCGATGGCATCGGCGGCTGGACCCTGGCCGAATTCGACAATGCCATGCGGCGTGGCATCGCGCCGGATGGCCGCCATTATTACCCGGCCTTTCCCTACACCAGCTATGCCCGGATGACGGCCGGCGACATCGCCGATCTGTTTGCCTATCTGCAATCGCTGCCCGCGGTTGCCGGCACCGCGCCGGCCAGCGCCATCGGCTTTCCCTGGAACATCCGGCGCGGCATCGGCCTGTGGAAGCACCTGTATCTGGATGCGGCACCCGCCGTTGCGCTGCCGGCATCGGCCCCGGCCGCAGCGCGCGCCGGCCAGTATCTGGTGGAAGGACCGGGCCATTGCGGCGAATGCCACACGCCGCGCGATGGCCTTGGCGGGCCGGATCGCGCCCGCTGGCTGGCCGGCGGGCCGGACGCCGAAGCGAAAGGCAAGGTGCCCGGCCTCACGCCTGCCACGCTGGCCTGGAGCGCGGCCGAGATTGCCGAGTATCTGAAAACCGGTTTCACCCCCGATTATGATTCGGTCGGGGGTTCGATGGTGGAGGTGCAGGCCAATCTGGCCATGCTGCCCGATGCCGATCGCGCTGCCATCGCCGCCTATCTGAAGGCGGTGCCGGGCCGCAAATGACAGGCAATTTGGTCGTTACTCAAATTTATCTGCCGGCCCCCTTGGCCGCTTGCTGTCTTGCCTCTATACGGCACCGGCGAGGGGGCGCCGGCCAGCCGTTGCCGCGGCGGGCTTGAATGAAGGATCGAGTGGAAATGCAGAAGCTTGGCCAGGGGGTTTTGCGCCATCGCCCCGCCACGGGCCGCACCGTGCTGATCGCCGCGCTGGCGGCCAGCGCGCTTTGCGGCACGGCCGCGCGCGCCGATACGCTGGCCCAGGCGCTGGCCAAGGCCTATCAGACCAACCCGACGCTGAACGCCGCCCGCGCCAACCAGATGGCCACCGATGAAAGCTTCGCCATCCAGCGCGCCGCCGGCCTGCCCACGGCCGCCATCAATTCCACCTTCAACGAAAACGTGCTGATTCCCGGCGGCCAGTTCGTCATCATCCCGCGCACGCTGAACACCCAGGTGCGGGTGGATGTGCCCATCTATCAGGGCGGGCTGGTGAAGTTTGGCATGAAGGCCGCCGATGCCCGCATCGCATCGGGCGCCGAAACCCTGCGCGCCACCGAAGCCAGCGTGTTCAGCCAGGTGGTGGCCGCCTATAACGACGTGCTGCGCGACAGCCAGATCGTCGAATTCAACCGCGCCAACGTGAAGACGCTGGAAACCAATCTGCGCGCCACGCAGGACCGGTTCGAGGTGGGCGATCTCACCCGCACCGATGTTGCCCAGTCCGAAGCGCGGCTGGCCCAGGCCCGCGCCGATCTGCGCAATGCCGAAGCCAATCTGATCGGTTCCAAGGAACGCTATATCCAGCAGGTGGGCGAAGCGCCTGATGGCCTGTCGCCGCCGCCGCCGCTGCCCGGCCTGCCGGCCAGCGTGGATGAGGCGGTGGAAATCGCCATCAAGGAAAATCCCGACATTGCCGCCGCCACCAAGAACAGCGAGGCTGCCGGCTTTGACGTGAAGGCCGCCCGCGCCAGCCGGCTGCCCACCCTGTCGGGCTTTGGCCAGGTCAACCGCAACGACAATTTTGGCGGCGCGCGCGCTGCCGTGCCGATCAACATTCCGGCCACGCAGGAATCGGCCGTGATCGGGGCCCAGGTGCAGCTGCCGCTGTATCAGGGCGGCCGCCCGGCGGCGCAGATCCGCCAGGCCCAGGCCCGCAAGGCCGCCGCGATGGAAAACCAGATCGCCGCCGAACGGCTGGTGATCCAGCAGGTGCGCGCCGCCTTTGCCAGCTATCGCGCCAGCCTGGACGTGATCCGTTCGGCCGAAGCGGCGATTGCCGCCAACAGCCTGAGCCTTGAAGGCGTGCGCGCCGAAAATGGCGTGGGCAATCGCACCATCATCGAAGTGCTGAACGCCGAACAGGAACTGATCAACGCCCGTGTCATCCTTGCCACCGCCCGGCGCAATGCCTATGTCGCCGGCTTCACCCTGCTGGCCGCCATCGGCAGCGCCGAAGCCCGCGATCTCAGCCTGGATGGCATCACCCTCTATGATTCAAAGGCCAATCTGAACCGCGTGCGCGGTGATGTGCTTGATTGGTCGGGCCGGCCAACGCCCACCATCCGTTCCACCCGCACCATCACCACGCCGGCACAAACCGCCAGCGATGCGGTAAAGCCGCAGTAATCCGCGCGCCCGGTTAAGTATTCCTCCCGGTTGTTGCCGGCGGTTTTCCTGTGAGAGCTTTGGCCCAGGGTTGCCAAAGTCCCGGGAAAACCGGGCGCGGGAGACGGGGCGATGCGGTTGTTCGTGATCGGGGGTTCGGGGCAGTTGGGCCGTCTTGTGGTGGGCGAGTCCCTGTTGCGCGGCCATCGTGTGACGGTGCAGAGCCGGCAGGCGGCGCGGGTGCCGCCGTGGACGCGGGCTGCGGTGGGCGATCCGTGCGATGCCGGCTTCCTGGCCGCCGCGCTGCCCGGCCATGATGCCGTGCTCTATGCGCTGGGGGTCGATCATGCCGGGCCGACCACGCTGTTTTCCGATTCCACCCGCGCGCTGATCCCGGCCATGCAGGCCGCCGGCGTCGCCCGGCTGATCGCCATCACCGGCAGTGGTGCCGGCGAAACCGGCAGCCATGGCGGCTGGCTGTACAACAGCATCATCCACCCGCTGATCACCCGCCACCGCCATGCCGACAAGAACGTGCAGGAGGAGATGATCGCCAGCAGCGCGCTGGACTGGACGATCATCCGCCCTGGCCCCTACACCGCCGGGCCGTTGCCCGGCGCGCTCACCGCGGTGTGGCCAGTGCCGCCCGATCTGAAGATCAACGCCGTCACCCGTGAAGAGGTGGCGGAATATATGCTGGACGTGGTGGAACAGCACCGCTGGCCACATGGGCGCCCGCTGGTGGGGCATCTGGCCTGACGTTGATCAGGCCGCCACCCAGCTGCCGTGGAAACTGTGCGGCAGGGCGACATCGGCGCGAAAGCTGGCCACCGGCCCGGCAGCGGGATCGGCAGCGGGCAGCACATGCAGTTCGGTCGCCCGCGCCGCCAGATTGATGGTGGTGCCGATCAGCCAGCGGCCGGCCACCACGAACTCCTCCACAATCTGCTGCGGCTCGAAATCATGGGTGCTGGCCCGGCCGGCCTGCCAGTCCCAGCGGCCCAGCGTTTGCGCAAACGGCCGGCCGGCGCGATAGCCGCCAACATGGATCGTGGGGCGCGGGCCGGCATGGCCGCCCGGATTGCGCGGGAATTCCGCCGTGATGCCGGCATCGCGCAGCTGCGCCCGGCCATCGGGCGCCAGACTGATCAGCCGCAACAGCGGCCGTTCGGTGCGCGGATAGCGGCCCTCCACCAGCGCGCTGGCGGTTTCGCTGGCAAACAGCGGGCTGTCATCGAAACAGCCATCGAAATGGATGGTGCCGTCGGCGTCTTCCCAGCCATCGCCCAGATGGAAGAAGAACAGCGCCGGCAGCTCATAGACGCACTGACTGGTCAGGTCGGCCTTGTCGATCACCAGCACGCGCGTGCCCTGTTCCGGCCGCCACGCCATGCCGCTGGCAAAAGGCAGGCTGTCGCGTTCGTGCAGCCAGGGCTGGCAGACGATGATCAGGTGGCGGGCCGTCATGGTGAAATCATGCATGTAGCTGGCGCTGGGCAGCCTGATCAGCTGCCCCTTCTCCAGCGCGCCGGCCGCCGACAGCCGCCACACGAACGCATTGCGGCCCGACAGCCCGATGTTCCAGATGCGGCCCGATGCTTCCACCTTGGGATGGGCCAGAAACGGCATGCCCTTCAGATCGGGGCGGAACGTCACCGGGCCCTGCGTGGCCAGCGTGGCGGGATCGATCGCATGGGCCGATCCAGCCTCCCACAGCGCCAGCAGCCGGCCGCCGGCGGCAATCACATGGGTGTTGGCGGCATTGGTGTCATCGGCGCTGGCCACAATGGCCCCGGCGCGCGCTGGCGTGCCGAACCCCGGCTGCACGATGCGGCCGGCCGCCGTCTCGATCCGGCGCTTGGCCGTGTCGACAAAGCGGGCTGCCAGGCTGGCCCGGCCATCGGCCAGACGGAAGGCCCGCACCAGCCCGTCACCATCAAACCAGTGATTCACCGCCGTGCCGCCGCGCCGGAACAGCGCCGGGCCGTTGCGATACAGGGTGCCGGCCAGATCGGCCGGCAGCCGGCCGTGCAGCCGGGTGAGCGGTCGCGGCGCGATGTCGGCCTCCACATCGCCCAGCGCCAGCGCCCATTGCGGCTGGGCGGCGGCGGCAAGCCCGGCGGCCAGCGCTTCGGCCGGCAGGCTGGCGCCCAGCCCGGCCAGCAGGGCGCGGTGGAACAGGGTGCGGCGATCGATCGACATGGCGCGGCCCTCAACGGATGGTGATGGCGGTGGCGGCGGCATCGCCATCCACTGCGAAATGGCTGGCAGACCACGGGGCCGGGCCGCCCACGGCCGGCGCGTTGTTGGAAAAGGCAAAGGGTTCGGTGGGCATGCCGAACGGTGTCATGCCCATCTTGCCGTCACCATCGATGTCGTGGAACGCCTTGATGGCATAGCGGCCGGCGGCAAGGCCGGGAAAGCGTGCCACCGCCTGGCCGTTCGCCACCGGCACGGCTGCCTGCGCCACCGGCGTGCCGCCGCCATCATGGGCGGCCTCGTTGTCATACAGGCTCAGCATGATCTGCCCGGTGGGGGCATCGGTCACGCTGAAGGTCACGGTCAGGGTGGTGGCGGCGGCTGGTGCGGCCAGCAGCAGCGCAGCGGTGAACAAGAGGGCATTATTCATGGGTCAATTCCTTTTGCGGGTGGGGCCGGGACGTTGTGCACGGTTGCATGGCCAGCGATGGCTGGCTAAGTCGCTGATGTCGCCGGGAGATGCGCAGGATGCCGCCGCCAGTTCGTGAAGAGCCGCCTGCCGCCGTTCACGCTTCGCCAGTTGCAGCCGGCTTTGCATCGCGCGGCCGGCGTGGGCTGGCCATCGGCGTGGCGGCCGCGCTGGTGCTGGCCTTCACCGGCGCGTTCAACACCGATCAGATCGCGCTGCTGCCGCGCCTTGTCTATTGGCTGGGGGTTGTCCTGTCCGGATCGGCCCTGGGCCTGGTGATCACGGCGGCGGTGCAGGGCTGGGGCCGGCTGGCGCGCTGGCGCGGGGCTGAACTGGCGCTGGCGGCGCTGCTGGTCGCATTGCCGCTCACCTTCATCGTGGTGGTGGCCAGCGTGCTCAGCTTTGGCCAGATGCCGATCACCCTGCCCACGCTGCTGGGCTTCTTCAGCATCGTCTTTCCGGTGTCCCTGGTGCTCACCGGCATCAACCTGGCCACGGCACCGCGCCTGCTGCCAGCCCCGCCGTCCGAACCGCCTGCACCCGAATCGCCGCCAGCCCCGGCCACCATGCCCGCCGTGCTGGCCGAACGCCTGCCGCCGCGCCTGCGCGCCGGGCGGCTGCTGGCGCTGGCGGCCGAGGATCATTATCTGCGCGTCCACACCGATCTGGGCGATGATCTGGTGCTGATGCGCATGGCCGATGCGGTGGCGATGCTGGCCGAAACGCCCGGCGCGCGGGTGCACCGCAGCTGGTGGGTGGCACGCGCTGCCATCACCGGCAGCCGGCGCGAGGGAGACCGGCTGTTCCTCACGCTGGAAACCGGCATCACCGCGCCGGTCAGCCGCGCCGAACGCGCCCGGCTGGCCGCCGCCGGCTGGCTGCCCGAAACGCGACCGGCTGCGACTTCAACGGATTGACACCAAGGCCGACGCCGTGATGCTGTGCCCCTGTGCCGGCCTTCGGGGGGATTGCCGGCCAGCGAGGATGGGTCATGAAGGGCGTTCGGGAGCTTGACCGCGATGCTGCCGCGGCGCGTCAGGGTGGCGCTGCGGCGATTGCCGGGCCGGCGCGGGTGCGACACCGGGTGGTGATCGTCGATCTCAACAATTTCGCCAGCTTCCCCACGCTCGCCATCGGCCTGCTGGTGGCGGCCTTGCGCAATGCCGGCCATGATGCCCGGCTGCTGGTGCCGCTGGCCTATGACGTGCCGGCCAGCGTGCGCGAAAAACCGGATCGGCTGTGGCACCACTGGCAGCGCCGGCTGCATCTGTCCACCTGGCCGGCGGCGCGCTGGCTGCGCGATCTGGGGCGCTGGGCCTGGTATTGGCAGGATCGCCGCCCGCACGGCCGCGTGTTGCGCGCAGTGAAGGCGGCGCTGGCCGAACGGCCCGACGTGCTGATGCTGTCGGCCTATCTGCAGCATCATGCCACCGTGGTGGAACTGGGCAAGATCGCCCGCGATGCCGGCGTGCCGCTGCTGCTGGGCGGGCCGGCCTTCAACCTGCCCGAAACCGCCGAGGCGTGGCGGAAAAGCGTGCCGGGCCTGACCGCCATTTATGGCGGGGAGGCCGACATGCTGATCCCCGATCTGCTGGAAACCATCGTGGCCGGCGGCGATCTGTTGCGCTTTGATGGCGTGGTGCTGCCCGATGGCCGCCGCAGCCGGCCGGCGCCGCCGCTGCGCCCGCTGGATCAGACCCCGGTGCCGGATTTCGCCGATTTCCCCTGGGATCGTTACCCGGTGCGCATCGTGCCGGTGATGACCGGGCGCGGCTGCCAATGGGCGCGCTGCACCTTCTGTTCCGATGTCGTGTCGGCCAACGGCCGCAGCTATCGCAGCCGCAGTCTGGAATCGGTGCTGCACGAATTGCGCGAACAGGCGCGGCGCTGCGGCACCGGCAATTTCCTGTTCCTCGATCTGAAGCTCAATTCCAACGTGCATCTGTGGCGCGGCCTGCACGAACAGATCCAGGATGCGGTGCCGGGCGCGCAATGGATCGGCACCGTGCATGTCGATCTGCGGCGCGACAATGGCCTGTCGCGCCAGGATCTGAAGGCCGCGGCCCGGTCGGGCATGCGCCGGGTGAGCTTCGGGCTTGAATCGGGCAGCCAGCGCCTGCTCGATCTGATGGACAAGGGCTGTTCGGTGGAGGCCAATGGCGCCTTCATCCGCCATGCCCACGAAGCCGGCATTTCGGTGCGCGCCACCATGTTCAAGGGCTATCCCGGCGAAATCGCCGACGATCTGGAGCAGACGGCGGATTTTCTGGAAGCGCACATGCCCTATCTGGATCGGGTGCGCTTCAATGATTTTTCCATTCTGGAAGACACGCCGATCTGGAACAGCCTGTTTGGCAGCGGTGAAGGCAAAGGTGGTGGCCTGCCCGGCATCCGGGTGACAGGGCGCGACAGCGTGCACGCCCGCGCCCGCTATGTGAACGAGGATGGCGGCAGCCCGGCCTATCGCCGGGCAAAATCGCGGGTGCTGGCCGCCGTGCATACCATCAACCGCCGCCGCCTGCGCCCGGAAGCCCAGATGTTCGACGGGCTGATGTAGGCCGTGGACGATTATCTGAAGGCCAATCCCGTTCGCCGCCGGCTGCGGCGGATCAGTGCCGGCGAACGCCGCGACGAGGCGTTGGCCTTCTTGCGCCAGTTCGCCCGGGAAACCGGCATGGAGGCGGCCGCCCTGAAACAGCGGGAGGCCGAGGTGATGGCCAGCCTGAAGGCCCGCGGCCATTATGACCACAGCGCCGATGAACTGGCCTTTGGCGCCCGGCTGGCCTGGCGCAACCATGGCCGCTGCATCGGCCGGCTGCGCTGGAAATCGCTGGAGGTGGTGGATTGCCGCACCATCAGCGATCCCGATGCCATGGCGCAGCGCATGATCGCCCATCTGGATGCCGCCCACGGCGATGGCCAGATCACGTCGATCATCAGCATCTTTGCGCCGGCAACGCCGGATGCGGTGCCGGCGGTGATCGAAAGCCCGCAGCTGGTGCAATATGCCGGCTATCTGGGTGATGGCGGCCATATCACCGGCGATCGGCTGGGCATCGAGGCGGCGCGCACCGCGGCCAGCCTGGGCTGGCAGCCACCGGCCCGGCCGGGCCCGCACGACATCCTGCCCTTCATCATCCGCGATGCCGGCGGGCAACGCCATCTGTATGAACTGCCGCCGGGCGTGGTGCGCCAGATCGCCATCACCCATCCGGAACGGCCGGCCCTGAAGGCGCTGGGCATCCACTGGTATTCGGTGCCGCTGATCAGCAACATGGTGCTGACGATCGGCGGCATCGATTATCCCTGTGCGCCGTTCAACGGCCATTACATGGCCACCGAAATCGCCTCGCGCAATCTGGCCGATATCCGCCGCTATGATCTGTTGCCGGCCATTGCCGATGCGCTGGGCATCGATCGCGCGCATGATCCGCTGTGGGCCGATGTCACGCTCACCGAACTCAACCGCGCCGTGCTGCACAGCTTTGCGGCCGCCGGGGTGGCGATCACCGATCATCATGCCGAAAGCGCCAGTTACATGGCGTTCGTGATGCAGGAACAGCGCGCCGGGCGGGTGCCATCGGGCGAATGGAGCTGGATCGTGCCGCCGCAGGCCAGCGCCGCCTGCCCGGTGTTCCACCTGCCGATGGTCAATCTGCACGCCGTGCCCAATTTCTATGTCAGCCGCCAGCTGGATGGCGGACAGCTGCGGCTGGATCGCAGCCACGATCGCATGAACCGCTGGCAGCGCCGCTTTCACCGCTGGCGCGACCGCTGGCGCGACTGGCGCCGCCGCCGCGACCATCTGTGGCAGCGGCATTGACCGCCAGCGCCGCCGCGCCGGCGTTCAGCCTGATCATCCCGCACCGCGATGATCTGGCTGGCCTGGCCCGCACGCTGGCGGCCCTGGCCCGGCTGGATGCCGCCTCACCGGCCTGTGAACTGATCGTGGCCGACAATGGTTCGGCCGCCGGGCTGGAGGCGGTGGCGCAGGTGGCAGCCGCGGCGGGCCTGGCCATGCCGGTGCGAGTGATCGATGCCGGCGCGGTGATCGGCGCCGGGCCGGCGCGCAACCTGGCCGCCCGCGCGGCGCAGGGCGGGGCGCTGGCCTTCATCGATTGCGATTGCCTGCCGCCGCCCGGCTGGCTGATCGCGGCGGCCGCGGCGCTGGCCCGCCATGCCGTGGCCGGCGGGCTGGTACAGGTGGTGCTGCCGCCCGGCTCCGCCCGCCGCGCCCGCCCGGCCGAGGCCTTCGACATGCTGTTCGGCTTCAACGTGGCGCAGGGCTTTGCCCGCGATGGCCTGCTGCTCACCGCCAATCTGGCGGTGCGCGCCAGCGTGTTTCGCACCGTTGGTGATTTTCGCAACCGTCTGCCCGAAGATCTGGACTGGTGCCACCGCGCCGCCGCGCAGGGCCATGGGCTGGCGCTGGTGCCGGGCATGGCGCTGGGCCATGTCGCGCTGGATGATGCGCGGCGGCTGGCGGCGCGCTGGGATCGGGTGATGCGCGAAGCCTGGGCCTATCACCGCCTGCGCGGGCGTGGCCGGGCCAGCTGGCTGTGGTATCTGGCCAAGGTGGCCGCCTCGCCGCTGCTGCACGCGCCGCGCGCCCTGTTCGCCCCGATCGGGCCGGCAGACTGGCGGCTGCGCGCCGGCGTGCTGCAGCTGCTGCTGGCCGTCCGCTGGCGGCGGGTCGCCACCGGCATCAGCGCGATGCGGGCGGCAGACGTTCCTTCGGATTGCTGATCAGCAGCCCGATGCTGCAACCCAGCAGCAGCAGCAGCGCCGCCAGCAGCCGCCAATCGGCCGCCGGCGCGATCCACAGCGCCAGCAGCAGGGCGGTGGCCTGCACGCCGATCAGGCAGCCCTTGGTGGCGATGAACCAGCGGTTGCCCAAGAGGCCGGGGCTGCGCTGGCCCGGCAGCCAGGCTTCCCAGCCGCCATCGCGGGCGTGGCGGGCAGCCAGGTGCAGCACATAGGTCTTGATCTGGGCCTGGCGCACCCCGTTGTGGCACCAGCCCAGCACCGCCACCCCCACCACCAGCATCTGCACCAGCGCCACCAGCAGCGCCTGGCCCGGCCAGGCCAGCATCATCGCCGCCGCCGGCAGCAGCAGCAGCGCGCTGACAAGGATGCACAGATTCTGGATCAGGATGCGGGTGTTCAGCTCGGCCCGCAGCGCCTGCACCTCGATCAGGTCAAACCCGTCCTGCCCGCTGGCCGGGATCATCTGGCGGTGGCCAGCCTGGGCTTCAACCAGTCCACCCAGCGCCGCCACACGTCGCGGCTGCGGATTGGATCGGATGGGCTGTGGCCGGGCACCGGATAGGCGATGAACTTCACTTCCACCTTGTTGTCGGACAGCGCCCGATACAGTTTATAGGCCTGCGGGATCGTCACCCGCCAGTCCCCCACATCGGCCATGATCAGCGTGGGCGTGCGCGCCTTCCACGCCTGGAAGATCGGCGATTGCCGGCTGTAACTGGCCATGTTGTCGCCCACGAACGGCGACGGGCCATATTGGCCGGCGCGCTGACGGTTGTTGTCGGCGGTGGTATATTGATCAAGAATGTCGGTGACGGGGGCACCGGCCACCGCCGCCTTCCAGGCAGTGGGATAGGCGCCGATCAGCCAGCTGGTCATCATGCCGCCATAAGACCAGCCGCTCACCGCCATGCGCTTCTCGTCGATCAGGCCGCGCTTTTTCAGTTCGGCCACGCCCGCCATGATGTCCCGCCCCGGCCCGGCACTGGCGTTGCCGATGATCGCTTCCTGAAACACATGGCCGCGGTTGTTGCTGCCGCGATAATTGGGTTCCAGCACGATCCAGCCCTGCGCCGCCAATATCTGTGACGCGGTGGTGAAGGTCTGCAACGAGGCCGCAACCGGCCCGCCGTGGATATAGAGCACCAACGGCAGTTTCTGCCCCGGCTGGTAATCGGGCGGATAGGTGATCACGCCATCGGCCACATGGCCATCGCTTTTCCAGCGGATGCTTTCCTGCCGGCCCAGCGTGACACCATCGGTGGCGGTCTGCAGGCTGGTCAGCGCCTCCGGCTTGCCGCCCGCAGCCATGCGAAACAATTCGGCCGGCCGGCCCGCCGCCGTGGCAGTGAAGACAAGGGCACCATCGGCCGCGATATCGGCGCTGCCGGGATTGAGGCCAGCCGTATCCAGCCGCGTCGCCTTGCCGTCCTTCGCCAGCCACAGGCCGCCAATCGTGCCATCGGTGCCGGCCAGCACCACGGACTGATTGTCGGGCAGCCAGCCAACCAGTTCCACCGCCACATCCAGATCGGGCGCGGCATCGCGCGGCGGGCCGCCAGCGGTGGCGGCGATCATTACCCGGCTCTGGTGCGCCGGCTTGCCATCACGGGCCATGCCAAAGGCCAGTTTGCTGCCATCGGGCGACAGCAGGGGCAGGCGCACGCTGGACGGCGTGGGCAGCATTGGGTCTACCTTCCCGCTGGCCAGGTCCACCCGCATCAGCCGGCTGCTGTCGGCATCGCCGGTGGCCGGCGTATCGGCCTGCACGAAGATGATGGCCTTGCCGTCCGGCGTCCAGTTCAACTGGCTGGGCGGGCCGTTCGGTGGCAGCCCCAGCGGCAACGATCGTGGCCCGCTGGTGACGCGCTTGGCCGCGCCGTCGGCCAGCGACACTGTCCAGATGTGGATGGGCTTGCGCGGCGCACGGTCGAGGAAACTGTGGTTGCCCACCTCGAACCCATCTTCAAACTTGGCCTCGCCGGTCAATTCCGGCGCTTCATCAGCAGCGGCAAAGGCCAGGCGGGTGCCGTCCGGGCTCCAGGCAAACATCACCACATTGGTCTTGCCGCTGGTCAGCACCCGCGCATCGCCGCCGTCCATGGCCAGCACGTGCAACTGGGCGCGGCCCCCGGCATCAGCGGCCAGAAAGGCGATGCTGCGGCCATCAGGCGACCAGCGCGCACTGCCCACCCCGGCGCGGCGGCTGAGCACGCGGCTGGCCTTCGTCGCCACATCGATCAGGGTCAATTCCCCGTCCCAGCGGTTGTCCTTCAGATTGGCCCGGCCGATGACGGTCAGCACCGATTTGCCATCGGGCGCAACCTGCGGATCGCCGATGCGCACCAGTCTGGGCAGATCATCCGCCGAAAATGGCCGCGCCTGCGCCGCCGTTGTCGCCAGCACCATCGCCGCGACCAGCGCTGCCACCTGCGCGCCTGTGCCAAAGCTGATCCGCATCCTGTCCCCCCGCTGCAATTGTCTGGCCAAGGCTAACGGCCCGGTCGGGAAAGTCCAAGGAATAAGCCGCCTCAGCCCGCCCGCACCAGCGTGCCCGCCCCGCGCCGGGTGAAGATTTCCAGCAGCAGGGCATGGGGGATGCGGCCATCCAGGATCACGGCGGCATCCACCCCGGCATCCACCGCGGCCACGCAGGTTTCCAGCTTGGGGATCATGCCGCCGGTGATGGTGCCATCGGCCACCAGCCCGGCGATGCTGGCGGGCGTCAGATCGGTCATCAGCGTGCCATCCTTGCCCAGCACGCCGGCCACATCGGTGAGCAGGAACAGCCGCGCTGCGCCCAGCGCGCCGGCAATGGCGCCAGCCATGGTATCGGCATTGATGTTGTAGGTGTGGCCATCGGTGCCCACCGCCACCGGCGCGATCACCGGCACGATGCCGGCGGCCACCAGCGTGTCGATGATGCTGCGGTCCACCTGCGCCGGTTCGCCCACGAAACCCAGATCGACCGCCTGTTCGATGGCGCTGCCGGGGTCCTTGGTGGTGCGCTGCACCTTGGTGGCCGTCACCAGCCCGGCATCCTTGCCGCTGATCCCCACGGCGCGGCCACCGGCCTGGGCGATGTGGGCCACGATTTCCTTGTTGATGCTGCCGGCCAGCACCATTTCGGCCACTTGCGCCGTGGCGGCATCGGTGACGCGCAGGCCATCCACGAACCGGCTTTCGATCCCAAGCCGCTTGAGCAGGCTGCCGATCTGTGGCCCGCCGCCGTGCACCACCACCGGGTTGATGCCCACCGCCTTCAACAGCACGATATCCTCGGCAAAATCGCGGGCGCGTTCCGCATCGCCCATGGCGTGGCCGCCATATTTCACCACGAAGGTGGCACCGGCATAGCGTTGCAGATAGGGCAGCGCCTCGATCAGCGTTTCGGTCTTGGCCAGGCTGTCGGGGTGGGGGGCGTGCGCACTCATGGTCTCGCCTTATTGGGGATGGCCCGGCAATTCCAGTGTCAACTTGCCACCCACCGGCACGGCTGCCCACTGCACGCTCACCACGGCAATGCGGGCGCGGATCAGGTCGAGCAGCGCGCCGGTTACGGCCAACGGCGTGTCGCCCCGTTCTTCGCAGGTGGTGGCATAAAGCGCGATGAACTCGGCATCGGGCAGGGTGGTGGCGCTCCAGCCTTCGCCCTGGAACATCTCGACCAGCCGTTCCACGCTCTGCGCCGATGCAATGCCCAGCGCCGCGCGCTGGCCGCTGTCGCCGCCGCTGGCGATCAGACGCAGAAAACCGGCGGCGGCCACCTCGGCCTCCACCGCCCAGTGCACCATGTCGTGCGGGATGATGCCCTGCTTGGGGCAATCGATGCCTGCGCGCGCACCGTCGCTGGCCACGATGTCCAGCCGGTCAAACTTGCCGGCACCCTTGGTGAAGATCAGCCTCACCGCGTCGGCACGGGCTCCGCGCCCGTGTAATCATAAAAGCCGCGCCCGGATTTGCGGCCCAGCCAGCCGGCCTCGACATATTTGATCAGCAGCGGCGCCGGGCGATATTTCGGATCACCGGTGCCGTCCTGCATCACCTTCATGATGCTCAAAAGCGTGTCCAGCCCGATGAAATCGGCCAGCGTCAGCGGCCCCATCGGATGATTGGCGCCCAGTTTCAGCCCGGCATCGATATCCACCACGCTGCCCACGCCGTCGCCCAGCGCAAAGATGGCCTCGTTCAGCATCGGGCACAGCACGCGGTTGACGATGAAGGCCGGCGCATCGCCGGCCAGGATCGCCGTCTTGCCCAGCCGCGCGGCAAAGCCCTGCATGGCCGCGGTCGTTGCGGCAGATGTGGCCAGGCCGGGGATGATCTCCACCAGCGCCATCAGCGGCACCGGATTGAAGAAATGCAGCCCGCAGAACTGGTCCGCCCGGCCGCTCATTGCCGCCAGCCGGGTGATGGAAATGGAACTGGTGTTGCTGGCCAGCAGGGCATCGGCCTTCAGCACATCGGCCAGCCCGGCAAAGATCCGGCCCTTGATGGCCTCATTCTCGGTCGCGGCCTCGATCACCAGATCGGCGGCGGCGAATGCGGCGCTGTCGGTGGTCAGGCTGATGCGGGCCAGCGCCGCATCGGCCTGTTCCTGGCTCAGCACGCCCTTGCCCACCTGCCGGGCCATGTTCTTCGCAATCGTCGCCTTCGCCGCCATGCACCGTTCCATCGCCACGTCCGACAGGATCACGTCCATGCCGGCCTGCGCCGCCACATGCGCGATGCCATTGCCCATCAGGCCCGCGCCGATCACCCCGATGGTCTGCATCCGCTCTCTCCCTTGCTGGCAAGCATGGTTGGCGCGATAGCAGGCCAATGGACAGACTGAAAGGCAAGACCGCCCTGATCACCGGCGCCGCGCGCGGCATTGGTGAAGCCATCGCCCGCCGCTTCGCCGCCGAGGGCGCTGTGGTGTGGGTAACCGATATCAACCCCGCCGCCGCCGCCGTGGCACAGGCCATCGGCGGCCGCTTTGCGCTGCTCGACGTGCGCGATGAGGCGGCGTGGGATGCAGTGATGGCTCAGGTCGGCCGGCTCGACATCCTGGTCAACAACGCCGGCATCACCGGCTTCGAAGGCGCAGCCGCCGCCCATGATCCCGAACACGCCAGTCTGGCCGATTGGCGCGAGGTGCACGCCGTCAATCTGGATGGCACGTTCCTGGGCTGCCGCGCCGCCATCCGGGCGATGCGGCCGCAGGCCACGGGCAGCATCATCAACATCTCGTCGCGATCGGGCATTGTCGGCATCCCGGCGGCGCCGGCCTATGCCAGTTCCAAGGCGGCGGTGCGGAACCACACCAAATCGGTGGCGCTGTGGTGCGCGCAAAACGGCCTCGCCATCCGCTGCAACTCCATCCATCCGGCAGCGATCATGACGCCGATGTGGGAACCGATGCTGGGCAGCACGCCGGCCGATCGCGCAGCCGTCATCCAAGCCTTCGTCGCCGACACACCGCTGCGCCGCTTCGGCACCGCCCAGGAAGTCGCCGCCATGGCCGCCTATCTGGCCAGCGACGAAAGCGCCTATGTGACGGGCAGTGAATTTCACATCGACGGAGGCATATTGGCGGGCGCCGCCGCCAGCCCCGAATGAAGCCTTTCAGTTCACCTTGCGCTCGCGCCCGGCCCAGTAGGGCTCGCGCAGATCCTTCTTCAATATCTTGCCGCTGGGGTTGCGCGGCAGCACGTCGATGAAGTCCACGCTCTTGGGCAGCTTGTACCCCGCGATGCGGTTACGGGCGAAGGCGATCAGTTCGTCCGCCGTCACCGGCGCCCTGGCCACCACGATCGCCTTCACCGCTTCCCCCCATTTGTCGTCGGGCACGCCGATCACGGCGCAATCGGCCACGGCGGGATGTTCGTGCAGGGCGTTTTCCACCTCGGCCGGATAGATATTCTCCGCGCCCGAAACGATCATGTCCTTCACCCGGTCGTGGATATACAGATAGCCGTCTTCATCCAGATAGCCGGCGTCGCCGCTGTGGTACCAGCCGTCGATCAGCGCCTTGGCCGTGGCGTCGGGCTTGTTGTGATAACCGGTCATGTTGCCGGGTGAACTGATCAATATCTCGCCCACCGCGCGGGCCGGCAGATCATGTCCGTGGTCGTCCACAATGCGGATGAAATCGCCGGGATAGGGCTTGCCGCAGCTGCGCATGCGCTCATTGCCGGCCGGATCATGATCTTGCGGCGGCAGATAGGTGACGCTGGCCGAGGTTTCGGTGGCGCCATAGACCTGGGTGAAGCGCGCGCACGGGAACGCCAGGATCGACCGGCGCAGCACATCAAGCGGGATGGGCGAGGCCCCGTACATCAGCTCTCTCACACAGCTGAGGTCGGCCGGTGCCTGTTCCAGATGAAGGCTGATCGCCAGCATCACCGCCGGCACCAGCACCACATGGGTCACGCGATGTTCGACGATGGCGGCCACGATCCCGGCGATATCGGGCCGCGGCAGAATCACCGATGGTGCGCCATTGGCCAGGCCCATCAGCAACCACAGCGCGCCGCTGACATGGAACACCGGCATGGCCACCAGCGAGACGTCGTCATCGCGCCACTGGCTGCGTTCGACGCCTTCCAGCCGATCCGGCTTGGCGATCGCCGACAGCAATTGCCGGTGCGACAGCAGCGCGCCCTTGGGAAAGCCGGTGGTGCCGCTGGTGTACATCTGGATGGCGATATCATCGGGCGCTGCGACAATGGGCGCCTTGTCGGGCGCATGGGCAATCACGAAGTCGGCAAAAATCGGCCGGCCATCATGCGGCGCATCCAGCAGCAGCACGGTGGCCAGGCCGGTTGCCGCCTGCGCTTCGGCCACCAGCGGCAGGAACGCCGTTTCCGATACCAGCACATTGATGCCGGCATCGCCCAGCACATAGGCAATCTCGCGGGCCACCAGCCGGGCATTGATCGCCACCATCACCGCGCCCAGGCGGAAACAGGCGCACATCAGCGTGGCATATTCGATATGGTTGAGCGCCAGCCAGCCGACCCGGTCGCCCTTCTGCACGCCCAGCGCCTTCAGCGCCGCGACCGCACGGCCTTCGCGGTCGTGCAGGTCGGCAAAGCTCCAGCCCACGCCGCCGGCGCGCACGGCGGTCCTGCCGGGCGTGGCTGCGGCATGATGAGCGGTGATATCAGCCAGCGTGGCGAACATGGGCTTCCTCTTCTCCTCATCGCCAGACTGCCAGACCGGTGCCGTTTGTGCCACCCGCCATTGCGGGAAGCAGCCGCCCTCTGTATGGGCCTGCCCATGGCAAACACGACCCTTGCGCTGGTGAATATCTTCATCATGGCCACCCAGGTGCTGATCTGGGGGCTGGTGGTCTGGGCGATTTCCAGCTGGTTGGTCGCCTTCAACGTGGTCAACAGCTACAACCCGGTGGTGCGCACGATCATTTCGACGCTCGACCGCATCTATGATCCGCTGGTGCGGCCGATCCGGCGGGTTCTGCCCGATCTGGGCGGGCTGGATCTGTCGCCGCTGGTGCTGTGGCTGGTGCTGGCCGGGCTGCAACAACTGGTGCCGGCGCTGGTGGCGGATTCGGGGCTGCTGCTGCAATGAGCGCGCTGCTGATCGACGGCAAGGCCCGCGCCGCCGCGCTGCGGGCCGAGGTGGCAACCGGCGTGGCGGCCTTCGTGGCGGCCCGCGGCCGCGCGCCCGGTCTCACCGTGGTGCTGGTGGGGGATGATCCGGCCAGCGCGGTGTATGTCGGGGCCAAGGGCAAGGCGTGCCTGGAAGTGGGCATGATCTCGGCCGAGCATCGCCTGCCCGCCGAAACGGCCCAGGCCGATCTGCTGGCGCTGATCGGCCGGCTGAATTCCGATCCGGCGGTGGATGGCATATTGGTCCAGATGCCGCTGCCAAAGCATATCGACAGTGACCGGGTGATTGCCGCCATCGATCCGGGCAAGGATGTCGATGGGTTTCATCCGGTGAACGCGGGCCGGCTGGCAATCGGGCAACCGGCGCTGGTGCCGTGCACGCCATCGGGCTGCCTGCTGCTGATCCGCGAGGCGCTCGGCGACATTTCCGGTGCCGAAGCCGTGGTGATCGGCCGGTCCAGCATCGTGGGCAAGCCGATGGCCGCGCTGCTCACCGCTGCCAGCGCCACCGTCACCATCGCCCACAGCCGCACCCGCGATCTGGCCGGGCATGTGGCGCGCGCCGATATCGTGGTGGCCGCCGTTGGCATTCCGGCCATGGTGCAGGGCCACTGGATCAAGCCTGGCGCCTGCGTGATCGATGTGGGCATCAACCGCATCGCGCTGCCCGATGGCAAGACCAGGCTGGTGGGTGATGTGGATTTCGCCGCCGCCCGTGAACGCGCCGGCTGGATCACCCCGGTGCCCGGCGGCGTTGGCCCGATGACCATCGCCTGCCTGCTGGCCAACACGCTCAGCGCGGCGCAGGCGCGGTCGTGATGGGGCTCAGCCTGGCTGATCCGCTGATTCAGCTGTTCATTTCGGCCTTTGTCACCCTGTTCGTGGTGATCGATCCGCCCGGCTGCGTGCCGATCTTTTCCAGCCTCACTGCCGGCACCACGGCGCGGCACCGGATGGACATGGCGATCCGTTCCAGCCTGATCGCCGCCGGCGTGCTGATCGCCTTTGCCCTGGGCGGGGAAGCGTTTCTGGGCGCGCTGGGCATCACCCTGCCGGCCTTCAAGATCGCCGGCGGTTTGATGGTGTTCGTGATCGCCCTGGACATGGTGTTCGAAAAGCGCACCCAGCGCCGCGAAAGCCGGGCCGAAGGCGTGAAATCCGCCGCCGATGCCGCCGGCAAGCCGCTGGAAGAAGAAGATATCTCGGTGTTCCCGATGGCGATCCCGATGCTGGCCGGCCCCGGCTCCATCGCATCGGTGATGCTGCTGTCGGCCAAGGCCGGCGATGCCCTGCACGAAGCGGTGGTGCTGGCCGCACTGGCCGCCGTGCTGCTGCTCACCCTGCTCTGCCTGCTGGCCGCCGGGCCGATCATGAAGCTGATGGGGGCCAAGTTCGAAGGCGCGCTCACCCGGCTGCTCGGTGTGGTGCTGGCCGCGCTGGCTGCCCAGTTCGTGATCGACGGGATCAAGCAGAGCTTCAACCTGTAAGGACCACGCCCATGCCATCCGCCCTCATCCTTGGTGCCTCCCGTGGGATTGGCCTGGGCCTGACACGGGAACTGATCGGGCGCGGCTGGCAGGTGACGGCCACGCACCGCAGCGAAGCACGCGATCTGGCCGCCACCGGCGCCCGGCTGGCGGTGGTGGACATCGCCGATGATGAATCCCTGGCTGCGCTGGCCACCGATCTTGCCGATGATCGCTTCGATCATGTGCTGATCAACGCCGGCATCATCGGCAGCCGGGCGGATACCGCCACCAACGTGAACCGCGATGCCATGACCGCCCTGTTCTGGACCAATGCCATCGCCCCGATCCGCGCCGCCCGCCGTCTGCTGCCGCTGGTGAAGGATGGCGGCAGCATCGGCTTCATGACCTCGATCCTGGGCAGCGTTGGCGGCCGCAGCAGCAGCTGGGCCGAACTGTACAGCGCCTCGAAGGCGGCGCTCAACAGCCTGACCCGCGGCTTTGCCGTGCAGGATGTGGGACAGCGCCCGGTGGCCGTGCTCAACCTGCACCCCGGCTGGGTGAAGACCGACATGGGCGGCCCGGATGCCGATATCGATGTGGCCACCAGCGTGGCCGGCCTGGCCAACGTGATCGAAACGACCCGCCCACCCGGCCAGCGCTATCTGGATTATACCGGCGCAACCATCCCCTGGTAGGGGACCGTGTTTCAACGCCGGGTGGAAATTGGGCGGGCAGCGTCGAACCTTGTTCGAACGATCCGCGATTCTCGCGCCAGCCGCC
The DNA here is from genome assembly GCA_018970445.1 of Alphaproteobacteria bacterium. GTDB lineage: Bacteria > Pseudomonadota > Alphaproteobacteria > Sphingomonadales > Sphingomonadaceae > Sandarakinorhabdus. Next base: position 65,615 of record JAGWWF010000012.1, on the reverse strand, counting down.
ATCACGGCTGGTATAGGGGAAATTGGCGCGCCAAACCCGACAAAAGTGGGCACTCAAATCATTGGGAAATTTCGGTGCCATTGCCGGGCCCACAGGCCTTCAGCCCCAACAGCACTACCGGTTCGGCCTCGTGAAACAAGCTGGCAACATATCCGTGCTGCCCGTGCCAGCAGCCCCCTCAGATCGCTTTCAGGCAGCCGAGGACTTCATGGCAAGCCAAATTGCCCTTGATCCCGCCCGTGTCAGGGTGTGGCCAGGCAACGCCCGTCGGTACGATCGCCTGAACGCCATCAACTGCCGCGACTTGATCGATTCCATGATCGATGCTGGCGGCCAGCAGGTGCCGGCCCTACTCCGCCGGGTTGAAGGCGACCCTGACTTCGATTTCGAGGTGATCGCAGGTGTCCGCCGTCACTTCGCGGTTTCGTGGTTGAAGGCCCATGGCCATCCGCACTTGCAGTTTCTCGGCGTGGTCCACGAACTGTCTGATGAGCTGGCCTTCTTCACCGCCGACCTGGAGAATCGCACGCGAAAGGACATATCTGACATCGAACGGGCCCGGAGCTATCGCGTCGCACTCGACAGCCATTATCACGGCAATCAATCACGAATGGCCGCAAGGCTGCGCATCTCCAAGGGTTGGCTGTCGAAGATGCTGACAGTGGCCGACGTGCCGGATGCCATCCTCGAAGCCTTCGAGAACGTGGAGAAGGTCTCTCTTGCGGGGCTGTATCCGGTGGCGAGGCTTCTCCACGACCCTGCCACAGCTGGCGCCGTTGCCGAGGAGGCCGCCCGGATTGCAGCCGAGAATGGCAACCGGTGTTGGGACAAGGCAAAGCCCATTCCGGAACCAGAGGTGATTCGCCGGCTGAAATCTGCCGCAATAGGGCGATCACCATCGCTGCAGCAGAAGCCGCCCGCATCATCATCGTTGCCGGCACATTCCATTGGTCTTGAAGTTCAGAGCCCTGATGGCCATTCGATCGTTACCGTCATCGACGTCGATACGCAGGGGATTACATTGCGCCTGCATAATCACCGAGGCGTACAGCCTCAGGACGTGCTGAAGGCGGTAGCAAAGCTGATGGAAGAGCTGGACCGGTAGGCCGCCAGATAGAAAGCCCGGATGTTTCCTATAGGAAACTTTTCGGCTTCTATAGATCTGGTCTTGACTAGGTGGCCCGGTGATCAGCCTCCCGTCTCCCGGCCATCATCCTAAACTGGAATCTTCCAGCTCAGAACGGTCCAGGAAACAGGAAGCAGGTCATGGTGTTGCGGCGCATCTCATCGCCCATGCGCCCCGGCGGATCGCTCATGCCGCCGACTTCCACGTGCACATCCAGTGCACGGCCAGGAACGCCACGAGCGGCGGCTTCGGCACCATTGCCCAGGAATTGCTGCAAGGCAGCCTGGGACGCGTGGTGGGGTTCGCGTCAGCAATCGTGCCCGCCCTCGGCCGCGAGCCCCGAGCGATGGTGGACCCGGCACGCCGTTGGGCCGCCCGCCCCTATCAAGCCCCCGGCCACTTTCTTGGTTGAGCAATAGGGGGCAAATCCGACATTAGGGCGCATGCTTTAGGCAGATAGGCATGGAACAAAGGGCTCAGCCCCCGCCTGGAGAGTGATAAACAGATGCGCCGGTCCCCAACATTAGCGGTGCCGCATGGTCTTGAGGAACTGGGACGGGCTGGCACCAAACATTTCGCGGAAACGCTGCGAAAAATAGGCATGTGACTGAAAGCCCAGACGATAGGCAATCTGCGAGGTCGGTGCGTCACTGGTCGCCAGCAATCTTGCGGCCTGCTGCAACCGGAATTGGTTTTGATAGGCCGAAAAGCCGATGCCAAAGCTTTGCTTGAACAGCCTGGAGAAATAGGGTGCCGAAACCGCGCACATGGTTGCCGCATCGGCAAGGCCGATGTGTTGGCCGGGATGTTCCATCAACTGTTGCAACACCGGCCGGAAGCGCGAGAGAGGATAGTCGGGTTTCTCCGTGCCAGCCGTGCCACTTGCCATCGCAGGCTTGATCGCCAGCAGCAGGGCCTTGAGCAGGATTTCAACCTCGGCCGGTGCCAGCGTGCTACCGATTCCGTCCGACAACCAGTCGACCATTGTGCGGGCACGGCACAGGCTTTCCGAGTTCAGGGCGGCTGAAACCGCCTGCCGGGGTAGCAGCCGTTGATCTGGATCGGCAGCCAAGGCGTCAAATTGCACAAGCGTCCAGTTTCGTGCGCCCGGATCGAAGGCGAAATCATGGATGGCCATGATTGGCGCAAACAGCAGCATCCGCGGCCCGAACCGATGTTCGCCCGTCTCGGTGATAAAGGTGCCAGACCCCTGGTGGATCAGCACCAGTTCGGCCACGCCATGGAAATGGGCAAAGCGGTCAGGGACCGGACTGTCCGCCGGCTGGGTGACATGCACCACGCGCGCAGCCGTGCCCGGCGGCAGGGCGATGGCTTCTGAAAGGGCGGGGAGCATGACAAAAAACTGATAGTGTATTGCCAATATGCAAGCAACCAGGCGCCATTCTCATACAGAAAGCGCAAGGTTATAAACTTGATCCGGAACGCGATGCTGTCCCCGCCGGACCGCCTTGTGACGGACCAGATGGATGGCGCTACCGCGATCGGACCAGGCCAGCCCAGCGGAGGATTGATGGATATGGCGGACCTGGCGAGAAGGTCGGCGTGGCTGGCAGTTGCGGCCATCGCAGCCATGGCTGCATTGCTGGCCATTGGCGGGGCGGCACTTGCCACCCCCAGGCCTGACACGGCGGCCCTTCAGGACGAGGTTGTCTATCACATCTTCACCCGCAGCTACCGGGACAGCAATGGCGACCGGCAGGGTGATCTCAATGGCATCACCGCCAGCATCCCCTATTTGAAATCACTTGGCGTGACGGCGGTGCTGCTGACCCCGCTCTATACCAGCAGGGTCTATCACAATTATTTCGCCACCGATTTTGCCGGCATCGATCCCGAATTCGGCACCATGGCCGATTATCAGCGCATGGTGCGCGAACTCCACCGCAACGGGATGAAGATCTATCTCGACATGGAGTTCCAATATGTCGCCGAAGGCCATCCGTGGTGGACGGCGGCGCGGGCTGACCGCAATGCGCCGCTGGCCGATCATCTGCTGTGGCGAGACCGGGCCGCCGGCGTGATGGAGGATGGCCCCTTCGGCCTGCGCGAAATCCGCCATTTCGGCGGGGATACCCATGGCGTCACCACGGTCGCCCTCACCCACCCGCGCAGCCAGGCCTATTTCACCCGATACATGCTGGATTGGGTGGACCCTGACCATGATGGCCGTTTTGACGACGGCGTCGATGGCTTCCGCCTTGATCACATGATGGACGATCTGGATTCACGCGGATTGCAGACCAATTTGTTTGCCGATTTCTGGAAACCGCTGTTCACCCGCCTGCGTGCCGCCAACCCGCGGCTGATGTTCGTGGCCGAACAGGCGGACTGGACCGACATCGGCGCCGATTATCTGACCCGAGCCGACACCAGCGCCGTCTTCGCCTTCCCGCTGCACACGGCGCTGCGCCGCTTTGACCGGGACGCGATCATGGCGGCGATTGCCCGCACGACGGCGGCCACCCCGGCCGGCAAGCATCAATTGCTGTTTGCCGAGAACCATGATGTCAACCGCATCGCGTCTGATCCGGGCATCACGCCGGAACAATTGCGCACGGCGGCCGCGCTAATCTTCGGCCTGAAGGGCACGCCGTCCATCTATTATGGCCAGGAACTGGGCATGCGCGGCGCCACCCTGCCCGGCTTTGCCGATGATCAGGATGCCATCCCGCTGCGCGAGGCGTTCAAATGGACCGCCACCGATGCCGCCCCCACCCAGGCGCTCTGGTACCGCCGGTCCGGCGCCGCCTATTGGGATCGGCGCCAGGCGCGTGACCACGACGGGATTTCGGTGGCCGAACAGACCGGCGCGCCAGGATCGCTGCTCAACCATTATCGCCTGCTGGCGCAACTGCGCCGGGCCCATCCCGCCCTGCGCCGCGGCACCCAGAGCGTGACCGCCCAAGGCCCATCGCTGCTGATCATCGAGCGGGCGCTGGGCAGCGAGCGCCTGGTGCTGGTGGCCAATCTGTCGGCCGTGCCGGCGCGCTATGACGGGCCGGGGGCCGACACGCCCGATCTGCTGGGCGGCGGCGGGCCCCGGTTGCGCCCCTGGCAAACCGCGCTGTTCAAGCTGCCACCATCATCCCTTCCGCACCGGGAGACTATGCCATGACCCTGCTGCCCGATCTCGACACGCCGATGCCGCTGTCGGACGATGTCTTCGCCCGCTATCGGGAAGAGGGCTTTGTGCGGGTGCCCGGCGCGCTGGCGCCGGCCACGTTGCGGCACCATGGTGCCGAGATCACCCGGCTCACCCTCGCTCTGAACCGGCAGGACAAGCCGCTGGCCGAGCGCAGCACCTATGACCGCGCCTTCCTGCAGGTGATGAACCTGTGGCGGCAATCGGCCCAGGTGCAGCAATTCGTGTTCGGGCAGCGGCTGGCCGGCATGGCGGCCCGGCTGCTGGGGGTGAAGCGCGTGAGGCTCTATCACGACCAGTCACTCTACAAGGAGCCTTCGGGCGGGATCACGCCGGCCCACGCCGATCAATATTATTGGCCGCTGGCGTCCGACCGCACCATCACCGTGTGGATTCCGCTGCAATCGACGCCGCTGGAAATGGGGCCGCTGGAATTTTACCGCGGCAGCCACCGGCTGGCGATCGGCCGCGACCTGGCGATCTCCGACGAGAGCGAGGCGCAGATCAGCGCGGCGATGGCGGCCCATGGCTTCCCGGTCGACAGGGCAGCCTATGCGCTGGGTGACGTGAGTTTCCACGCCGGCTGGACCTTCCACCGCGCCGGCCCCAACCACACCAGCCAGCCGCGATCGGTGATGACCATGATCTACATGGATGCCGACATGCGGGTGGCGGAGCCGGTGAACGACATGCAGCGCGCCGATCTGGCGCAATGGCTGCCCGGCCTACGGCCGCATGATGTCGCCGCCTCTGCCATCAACCCGGTGCTGTTTGCCGAGGCCTGATGCGGCTGCGGCGAGATATCTGCCTGGGCAGCCTGGCCGGCCTGCCGCGCCACAGCAGCGGCTGGCGGGCGAGCCTGAGCGCCCAGCTCGATCTGCTCAAGCAGCATGGCTATCATGGCGTCGTGGCCTGGGGCGAATGGGATGCCATCCGCGCCGCCGGGCTGTTGCCCTGCGGCATGGCCCGGGTGACACGGCCGGCTGAGGCGCTGGCGGTGGCGCAGGCCCATCAGGATCAGGGCCTTGATTTCACCACGCTGCACGCCGGCACCGGGCTGGAAACCGACGCCGAAATGGACCGGCTGGCCGATGCGATTCTGGCCGCCGCCAGCCGCACCGGCCATGCCCTGCACGTGGAAACCCATCGTGCCACCATGACCCAGGACATTGCGCTCACCCGCGCCCTGCTGGCGCGCTTTCCCGATCTGGCGCTCACGCTCGATTTCTCGCATTGGTACAGCGGCCATGAGCTGACCTATGGCGGCGAATTCGCCGTGCGGCTGGCCGCCTGTGCCAGCATGTTCGGCCAGGTGCGCAGCCTCCAGTTGCGGTTCGGCTCCACCGGGCGGATCCAGGCGCCATTTGATGCCGGCGCGCCCTGGCATGCCGATCATGTCGCCGCGCTGGATGCCTGCCTGGCGGCGCTGGCGGCGCGCGACATCACCCTGTCGTGTGCGCCCGAGCTTCTGCCGGCCTGCCTGCCCGACGGGCGCTCGATCGCCTATGCCGATGCGGTGGAAACCTCCGACCGCTTTGCCGATGCGCTGGCGCTGTCAGGGCTGGCAGAGGCGCGCTGCGCCGCCCTGCCGCGTCTGCCCTGAGCACCTGGCCTGTTGCACGGCAAATTCCAGCGTGCCGCCCCGCACCAGCCGGGCATGCGGCACTGCCGTGGCCGGCAGCGGCTGGCCGGCCAGGCGCAGGCTCAGCAACTGCTCCCCCTGCCCCCGGCGCAGGATGCGCAAGGGCCGGCGGCCGGGCACATTGATCCGGGCCGCCGGCACCAGCGGGATGCCGGCCACATAACCACCGCTGGCCGGATCAACCGGATAAAGGCCCAGCGTTGCAAACACATACCAGGCGCTCATCTGCCCGGCATCCTCGTTGCCGATGATGCCATCGGGCCGGTCGGCATAGAAATCCCGGGCGATGCGCGCGACGAGGCGATGGCCGGTCGCCGGCGCATCGGTGAAGGCATAGAGCCAGGCGATATGGTGGCTGGGCTCGTTGCCATGGGCATATTGCCCGATCATCGCCTCCTGGCCCAGATAGGCGGCACCCGCCGTGACGGGCAGGCCAAAGAAAAACCGGTCAAGCCGCGCCTGCAACCCGGCCTTGCCGCCCCAGGCCGCCATCAGCCCGGCCACATCGTGCAGGGCCGGTGTCCAGCTATATTGCCAGGCGTTGGCCTCGGTATAGTCGCCGGGGTTGTTCAGCGGCGAAGTGGGGGTGAGCGGATCAAAGGGCGTGCGCCAGCGGCCCTGGCTGTCGCGGCCGCGCGCCAGCCCGGTTTCAGGATCAAGCAGGTGCCGCCAGCCGCCGGCGCGCGCGGCCAGGCGCGCCGCCAGCGCCGGCTGGCCCAGCATCTGCGCCATGCGGCTGGTGGCGGCATCGCCAATCCCGGCCTCCAGCGTGCGCGACACCGCTTCGCCGGGCACCAGATCGAACGGATAATAGCCAAAGCGGTCCAGCACCGACCACAGCGACAGCGCCGTGTCGCCCGGTTGCACCGGGGTGGCATCGCGCGTGGCGGTGGCCACCATGGCGGCAAGCGCGCGGCGGCCATCAAAGCCGCGGAAGCCCTTGGCCCAGGCATCGGCAATCACCGGCAGCGCCGGCTCACCGATCATGGTGCCGGTTTCGCCGCCCCAGATCGGCCATTTCGGCAGCCGCCCCACCGCATCATGATGATCCAGCAGGCTGTTGACGAAATCCGGCACCCGTTCCGGCACCAGCAGCGTATAGAGCGGGTGGGCGGCGCGAAAACTGTCCCACAAGGACATGGTGGAATAGCGCAGGCCGCCTGCCGCGCGGCGCACACGGCCATCCGGCCCGCGCCAGCGGCCATCCACGTCGCTGATCACCGAAGGGTGCAGCAGGGCATGATACAGCGCCGTCTGGAAAATGCGCTGCTGCTGTGCGGGCGCGCTGATCTGCACCCGGTTCAACAGCGCCTGCCATTCGGCCAGGCTGTCCCGCGCCACGGCATCGAATTGCCAGCCGCCACGCTCGTCCCGGTTGCGGCGGGCGCCGGCGCGATCCGTGGAGGACAGGCCGATGCGCACCAGCAGTTCCCGCCCGGTGCCCAGATCAAAGGCCAGCAGATAACGCGGCGCCACCTGCCCCGGCTGCGGTGGCAGGGTTTCCACCGCGGCGATCGGCTGGCTGAACGCCACTGACCAGGCAATGTGCCGCGTCGTCCAGTTGCGGCGCACCGCTTCGCCTTCAAAGCCAGCACGGCCAAACTGGTTGGCCACCGCCTGCACCGGCTGCACATCGGTGCGGAAGGCAAGGCCGTGCTGCAGATCGACCAGCAGCCACACCCGCCCGCCGCTGGCAAAGCGATAGCGGTGAAAGGCGCTGCGGAGTGTGGCGGTCAGCTCCACCCGCACCGCATTGTCGCTCAGGGTGACGGCGTAATGGCCGGGCCGTGCCGTCTCGCTGGCCTTGTCATAGCGGCTGGCCAGATCGGGCCTGCGGGTCTGGCTGGGCTGCAACAGCACATCGCCCAGTTCCGGGATGCCGGTGCCGCTGGCGCGATTCTGCGAAAAGCCGATGATCTGCGGCGCCCGATATTGATAGCCCGAGGTGAAGGCCCAACCGCTGGCGGCATTGTCGGGGCCGGGCTGCACCATGCCAAACGGCCGGCTGGGCCCGGGAAAGGTGTGGCCGGTGCCATCGGTGCCGATGAACGGGTCAACCGCCGGCGGCGGCGCCGCCCGCACCGGCGCGGTCAGCAGCATCAGCACCAGCACCAGCATGATCAGCCGGCCGATCACGGCGCCACCCCGGCCGGAAGCGGCGGCAGCAGCGCCCACACACCGGCCGAAGCCGCCAGCGCCACCCCGGCAATCAGGAACAGATCGCCGCTTGCCGAGAGCGCCGGCGCCAGCGCCCCCAGCCCCAGGCTGACCACCAGCTGCGGAATGACGACCGACAGGTTGAACAGGCCAAGCAGCAGGCCCAGCTGGCCGGCCGACACGCGATCGCAGAACATCACATAGGGCAGGCTGACCAGCGCCCCCCAGCCGATGCCGGCCACCGCCATGCAGGCCCACAGGCCGATCACGCTGCTGACCAAGCCGCCAATCGCCGCCAGGCACAGCCCCATCAGGGCCATGGCCGCAGCGTGCACATGCGCCCGCCGCCAGTGCCGGCACAGCGGCATCAGCAGCAGCAGCGGTGCCAGCGCCGCCACCAGATTGAACAGCCCCAGCGCCACCGCGATGTCCCGCCCCAGTTGCTCGGCCGGCATCGCCGGCAGCCGTTCCGCCGCCACCGGGGCCAGAAACACGAACATGCAGAAGATGCCGATCCAGCTGAGCCCCTGCGCCAGGAAGATATGGCGGGCGAGACCGGTCTGGTCGCGCCGGCCGCCGCGCAGGATGGACAGGGCGATGATCCCGGTCAGCCCCGCCGTGGCCATCAGCGGCAGCGCCATGCCCATGCTGCCACCGCCTAGCCGCTGCAACCAGGCCAGCACTGCCAGCGCCGCTGCTGGCGCAATCGGCAGCAGCATGGACAGCGATGTCGGCAGCGTCAGCGGCGGTGGCGGTGCCACGGTTTCGGCCAGCACGCGCGGTTCCGCCACCAGCAGCGCCGGCAGCGCCGTCAGGGGCAGGGTCAGCACGGCCGCCGCCACGATCATCGCCACATTGCCCAACAACGCACCTACCAGCGTGATCGCCACGCCCAACACCCCTGACACGGTTTGCATATGGGCAAAAGCCAGCGAACGGGCGGGCCCGGCCGGCACCAGATCGGCAATCAGCGCCCGCGCCGGGTTGAGCCCCATGTTGATCGCCACATCCAGCAGCAAGGCCACCAGGCCAGCCAGCAGCACCAGCGGCACGCCGCCCAGCCACGCCGCCACATCGGCCAGATGCAGCAGCGCCACCAGGGCCAGCGCCGTCAGGACGCCGCTGAGCAGCAGCCAGGGCCGGCGCCGCCCGCCCAATGCCCAGCTGCGGTCGCTGGCATGGCCCACGGCCAATTGGCCCACTATGCCGGCCAGCGGGCCCGCCGCCCACACCAGCGCAATATCATCGATGGCCAGATGGTAACGGCTTTGCAGCAGCCAGGAGAGTGCGGTGATCTGCGTGGTAAGTGCCACCGCCAGCCCGCCTGAGGGAATTGCCAGCAGGAAACTCAATCGGGCTTCATGCCTTGCGGGAATTGCCGCTTTACCCATTTCCCCCACCCGTTTTCCAATTTTGCCCAGAGTACAGCCAGATCCCGAATGCGGCGCGGAGACAGAATGCGAGCAACTCGGTGATAAATTATCAGATTTTTGCAGTTGCTAGTGCTGGGGCGGAAGCGGGCCCACGATGGATGTCGACGACCATATGATCAACACGAGCCCTGCTAATTAAAGAATCATCTATCTTTCGAATAGTGGATTCAAAAACATATCGAACCAAATGAGCAAATTCCACGTGGTTTAACTTTAAAATAATGATCAGTTTCAATTGCCAGTACACTATCAATACCTGTCTTAGTGAGTAAGCATATTCAGCTTGTTTTCCTCATTTATTTTGAGAATTATCATGAATTCCGATTCTGATCATCAATGAACTGAACCAATCGAACAGGGCCAATTCGTGAAAGAGCCAGATGGGCCCATTGGAAGGACGGGCAAGCATCATGCGCTCACCGGCAATGGACAGGGCGGTGGCGCTGCCTGGCAGCAATTGCGGAAGCGCGAAAGCGGCATAGGCTGCCACCAGCGCATCGAGGTGATTTGGTTGCATGACCCACTGCAGCAGGGCATCGGAGCAGTTGGTCGTCAAAGCATCTGTGACCGAGCCAAACACCGTTGTCGCGTCGTCAAGGCAAACATGGCACGCCCCCGGCGCAACCGAAAACAATGCGCCAGAATTCGTTGCACGGGCTTCTCCGACCGGAACGGGTGCTTGTCCGGGCACGGGGGCCCTTGCAGGTCGGGCGAGCCGGTCAGGCCAAGACACGCAGAACAGCCGGGGACGCACGACAATCGGGCCCTGGCCAGTCATGGCTGTCAACGGCATGGCGGCAAAGTCAGCCATGCATGCGCTCTCCCTTGGGATCGAACGCGACTGGCGAAACAATGCGCGCCCGCTGCGTGCCGCCACGGTTCCAGACAACAACCTCTTCGCCATGACGGCTGCGCCCGGCACACACCATCGCAAGCGCGACTGCGCGACCAAGAGCGGGCGAATTCACCGAACTGGTCACCCATCCTTGGCTTTGCCTGTCTTGGCCTTTGCCAAGCACGTGACCGCCGATGGGCAACAACGTGCCGTCGACACTTTGCAAACCAACAAGTTGGCGCCGGTCAGGTCGCATGGCTTCGGGCATCAGACATGATCTGCGCCCGATGAAATCGTCCTTTCGCAACCGGACAGGCGCACCAAAGCCCACATCGTCTGGAAAGGTTGTGCCATCGGTGTCGGAGCCCAGATGCAGGAAACCCTTCTCAGTTCGCAACACCATCATTGCCTCTATCCCGAAGGGAACAATGCCCAGATCCGCGCCGCAGGCGAGGAGCCGGGCGTGCAGCGCCAAGGCAAATCGGGATGGTACGGCCAGCTCAAAGCTCAACTCACCAGTGTAGCTGACGCGCTGCATGCGGCAGGGCACACCCTCGACATGGCCCTCGCGGTGACCCAGATGCGCAAAAGCCGCGCCATCAAGGTCAATATCGCACGCCAAACCTTCCAACAGTCGACGGGCATTTGGGCCTGCCACGTTCATCACCGCCCATTGCTGGGTGACATCGGCGATGGCCACCAGCAATTGGGGCCATTCGCATTGCAACCATTCTTCCAGATGCTGGTGAACGATGCGGGCATTAGAACTGGTCGTGCCCACCAGGAAATGATCGTCCGCAATTCGCGCTACAATGCCATCATCCAGGATAATGCCATGTTCATTCAGTATCAGACCATAGCGGCAACCACCCGGCCGCAAGGTGGAAACCCGCCCGACATAAATTCGATCGAGAAAGTTGGCGGCGTCGGGCCCTTTCACCTCGATCTTGCCCAGGGGTGACGCATCGAACAGGCCGACGCCGGCGCGCACGGCTGCAGCTTCGCGAAACACCGCGTCGGCTTCCGTTTCGCCAGCCTTTGGGTAACAGCTTGGACGCTCCCAAAGGCCATATTCCTCGAACCGCGCCCCCAGTGACGCGTGCGCAGCATGCGCTGGCAGGCGGCGTACCGGCCGCAGCAGTTGGCCCACCCGGTGCCCGGCAAAGGCGCCGATCGGCGCCGGTTCATAGGGTGGGCGAAACCGCGTGGTCCCAACGGTATCCGGAGACAGGCCGGCAAGGCCGCCCATAATGGCAAGGCCGTTGATGTTGGATGTCTTGCCCTGATCTGTGGCCATCCCCAACGTCGTGTAACGCTTCAGATGTTCCACGGCACGGAACGATTCCGATCGCGCCAGCGCCACATCAGCGGCGGTCACGTCATTCTGGAAATCGACAAAAGCCTTAGCACTGGGCCGGCGGGGATCTGCCGAAATGTGCCAGACAGGGCGGACATGGCCCAGGCCATCGCCAGCAGCCGCGCCGACCATCCGACATGGGAGCGCGCCTGGCACCGGCAGGAACGCTTGCACGCCGTCATGCCAGACCAACTGCCCGCCAGCCTGGCCATGGAGATGTACGACCGGGCTGTAGCCACCCGACATCAGCAGCGTGTCGCAGGCAATTGCTGTGCCGGTGGGTCGTGCCGCCCCTCCTGCAATGATCCGCGCTGTTTCGACTGCAGTGATATGCCGGGAGCCGCGGGCCCGCCATGGCACCGTTTCAAACTCCATTCTGATGCCCAGCACGGTCGCGACCGCAACCCGCGCCGGATCAGCAGCCGTCCGAGCGTCCATGATGCCGGCCACGCCCAACCCCGCCATTGCAAGGGCAAGCGCGGCATCCCAGGCGCGGTCATTGTTGGCCGCCAGCACCAGCCTGCGGCCAGGGGATACCGCCTGTCGCTCCAGCAACTGCCCTGCGGCGCTGGCGAGCATGACACCGGGCCGATCATTGCCGTCAAACACCAACGGGCGTTCATGGGCACCGGTGGCGAGAACCAGATCACGTGCCCTGAGCTTCCATAACCGATGGCGCGGCCCTTGGCGCTGGGCCACTGGCAAGTGGTCGGTCAGTCGCTCCAGCATGGTTACCAAGCCATCATCCTGCAGTGCGAGCACGGTCGTGCGCAGCAGCACGCGCACATTGGGGCAGGCGGACAGTTCCGCGGCAAGGCGGTTGGCCTGAGCCCGCTCCGTGTCGTGTGCCGGTCCGAATATCGCGCCACCGGGCCAGGGGTCGCTCTCAGCCAGGATCACCTTCTTGCCCTGGCGGGCAAGGCTGGCGGCTTCCTGCAGACCCGCAAGGCCGGCGCCGACCACCAGGCAATCCACCTGGTCGACATGCTGAGCATAGCTGTCAGGGTCAGGGTGGACCGGAGCCAGCCCAAGGCCCGCAGCTCGGCGGATCGCCGGTTCGAACAAGTGCCAATGCGGCCAAATGAAGGTCTTGTAGTAAAAGGCAGCTGGGATGAAGCGTTTGATCCAGCCATTTGCCGCCAGCAGATCGAACTGCGGCGATGGCCACGCGTTGACGGGCGCTGCTATCAGGCCGTCGTGCAGCTCCAGCGTGGTTGCCTTCAGATTGGGGCTTGTGAGCCGGCCTTCCTGCCATTGCACGATCGCGTTGGGCTCTTCCAGGCCGGCGGCGAGCAGGCCTCTGGGCCGATGATATTTGAAGCTTCGTGCAAAGACGGACTCGCCATTGGCCATGAGCGCCGAAGCCAGTGTGTCGCCGGCCAGGCCTGCCAACCTTGTCCTGCCCCACCGGAACTGTAGCGGCCGGGCGCGGTCAATCATGCTGCCACCGGCATCAAGCCGCAGGCTGGTCATGACGATGCCTCATCGTGGGGCGCCGCCAGCGGACCGGTGCGAGTGATATGATGGTTGATGGTCGACCGGATCGCTGCAATCCACATGCCGCAACCCAAAACATGCAGCCAGCGTTCCCGGTGCATGCCCTTGGGATTGGTCCTTTCGTGCAGATAGGCTGCCCACTCCCGATCCGTGCAATCGGGTGTCGGGCGGATGATGGGGATTTCCCCGCCGCAACGAAACTCGGCTTCAGGTCGCGGCCCGCACCAGGGGCAGTTGATCTCCAGCATCAGTGCGCGATCCCCGAGGCTGCGGCTTCGTCGATCATGGCGCCAGTGGGGAAGCGCGAGAATCCGAACGGCCTAGCAATGGCATGCGCTTCGCCCGTGGCCACATGGTGCGCCGTAAGCCAGCCACCGGCCGGGATGGCCTTGAAGCCGCCGGTGCCCCAGCCGCAGTTGAAATGCAGCCCGGCCAGCTCGCTTTCATCGAGGATGGGCGAGCTGTCATGCACCACATCGCAGATGCCCGCCCATTGCCGGAGGAACCGCAGCCGGGAAAACTGGGGGAACAGCTCGATCGCCCCGGCGGCGGCCTGCTCCATCATTGGCAGGCTGCCGCGCTGGGCATAGGAAATGAAGAGGTCGAGCCCGGCCCCCAGCACGATCTCGCCTTTGTCGGATTGCGAAAGATAGATGCCGGTCGCCGGCGAAAGCAGTACCGTGTCGAGGCACGGCTTCACCGGCTCCGAGACAAAGGCCTGCAATGCGAAGGATTGGATGGGCAGCCGCAAACCGGCCATGTTGGCCAAGACGCTGCTATGCCCGGCAACGGCGGCAACCACGCGATCACAGCTGAGGTCGCCGCGTGAGGTCTTGACGCCAACGACCCGCCCGCCCGCCTGTGCAAGGCCGGTGACTTCGGTGTTCTGGAGGACATGGACCCCGGCCCTTGAGGCGGCACGGGCATAGGCCCAGGCAACCGCATCATGACGTGCGGTGCCACCGCGCGGCTGCAGCAGGCCGCCAACGATGGGAAAGCGCGGGGCCGGGTTTAGACCGGGGATCCGGCCGCGAACCCCGGCGCCATCATGCAGTTCGGCATCCACACCGTTCAGCAGCATGGCGCTGGCGGACCGGTGCAGCATTTCCATGCCGTGCCGGTCGTGCGCCAACATCCACATGCCGCGCTGTGAAAACATGATGTTGTATTCCAGGGCGCGGGACAGCCCTTCATAAAGCCTGAGCGACAGGTCATACAGTGCTGCGGATTCCGGGAAGAAATAGTTCGAACGTATCACGGTGGTGTTCCGCCCGGTGTTACCGCCGCCAATCCAGCCCCGCTCGATCACGCAGACCCGGGTGATCCCGTGGTTGGCCGCCAGATAATGCGCCGTTGCCAGGCCATGGCCACCGCCGCCGATGATGACGACATCATAATGGCGATCCGGTGTCTCCGGTTCATTGAGGATGGGCGTCCAGTGTCGTTGGCCGTTGAAGCCGCCGCGCAGCAGCGACAACAGGCCATAGCGCGCCGGCTTGGAGCGGCTGCGATTCATGCCGAACATGCAACAGGTTCGGGATGCCCGTCGAGCGGCGAACGGCCCGAAAGGCCAGGCCAGCGCATTCCTGGAACCGCCACGCAGATGCTCCTTGTTTCCATTTCGATACTCAAATATCGTATATGCATCAAGTCATCTAATTGGAGACGATGTCAGTGCTAGCGGCGCGCCTGGGGCTGCTGATGTTCGCCCAATATTTCGTGTGGGGCGCATGGTGGGTCACACTGGGCGCCTGGCTCGCGGCGGGCCCGTTCGACGATATCATCGGCACCACCTATGCCACGCAGGGTTATGCCGCGATTGTCAGCCCTATGCTGTTCGGCGCGCTGGCCGACCGCCATGTCCAGGCTGGGCGCCTGCTGGGCATATTGCATGTGCTGGGCGCGGCAGCGCTGCTCCATTTGGCATATGTTGAAAGTGGCAATGGCCGCATGATTGGTGCCGTGCTGCTGGTCATGCTGCTCTACATGCCGACCATTCCGCTGTCGAACGCGGTCGTTATGGCCCTGCTGGAGGACAGCACGCGGCAATTCCCGCCGATCCGGGCATTGGGCACCATTGGCTGGATTGTGGCCGGACTGCTGATTGGCTTCGGGCCTGATTTGGCACTGGCAGTTGGCCTGCTGCCTACAGGCCCGCTGGAGCCCACCCGCGCACCCATTTTCCTGGCAGCAATGGGTGCTGCAGTTCTGGGTCTTTACTGCTTCACACTGCCGAAGCCGCCCCCGCCCCCGGCCAACGCGAGGCAAGGCTGGTCAACGCTGCTGGGTTTTGATTTCGCTTTGTCTGTGCGTGAGCGTGGTTTCTGGGTGTTCATTGCCTGCTCCACCCTGATCGTCGTGCCGCTCAGCTTCTACTATGCCTATGCCAATGCCTTCCTGATCGCGGCCGGCATGCCGCGTGCCGCCGCCGTCCAATCGCTGGGCCAGGTTTCGGAAATCCTGTTCATGCTGTTGTTGCCGCTCGCGCTGGCGCGGCTGGGGATCCGCTGGGTGCTGCTGATCGGCATGCTGGCCTGGGTGGCGCGGTATCTGCTGTTTGCGTTTGGCCATTCGGCTGATGGCGCGACGACCTGGATGCTGCTGGCAGGCATATTGCTGCACGGTGTCTGCTATGATTTCTTCTTTGTTGCAGGGCAGGTGCATGTGGACAGGCTCTTCCCACCTGCCGCCCGGGCCCGAGCCCAGGCGTTCCTGACCTTCATGACGCTGGGCATTGGCACCGTGATTGGCGCCAACCTTGCTAATCTGGTGGCCACGGCCACCCGACAGCCTGATGGCATGCCCGATTGGCCAGTATTGTGGCTGGTGCCGGCGCTGCTGGCGGCCGGCGTGGCGCTGGCCCATGTCATCATGACCCGGCAGGCCCCGACCACAACCGCGGAGGTTCCATGACCGCTCAATTGCCGCCACCTGTTTGGGACAATCACGCCTGTCCGCCCATGGCGCTAGCCGATCTGCCTGCCCATCTGGGCGTGCTTGACCGGTATGCCCACGCAGGCGTCGATGTGGTCAGCCTCAACATTGGCTATGGGGAAATGGCCTGGGACGAACATCTGGCCATGGCGCAGGCCATCACGGCCTGGTTATCGGCGCGGCCGGACCGCTTCTGCCTGGCGCGCTCGGTAAAGCAGATCGAAGCAGCGCGTCGCGCCGGTCGCTTGGCTGTGGTTTTTGATGTCGAAGGTGCCGCCCCTCTGGAGGGCGATCTGTCGCGTGTCGGCATCCTGCACGACCTGGGCGTGCGGTGGATGCTGCTGGCTTACAACCGGCGCAACTGGGCTGCCGGCGGGGTGCATGATGAAGCCGGGTTGACCCCGGCTGGCAGGGACCTGATCAGCGCGATGGAAGACGCCGGCATCGTGGTATGCCTCAGCCACACCGCGCCTGAAGCGGCAATGGCAGCATTGGCGGTCGCCCGCAAGCCGATGATCCTGTCGCATTCCAACCTGCGGACGGCTTGTGACCATCCGCGCAACATCTCAAACGAACTGGCGCTGGCCTGCGCTGCCAGCGGTGGTGTGATTGGGGTCAATGGCTTGCGCCTCTTCCTGGGCCAGGGCGCGGCGCTGGAGACGCTGGTTGTGCAACATCTGCTGCAGCTGGTGGCCCTGGTGGGGCCATTGCACGTTGGGCTCGGGCTGGATTTCGTCTTTGATCTGGCCGGGCTCGAAAGTGAAAAATCCGCCATGAAAGGCAGTTTTCCGCCAGGTTCAGGTTATGAGGCGCCCACGGAATGTACCCCGCCGGAAGCAGTGCCGGCCATACGGGCCGGGTTGCTGTCGGCGGGTCTTGCGCCTGGCGAGGTTGCGGCCATCATGGGTGGCAACTGGCATCGCATTGCCCAGCGTTGCTGGGTTGATGCCTAGCGACTGGCCAGCAACGTGACAGCAAGGCCCAGCCACGTACCAATGGCGTAGCCCAGCAAGCCCATCAGCACGGCGGGCAGCCGCAAGTCATGGCGATCAAGCGCTTGTGCAACCGCAATGGCTGTCGGCGGGCCGCCAATGGCTGCTTGGGAGGCGACGATCAGCGCGCCGCGGTCGATATGCGTCCAGCGGGCAATCGCCAGCATCACGGCCGCATGCACCGCCAGAATTACCCCCACCATGGCAGCAAGGCCCGCCAGGAGGCCCATCGCGTCGCCAAAGTCCGCCACCCTGACATCGATGCCGAGCGAGGCGATAAAGAGGTAAAGCAGCAAGATGGCCACGGGTTCCAGCACCCGGCCCAACCGCGAAAGCGGGGTCTGCGCCGCGACCAGGGCAATGACCGTGGTCCACAGCAATGGATGGACCAGCGGCAGTTGTTGGCCCGCCCATGCGCCCGCCCAGACCGCCGCGATGCTGGCAATGGTGCCCAGCGCCAAAGCCTCGACCGACAGATCATTGCCCGGTCTGCCTTCTGGCGCTGCCAGCGTCGCGGGAGTGGGTGACTTTGCCCGAATACGGCTGGCCGCCAGCCCGCAGGCCATGATCCACAGCGCCGTCCAGACATTGTCGACCGCGGTGGCGCCCAGAAACACCAGCCCCTGGCGATCCATGCCAAAGCTAGCGGCCAGTGTATTGAAGTTGACGGCGCCGCCCGTGTAAGTGCCGGCAAACATGCCGGCCACTTCCGCGGCCTGTGGGCCGATGACCTGCACGATCGCCGGCATTCTGGCCGCCGCTAATGCAGCCACTGCCACCGCAACACAACCAACCAAAAAGGCCAGCAACAGGCCCGGCCCCACCGCCATGATCCCGCGCAGATCAGCCTGCAGCAACAGCAGGAAGATCGCCGCCGCCAGCAGCGGGCCGGACAACAGGCCGGGCACCGCAAGCCCGCCGCTGGGTGGCATGATCCCGGAATTGGCCAATGCCACAACCAGCGCCAATGCCGTCATCGGCGGACTGAACCAGGCCAGGCGCGGCTGCCGGGCCACCCACAGGCCAGCGAGCACGCAGCCGGCCATCAGCGCCAGCGCCAGCAGGTCGGTGCCAGCAGCAAGCGTCATGGCGAGCAAGGCCGGCCGGCCAATGTGGCAGGCCCATCAGATCGGGGAAGCAACATGGAAAGTATCGTTTCATTTTAGAAACATTGTGTCTATACCGATTTTGTTCACTGGCCCATCGATGGAGCATGCCAGCCATGACCTCATTTCTCGTCGGTCCGTTGTTTCCCTGGCTGGCCGCCGCAACGGTGTTGCTGATGGGCGGGCTAACCCTGCACCGCAGCTGGCGCGGCATGGGCTGGCGCCGGGCTGGGCTTGGCGGGTTGGGGGCGGTGCTGACGCTTGCAGGCCTCGCGCTGGCCGCCGGCGCACTCGCCATGGCCAATGCTGCCAGCGATCTGGAAGCGGCCCGCCCGGCAGGCGGGCGGTTGATCAACGTGGGTTCGGAGCGATTGTTCGTGCTGTGCGAAGGCCCCAGGGGTGGCCCCACGCTTTTGTTGGTATCCGGCGCCTATTCATCGGGCTGGTTCCTGGCACCCCTGCACAAGGCCCTGCGGGAAACTCACCGCAGTTGTCTGGTTGACAGGCCCGGCACCGGTTGGGCCGATGCCGCGCACACGCCGCGCAAGCTGGAAACCATCATCAGCGAATTGATGCAGGCGGTGACTTCGGCGGGCGAGACGAGCCGAATCGTGCCAGTGGGCCATTCGGTAGGCGGGCTGGTCGCTGCCAACCTGGCCCAAGCCTATCCCGATCGGGTGCCAGCGGCGATCCTGCTCGATCCAACCCCGCCAAGCTGGTTTGTCGAACAGCAGAGCCTTTATGGATGCGGGCCGACAGCGCCCGGTGGCCTTGCCTTCTGGGCCTCCATGTTCGGCCTTGGGTTGGTTCCGTCGCTCAACCCGATGAACGCTGACACGCCAGGCAGCCCGAACCGGGCGCTGGGTGCGCTTTATCCCACATTGGTGAACTTGGAATCGCGCCCGCGTTCGCTGGCCGCCCAGCGTGAGGCGCTGTCCCTGATCTGCCAGAACGGCCTGGCGCTCGCGCGCGCGCCGGGCGCGTTGGGAGACTTGCCGGTCCTGATGATCGTTCAGGACCAATCCGCAGCGGAAATCGGCAAGCAGGCGCCGAAGGGGCTGACGCCGCGCGAATTGCAGAACTGGCAGTTGCTGCGCGCGCAATGGACCCGGGATTATGTAGGTTTCACCAGCCGCGGCATCCTCATGAAGGCGCGACCAGGTGCCGGGCATTACTTCGTGCTGACCGAGCCGGCCTTCACCCTTGCAGCCATTCGCGGCTTCCTGGCAGCCCAGCGAGGGCAGCTGCCGGCAACGGTCAATCGGTGATCAGATTGTCCTTGGGCGTTTCGGAGTTGACTGACAGGATGATGGACACCTCGTCAGAGGCATTCAAATATGCATGCCCTTGGCGGCTGTCGATGTATACGCCTTCACCCTGCTCCAGGATTTCCGGTTCGTAGAATTCGGTGTTCACTTCCACCCGGCCGGTAAGCACGAACACGAATTCCTCACCCTCGTGCCGCAGCAGGGGGCCGAATTCTTCCAGCGTGCGGGCCCGCACCTCGGTGAGCAAAGGGATCATGCGTTTCTGCCGCAGATTGCCACAAAGGTAATCGGATTTGTATGCGCCAGTCACCACCCGCTCGCCAGAGCCGCGGCGGGCCCAGCTGATGCGCGCAACGCCCTGGTTCGCCGTCACCGCTTCGCTGCGCGGGGCGAGAAACTCTGACAGGGACAGCCCGAAGCCGCGCGCCACCATCATCAGCCGGTCATAAGTCAATGACAGTGTGTCATTCTCCACCTTCGACAGGGTTGAGGCGGCGATTCCCGAACGCGAAGACAACTCACTCAACGACCACCGCCGCTCCGACCGCAATTCCCGGATGTGCGCGCCCAGATTCTCCGGCGCGCGCTCCTCCACCCGGGGGGAATTGATCGGGGCAGTACGCTTTCTTGTCGCCATGTCTCGGATGATCCTTCTCCCGAGAATCATTGGCGTGGCGACAAGGAAGGTCAAGCCTCGTTTCTGGTCAGAAACGGAATGAGGCCTCGATGGCGAAAGTTCTCGGTGCGGACAGGCTCTGATAGACCGTGCCAACGAAATTGTTGTAATCGAGCCCGGTGCGGTAAACTTGGTTGGTCAGATTGCGCACGCGGCCGGTCACTTGCCACCGGCCGTTCGCCGGGCCCAGCGAGATGAAGCCGTTCAGCTGGAACGTGTCCCCAACAATGCGGATGGCATCGATCCCGTCCGACACCGGATAAGATGAACGCAATTGCATGTCGGAACCGGTGGTGATCTGCAGGCGATCATTCACCGGGATGCGGGCCACGCCGGACAGCGTGAGGCTGTGTTTTGGCGCGAAGGGCAGCTGGGCGCCGGTCAGATCCGTGGTCAGCAATGCACCTGCCGGGTTGGGCACAAGATAGGACTGCACCGGCGCGTTGGCATAGCTGCCGTATTTGCTGTCCTGATAACCATATCCGGCCGAGAGCGTCAGCCATTTAGTGGGCGTTGCGGTCAATTCGAGTTCAAGGCCGCGCATGCTGGCCTCGGCGTTGAAGGTGTTGACCTGTGCGCCCGTCACCGGATCAATCCGGTAGAAGCTGCGCTGGAAATCCTGATACTTCATGTAGAACACGGCGGCATTGGCATAGAGCTTGCCGTCCAGCAGCACGGATTTCACGCCCGCTTCATAGTTGGTCACCGTTTCCGGGCGGAACCGGCGCTGGGCGGCATCATTTGCCGGCGGATTGACGGCGGCCGGCGCCAGGTTGAACCCGCCACTGCGGAAGCCGGTGCTGAAGGTGGCATACAGCGTCACTTCCCTGGACGGCCGATAAGACAGGCTGGCCATTGGTGACCATTCGCCATCCCAGCCGCTGCTCAGTTGCTGGCGGGCAATCGGCGGCACGAAATTCACCAGGAACCCCGACACGTTGCGGCCATAGGCGCCGTCCACCTTTTCCCGGGTGTAGCGCAGACCGCCGGTGAGCTCGAGTTGCGGCGAGATCTTCCAGGTGGCGGAGCCGAAGCCGGCAAAGCTCTCGATCTCGTTCTGGTCAAAGGTTTCCTGGGTGCCAAGGACATTGGATGGCGGGCGCACGCCGATGATGTTCTGCAGGGTGGTGCTGGCGAACAGTCGGCCCACGGTGACCACCCCGGCCGTGCCGCCTGGCACCAGCGGGGGCGCCAGTGCCGCCAGCGGCGGCACCGTGGCGATGATCCAGTCCGAGCCCAGGAGGTTGCTGTCACGCGAGGTGCGCTTGTCCCTGAAGTAATAGCCCCCGACCAGCCATTCAAAATGGTCGGAAGGCTTGGACACCAGCCGGAATTCTTGGCTGAACTGGTGATAATCCACCGGCTGGGTGCCACTGATGATGTCAAAGGAAGTGCCGTCGCCGTCCCGCTTGTAGAGGAAGGAAACCTCGCGATACGCGGTGATGGATTTCAGGTTTGCAAAGCCGATGTCGAAGTCAATGGTGCCTGACAGGCCCCAGATCTTGCGGTTCTGCGTGTTGATGCCATCGCGATCCGGCACCATGCGATCAAAGCCCTTGCCATCCCTCCCTGCATTGAGGAAAGTCTGCCCCGGCGCGTTGTTGAGCGAGTAATCGGCAACGGCATCCGTATAGCCGGTGTGGTTATTGTCCTTCGAATAATCACCGGAAATCAGGATATCGACGCTGGATGACGGCGTGAAACGGAGTTGGCCCTGCAATGCCCAGCCATCGTCGCCGTTGACCCGGCCGCCATTCCGCTCCCGATCGAAGCCATCATTCTTGCGATAGGCGCCCGAGATCTTGGCAGCCAGCAGATCCTTGACGATCGGCGTGCCGAAGGCCCCGGCCACATAGGTTTCGTTGTAACTGCCATAGCGGACACGGCCTTGGGCAAAGAGTTCATTGCCCGGCTTGCGGGTGATGGTGTTGATCGCACCGGAAATGGCGTTGCGGCCAAAAAGCGTGGCCTGCGGGCCGCGCAGCACCTCAACCCGATCAACATCCACCAGTAGCGTATTGATGGCGGAACTGTCGCCCACGAACACGTCGTCAACGAAAATGCCAGCACGGCCCGGAATGCCGCGGATCGTCACCGCCGTGCGGCCCGAAAGGTTGTTGTTTTCGAAAATCGCCACGTTCGGCACGCGCAGGGCCAGGTCGAAGAAATCGTCCACCGCCTGCTGCTGCAAGGTTTCGGCGTTGACCACTGCAATCGACAGCGGCGCATCCTTCAGCGACGTCTCCCGTCGCAGGGCTGTGACCACGATTTCGGCGGTGGCGTCATTCGCTCCGGCAGAAGCATCGCCGCTTTGCGCATGTGCCGGCGCCGCAGCCCAGGCTGCCGCCAACGCCAAAACTGAAACACCCTTCGCAAGCCCCGCCATTTTTTCAACCTCCCCAAACGTAACCGACAGATTCGTCAGCATCTGAAATTCATATTTCCGATATGACATACTTGTGTCAAATCAATCGTGCAGATTTCGATCAAGGAAGCGCAACACCGTTGCATAGGCATAGCGCTCAACAGCCGGGCCGCAGCAGTTAACCCTGTGATTTACATCGGGAATCGTGAAAATCTCGACGTCTTTGCCGGCTCGCACCATGGCGTCCACGAATTTCATCCCCGGCGAAAACCCCGCATTCACATCCAGCGGCATGGGCATGACCAGCACTGGCCCCCTGATAGCACCGACATGGGCAAGATTGGACGCGGCGGCATAGCCGGCCGGGTTCTCATCCGGGCGGCCCATGAACGGCTCTATGTAATTGGGGTGGTCAACAAGGTCGGACGGCGGCGCCATGGCTACGGCGGCCCGATATGTTTCCGGCGCCTCGATCATGGCCCGTTGGGCCAGATAGCCACCCCAACTGTTGCCGAAAACGCCCAGCCGCGAAAG
This sequence comes from Alphaproteobacteria bacterium, assembly GCA_018970445.1. GTDB lineage: Bacteria > Pseudomonadota > Alphaproteobacteria > Sphingomonadales > Sphingomonadaceae > Sandarakinorhabdus. Next base: position 42,530 of record JAGWWF010000012.1, on the reverse strand, counting down.
ATCAAGGCTGGGGAACTGCCTGGCCACTGCACGCCACCAAGCGACATGATTGGGGATCACTGACTGCGGCCAGCGACCATGGGTTGCATCCTGATAGGCGCGGCCGCGGTTTGGTGTGCCCGGCGCATTTATATAACCCACGGCATACCCGCGCGCGAGCAGCAGCCGGGCAATCATGCCATTGTAGCCGCCTTCCAGCCGGCCGAAACCGAACCAGTGGCGGGGCATGAAATCAAGCTGCATCCCGCCATAGATGATCTCCACCACCGGCACTTTGCCCCTGGCACCGGGCGGCAGATAGAGGACGCCATGCACGGCCAGACCGCCATCAGCGCCGGGCACGGTGACGGGAATGCCGGCAGGCAGACCCGCCAGTTCATCGAGAACAGGTGCTGACAGAGTAATGGCCCGCCCGCCATCGGTGGCCAACACTTCCGTCACCGGTGGGGCCATGGTGGTCGAGCGGCGGATGGCAACATGGCGGTAATCCGGCGCAAACCAGAGGGCTTCAACGCCGGGGCCGCCGATGGTCTCGATGGGCCCGCCAGCCAGGGGCACACGATGCAGGCGCGGGGCCAACACCGTGCCTGGCGTCATGTCGGCCAGGAAATACACATGGCCGCGCGCCGCATCGACCGCAATTATTGCCTCCACCACGAAGGTGCCGCTGGTCAGCGCCCGCAGTTTGCGGCCATCCGGCGCATGAAGATCGATATGGCGATACCCAGTGGTTTCGGACAGGCGCAGAAAGCCGCTAGAGACAATCCGCACCTGCTCCGGTCCAAGTGTCATCGGCGTGTCGAAATATGTGGCAGTCCGTTCATCCAGCAAGGCCGATACCGCCAGGCTGGTGACATCCACGCCGAACAGCCGCCAATGGTGATGGGCACGGTCAATCACCTGCACCAGCAGGGTGCGGCTGTCAGCGCTGAACCCTATGAGGTTCACATAATGATCGCGGGTATCCCCCAGATCGACGAAGCGCGGATTGCCCAGCTTCGGGTCGATCAGAGCGACCTCGAACCGCGGCATGACTTCGCCTGCCCGAGGATAGGGGATGCGGTCCACCCGCGGCGGGGTTTCCAGCCAGCGCATGAGGGGTTCGTGCGGGACACCGGCAAGATCAAGCCGGACGGCGGCAATCCAGCGACCATCCGGGGACCAGGTGGCCGGGAAATCCTGACGCGATTCCTCACTCGCACGCCATGTTTGCAGCGGTCCGCCGCCTTGGGTCAGCTGCCGCAGCCGGCCATCCAGCCCGCGCAAAGCCAGATCATGGCCGGCAAGGGTCAGAAACTGCTCGCCATCGGGCGACGGCCGTTCGACCAGGTCATCGAAAGTGGTGGGGAATTGCGATCCAATCAGTTGCGGCACGGCAAGCCGGGCACGGACCGCCAGGTCAGGCGCGGCAAGCAGCTGTCCGCCCTGGTAACGGAACCAGTTTGTGCCATCGCTGATCTGCAGGCCTCCTCCATCAAGGCCGCGCGGTTTGAACCGTGCCGGTGTCAGGCCTTGTGCCGCCAATGCCGTGGCCATGGCATCAGGATCGGACACGGCATGCCTTCGGCCGGTGCGGGTATCCAGTAGGTCAACGGCCAGGCTGCCAGCCGCAGCGGGCACCAGCACATGGCCAGCATCAACCCAGACCGGCTCGATGCGGGCCGGCGCCAGGATGCGGTCTTCCGTGGCGATACGTGTGTCAATCCAGCCCAACAGGCTGCCCATCGGCTCGGGTGCAGCAGCAGCGCCGCCGTGCAGCAGGGCAGCAGCCAGAACCAAGGCACCACAGCGGCGCATCATCCCCACAGCGCCGGCTCCGGCGGCGCAAGCCGGCCAGCAGCATAGGTCAGGGCTGGCGCCCAATCATCCAATTGCAGCAGCGGCCCATCAAGATCGACATAATCACACAGCTGCGCAACCAGATGCGCAGGCGCCATTGCCAGTGACGAACCGGCCATGCAGCCCACCATCAGCCGGTGGCCCGCCGCCAGCGCTGCGTCCGCCAGGGCAAGCGCCTCTGTCAGTCCGCCGGCCTTGTCGAGCTTGATATTGACATGGCTGTACTTGCCCTTGGCAAGCCCAAGATCGCTGCGGTCATGCACCAGTTCGTCGGCGCAGATCGCCACCGGCCCGCGATAATCCTGCAGCCCATCATCATCAGAAACCGGCACTGGCTGTTCCAGCAGCACCACGCCCAGCTGGTGAAGCTGATCGGCCAATGCAAAAACATCGGCCACGCGCCAGCTCTGGTTCGGGTCCACGATGAAGCGGCTGTCTGGCGCGCCGGCGCGCGCCGCCCGGATGATCGCCAGGGGATCATCACCCCCCACCTTGAGCTTGAGCAGCGGGAAATCGGCATGCCGGGCCGCTGTCTCGCGCACCGCATCCAGGCTGCGCATGCCGATGGTGAAGGCGGTTTCGACTGGCCAAGGCGCCGGCAGCCCGGCGGCCTGCCAGGCCGGGCGGCCGCTGCGCTTGGCTTCAAGATCCCACAGTGCGCAATCAAGTGCACAACGAGCGCCGCCTCGGGGCAGCAAGCGGGCCAGGGCTGCGCGATCAATTCCCGCTTCAATCACGGAGCGCAGGCTCTCAATCTGCGCCACGAGCGTCTCCGGACTCTCCCCCTCATAGATGATGCCATAGGCTTCTCCGCGCCCGGTGACCCGTCCATCGGTCAGGCAGACGATGACGGCATCGGCAGTCGTCATCGTGCCGCGCGCGATGGTGAAGGGCTCCCGCAGTCGCCAATGGCGAATCTCAACCTCAAGCCGCATGGTCGAGCGCGCCGGCAAAACCACCAACCACTGCGGCGATCCCGCTGGCCACCGGGTCAAAGGCAGGCAGGCCGGTTTCCGCCGTTGCGGCGGCAATGGCCTGTTCCCGCTGCGTATCGGTCAGCCGGGCAGTGTTCAGACTGATGGCCACCACCCGTGCGGCCTTGTTGGTCAACCGGGCGGCCGCCTCAAAGCCCTGGATGGCCTCCGCAAGGCTGGGAACCGGATAATCCGGATAGCCATTGATACGGGTGCGCCCGGGTTCATGGCAAAGGACCATGGCATCAGGCTGGCTGCCATGGATCAGGCCCAGCGTGACGCCGGCATAGGCAGGGTGGAACAGGGAGCCTTGCCCTTCGATGATGTCCCAGTGATCGGCCGGAGCATCCGGGCTCAGCATTTCCGCAGCGCCGGCAACAAAATCCGACACCACAGCGTCCATCGGCAGCCCGGACCCGGCGATCAGTATGCCGGTCTGGCCGGTGGCCCGGAACGTGGCGTCAAACCCCTGCCGTTGCATTTCGCGCGCAATGGCCAGCGCGGTGTACTTCTTGCCCAGCGCGCAATCGGTGCCGACGGTCAACAAACGCCGGCCGGAACGTCGACGCCCGGTGGCAATCGGGATCGCCGCTGGTGGCTGGCGCACATCGTGCAGCGCAACGCCATGCTGCCGGGCGGCCGCCGCAATGGCCGGCACATCGGCCAGGGCACCGTGCATGCCTGACACGATGTCCAGCCCGGCCGCCACGGCCATGGTGATGGCCGGCACCCAATGCGCTGGCAGCGCCCCGCCAATGGGGGCAACGGCCACCACCAGCGAGCGCGCACCGGCAGCAGCGGCGTCGCCCGGTGCCAGATCAGGCAGCCCCAGATCGACTGTGGCATCTGGCAACCGCCATTGCGCCACGCAATCTTCCGGGCACCAGTCCTTCAGTCCGTGCGCCGTCTTGGCGAAGATGTCCGAAGTGACGTCACCCAGGAACAGCAGATAGGGCTTGCGGATCTGGTGCACTTTTCAACCCTTGCTTGACTCGACCCAAAAGGCCAAAGATATTTCCAATCAGCATCAATGTTTCAGATTGGAATGCTCTTGGCAAGCGCGCTTCCCGCCCTTCTGCTGTCTGTCGCGGCGACGGCTGTTGCCGACGGCACCGCGCTGACCGATGCGCTGCGCCAGCGGGACCCGGCGATTGCGGGGCTGATTGATGCGAACCCCGGCATGGCCGCCGGCTGGCAGGAGCCTTTCTGGCGCGACGCCTTGCTGGACGCGCCGCTGATTCCAGGCACACGGTGGCGGGTGCATGATCTGGCGCGCCCGCAACCACCGGTGGTGGCGCCACGGGCCTGCCAGCCGTCATCCGGCCGCCGGCTTGGGCCGCAGGACTGGCAGGGCGCACAGCTGCCACTGTGGACCTTTGCCAATGGGGAAATGATCCCTTCCGGCCAGAGTGCCAACCGGATCGAGACGAAGGCCAGCGTTGCTGATGTCGAGGTGTCGCTGGAGTTCATGATGCCGGCGCCGCCGGCGGGAGTGTTCCAGCAGCGCGGCAACAGTGGTCTGTTCTTTCAGCAGCGATATGAGGTGCAGATCCTCGACAGCCACGACAACCCCACATATCCGGATGGGCAGATGGGCGCGCTGTACGGGCAGGCGCCGCCACTGGCCAATGCGTCCCGCCCGCCGGGGCAATGGCAGTGCCTGCGCGTGCGGTTCCGGGCGGCGCGGTTCCGCAAGGATGGCGGACTGCGCAGCCCGCCGCGTGCCACGGTCACCCTGAATGGTGTGGTGCTGCAGCGGCAGCAGGCATTTCTGGGACCGACGGCCTTTGCCCGCATCGGCGCCTGGGAACCGCATGCGACGCGGCTGCCGCTGGTGCTGCAGGATCATGGCGATGCCGGGGGGCGGATCCGCTTCCGCAATATCCGCGTGCGCCAGCTGGGTGAGCGATGAGCCAGCCGGGCGATGCCGCTGATGTGATTGTCGTCGGTTCGGGCGCTGGTGGTGGCATGGCCGCCCACGCGCTGACCAGCGCCGGCCTGCGTGTGCTGATGCTGGAAACCGGCCGCGATTATGATCCGGCGACTGAAACCCCGATGTTCCAGTTGCCGGCAGATGCGCCGCTGCGTGGCGCGGCCACCCCGGACAAGGAATTCGGCTTTTATGACGCGACGGCCGGTGGCGGCTGGGATGTGCCCGGCGAACCCTATACCGTGGCGGAAGGCAGCCAGTTCCGTTGGTGGCGGGCGCGCATGCTGGGGGGGCGCACCAACCATTGGGGGCGGATGACCTTGCGGTTTGGCCCTGACGATTTCCGGGGCCGCAGTCTGGACGGGCTTGGGGCCGATTGGCCGCTGGATTATGCGGAGCTTGCGCCCTGGTATGATCGCGTTGAGCGGCTGATTGGCGTGTTCGGTGCTGCTGAAGGCATCGCCAATTCGCCGGACAGTCCGGATGGCATATTGCTGCCACCGCCGCGGCCGCGGGCCTTTGAGCACTGGATGGGCATGGTGATGGGCCGGCGCCATGGCATTCCCGTGGTGCCCGCGCACATGGCGATCCTGACCAGGCCGCATGGCGACCGGCCTCAGTGTCTGTTCGCCACAGACTGCATGCGCGGGTGCGCCATTGGCGCGAATTTCCAGTCAACCACCGTGCTGATTCCGCCGGCGCTGACGACCGGCAGGCTTTCGATCAGGACCGGCATGCACGTCTATGCGGTGCCTGTTGATGGCAGCGGACGTGCAACCGGCGTGCGCTGCATCGACCGTGCCAACGGGGCCGTGCACGAATTCAAGGCGCGCGCGGTGGTGCTGGCCGCCAGCAGCTGCGAAACCGCGCGAATCCTGCTGCAGTCCCGCTCCACGGCCTTTCCCGCCGGCTTGGGCAATGATCAGGGCCAGGTCGGTCACAACCTGATGGACACGCCAAGCGTGTCGGTGGCGGCGCAGGTGCCCCAGTTGGAGAATCTCCCGCCCTTTGCCGATGAAGGCGTCACCCTGTTCCATGTTTATGCGCCGTGGTGGCTGACCGATGAGCAGCGGGCCGGCAAGCTGGGCTTTGCCAGGGGCTGTCACATCGAATTCTGGGGCGGGCGGCGCTTGCCGGAATTTGATGACATGGTCGCCATCGCGCAGCTGGCCCGGCCCGGCCGTGGCGATGCGCTGCATGCCGAGATGCAGCGGCTCTATGGGTCCCTCGTCTATCTTTCGGGCAGGGGCGAGATGATCCCCAATGCCGGCAGCCGCTGCGAGCTGGATCCAGACGTCAAGGATCGCTTCGGCTTGCCGGTGTTGCGCTTCCATTGGGCATGGGGCGCGGAAGAGCTGGCGCAGATGGACTTCATGCGCCGCACCCTCGCCGATGTGTTCCGCGATATGGGCGCCACCATATTGACCGACCTTTCACAGCCGATCGCACAGGTCATGCGGCCCGGCGGTCATGTGATTCACGAAGCTGGCACAGTGCGCATGGCGGCGAGGCCGAACGACGGACCAGTCGATCGCTGGGGCCGGCTGCATGCCAGTGCCAATGTCTACGTCGCTGATGCCGGCCTGTTCCCATCCATGCCGTGCAAGAACCCGACTCTGACAATCATGGCGCTGGCCTGGCGCGGTGCCCATCATCTGGCGGAAAGCCTGAAGCGGGGTGATGCCTGATGCCCGACCGCCGCACTTTGCTGGGCTGGACGGCTGCCGTGGCTGGCATGCTGGGCGTCGGGTCAGGGCTGCGCGCCTATTTGGGGACTGGTGCAACTGGGCCCGGCACCGGCAACGCCGGCTATGGAAAGGACCCGGCACTGGTCGAACCTCAGCCTAGCAGCTGGCCCAGAATATTGAATGATCGACAGCGCGACTGGCTGACAAGTCTGCTGGACTCACTGCTGCCGCGCAGCGGGACGCTACCATCAGCCAGTGAAGCAGGGTTGGTTGCCTTTTTTGATGAATGGCTTTCCGCACCCTATCCTGACCAGCTTGCTGACCGCGCCCTGATCCTGCCGTTCCTGGATGGCCACGCAGACCCGGTGGCCGAAAACCGGCTGCGGACACTGGCCCTTGCTGCCTGGTACACCACGCCCGCCGGCATCACCGCCATCGGCTTTGTGGGCAACGAAGCCCAACCTGACTTTGCGCCACTGCCCATTGCGGTGCTTGACCATCTTGAACGGGCCTTTGCCCTGCTCCCGGAGAAACAGCCATGAGCCTTGTCGGCCTTGATCGCCCTTTGCGCATCGGGTTTGTGGGGTCCGGCTTCATAGCGCATTTTCATCTGGCGTCGTTCGAAGGGGTGCGCAACGCCGAAATCGTGGGGGTGACCAGCCCCACACCGGCACGACGCGATGCCTTTGCCGCGCGCGCCAATGCGCTCGGGCTGGGCAACTGCCGTGCTTATCCTGATATTGAAAGCCTGGTGGTCGATGGTCAGGTCGATGCGCTGTGGGTGCTGAACCCCAATGACACGCGGCTTGCGACTTTCGCGGCCATCGCCCGCGCCGCCCGGCACCCTGGCAGCCGCCTGCGGGCAGTGGCCTGCGAAAAGCCGCTGGCTCGCACGCTGGCGGAAGCACGTGAGGCGCTGGCCCTGACCGAGACGGCGGGCCTGCTGCATGGCTATCTGGAAAATCAGCTGTTTTCCACGGCTGTCACCCGCGGCAAGGCGATCATCTGGGGCCGCGCCGTGCCGGCCGCCGGCCGCCCCTATCTCGCTCGCGCTGCCGAGGAGCATTCCGGCCCGCATGAGCCATGGTTCTGGGATGGCCGGCGCCAGGGCGGTGGCGTGATGTCAGACATGATGTGCCATTCCGTGGAGGTCGGCCGCTTCTTGCTGACGGCGCCGGGCGCGCCGCGTGACAGTCTGCGGGTCATCTCGGTCAGCGGCAATATCGGTCATTTGAAATGGCGACGGCCGGGCGCGGCCCGGGCGCTGGAGCGCCAGATGGCTGGCCTGGACGCCAGCCGCCCCATGGCCGAGGATTTTGCCCGTGGCCTGCTGCGGCTGGAGGATGAGGCTGGCCATGAACTGGTTGTCGAGGCCACCACCAGTTGGGCTTATGTCGGCGCCGGTCTGCGGCTCGACATCGAATTGATGGGCCCTGAATATGCCATGCGCTGGTCCTCGCTGGAAACCGGGCTGAAGCTGTTCCTGTCGCGCAATGTCACCGGCGCACAGGGCGAAGATCTGGTGGAAAAGCAGAATGCCGAGCAGGGCGAGATGCCCATCGTGCCGGATGAAGCGGGCATCTATGGCTATACGCTGGAGAACCGCCACATGGTCGAGACCTTCCGGCATGGGATCATGCCGATGGAGACATTCCATGATGGACTGGATGTGGTGCGGCTGGTCATGGCGCTGTACCGCTCGGCCGAAACCGGCACCACGATCGACCCCGGCGACCCATTGCTGGAAACCTATGTGCCGGTGCCGGCCCGTGGTTAGGTGGCTTCCGGTGCTTGGGGCGTTGCTGCTGGCCCCGACGGCCCATGCGCTGGCGCCGGCAGCCGCCTCGCCCAGCGCTGACCCCTATCAGGCCTGGGCTGACAGCGTGATCGGCAAGGGGGTGGCGGCTGGTGGCGCTTCCGCCGCCACGGTGGCCATCGTGAAAGACGGCAAGATCGTGGCGGTGCGTGGCTATGGCAGGCCGGGCCCTGACGCTAGCCGACCGGTCGATCCGGCACGCGACCGGTTCCAGATCGCCTCGGTCTCCAAAACCTTCGCCGGGCTGCTGTTGGCCGATCTGGTGCTGTCCGGGCAGATGCCGCCGCTCGACACGCCGGCCAATGCCGTGCTGAAGCGGGTGACGGTGCCCACACTGGGCGGGCGCCCGATCCGGCTGCGCCATCTGGTATCGCACGCCGCCGGTTTCGAGGAGCGCGGCTTTGGCTATTTCGATTCCGGGCGCATGGCCGCCATCCCGACGGGCGATGACATCCGCGCCATTATGCCAGCGCAGGTGCGGCCTGCCGGCGCTGCCATCGTCTATGCCAACATCAGCGCGCCCCTGGTGGCCCTCGCCATCGAAGATGCGACGGGAAGGCGTTACGGCGATCTGGTAGCGGAACGCCTGCTGCGCCCGATCGGCATGGCGGCGACCCGTTTCAACCTGTCGGGGGTAGCCGATGCCGCACTGGTGCGCCCGTTCCGGCCAGGTGGCAGCTTGATCCCGCGCCAGTTCAATGCGCCTTTCTTTGCCCCCACCGGCTCAATCGAAACCACGGCGCCTGATATGGCCCGCTACATGCTCGCCATGCTGGGTGATGGCAGCGGGGGGCTGCGCCAAGGGGTGCCGGCGCTGGCGACACGGCCCTTGGCCGGCAACGGCCCAGGCCTTGATGGCATTGGTGCCTTCTGGATGCTGGGCCATTGGGGCAAATCGCGCACCTGGGAACATGCTGGCGGCCTGGCGGGTGTGGCGGCAACGCTGGTGCTGGTGCCTGATCAAAAGCTGGGCCTGTTCGTGGCATGGGCGGCGCCGGCACCACCCCTTGGCTATGGCGACATACGCGACAGCTTTCTGCAGCGATTTGTGGGGCCGGTCGCGCTGGCCCCGGCCATGGCGGGCGCGGACCGGGGCATCGAAGGTCGATATTGGGCGGAGCGGCGCCCCCACAGCACAGCCGAAATGCTGTTCTTCCTTGGGGCCACCACCGATGTCGTCCGCACCGATGCCGGCATCCTCATCAATGGCCAGCCGGTTACCCGGATCGGGCCTGGCCTTTATGAACGCCAGCCTAGCCCTGGCCGGGCCCCGGCCCGCTGGCTGTTCCGCGCCGGCGAATTGCGCGAGCGGGTGGGGGTGGCGCGCAAGGTGACGGGCCTGGCCGACCCGCATTTGCAGCTGATTCTGGCGCTGACGGGTGCCGGCCTGGCGTTCAGCGGATTGTTCGCCGCCATCTGGGCACGCGGCCCGGCCCGCTGGATGGCCCCGGCGGGGGCACTTGTCGCGGCGGCGGTGCCGGCCACAGTCCTTGTCCTGGGCGGACCGGAGGCGATCGCGGATGCCATGCAGAACGGGCAGACGCTGGCTTTTTCCATCGGCGGCGGCCTGACAGTGCTGCTGGCCGGACAAGGGCTGGCCCTGTTGGCACTGACCGGGCGAAGCCGGGCGGGGCGGCTGCCGGCCCGGCTCCACCTTGCGCTGGCAGGCGTGGGCGCCCTGCTGCTGGCCACCATGCTCACCTTCTGGCGCCTGCCATTTCCGCTGCACGGGTGACCACTATGCTGCTTCGCTGTTTCATCGCAATCGCCCTTGCCTGCCAGGCCGTTGCCGCCCAGGCGCAGTCCCCCGGCCAAGTGAGCACAGTGCCATGGCAGGCCACCGAGCCTGAACGGCTTTACCAGCATCCGGAAGGGCGGCGGCACCTTGACCTGTCTGGCCCATGGCAGGTGCTGGTCGACCCGCTCTCGGCGGGCGACCGGCCGTCATTCACCGGGCTTGGCGGTGTGGAGGTTTACAAGGCCCAGCCCGCACCAACGGGCCTCGCCTTTGCGGAATTTGTCTTCAACGCAGGCAAGACACTGCAGGTGCCGGCGGACTGGGGCCGGCAGGACCCACGGCTTGACCTTTATGAAGGGCCGGTCTGGTATCTGAAGCGCCTCGATCTCCAGCCTGATGATGGCCTTGCCCGCATCCTGCATGTCGGCGCCGCCAATTACCGCACCGATGTCTATGTCAACGGCATTGCCGTTGCCCGGCATGAAGGCGGCTTCACGCCCTTTTCTGTCGACCTGACCAGATATCTGAAAGCCGGCACCAATGCGCTGGTGCTCAAGGTGGATAACCGGCTTGATGCGTTGACCGTGCCGACCCGGTTCTCCGATTGGCACAATCATGGCGGCATCACCGGGCCGGTCAGGCTGCTGGAACTGCCGGAACGGCGCCTTGTCAGCTGGGCGATCAGGCTGGCCGATCTGGCCACGCGCGAGATAGTGCTCGACGTGGAGGCCACATCGCAGGCGGCGGGCCAGCTGGTGACCGTCAGCCTTGCCGATGTTGGTGAACAGGCCCAGGCGCGGATTGGGCCGGACGGCCGCGCCAGGCTGGTGTGGCGCACCCGCGCCGCGCTATGGTCCCCCGCATCGCCAGCGCTGCACCGCTTGCAGCTTTCCATCGCCGGTGGCGAAAACGTCACCGACACGATCGGCCTGCGCACCATCACAGCGCGCAATGGTGACCTGTTCCTGAATGGCGAGCGGCTTATATTGCGCGGGATCAGCAGCCATGCCGTGTCAACCCGCCATGCCGGCCGCGCTGTCGGCACGGCGGATGCCCGACAGCTGCTGGGTGAGGTGAAGGCGCTGGGCGGCAATTTCGTGCGACTGGCCCATTATCCGCATGATGAAGCCGTGGTGCGAGAAGCCGATCGCATGGGTGTGCTCGTCTGGAGCGAGCTGCCGGTTTACTGGGCGGTGGCGTTCGAATCTCCGGATGCGCTGACCAACGTGCGCCGGCAGGCCCGGGCGATGGTAGAGCGGGATCGCAACCGCGCGTCGATCATCCTGTGGTCAGTCGCCAACGAAACCCCCAACACGCCAGCCCGGCTCGCGTTTTTGAAAGAGGTCGCAGCTGACGTGCGGGGACTTGATCAATCCCGCTTGCTGACGGCGGCACTGCTTGTCGATACCGCCAAGTCCGCGCCGCTGCTGGCGCGCACGCTGGCGGGCCGGCTGCTGCAGGACCGGGCTTTGCCGGAGGGTGAGCGGTCGCGACTGGCTGCCTGGTTCGAAAAGGCGACCGGCGCGCCAGCCACGCCGGACCGCATCAACGCCGCCGCCGCGCCGCCAGTGTTCCGGATTGAGGACCCGCTGGCCGACGTGCTGGATGTGGCCGCCCTGAATGAATATTTCGGTTGGTATTATGCCAGCTTCCTGGCGCGCATGGTGCCAGCTGATGAAGGCCGGCTGGCGGCTGCCATACTGGCGCTGATGCCGGACGTGCGCTTCGTGCCACCAGCAGGCAAGCCTTTTGTTGTCAGCGAATTTGGCGCTGATGCCCGGGCCGGGCTTGCAGGCGGCGCCGGACGCATGTTTACCGAAGCCTATCAGGCCGAAGTCTATCGCCGGCAGTTGGCCATGCTGGCGGCGCACCCCGGCATCGATGGCGTGTCGCCCTGGGTGCTGCAGGATTTCCGCTCGCCCCTGCGGCCCTATCCAGGCGTGCAGGATGGTTACAACCGCAAGGGCCTGATTGACGAGACGGGGCGGCGCAAACAGGCCTTCAAGGTACTGCGTGATGCCTATCGCAAAGGCTGGCCGCAGCGTTGAACGGCCAGATGTCACGGTTGATGCGGGCATAGGGCAGGTTCGGCAGGTCCATGCTCGCGACGCCGGGCGATTCCACATACAGCACGGGCCCGCCCAGCCGGGAGAACATGATGTAGAAATGCTGCATCGATTTTGGCACCAGCACCCGCTTGCTGGCAGGGTCGATCCCGAAGTCGGAAAATGCTGCCGGGGTGATGCACTGGATGCGGTTGGACGACATCACGATGTCGACATTGCGCCCGGTGCGCACCACGACAACGGTGCCGGCTTCAAAATGGCCGATGCCGAAGTCATGCCGGGCATTTTCGGCGATGTGCATCACCTCCACATCCAGATCCAGCGGCGGACCGGAAAAACGGCTGGTTTTGCCACCCACCCGCAACGGCATGCGCGCACCCACGCCACCGGCCTTGCACAGGTCGATCGCCTGGGGATCATGCAGAAAGGCGATGGCGACATCTGGCACATCGGCGCGGATGAGTGCATCCAGCAGGAAGGTGGCGTCGCTGGGCGCACCGGCGCCGCAATTGTCGGCAAAATCAGCCAGTACCAGAGGTGCTTCACCGTTGTGGCCCGCAGCCGTTTTCACCGCTTCGACCACTGGCACAAGCGGGGTCATGGTCGAGCCCCGGAAGGACTGCAGCAACTGCGCAAATCCATCCGCGGCCGATTGTGCCTTGGCCGCATCGCCATCGCTGATCACCAGCATGCGCGTTCCCATTTCAGCCACATCCCCCCAGGGGAAGCCATGGATCAACGACACGGACAGGATGCCCGGTTCCTGCTCGGCCCTGGTCATGGCAGCAACGAACCCGCGCATCGGCTCGACAGGGGTGTAGAAAAGGCTGATCATGCGGCAATCGCTGCTGGCCATCACCGGCCGGCACAGCCCCTGGGCGGCGCGGGTGCACAGTTGCCACAGCTCCTCGGCCCGGTCGAACGCATCCAGATGCGGATAATGCTTGTAGGCGATCAGCACATCAGCCGCTGCAAGCATCGCCGGGGTCAGATGGCAGTGCGGGTCAAGCAGGCCGCCAATCACCACGCCAGCGCCTGCAATGGCGCGCACCCGGCCCAGAAGATCACCTTCGCAATCAGGATATCCATCGGCCATCATGGCGCCGTGCAAGCCCAGCAGCACCACATCAACCGGCCCGGCGGCCTGCAGATCGGCCAGGAGCCGGTCGCGGTAGGCCTCCCAGGTCGATTTGCGAATCAAGCCAGATGGCTGGGCGCTGGCGGCCAGCCCTTCGGTCACGCGCCAGCCCTGCTCCGCAGCCCGCCGCCGCGCCACCTGCATTGGGGCTGCAAACATCACCGGCGTGTCCGGCAGGCTGCCAGCCGGATGGAAATCATCGGCGAAATTGGCCTCGTTGGTGGGGATGGGCGAAAAGCTGTTGGTTTCAGTCGCGATCGCGGCCGTGAAGATGTGCATGGCGTGCCTTTAGATGTCGGCGGAGAGAAAATTGGCCACCAGCCGGGCACCGGCGGTAGAGCGGGGAGCAGCCAGCAGTGCGGTCGGCTCACCGGATTCCACAATACGGCCGGCGTCCATTACCAGCACGCGATGCGCCATGTGGCGGATCACGGCGATGTCATGGGACACCATCACCATGGCAATGTTCCGGCTGGCCTGCAGCGACAGCAACAGGTTCAGGATGCGCGCCTGCACACTGAGATCGAGCGCTGACGTTGGCTCATCAAGGATCAGCAGTTCCGGTTGGGTGGCCAGTGCACGGCCAATCGCGATGCGTTGACGCTGTCCGCCCGACAACTGGTGCGGGAACCGAGTCGCATGATCCGGCGGCAAGCCCACCTGCACCAGCAGTTCGTCGGCAAGCGACCGCCGTGCCGCGGCTGTCAATGGGGCGGCAAGGGCGGCGGCCTCCGTCAGGCTCCACCAAAGGGGCTTGCGCGGGTTCAGCGAGGTGAACGGGTCCTGGAAGACGAATGAGACGGCGCCGCGTGGCGGGCTGCCCGCAGCGCCTTTCCAGGCCAGCGTCCCGGCATCTGGCCGCCGCAGCCCGGCCAGCATGCGGGACAATGACGTCTTCCCGCAGCCCGAGCCACCAAGGATGCCCACAAACTCGCCCGGAGAGATGGCAAGGGAAACACCATCCACAATGGGCGCCTTGGCCCCAGCCGGTTGCCAGCGCAGGTCCCGGGCAGCCAGCAACGCCGTCATTGCAGCCCGCCCCCAACCGGCAAGGGCTGGCGCGGGACGGCACGTTCCGGCAACGCCGCCAGCAGTTGGCGGGCTTCGGGCGAGGCGGGCTGCCCGAACACCTGTGCCGCCGGCCCGTTCTCGACCAGGCGCCCGCCGGCCATGACCAGGATCCGGTCGCAGCAATGGCGGGCGGCCCCCAGATCATGGGTGATGAACAACAGGCCGGATCCCATCTGCCGTGCCCGCTCCACCAGGAGCCGCAGCACCTGCGCCCGCGCCGACACGTCGAGCGCGGTGGTGACCTCATCGGCCAGCACCAGCGCCGGCGATGCTGAAAAGGCCATAGCGATCAGCACGCGCTGGCGTTGCCCGCCCGACAATTGATGCGGATAACGCCGCAGCAGCATGGCCGGGTCAGGCAAGTGCATGTCTGCCAGCAGGGCCATGGCCCGCGCCACCCGGTCTGTCCTGGGGCAGCCGGCCACCGCCAGCACATCGGCAAGCTGGGCGCCGATGCGCCTTGTTGGGCAAAGCGCTGTCATCGGGTCCTGAAAAATCAGCGACACCGTGCGCTGGCGCAGCTGGCGCAGGGCGGCGGTGGCAAGCCCGCCCAGCGGGACGCCGGCGACCATGATGCTGCCAGCCTCCTGCTGCAGCCCGGCGGGCAGCATGCCGATCGCTGCCATGGCGGTCAGTGATTTGCCGCTGCCAGATTCACCAACAAGCCCAACCACTTCACCGGCTGCGACCGACAGCGACAGCCCATCGATCAGCACCCGTCCATCCGCCCGCCGGCACACCGTTAGATTGCTGATGACCAGCGGCGTCATGGCGCCGGTTCCTGCCGCGGGTCGAGCACGTCGCGGACCAGATCGCCCAGCAGGTTGAAGCCCAGCGCCGCCAGCATCAGCGCAAGGCCGGGAAACAGCGACAGCCACCAGGCATCGGCCATGAAATGCCGGCCGGACGCGACCAGCCCGCCCCATTCCGGACTGGGCGGCTGCGCACCCAGGCCAATGAAGCCCAGGGCAGCAGCCCCAAGGATGACGGCTGCCACATCCATCAGGCCCTGCACCACCATGATGCCTGCCAGATTGGGCAGCAAATGATGGCGCAGCACATGCCAGCGACCGGCACCGGCCAGCCGCGCGAATTCTGCAAAGGGCCGTGATCGCAACACCAGCGCCTGCGCGCGCGCCAGCCGCACAAATACCGGCAAACGCACGACCACCAATGCGATCAGGGCATTGACCAGGCTGGGCCCCAGCGCCGCCGCCAGCGCCATGGCCAGCACCAGGGCCGGCACCGCCAGCAACACATCGATTATGCGCATGGCCACCGCATCGGCCAGTCCGCCCAGCAGGGCCGAAAACGCACCCAACAAGGTGCCCAACGTGACGGTGGTGCCCACCACCAGCAGCGCCGCCATCAGTGATGGCCATGCCCCATGCGCCAGCCGGGCAAAAACATCACGTCCCAGTTCATCGGTGCCCAGCCAGTTCAGGGCCGAGGGCGGCTGCAAACGGCGGGCCAGCGCAATGGCATCGGGCGGGTGCTGGGCGACCAGCGGCCCCAGCATGGCAAAGCCCAGCAGCAGCAGCACCAGCAGTGCCCCCAGGCTGCCAGCCGGGTCACGTCGCATCGCCAGCCGCAACGCGCTCATGCTGGGCCCAACCTGGGGTCAACCACACCGTAGAGCACGTCCACCACCAGGTTGGCGGCGGCATAGAACAGCGCGGCCAGTAGGGTGAAGCCCATGATGGCCGGAAAATCCAGCCCGGCCACCGCCTCAAGGGTGTAGCTGCCCAGGCCCGGCCAGCTGAAGATGGCCTCGGTCACCACCGCGCCGCCCAGCAAGTCGGCCAGCAGGATCGCCGCAGTGGTGATGAACGGCACCAGCGCATTGGGCAGGGCATATCGGGTGAGAACCACCCATTCCGAAAGCCCGGCAACGCGGGCGCGGCGCACATGATCTTCCTGCAGCACCTCCAGCAGCGATGCGCGCACCAGCCGCGCTGCCGATCCGCTGGCCGCCAGCGCCAAGGTCAGGGCCGGCATCAGCAGATGGGTGACGACATCGCCGGCCAGCCGCCATTGCCCGGCCAACATGGCGTCAAGGCCGTAAAGCCCGGTGATGGCAACCGGCGGCACCAGTTCCGGCGAAAGGCGGCCGCCGGCAGGCAACAGATCAAGCTGGCCGAAGCACAGCGCAATCAGCACCAGCCCGATCCAGAATGTTGGCGCCGAAATCATCATTGTCGAAAGCAGCCTGATCAGATGATCCGGCCAGCGCCCGGCAGCCAGCGCCGCCAGCGATCCCAGCAGCAGCCCGTTGATCAGGATGATGACAAAGGCCAGCAGCGCCAGCTCGACAGTGGCCGGCAGCGCTTCCGCAAGCTCTTCGGCCACAGGGCGGCCGGACCGGATCGACACGCCCAGATCGCCCCTGGCCAGCCGCTGCATATAGGTGGCATATTGCACCGGCAGCGGGCGGTCGAGCCCCAGTTCCTGCCTGATTTCGGCCACCCGCGCCTCCGACGCGAGGTCGCCGGCCACCAACCTGGCAGTATCGCTGGGTACCAGCTGGGTGATGACGAATGTCACCACGGACACGCCCAGCAGCACGACCAGCGTTGCAGCCAGGCGGCGCAGCATTCGGATCGGCCTAGAAAAGCGTGCTGACATGGCCGGTGACCCGTCGCGCCTCATCCACCAGGAACAGCGCACGCCAGCGGTCGAACGTGGTGCAGGGATGCGAGATGCCAAAACCCAGCACATCCCCCACCGACACGTCGAGCGGCCCTTCCAGAATGGCATGCTGGTCAAACAGGCCCACCGTCGCGAGCTGCCCGTCAATCGGTACCGGCGCTGAGTGCAAACCGGGCCGATAGTGAAAACGCGGGCACGGCAGGCCGGCATCATGGCCAGCATCGCGCTTGCCAAAGGCGGCGATCACGCGACCGGGCTCAGGCACGGACTGCACGGGCGCCCAGATTTCCAGTGCGGGCTGCAAGCCGGCCCCAAGCGCAGCAGCAGCAGGATCACGGATGGCCAGATCGGCAAACAGCCCACGGTACAGTCCGTCATCATGCGTGATGTAACAGCCGGAACGGATGACAGTGCGCACCGGGCGTGACAGGCCGGTGGGGCCCAGCCGCGCAGCGCAACGATCGAAAAAGGCCGAGCCGCCGCCGGTGAGCAGTATCTCGTTGCCGGTGAACAGCCCTTCGGCATCCGCGCTGCCTGCCAGCGCCACCACATCGTCCAGCATCGCCTCGATCCGTTCGGCGGCGCCGGCCTGCCCCTGGAACACGCCTTCAAAAAGCTCGACCCCACACAGGGCCAGCCCCGGTGCGGCCGCCACGGCCCGCGCCACGGCCAAGCCTTCCGCCTGGCTCCGCACGCCGGTGCGGCCGCCACGGGCACCCACTTCCAGCAACAGGCATAGCGGCCGGGCAATGCCGGCCTCAGCGTGCGCCGCCGCCAGCCGCGCCACTGCGGCCAAGCTGTCAACCAGGCTGAACAGGCTGAAATCCGGGTCAGCGCCCAGCAGATCCAGCACCAGCCGGATATCGGCCGGGCCAATCAGCTGGTTGGCATGGATAACGCGGCGGATGCCGAGGTCGTGATAAAGCCGCACATGATGGGCGGTTGCCGCTGTCAGGCCCCAGGCGCCGTCGGCCATCTGCATGGCGAACAGTTCCGGGCTCATGCTCGTCTTGCCATGCGGCGCAATGGCCGTGCCGGTTGCCGACAGAAAGGCCCGCATCCAGGCGCGGTTGTGTGCCACCGCCGTTTCGCGCAGCACCGCTACCGGAAACAACAGATCGCCATCGATAACGCTGGCACCAAGGGGGCTGCCCGGTGCCAACCAGGGCGGCAATGACTTGTGGAGGCGATCGACCGTCATGCCCGCACCACAATCCGGCCCGGACGCGCCCCGGTCGCGCTGCCCTGATCCCAGACCCTGACGCCATTGACCATCACCCAATGGATCCCGGCACTGGGCTGGCATGGATCCGCGAAGGTGGCCTTGTCAGCCACCGCATCGGGATCGAACAGCACCAGATCGGCATGGGCGCCCGCCGCCAGCACGCCCCGGTCGGCCAAGCGGAAGCGGGCGGCGGGCAATGCCGTCATGCGGCGAACCGCCTCCTCCAGTGAGAACAGGCCGCGCTGCCGGGAATAATGGCCCAGCACCCGCGCAAAGCTGCCCCAAAGGCGCGGATGCGGATGGGCATCGGCCGGAATGCCGTCGGAGCCGATCATGGTTTCAGGACAACACAGGATGCGCTCCACATCGGCTTCATCCATCATGAAATAGATGGCGCCGGCCGGCTGCAGAGCGGCAATGGCCTCCGCTTCGCTCAGGCCCAATGTCCGGGCCACATCGGCCAGGTCCTGCCCGGCAAATTCGGGGCGGCTGGCACACCAGGTCACCAAAGTCCGGCTTGATGCAGCACATGACCGTTCATTCAGCATGGTGGAGCCTGCCGCATAGGGATAGGCATCCAGCCAGACCGGCTGGCGGGTGGCAGCCCTTGCGATCAGGGCCAGGGTTTCCCGGCTGCGGCCGTGATTGGCGCGGCCAGACACCTTGTGGTGCGACAGGATCAGCGGCAGGCCGGCATCGGCGGCGATGCCTATGGCCTCTTCCAATGCTGCGATCACATGGTCGCCTTCATCACGGATATGGGCGGTGTAAACACCGCCATGCGCCGCCGCGCGCACTGCCAGCCGGGTGACTTCACTGGCCGGGGCGGCGGCGGCGAGGGGATAGAACAGACCGCTGGACAGGCCAAAGGCACCGGCCGCCATGGCTTCGTCCACCAGCGCCTCCATCTGAACGATCTCACCCTCGCTGGCCGGCCGGTCAATCCGGTCCATCACCTTCACCCGCAACGTGCCATGGCCCACCAGCGGCACCACATTGGTGGTGGTGCCGGCATCTGCCAACGCTGCTGTCCAGGCGGCAAAACTGTCAAAACGGAACCAGGCCGGATCAGCGATACAGTCCAGCGGCCCGGGCAGGCTGGCCCCTGGGGCCAGTCGCAGGGGCGCCAGGCTGACCCCGCAATTGCCGGTCACGACCGTGGTGACGCCCTGGCTGATCTTTGGTGCCAGATCGCCGCCAAGCAAGGCAGCATCGTCATGGGTGTGGGCGTCGATGAAACCCGGCGCCAGTGCCAGCCCGGCGGCATCGATGACCTCGTCTGCCGTCCACCCCGGTAGCGCACCAACCCCCATGATCCGGTCGCCGGTCAGCGCCACCGCACCTGTGGCGGGCGGCGTGCCGGTGCCATCAACCAGCAAGGCATTGGCAATGATCTGGTCGACGTGCAAAGCGACCTCCCTGGAGCGTATCGGTTCCGATACGAAACACTATTTCCATAACGATTGTCCTTCGCTACGCAAGGCCAATGGTTCGCACCGGCATTCTTGCCACCCTGATCCTGGCGTTGCCACTGCTGCATGCCCCGGCAAGCGCTGGCCCCTTGCACATCGGGCTCAGCACGCGTGCAGGCCCATTCGACTTTGCCATCGCCCCTGCCGTCGACCAGACGCTTGCCGTGCGCGCCGCCTATGAAACGCTCACCCGATGCTCGACGAATGGCGGCTACAGGGGCATGCTGGCCACCAGCTGGACAACCTCTGTTGATGGCCTTGCGTGGACGTTTCGCCTGCAGCCGGGGCGCCGGTTTGCCAGTGGCCGTCCGGTGGATGCTGCAGCCGTCGCCTTCACTCTGCGGCGCTTACAGGCGATCGGTCGCGGCAATGCCAGCCTGTTGGGCGACATGCTGGCCGAAGTTGAGGCCGTTGCCCCCGACACCGTGCGTTTGCGACTGCGTCACCCTTCACCGGCCCTGCTGGCCCTGCTGAGCGACCGGATGACGTCCATCATCGATCCGTCCGTGGCCAACCGGCTGCCGGCGGACCCTTGGGGCAGCCAATGGCTGGCCACCCACACGGCGGGATCGGGCCGGTTCCAGCTGCAGGGCAGCAGCCAGCGCGGCGTGCATGTGTTGCTGCCGCAACCTTTCTGGACGCCCTTGCCGGGAGACCCGGCGCCGCCTGCCGACGGCTTCGACCGGCTCGTCTATCGCGAAATGCCTGACCCCACAGTCCGCCGGCTGGCATTGGAAAAGGGGGAGATCGATGTAGCGTTTCTGTTGCCCAGCCAGGAACAGAAGCGGCTGATCGGCCAGGGTGCGGTCAGGCTGCACCGCGCGCCGATCCTGGCATTCAACAATCTGGCCTTCAACATGGCCAGCCCGGCCCTGTCAGACCTGCGCCTGCGCCAGGCGATTGCCCATGCCGTCGATGCCGATGGCATCATCCGTTACATCCGAGGCGGCACGTCGCTGGCCTTTGCCGGGCCGCTGCCGCCATCCATGCCCGGCCATGCCGCCAGCCAGCGCGTTGCGCATGATCCGGTGCTGGCCCGCCGCCTGGCCGCACTGGCACGGCGGCCGACAAGGCCGTTGCGCTTCATCTATCCGGGGGTGTCGCCAGAAACCGATACCATCGCGCAGTATGTGCAGGCTGCCGTGAAGCCACTCGGGGTTGACCTGAAGATCGAGCGGCTGTCAGTGCCAGCCTATCTCGATCGCATGGCGCGGGGCGGTTACGATATTGTGCTGCAAGGTGCTGTCATCGATTTCAACGATCCTTCGGCCATCATGAACGCCTGGTTTGAGCCGGCCCGGGCCGGCGTGTCCAACCCGGCGCGATACCGGAACCTGAAGGTTGCCGCACTGATCCGCCTGGCGGAGCGCGAGATGCAGCCGGCACGCCGCCAGGCCATGCTGGAACAGGCCGCCCGGCTGACGCATGCCGATCTGCCCTATGTCTATCTGTCGCAAACGATGATGACGATCGCCGCCCGCAGCGACATTGCCGGTATCCGCATCGATCCACTGGATGCGCTCAACCTGCCGGTCAATCAGATGCGGCGCACCCGATGACCCCAGCCGCCCTGCAATCCCTGCTGACTGCTGCCTGCCGGGCCGGCGGTGCCGATGCGGCCAGCCTGGCGGTGCGGGCCGGTGGCGAAACCGTCACGGTTGCCTTTGGCGCCGCCACGCAGGCACTGCCGTTTCGCATGGGCTCGATCGCCAAGAGCTTCACGGCAGCGCTGGTGCATCTGGCCGTGAGGGCGGGCAGGCTTGATCTTGACAGGCCGGTTGCCCATTGGCTGCCAGATCTCAGGCTGGCCGATCAGACGGCTGCGGCACGCCTCACCGCCCGGCATCTGCTGACCCATCAGGGCGGCTTTTTTGGCGATATCTTCGATGACGAGGGTTGCGCGCCGGATGCCGTGGCCCGTCATGTGGCGCGGCTCGCCATGGCCGAGCAGACGGTGCCGCCGGGCACGCTGACCTCTTATTGCAATGCCGGCATCGTGCTGGCGGCGCGGCTGGCGGAAGTGGCCTTCGGCCATGACTGGGAGACATTGTTTCGCGAGGTGCTGGCAGGCCCCCTGGGGCTGCAAAGCACAATGGCGCGGCGCGAGGCAACCGGGCCAGAGGTGATGATCACGGCAGGTGACAAGATTCCGGCTGGCAGCCCGGCCTTGCGGGCGCTCGGACCGGCAGGGGCAACGCCCTATGCCAGTGCCGCTGATCTGGTGGCCTGGGCAGAGGCGCTATGGGAGCCGCCGCCGGCAGGGCTTGGCCTGTTCCAGGTGATGAGCGCCCCGGAAGTGCCGTCACCATCCCCCAGCTTCGCGCTTGGCTTCGGACCGGGGCTGATGCGTTTCAGTGCGGATGCGGCGCTTTGGGGCCATGATGGCGCGGTGCCGGGGCAAGCCAGTTTCCTGCGGATGGCCCCTGGCCGAAAGGTGGGCGTGGCGCTGATGCTTGCCGGTGGTGATGCCCGGCTGATCGCCCACAGCGTGCTGTCGCCACTGCTGCTGGCCCTGGCCGATTGCACCGTGCCCGCGCCTCCCGATCCTGCCGGGCCAGGCCTTGCCGGACCGGAACGTCGGGCTGAAATCGCGCGCATTTCAGGCGATTGGCAGGCACCGCGATATCACATCCAGGTGTCGCCCATGGATGGCGGCGCGTGCCTTTGTTTCAGGCCTGCAGCTGATGCAGGCGACCAGACCGAAAGTTATGAGGTGATCCTGCATCCGCTTGGCCAGGGCGCGTTTGCAACGCTACTCCCCGGTTCGGCCATTCCCACCATCCAGCAGCTGCACACCGATGCTGAGGGAGCGGAATTCCTGGCGTTTCGTGGCCGGCTGTTCCGGCGGGCGGGCTAATGGGCGTCCCTCACGTCTTTGCTGCGGCCTTTGGTGTCGAAGTGAACGCCTTTTCGCCATTGGCCACTGGGCGGCACGATTTTGCCGCGCTCTGCCACCATCAAGCCGGCGCGTTGGGCGATGACGTGCCGTTGATCGCCGCCCCGCTGGTGCCGTTGCGCCGGTTGCAAGCCGCCGGCCAGATCAGCCTGTCTGAAGGCATGGTGGCGGCCGCCCAGCCTGGTGGCCTGCTGACCCGCGCGACCTATGAAGCGCTGGCTGGCGAATTGCTGGCCGATCTGGCCAGCGCTGGCAATGTCGATCTGGTCGTGCTGGGCCTGCATGGCGCAATGAGCGCCCATGGCCTGCCGGATTGCGATGGCGACCTCATCATGCGTGTGCGCCAGCTGATCGGCCCGCGGGCGCGCATTGCTGTGCTGTTCGACAGCCATGGCACCCTGTCGGCCGCCATGGTGGAAGCAGCCGACTTACTCATCTGTTACAAGGAATATCCGCACACTGACATTGCCGATTGCGCGGAGCGGCTGATCGATCTGGCGATGGCGATACTGCGGGGGGAGATCACGCCCGCAAAGGCCGTGCATGATTGCCGGATGATCTCGGTCTATCACACCATGCATGGCCCGATGCAGGCGTTGGTGGCCGATCTCAGGGCGCGGGAAACGGCTGGCGAGGCGCTCGACATTTCCATCGTCCACGGCTTTGTCTGGGCTGACACGCCGGATACCAGCGCCCGCATCCTGGTCACCACCAACGGCGATGCCGCCAGCGCAAGGCGCATCGCGCGCGAGATCGGTGCGCAACTGCGGGCGCTGGCCGGCACCACCCATGCGCCGCTGGTGCCAATGCAGGCGGCGGTGGCGCGCGCCGCCGCCGTTTCCACGCCGCCATTGCTGCTGGCCGACACCGCCGACAATCCGGGCGGCGGCGCGCCATCTGATGCGACCTGGCTGCTGGAAGCCCTGGCAGATGCCGGGGTTGGCAACCTTGCCGCCGGAATCATATGGGATCCGGTGGCGACCGAACTGGCGCTGGCCGCTGGCCCCAGGGCGCGGCTTGCGCTGCGCGTGGGCGGCAAGGCCTGCAGCCTGTCGGGCCGGCCACTTGATCTGGAAGTGGATGTGCTGGCCACATCAGACCAGGCCAGCGTTCCATTCTCAGGCCGCGAATGGCCAATGGGCAAGGCGGCCGGGCTGCATGTGCCGGCACTGGACTGGTATCTGGTGGTAAGCACGCTGCGCACGCAATGCTTTGCGCCGGAAGCCTTTTCGCGATTGGGCATCGACCCGGCGGCACGGCGGGTGTTGCTGGTCAAATCCTCGCAGCATTTCTATGCTGCCTTCCGCGCCATTGCGGCCGACATCCTGATCGTGGATGCCCCCGGCGTGCTGGACCATGATCCCGGCCGGCTGCCCTACCGCCACATCACCCGCCCGATATGGCCCCTGGACCCATGACAAGCGACATTCAGGCCTGGTTCGATGCCTATGCCAACGAGCTCAATGCCGGCGACAGGCAGGCCATTCTGGCCCGTTATCACCCGCAGGGCGCCTGGCTGGTGCGCAGGGGCCAACCGGTGCTGCTGACCCATGCCCAGCTCGCTGACCGCTATCTGGGCGGCGCCTGGCAGCCGCCGGTGCATTTTGCCTGGCAAGGGCTGCAGCTTGAGGCCGCCGGGCCGGGCGCGGTACTGGCCGTGGGGCAATTCCAGTGGGATCGGCCCTGCGGCCAGCAGGAGCTGATCTCGTACACCGGCCTGCTGCTGCTGGTGGACGGCGGGTGGTGCATCCGGCTGGAAGATGAGAATCTGGCCGAAATCCTGCGCGCTAGCTGATCTCGATCATCTGGTGCCCGGCGAAGCGGGGCACATGCACGTGCGCTATCCCGTCCGCCTGACTGACCGCCAGCTCGTCGCCCTGTGGCACCAGCCGCGCACGTGCAACTGGCATGGCAACCGCCAGGTCAACCGGCCCGATGCTCGGCAAGGCGTCAACCACCTCGATCTGCCCCAACACATAGCTGCCTTTCAGCCGGCGTTCGCCATGCAGAAGATGCAGCACATGGCGGCCTTCGGCTGGCTGTGCCCGCAGGTTCAGTGTGGCGGTCGGCGGCAGGCCGCTGGCGGCAATCAGCGGTTGGCCCAGCATGTCCCTGATCGTGGCGGTCACGAAATGCCGGATCGTGGCGTGGCCCATGGCACGATAAAGGGTGAACAGCGGAAACGGCAGCCAGCAGATTCCGCCCTTGCGCACGCCGGCTGCCAGACCCGATGGCGCTGCCTGAGGCGGCGCATGCACATGGCCATAAAAATGCTGTGGCCGGCGGTTGAACAGGGCATCAAAGCTGTCGCCCAGCGACTGGCCGTCAGCCCGCGCAGTGATGGCCAGTGAGGGCGCCATGATCACGAATGGCCGGTCCGTTGCCCAGTCCGGGCGCAAGTCCTCTCGCAGCAACACATAGCGCGGGTCCGACACGGCGGGCCCAAGGCAGTCCGCACCTGTGTCGAGCATGGGCTGGACGCCGGAGGGTGCCAGGCCGCTTTCGCCCGTCAGCAGGATGCAGCCGCCGCGATCAGCATAGGCTTGCAGCCTTGCGGCAAGCTCGGGGCCAAGCCGAACCTTGTCGGGCAGGACCAGCAAGCGATAGCGGCCGAAGTCAGCCTCGGTGTCGATAACGTCAAACAGGAAATGGCCCTCCGCCAGGATGCGCGCGGCGCCTTCATCTTCCGGGCAATGCCGTGCCTCGCGGCTGATCGCACCCGGCTGGCGGACACCTACGCTGGACAGAATGCCGATGTCGGCCATGCCGATGGAACCTTCGCACCATGGCTGCTTGGCTTTGGCTTCGGCAAAGATGGTGCCCATCAGCTTCCAGGCCGACGCATCCAGAACGCCATTGGCATCCAGCTGATCGCCAATGCACAGCTTGGTGCCATTGGCCAGCATGGCTCCCGTTTCATAGCGCAAGGCATCCGGGTGCTTGTAAGATCCCAATTCGCCCCAGATGAGGTGGAAGCGTGCGGTGACGCCAATCCGGTCCAGCCCCAGAGTTTCGCCATAGCGGGCCGAAATGGGCAGATGGTCATAACCCCAGCCCCCGGTTGGCAGCGCCTCGATCTCGACATGGCTCTGGTACGAAAAGAAGCGCCTGTCCCCACGCGGCACCATCGACGTGTTGTGGAAAAGTGAAATGGCCCGGTCGCCAACCGCCGCGTCGATGGCGGTGAAATAGCGGTCCAGCACCGTCTGGCGTTGGCGCAGGCGATGCGCCGGGTCCATCCAGTCCAGCCCGGCGGCTGTCATGGCCTCCTGGCAATGCACACAGGCGCATGGCTCCTGCTTGATGATGTCCAGCCACAGACCGTCGGCATCCGGATAACGGTCCAGCAATTCGCTGACCTGGGCCACCACATGGTCGAGGTAGGGCGTGCCCAGGCACATGTATTTCCAAGATGCCTCGATATGGTTGCCCAACAGGCAGAAAAACTGCCCGTCAGCCCCCACCTGACGCCAATCGAGGTGAGCATGCGCATTGCGCTCATCCCAGCCGACGGACAGGTAAAGAACGGTTTCCACGCTCCGGCGCTTCAGGGCGGCCACTTGGGCATCCAGCAAATCAAAATCGAGGCCTGGATGCCGCTGGCCGACCTTGCTGTCATAATATGACCAGCCGTGGTGGCATTTGCCGAACAACACCACGGATTGGACGTCGGCATCGACTATGGTTTGCGCAAATGCATCGGCGTCAAACCCGGCCGCAATGGTGCCGGCAGCCGCCGGCGTGTGAAAATCCAGATGCACCTGCCGCCACGGCAAGATCGCCTTGTGCGCAAACGCCATCGGCCCCTCCCTGAAAACACTCCGAAATTTTCTGCAAAGATATCTTCGTTTCGGATTGGAATTATGTTAGCAGCTTCCGGAAATTCTGGAAAGAGCTGGATGGAGATCGGGCCGATGCCCACAAGCACCGAGCCTTGCACAATTGCGACTGCGCACGCCCTGTCGCCGGAACGGCTGGCGCAGCTGGAAGCCATCGACCAGCGGCTGCTGTGGCTCAGTGCCTGGACCATCCACAACGCCAACCACCTCCGTGAAAGTGTGGATGGGATAAAGGTGGGCGGCCACCAGGCCAGTTGCGCCTCGATGACGGCGATCATGGCCGCGCTTTATTTCCATGCGTTGGGGCCCAATGACCGAGTTGCCGTGAAGCCGCATGCCGGCCCGCTGCTGCATGCCATCCATTATCTGTTGGGCAACCAGAGCCTCGCAGCCTTGCAGGCTTTCCGCGGCAAGGGCGGCGCACAATCCTATCCCAGCCGCACCAAGGATGCGATTCCTGTGGACTTTTCCACTGGCTCGGTTGGTCTGGGTGTCGCCATCACCGCCTTTGCCAGCCTTGTGCAGGATTGGCTGATTGCCCATGCAGCCCTGCCGCCCGGCCAGGCCGGCCGCATGATCGCCCTGATGGGCGATGCCGAGCTGGACGAGGGCAACATCTATGAATGCCTGATCGAGGGCTACAAACACGATTTGCGCAACTGCTGGTGGATTGTCGATTACAACCGGCAATCGTTGGACGCCACCACGGCTGACCGCATGTTCCGCCGCTTTGACGATATCTTCGAGACCTGTGGTTGGCGGGTCATCACGTTGAAACATGGCCGGCTGCAGCGCGAAACCTTTGCGCGGCCCGGTGGCCAGGCGATCGCGGACTGGATCGAAACCTGTCCGAATGCAGATTATGCCGCCCTGACCTACAAGGGCGGCGCGGCCTGGCGGGCGCGGTTGAATGCCGATCTGGCCGACCAACCCGAAACACTGACGCTGATCGCCGGGCATGATGATGCCGCTTTGCAACGGCTGATGACGACACTGGGCGGCCATTGCATCGAAACGCTGGTGGCTGCTTTTGATGCCGCCCGCGATGAGCGCAACACCCTGTTCATCGCCTACACCATCAAGGGCCACGGTCTGCCGCTTGCCGGACACAAGGACAATCACGCCGGCCTGATGACGCCCGGCCAGATCGAAAGCCTGCGCGACAGCATGGGCATCGCCCCTGGCGACGAATGGGGCACCTGGTCAGGCCTGGGCGACAATGCACGGGCGGCCCTGGAAGCCTTTGTCGCTGCCAGCCCGATTGCCATCAAGGCGGCCGACCATCCCTGGCAGCCGGTACCGGTGCCGGCCATTGCGGCACCGGAGGGCGCCTCGCAATCAACGCAGGCGGCGTTTGGAAAGATATTGTTCGACCTGGCCAAAGGGCAGACACCGCTGGCCGACCGGATCATCACCACATCGCCTGATGTCACGGTTTCCACCAATCTTGGCGCTTTCGTGAACAGCCGCGGCCTGTTCCGCCGACGCGAACTGCCCGATGTGTTCCGGTCGCTCAACGTGCCCAGCCCGCAAAAATGGCAAGGCAGTGCCGCCGGCCAACATGTCGAATTGGGGATTGCGGAGCATAATCTGTTCCTCATGCTGGCTGCTGCCGGGCTTTCGGCCCCATTGTTTGGCCAACGGCTGATACCGATCGGCACCGTCTATGATCCGTTCATCGCGCGCGGACTCGATGCGCTGAATTATGGCTGTTATCAGGATGCTCGCTTCCTGCTGGTGGCCACTCCATCGGGCATCACGCTGGGCGGGGAAGGCGGCGCCCACCAGTCGATCAACCCACCGTTGATTGCCATGGGCCAACCGGGGCTAACCCATTATGAACCAGCCACTGCCGACGAACTAGCACTGCTGATGGAACATGCCTTCCGGCATTTGCAGGAACCGGAGGGCGGCAGCATCTATCTTCGCCTCTCGACGCGCAGCATCGATCAACCTGCAAGGGCTGATGATGGCTGGAAGCAGGGGGTGATTGATGGTGCCTATTGGCGGATCGCGCCCACGGCAGACGAGCCAGTCGCCATTGTCGCCATGGGCGCGGTCATGCCGGAAGCGCTGGCCGCTCATGCCTTGTTGTCGGAAGACATGCCGGGTCTTGGGCTGCTGCAAATCACTTCGCCGGGCCAACTGCACCGGGCATGGTCCAGGGCCCGTGCTGACAGATGGCGCCAAGGCAAGGCCGCATTGGCGCCGGTTGAACAGCTCCTGTCGGCCCTGCCGCGAAGCGCTGGCCTTGTCACGCTGTGCGATGCGGCGCCGGCTACATTGTCTTGGCTGGGTGGGGTGCAGGGCCATCGCGTCAGCCCACTGGGCACTGACCGCTTTGGCCAGACGGGGACCTTGCCCACACTCTATGCAGAGTATCGGCTGGATGCCGAAGCGATTGTCGAGGCCGCCGCCGAACTGATCGGAAGCGCGCGATGACAGACATCATCATGCCGGCGCTATCGCCGACCATGGAAACCGGCACATTGGCCAAATGGCACATCGCAATAGGGGATGCCGTGCGGGCCGGCGATGTGATCGCCGACATTGAAACCGACAAGGCGACCATGGAACTGGAAGCGACCGAAAGCGGAACCGTGACTGGCATAATGGTGGCAGAAGGTACGGCCGATATTGCGGTCGGCACCGTCATCCTGCAGCTTGGCACTTTCGGCGCCAATGTCGCGCCGCCGGCAGCGCCACCTCCGCCACCAATGTCGCCTGCTGCGCCAGCGGCACAAACTGATCAGGCCGAAGCCACAGCATTGGGTCGCAAGCTGGGGCAATTGCTGGGGCTCAGCCTCTCCCAACTGGCAGCGCGTGCACCGGCGCAAAGAATTGGCATGGCCGCGGTTATGGAAGCGGCCGGCCTGGGGTTGCCCGCAGCCGCGGCACCTGCGCCGGCACAAGTCACCTTGCCAGCGGTGGTGGCGCCACCCGTTGGCAATCTGGCCACTGCGCCATTTGAGACTATGGCATTGAGCGGCATGCGCAGGACGATTGCGCGCCGCCTGACCGAGTCCAAGCAGCAGGTGCCGCATTTCTATTTGACTGTCGACGTCGTGCTGGATCCGCTGCTGGCTCTGCGCGCCCGGCTCAACGAAAGCCTGGCCGCTCGCGGCATCCGCATCAGCGTTAATGACATGCTGTTGAAAGCCCAGGCGTGTGCCCTGCTACAGGTGCCCGAGGCCAATGTCAGCTTCACGGATGATGGCATCCGCCGGTTTGCGAGGGCTGACATTTCGGTGGCGGTGGCAATACCGGGCGGTCTGGTCACGCCCGTGATCAGAGATGCATCCGGCAAGTCGGTTTCTGCCATTGCGACCGAAATGCAGGCGCTGGGCGCCAAGGCGCGCGATGGTCGGCTGCAGCCATCAGAATACAGCGGTGGAACCGCCAGCCTGACCAATCTGGGCATGTTCGGAATCACCCAGTTCGACGCGGTCATCAACCCACCTGAAGCCATGATCCTGGCCGTCGGTGCAGCGCAGCCACGTGCCCATGTGGCGGATGGCAGCCTCGGCATTGCCACCATGCTGACCGCAACGGGCAGCTTTGATCACCGCGCCATCGATGGCGCGGTGGCCGCCGGCTTCATGGCCGCATTCAGGGCGCTGGTCGAAAATCCATGGCAGATCGTGGCATGATGCCGCTCATCACACTGGCCAATGTGGAGCAGGCCGCCGCGCGCATTGCCGGGCACGTCTCGCGCACGCCATTCCTGCATTCCGCGACCCTGTCGCACCTGACGGGTGCGGAAATCTGGCTGAAGTTCGAAAATCTGCAGTTCACCGCATCGTTTAAGCAACGCGGGGCATTGAACCGGATGCTGGGCCTGACTGAAGCCGAGCGCAAACGCGGGGTCCTGGCGGTGTCGGCGGGCAATCATGCACAGGGCGTGGCCTATCACGCCAGCCAGCTCGGCATTCCGGCCACCATCGTGATGCCCACCTCAACCCCTGCGATCAAGGCCAACCGCACCCGTGAATTCGGCGCGGAGGTGATTCTGGCCGGCAGCGATTTTGCCGAGGCCACTGCCGCCATTCCGGCGCTGGTGTCCGAACGCGGGCTGACCTTCATCCATCCTTATGATGACGATGCCGTGATCGCCGGCCAAGGCACAGTGGGCCTCGAAATGCTGGCCGACCAGCCCGACCTTGATGTACTGGTGGTGGCCATTGGCGGCGGCGGGCTGATTTCCGGCATCGCGGTGGCCGCAAGGGCATTGGCACCCCGTGTCGAGATTGTCGGCGTCCAGTCGGAGGCGTTTCCCGGCATGGCGCATCACTTTGGCCATTGGCCGCATCCTGCCCAACGCGGGGTGTCAATTGCCGAAGGCATTGCCGTCATCGCGCCAGGCCAGCGCACGCGCGATTATGTTGGCAGGCTGGTGGACCGGATCGAGGTGGTGACGGAAGCGTCGATCGAAAACGGCATCGCGCTGCTGCTGCAGATTGAAAAGACCCTGGCGGAAGGCGCTGGCGCTGCTGGACTGGCGGCAGTGCTGTCACGCCCGGAACAGTATCGCGGCCGCCGGGTGGGCCTGATCCTGTGTGGCGGCAACATCGACAACCGGCTGTTGTCGGCCATTTTGCAGCGCCAGCTGGCGCGCGAAGGCAGGCTGATCCGCCTGCGCACCGATTTGTCGGACCAAGCCGGGGCACTGGCCATGGTCTGTGCCGAAATTGGCGCCTTGTCGGGCAATATCAACAGCGTGAGCCATGATCGGGCCTTTGGCGACACGGCAGCGCGCTGTGCACGTGTTGAATTTGAAATCGAGGTGCCGGAGCCGGAGGCCGCCAACCGCATCCTGGCAAGGCTGGCCGAACTGGGCCTCAGCCCCGCCCGCTTCTGATCCGCGCCATGACCGTCCGGTAAGGCGCCAGGGCAGCCAGCAGCAACAGCCCGCCCAGCAGCGACAACTGCCCGGCCACCAGCGCCAGCCCCAGGCCAACATCACGGTCATCGCCAAACAGAAATGATGTCAGTGCCCCAACGCCCACCGGTCCGGCGACCATGCCGACCAGGCTGGTGACCATCAGCACGATGGCCGCCACCCGGCCGCGCAGCGGTACCGGCGTCGCGGCCTGCACTGCCGCTGGCCCCAGCGCCACAAAAGCACTGGACAGGAAGGTGGCCGGCACCAGCAGCCAGGTCGCCACCACCGGGGTGGCCACCAGCGTAACTGCCGCAGTCAGCGGGGCATGCAAAAGGGCGCTGACCGTGATGACCAGCAGCGGCGCATCCACGCGCCCGCGCCGCGCTAGCCAGCCAGCCGCCAGTCCGGCAGCGATAGCCCCTGCCACGCCGGCCAGCATCAGCATCAATCCCAGCATCCAGCCCACCTGCTGCGGGCTCCAGCCGAAATTGCGGATGAAATGCGCCGGCAACCAGGTCAGGCTGGCATAGCCTGACCCGGTCAATGCGCTGATGGCAGGCAGGTAGAGCAAAACCAGTTGCCGGTTGTCGCGCCAAAGTGGGCCTAGACCTGTCAGCATGGCGGCAGGTGCCGGACGAGCAGATGTCTGGCGCCGGTCACGCACCACCAGCAGCACCAACGCCGATACCAGCAGGCCGGGCAGACCGACCAGCAGGAACGCGCGTTGCCAGTCGTGCAGATGTGCCAATGCCGGCATGCTGGTGGGCAACTGCCCGGCCCAAAGCACCGCCTGCCCGCCAAAGGCAAAGGCCAGGCCGGCGCCCAGGGCCACGCCGGTGGAATAGACCGCCATGGCCATGGGCAGGCGCCGCGCATCAAAGCTGTCAGCTATGAGGGAATGGGCACTTGGCCCCAACGTCGCCTCGCCCACCCCGACACCCATGCGGGCCAGCAAAAGCTGGCCGTAGCTGGCAGCAACACCACTGGCCATGGTCAGCAGCGACCATAGGGCTATGCCCCCGGCCACCAGCCGGCCACGCCCCATGCGATCGGCCAGCCAGCCGCAGGGGATGCCGGCCACGGCATGGAACACGGCAAAGGCTGGCCCCACCAGCAGACCGATCTGGAAATCGCTGATGCCCAGGTCGTGCCGGATCGGATCCACCATCAGGCTGAGCAGCTGGCGATCGATGAACGAGATGATGGCAGCCAGCAGCAACGCCACCACCATGATCCATGCCCGCACCTGTGTCATGTCCGCGCCCGCCCATCATCAACCCGTGCAGCCCTTGCCAAACCTTGGCGGACGCCGACTTAGGGTATTTCCGATTGGAAACATCTTGTCGATTGCTGAACATATCTTTACGCTCCTGTCCAGCAGTGGAGGTGAAGATGGGCTTGGGTGCACGGCTGTTGGCAGCGGTGATGCTGTTGGTGTCGACACCGCCGGCCATGGCGCAAGCGCCTGCACCGCTGCCCATCGCCCAGGCTGAAACCGCCTTTGACCGGTTGTTCGACCCTGGCGGCAAGGTCAGGCACACCGGTGCGGTGGTCGCCATTGTAAGTGACGGGAAGATCGCGCTGCTCAAGGGCTATGGCCATGCCGATGCCGCTGGCCGGCTGCCTGTGGATCCGGTGCGCACCCGATTCCGCACCGGCTCCATCACCAAGACGCTGGTGGGGGTGGCGGTGGCACAGGCGATGGCGGATGGCCGCATCCGGTCAATCGATGATCCGGTCAATGCCTATCTTTCCCGCTGGCAAGTGCCCGACAATCGCGGCACCCCGATCACCATCCGCATGCTGGCAACGCACCAAGCCGGCTTTGCCGAACGTCGCCAGCCGTTCATGCGGACCGGCGACAGCTTCCCGACCATCGATGGCGCTTATCTTGATGCCAATCTCCCAGGCTATATCGTCGCCGCCAACACCGGCAGCAACTATTCCAACTTTGGCGCCGGCCTGCTCGGCTTCATGGCCGAAGATGCCGTGAAGATGCCGATTGACCGCCATCTCGCCGAACGGGTGTTCGGCCCGGCGCGGATGGCGGGCGCCATTGTCGTGCGCGGGCCGGGAAGGTTTCCCGATTCCGCGCAGGCTCAGGTCATCTACCCCAATGGCGGCGCGCGGCCACTGCCCGATGGCTGGGCCAACCACCCCATCAACCGGATGGCCGGTGCACTCGCCATGTCAGGCCGGGATGCGGCGCACTACATGATCGCACTGCTGGGCGGGAGCGCCGACCTCGGCATTGCCGACATTCTGGGCGACCGCGGGCGTGCGCTCGCCTTTGCACGGCAAGGTGGCACGCATCCGGCGGTGCAGGGCTATGGCCTGTTGTTCATGATCAACGATTGGAACGGCAACCGGCTTGTTGAACATGGTGGGCGCACGGTCGGCACCAGCAGTTACCTGTCGTTGTTGCCGGACCGCAAGACGGGCATCTTCGTGGCCGTCACCGGTGAAGGCGGCATCACACTGCCGCTGGCCGGGCTGCTGGGCCTGCCGCCGGCGCCGGCGCCGGATGCGGTACAGGCCGGGCGGCCGTTGCCCACGCTTGCCGGCATCCGCGCGGCCGGGCTGGAAGCACTGCTGGGTCGCTGGCAGGCGCCGGCCGCCGTCGGGAAAGCAGCGCCCGATCTGGCGGCCTATGCCGGCGATTACATCAGCCAGCGTCGCCAGATCCGTTCAGTCAGCGAGATCTTCTCGGCCAATTTCCTGGGTGGCCCGTTGCCGGTCAGCGTGCCGGGCGATGGCGCACTCCAGCTGGGGTCGAGCCGGGGATACCGGCCGCATGGCGACAATGTCTTCTGGCGCAGCGAGGCGCTGCAACCCGACAAGCCTTCAGGCTGGAGTGATGTGATCGTCTTCCTGCCTGACGAACAGGGCAAGCCCACCCGCGCCAGCCTGCAATACACCGATGCCGTCTATCACAAGGCCGAAGGCCTGACGCGCCCCGCGCTATGGAACCAGGCCCTGCTGATCGGCGTGCTGGTGCTGCTGACCGGGCTGTTGGCACCGGCCTGGGCCAAGGGCAGCCGCGGGCGCTGGCTGGCGCTGGCCATGCCTTTTGGGTTGGCCGCCTCGCCGGTCCTGTTCTTCCGCTCATGGGCCGGCGCGCCAGTGGAGCCGCTCAAATATGTGCTGACCACCAGCATGGAGCTGGCGCCTTTCCAGATCTGGATGAATCTGGTCGCAACATGCTTGCTTGGCCTGTTGCTGCTGGCCAGCCTCAGCTGGCGCCAGCCGGCAATCACCGGCTGGCGCGGGAGTCTGGGTCGCTGGCATCTGCGACTGCTGGGGCTGGGCACATTGCCCCTGCTGTTCGCCTTCTGGAACTATGGCCTGATCGGGTGGAACATCAGCTGACCGACCAGCCCCATCAGTCGGCCAGATAACGCACCCGGAAGCCAAGCCTCCGCGACAGGGCGATCATCTCGCCCAGAATGTCACCGTAGCAGACGGCGATATGGTTCGACTGGTAATGCGCCATCAGTCCATCACGGCCGATGCCCAGGTCGGCCATCATGATCGGCCATTCCGGCGTGGTGGCATCCCATGTTGCGCGCAGCGTCTCGCGCGGCAGGCGCACGACTTCGCCAGCGCCAACATCCATCACCGGCTCACCATCATCCAGCCAGGCCCGCGCCCAGGTGATGGCGCCGGGCAGGCTTTCGCCGGCAAAGCTGCCGCCCGGCGTGGGGAAATATTGCGCAGGCTGGCGGAAGCTGTGCACGCCGCGCAGCGTGCCGGGATCATGGTTGAAGGCAAAAGCGCCGGCGGACCCGGAATTGAGCAGCACCCAAAGGAAGCGGCCATCCTGTTCAATCCCCCAGCGCACGTCATGGAAGGCCACACTCTGATGCAGGCCCTTGGCATTCAGCAGGCGCTTCATCATCTCCATGGGCAGCACATTGCCCTGGTCAGCCTCGGTCGCATCGACGATGGTGTCGCCATTGCCTTCCGGTCGGCAGGTGGAGTTGAACAGGCCCTCGGCGAAGTCTGACGGCGGGCGCTGGTGGATGAGGCCAAGCTGATACTGCCAGCCAATCGCATCCGCCCCGAATTCATGGACCATGTCGAGCACGGCGAGATAATCGCGCAGCTGTTCGCGCGTCGCCTGCTCGGTAAAGTCGGCGGCATTGGCCCCGCCATGGTGGAAGGTAACGCCGCGATCCTTCACGAAGGCGAGCGCATCATCGATCCGCTGATCGGTGACGCGTCGGCCATAATCGATGATCCAGGCCTGATCCACCTTGTGCTCTGAAAAGCCGAGCCTGTGCAGCGTGCGCACGCCAAAATAGCCGTTGGTCATGCCCATGGAGGTATCGCCAAGCATCAGCACCAACGGCCGCCTGGCCTGCATCTCGGCATGGACGTTGCCAGCCAGTGCGTCCGCAGCCTCAGAGACCGGGGGTGGTGTGCGCACACAGTCATCGGGATGCGTGACCACCCCGGTATCGCACCACGCCTCCAATCGCGCCATGGTCGCATCGTCGGCATCAATGGGTTCAGCGGTCCAGAGTCGGCTGTGCGCGCGCCCTTCGGCTGAAAGGCAGGCCCCGGTGTTGAGCAGACCGACAAGGCCAGGCCAGGTGCCCGAGAAGTTGGACAGCATCAGCAACGGGTTGGACTTGCCCACCACGCCATCGACCGTGTGCGGGCCATAGACCCAATGGGTGTAGAGCCCGATCAAGGGGTCATCGATCCGGCCGAGCGCGGCGATCGTCTCATGGGGGCGGGTGAGAAAGCCCTCGATCCGCGCGTGCCTGCGGCCCAGCCGGTCAAGCGCGCGTTCGAGCTGCGCAGTGGCCGCCTCAAGCAGCGGGACGGCCAGCTGATTGGGCAGAACGCGGTAATCGCCCGGCCAGAAGATGCGGATGGTGTCGCTCATGAGTTTGCTCCGTTTGAAGATGATGTGGCTGCCCGCCGCAGGGCGCGCAGATCGCGCATCATGCCGCCCAGCGGCGCTGTGGCCGCACCGAAGGCATCGTGGAGGGTCAGATAATGACCATAGAGCCGCGAATAGGTCGCAGCCCGGCCCGGGTCGGGCATGGCAACGCTTTCGGGCGGCGGGACCATGGTTGCCTGCGCAGCGCCCAAATCGGGATGCAGCCCGGCCGCGACGCTGGCGGTGATGGCTGCGCCGCGCGCACTGGCCTGGCTGGCCCCGGAAACCGCAATTGGCACGCCCAGCACATCGGCCAGTATCGAGCGGGCCAGGGCATTGCGGGTGATGACGCCGCCGGACACCATCACGGTCCGGATCGGCACACCCGCCGCTTCGAGCTGTTCGCGGATGCGCCGCGCGCCAAAGGCGCTGGCTTCGAGCATGGCGCGAAACACATGTTCGGGCCGTGTCGCGAGCGTCTGGCCAAGCAGCAAACCGGAGAGTGCAGGGTCCATCAGCACCGAGCGATTGCCGTTGTTCCAATCCAATGCGACCAGGCCGCTTTCTCCGGGCGCCAGGCCGGCGGCCAGCGCGGAGAGTTCGGCAATTGTTGCCCCGGTCGGTTCGCCAGGTCTGAGCAGGCGCGCCGCCCAGGCGAACAAATCGCCAACCGCAGCCTGCCCGGCTTCCACACCCACGAATCCAGGCACGACCGAGTCATCGATCGCGCCGGCCAGACCGCGTGCGGGAATGGCATGGGCGCGCCCCTCGACCAAGGCGATGTCGCAGCTGC
This sequence comes from Alphaproteobacteria bacterium, assembly GCA_018970445.1. Taxonomy (GTDB): domain Bacteria; phylum Pseudomonadota; class Alphaproteobacteria; order Sphingomonadales; family Sphingomonadaceae; genus Sandarakinorhabdus. Next base: position 5,623 of record JAGWWF010000012.1, on the reverse strand, counting down.
TGGTGCCCATGATCCGCACCAGCATGCCTGGCGCCACCCCGGCGCCAAGCGCGCCAGCATGGGCATCAAGCAAGCCCGCCGCAACCGGGATGCCCGGCTCCAGCCCAAGTCGTCCGGCCCAGGCGTTGCAGAGCCTCCCCACCGCTTGTGTATGGCTGCGCGGATTGGCAAGGGGGCCGGCAGCACGGCCGAGCTCCGGATGCAGGCGGGACAGGCTGGCAAGATCAGGCCATCCGCCTCGCGTCGGGTCCCAATGCCCCTTGTGCCCCGCCGCACACACCCCGCGCACAAGCCCGGCCACATCGTCAACACCGCACAGCGCTGCCGGAACAAAGTCCTGCAGTTCGACAAAAGCAGCCGTCATTGCGCCAACCTCTGGATCAGCGCGGAGCAGTTTCAGCAGCTTGGCCCAGAACCATTCCGACGAGGTCGCCCCGCCCGTTGCTGCCAGCCGCGCGGGATTGTCCCGAGCCATGCTGGCCGCGAACTCTTCTGCCTCGGCGGCAGCGCTGTGGTCCTTCCACATCCAGGCCTGCGCAGCCGGGCGATCCTGCATGCCGGGTTGACCGGCTATCGGCTGCATGTTCGCGGTCACGGGGATTGGCGTCGAACCGGTGGCACAAATGCCGATGCCCATCACCCTGGCCGTCCTTGCTTGAGCCATGGCTGCACGCACTGCTTGGGTGATGGCGGCAAGATAATCGAACGGGGATTGCCGCGCGACATCCGGGTCCGCCGGGTCAGTCAGAACGCTATCAACGCCGGAGGGATAAGGTGCCTCCCCATCCCCCAGGATGCGGCCTTCGCGTGGCGTCATGATCACCGCACGCGCTGCTGAGGATCCGAGGTCGATCCCCAGAACCGCGCATGACATTGCCTTGCTGTCCGACATAACTCCTCCTTCGCCGTTTACTAGCAAATGCGAAGCGAAAAAGTCGAATCAGAATTGTTGAATTCCAATTGGAAATTTGCCAGATGGGAGGACGAGTTGGAGAGGCCAATGAAGGCGACTGAAGAAACATTCGGGCAGTTCTGGCTGCGCTATCTGCGGGCCCACGCCAATCCGGCTTGCCGGGGATTCCATTATGCGGCGTCCAGCTGGGCCCTGGCGTGCCTCATCGCACTGGCGATCACCCGTGAGCCGCTGGCCCTGCTGGCGGGGTTTGTCGGCGCCTATGGCCTGGCATGGATCGGGCATTTTTTTGTTGAGGGCAACACGCCGCTCGCTTTCACGCGTCCAGTCTATTCGCTGGCTGCCGACTATCTCATGTTTGCCCGCGCACTGACCGGCCGCCTGGGGCCGGAACTGCTGCGTGCCGGAGTGGTTGCCAGCCAGCGCCGCTAACCGGCAGAAACGACCCAGCCAAGAGGATCGCATCATATGAACCGACGAATTGCTGCTGCGCTCGCCGCGCTGGTCATTGCCGCGCCGCTTGCTGCACAACAGGCGCTTCCGCCAGCGACAACGGTCGCTGCCGCAAGCCTGGGGGAATGGCGCACCTTGCCGACCGAGGCATATCGCGGCAAGCGCGACAGCATCAGCTTCGTCGACCAGAACCACGGTTGGTATGGCACGGGGGCGGGCGACCTGTTCGCCACCACCGATGGCGGCATGACGTGGCAGAAGATTGCGAGCCGCCCCGGCACCTTTGTGCGTGCGGTCGGCTTCATCGACCGGCTGAACGGCTTCATCGGAAACATCGGCACCGACTATTACCCTGGCGTGACTGACACGACACCGCTTTACCGGACCCGAGATGGCGGGCGGACATGGGAGGCGGTCGATACTGGCGCAGTCTCGATCAAGGGCGTGTGCGCGATCGACATACTGACCGTTAAGCGCATCTATCAGGGCGAACTGAAGCCGCGTACGGTCATCCACGCTGCGGGCCGAGTGGGCGGGCCAACCGGCATTCTGCGCTCCACTGATGGAGGCAAGACCTGGACCGTGATCGACATGACAGCACAGGCCGGCATGATCCTCGACGTGAAGTTCTTCGACGAGCTGACTGGCCTGGTCTTCGCGGCCACCAACGCCGATCCGCAACAGGCCGAAGGCCTTGTGCTGCGCACCAAGGACGGCGGCAAGACATGGCGTGAAGTCTATCGTTCCGGCCGGAAGCTCGAACTGATCTGGAAGGCCAGTTTCCCCGCCGGTGGCGATATCGGCTATGCCACAGTGCAAAGCTATGACGCGGAGCGCGCCACCCAGCTGGTGATCCGCAGTGACGACAAGGGCAAGACATGGCACGAGATCGAGATGGCGCAAGACAAGACCGCGCGCCAGTTCGGCATCGGTTTCATCAGCAAGGATGTCGGCTTCGTTGGCACGGCAGCAGGCGGCTTTGGAACGAAGGACGGCGGCAAGACATGGGAACGGGCCCCCATCGCGCGGGCGGCGAACAAGTTCCAGACCGTCGCCACCCAAGCAGGGGTGCGGGTTTACGCCATCGGCACAGAGGTACAGGCGATCGACCTCGCAGCACCTCCATCCAACTGAGCATTGCCAGTTAACCCGCCTACGGTTTTTCTACCTAGCTTGCTGAAGTGCCCCGGCTTCTGGGAGGCCTCCTCACGTAGATAGAAGTCTCCCAGAAAGCAGGGGCGGTTCACATCGCGGTGAACAGATTGGTCGGCAACGCCTTCGGATGCTTACCACTCCTGCCACAGCTTGATCAGGCCTTCGAACTGGCGATCGAACACCAACGGCGTGGTCGGCCCCCAGTCGCCGAGCAAGCGCCGCCGGGCCAGCACCACCACATGGATGTGGGGCGGCGCCGCATCGACGAAACCGCGCTCGAACGGATCGTGGCGGATCATGATGAGCGGGAGCTCGTAGGCATCGACGACCTGCGTCAGGAGGAATTCCCGAACGACCTCCCAATGCATGTGGGCCGGCAGGCTGTCAGCCTGGGTGAACTTCATGTGCAAGGCCATCGCGGTCTGCCGGGGATCGGTGCGCGACAGGAACGAGCCGATCAGCGCCTGCGGATTCTGCAATTCATCGGGCAACAGCAGCGGTAGCAGCGTGTCGTGCCGCTTCACAGTGGGTGACCATGGGTCGGTTGGCTGGATGGCATGCGGATGCAGGTGCAGCTTGCCGAAGACATACTCGTCCAGGTCACCATCGGATCGGTAGCGCACCGACACTGACAGCGTGGAGCGGGGCTTGAGGTCCAAGGTGGTCATGCCGAGAACCGCCCGACCAGCAGGATATCCCGCCACATATCGATGAGAAGGTGCGCACTTTCGATCCCGCGGACCAGGTCGTCAGCCGTTCGCAGCAGAAGTGTCGTCGGCTGAGCCGGCTTGTCGGGAGGAACGACAAAGGCTTCAACCCGGTCACCGAGATCGTTTGCCGGCGAGGCAGCAAAGATGAGGCCTTCGGCATCAACATGGAACCAGGGACGCAACCCGGACATGCAATGCGGCTGGCCACGGCGCAGGAACCAGGCGGTGGCGGTCAGGCCAACCGCGGTGTCAGTAATGCTGAGGGCACTGACCTGGTGCCGCGTCACATGATCGGCCACCTGATTGCGATCATGATTGTCCAAGCCGGCCGCCGCGGCGTTCAGGATGATATCGGTACCGGCATCCAGAAGCCGCAAGCCTCCGGGAATGGTGGCAAACCGGTCGGCCACCAGTTGTGGCGCCAGGGCTTCAACCAGCTTGAAGGCAGCAAACGGGGCCGGGATTGGGGCTTCGCCAGTGCAAGTGATGGGATTGGGAACGTGAATGGTGCTCATTGCACATCCCCCTGTGAACAGGATTTGGCCAGCGTTTGCCGGACGAGTTCGGAAAGGGTCGTTCGCCTGTCATGTGCTTCGCGTCGCAGCCGTTCGGCTTCTTCCCACGACAAGCGCACCGCAATCTTCTCGATCTTTTTTGACATTGTTTTTGTTGGCATTTTTCATCTCCTTTCAAATACCGACCTCCTTTCCTGCTTTCCCTGAACACCTGAACTCCAAGGGTGATCCTGTCCTGGCTTCGTGCGCATCGTCGCTTGTCGACCATGCTTGGACATTCGGCCTATCGGCCCCGGTCCTTTTCGGGTCGCACCTTTTGAACAGAGGCCGGCAGGTCCTTGGTCGCCTCCGGCTCCGGCGATGGCTCGGTGGGCAGGGCGGGCGAAGGTGCCTGCCCATTGGCCACCCGATCCGGCGTCATGTGATCCGAGGTCGTCCTGAGCTCTGTGCGAGGGCGGTCGATTGATACCCCACTTTCGGCATCAGCATGGTCTCGCTGCGGCTTCGCGGCCCTCCGATAATAGTCCTGCTTGGCCAACGTGAACGCGAGGAGGAAGGCATCCCGGTCCTCTCGGCTGAGATCATCCCTGGATAACGTCTGCTCGATGAACTTGCGGTCGCCCGGATCGTCATAGATCAACCGGTTGTCGAGGTCTCTGGCTTCATGCATGTGCAGCAGGTAATTGCGGTCCAGGATGCGAAGGAACTCCTCACGCCAGTAGGCATTTCGGGTGGCTGCTTCTTCAGCCTTGCGGCGCTCCGCCTCGGCCAGCCTCTGCTCGGCGGCCTCCCTTTCCTTTTGAATGCGCTGTCTTTCTTCGTGTTCAGACCGTACGCCGCCCGCAGCATCCTCAGCCAGAGCATCCGTCTTGCCATTGTCCTGTGCCTCCGCGGGCTTCGGGCCAGCGAAGAAGGTGCGGAACCGAGCCAGGATCGAAGGTGATCGGGGTGTCGGTGCAGGCTGATGTCTATCAGCTGGCGTGGCTGCAGGAACATCGTCCATCGGTCGCTCGGCAACGGCAGCAAGCCTCGATTCCGCCATCTGAACCGCGGCCATACGGTCGCGAAGTTCTGTGGCCCGCAGTTCCCCAGCGGTTTGCAGACGGGCCGCATGCGCCGCGAGGCGCCGCATCGTCTGGAGATCGAGCAGTGCAGCGAGGCGGTCGCTCGCATCCCGGAGGCCGACACGAGCAGCCTCCATCTGACGCCCGGCGGCATCCTGCTGATGATGATAATCAACGTTGGCCTTGGCCAGGCGTTCAGCGGCACCCAGCCGGCTAAGGTCAGAAGCAAGGCCGTCGCTATGGACCAGACGCTGGAGTGCGCCTTCCCGCAGATCCCACAATGCCCGGTCAAACCGGCCGCCGGCCATTGCTCGATCGAGAGCATCCTGGTGGTTTCGGGCCGCCATCAACCATGCCTTTGCCGCTTCGGCCTCCACAAGGGCGGTCTGTTGCATGCGAAGACGAAGGCCGTTTGCATCGGCATCTACTAGAGCGCGCTGGGCCCGGCGATACTTGACCAGCGCGCGCCGAACTTCGATCGCGATGGTCTTTGCCGTTCTCGTGATTGTCGCTTTGGCAGCAGCCAGTTCCAAGGCGCGCCGTCTGGACAGCGCATCGGCAAACCGGATTCGACCATCCCCGATGTGGCGGCCAGCCGTGCTGACAAGCCGGTCCTGGGCCGCAAGTTCAAGCAGTTGCTGGCTGCGGTCGAACAGGTGGCGAAGACGGATGCCAATATCCGATCGGCGCACATTGGCCTCCTGTTGGGCCATGTTCAGCCGTTCCAGCTGACGTCCGAGGCGCGGTTCAATCCGCTGATCGACAAGTGCCGTTCGGAGATCTGCGAGGTGGGTGAGCCTGCGGTACAGCCGC
>JAGWWF010000011.1 GCA_018970445.1 Alphaproteobacteria bacterium | reverse complement strand
TTATGCAAAATCAAAGGGGAATTTGAAATTCAATAAAATTCCTCAATCTGCGGAACAACTGAAGAATTATAAGAATCCAGATAATGACCCGCGCGGGCCATGGGCTTCGTCAGATTTCTCTGCCCAAGGCTTCAGGCCAAATCAGATGTATGAAATTGTCACGCCTGGAGGTGCAAAGCATCGTCCACCTCCCGGAATGTGTTGGAAGAACACCGAGGAATCCTTCCTGAACCAACTTGCTAATGGGCGGTTCTATTTTGGAAAAGATGGCAAGGGCGTTCCACGTAGAAAAACCTTCCTCAGCGAAAGCGAAGGGGTCTCCGCTTGGAGCTGGTGGGAGAACAAAGATGTCGGCCACAACCAAGAAGCCAAAAAGGAAATACTGGCACTGTTTGGGACGGATGCCTTTGATACTCCCAAACCAGAGAGACTGATGCGGCGAATTTTTCAGATTGCAACCAATCCTGGCGACCTCGTCCTCGATAGTTTTGCCGGCTCTGGCACAACGGGCGCCGTCGCCCACAAGATGGGCCGCCGCTGGGTCATGGTCGAGATTGGCGACCATGCCGAAACCCATATCGTGCCGCGCCTGAAGAAGGTGATTGACGGCACGGACAAGGGCGGCGTCACCGAGGCGGTGGGCTGGAAGGGTGGCGGCGGCTTCCGCTTTGCCCGGTTGGCCCCGTCCCTGCTGCGCCGCGATGGCCATGGCCTGCTGGTGATTGACGAGGCCTACAACCCGGAAATGCTGGCCCAGGCCATGTGTGCGCATTTCAACTTCCGTTTTGCCCCCAACCCGGACGTGTGGTGGCAGCATGGCCAGTCGAGCGAGCGGGATTATCTCTATGTCACCACGCAAAGCCTGACGGCCGATGCACTTGCGCTGTTGGCGCAAGAGGTGGGGCCCGACCGGTCCCTTCTGGTCGCCTGCAAGGCCCACGAGGCGGTCAATTTCGACAACATCAGTTGCGTGAAAATCCCCAATGCCGTGCTCGGCCGCTGCGAATGGGGCCGCGATGATTATTCGCTCCGCATCGCCAGCCTGCCCAAGGCGGAACCGACAGACCTCCTCGACGGCCTGGAGGACGCGCCATGACCCCGCAGCCGCCCGAGCGGGTGCGCCGCGCCGTCAGCCAGCGCCTGTCCCTCCGCGCGCCCCAACAGGAGTCCCTGAAGCGGCTGGATGAAGCCCTGGCAGCCATGGACGGCAAGGCCAGCCTGGCGGACCGCTTGGCCGCCGTGCGCGCCCTCTTTCCCGAGGTGCAGGATTTCGAGCGGGCCTTCCCCTCGCTCTGCTTCGCGCTGGCCACCGGCGTGGGCAAGACGCGCCTGATGGGTGCCTTCATCGCCTTCCTGTATCTCACTGGCAAAAGCCGCAACTTCTTCGTGCTGGCCCCCAACACCACCATCTATGAGAAGCTGGTGGCGGACCTCGGCAAGCCGGAATCGGCCAAATATGTGTTCCGGGGCATTGCCGAGTTCGGCCAGCGCCCGCCCATCATCGTCACCGGGGACAATTGGCAGGAAGGCCGCGGCGTGCGCGGCGGGGACCTGTTTGGCGGTGAAGTCGTCATCAACATCTTCAACGTCGATAAAATCAACAAGGAAGCCGGAAAAATCAGGAGTTTCCGGGAGACACTTGACACCAGCTATTATGATTATCTGGCCGGCCTGGATGACCTGGTGATGCTGATGGACGAGGCGCACCGCTACCGCGCCAAGGCCGCTGCCCAGGCCATTTTCGACCTGAAGCCGCAGCTTGGCCTGGAGCTCACCGCAACGCCCAAATCAACCGGCGCGGGCGGCAAGCCGTTCAAGAATGTCATCCATCGCTATGCCCTGGGCAACGCCATGGCGGATGGTTTCGTGAAGGAGCCGGCGGTCGCCACTCGCAAGGATTTCCGGCCGGCGGATTACAGCCGCGACCAGCTGGAAGCCATCATGCTGGAGGACGGCGTCCACTATCACGAGCATGTGAAGGCCGAGGCCGAGCTCTATGCCCGCCAGACCGGCCGCAAGCGCGTCCATCCGTTCATGCTGGTGGTGGCGCAGGACACGACCCACGCCAGCCAGCTGAAGGCCAAGATTGACAGCGATGACTTCTTTGGCGGCCGGTATCGCGGCCGGGCCGTTGAAGTGCACAGCAAGACCAGCGGCGAGGAAAGCGACGAGGCGGCCGAACGCTTGCTGGCACTGGAGAGCAATGACCAGACCGACATCGTCATCCACGTCAACAAGCTGAAAGAGGGCTGGGACGTCACCAACCTCTACACCATCGTCCCCTTGCGCGCTTCGGCATCGGACATATTGACCGAACAGACGCTCGGACGCGGCCTTCGCCTGCCCTATGGCGAGCGGACCGGCGTGGCGGTGATGGATACGCTGACCGTCATTGCCCACGACCGCTTTGACCAGGTGGTGAAGGAAGCACGGGCTGACGGCTCCATCGTCAAGGAAATGCGCGAAGTGCTGATTGGCGACGGCGGCACCGTGCCCTTGGAGAAGCCCCAGGTGGTGGACGTGCCTTCTCGCACCGAAGAGGCCCTTGGGATTGCCCCCTTGCCGCCCGGCGTGGCGGAGCCGCCCGCAAGCGAATGGCGTGTCTCAGGACCTGCCGAGCGCGACGTTGCCAAGATTGTCCTGGAGGTCATCGAGAAGCGCTTTGCGCCCAGGATGGATTCGGCACGGGACCTGTTGGGGCCCGAGTTGCAGGCCGAGATTACGAAAGCCGTCGAAGCCTATCGACCGCAACAGGCGTCACCCCAGGGCGAAATCGTCCTGGAGCCGGTGAACACGGCCGCCATCGTGCACAAGGTGGCAACCGTGGTGGCGCGCGAGAGCATCGCCATCCCGGAAATCGTGGTGCTGCCAAGCCGCGAGGTGAATTTCTGGTTCGAGGATTTCGACCTCACCGGTATCAGCCACATCCGCCATCAGCCGCTTTCGGATGAAATCGACATTCGCAACCTGCGCACTGAAAGCCAAATTGCGCTGGCCCGCCCGCAGACGGCGGCGCGGGAGGAGCGGGTGGAGAACTACATCGTTCGTCACCTGATTGACCGGCCTGAGGTGGATTATGACGCCCATGCGGACCTGCTGTTCAAGCTGGCCGGGCAGATGGTGGCGCACCTGGGCGGCTACCTGCCCGACGCGGACGCCATCGAGAACGTGGCGCTGACACGCGGCAAGCAGCTGGCGGACGTGATTTTCGAGCAGATGCGCCAGCACCTGCGCCGCACACCGGTTGATTATCAGACCCGCGTGGTGCGCAGCTTCCGGATGCTGAAGGCCATGCCGGTGACGATGACGGCAGACCGGGCGAACCCCCTCACCCGCCCGGCGGACCCGCTTTCGGCCACGCCTTCCTATGTGTTCAATGACCTTAAGAAGTGCCCCTACCCACAGACAAAATTCAGTTCAGACCCGGAACGCCGCCTCGCGGCCTTGATGGACAGCGACCGGGAACCAAATGTGATGCGCTGGCTCAAGCCAGGACGCGGCCAGTTTGAAATCGAGTATGAGCCCGGCCGCCGCTATGAGCCGGACTTTGTGGTGGAAACCACGGACGGCATGTTCATCATCGAAGTGAAGGCCGCCAACCAGCTGGAGGACAACACCGTCAAGGCCAAGGCCCGCGCCACGCAGCGCTGGGTGGAACTGGCCAACGAGTTCACGGAGAAGAAATGGCGCTACGCCATCATCCCTGACAGCGACATCCGGGAAAGCAGCACCTTCGCCGGCCTCCTAGCCAGCGCAACGGCGTGATAGGCGCAAGGCCGTTCAAGGCACGTTTTGGTGCTCCTGCCGGGCACTTGCGAGGTTCGCGTGGGCCCGGCCGGCGCGCAACCGTCCGGCAGGATTCGGGCTGCCTGAAAATCAGCCCGAAAACGCACCAATCCGGACGAGAAAACTGTCCTAGAAACCTGTCCTAGGAAATTCCTCGACCTGCACTTATGATATTGCATTATAACGATATTCTGCGGTTGGCTGGGGCGCCAGGATTCGAACCTGGGAATGGCGGTACCAAAAACCGCTGCCTTACCGCTTGGCGACGCCCCAGCAGCCGGGCCAAGTGGCCGGGCTGTGCCGGTTAGGCAATCGCGCCGATTCTGCCAAGCGGAAAAATCGCCGCTCAGCCAGCCCGCGCCAGCAGGCGGCGGGCCTGTTCCACATGCAGCACCTCGATCATCTGGCCATCCAGCGTGGCAACCCCGCGCCCTTGCGCCAGTGCGGCTTCATAGGCCGCGATCTGGGCGTGGGCGTGTTCCAGTTCGGCCGGGCTGGGTGAAAACACCCTGTTGCAGGGCGCGACCTGGCTGGGGTGAATCAGTGTCTTGCCATCAAAGCCCAGCAATCTGCCCTGGGCGGCTTCGGCCAGAAACGCGGTTTCATTGCGATATTCGGTGCAGACGCCATCGAAACAGGCGATGCCGGCAGCGCGTGCGGCCAGCACGATGGCCGACAGGCTGTACAGCAGCGGCCGGCGTTCGGGATCGGCACCGCACTGCAAGGCCTTGGCCAGATCGGCCATGCCGGCCACCAGCGCGGCAATGCCGGGCACGGCGGCGATGGCGGCGGCCCCCAGCACGGCGGCCGGGGTTTCGATCATCGCCAGCACCGGCCGGCCCCCGGCGCCGGCCACCACGGCCTGTGCCTGGGCGGCCGTGTCCACCTTGGGCACCACCACGCCGGCAAAGCCCGCGCCCTGTGCGGCGGCCAGATCGGCGGCATGCCACGGCGTGCCGATGCCGTTGGCACGCAGGAACAGGCGCTTGCCATCCCAGCCGCCATACTGTGCGGCGGCCACGGCGGCGGCGCGGGCAGCGGCCTTGGCATCGGGCTGCACGGCATCTTCCAGATCAAGGATCACCGCATCGGCCGGCAGCGTGCGCGCCCTGGCGATGGCCGACGGCCGATTGGCCGGCAGATAGAGGACGGAGCGCAGCGGCGACAGATCGATCATGGCGGCCAGCCTGCCAGCCCCGCCGGCCGGTTTCAATCGCTGTCGTTCCAGCCGGTCAGCTTGCCGCGCATGCGGGTGAGCGCGGCCTTCTTGATCTGGCAGATGCGCGCCGCGCCCACGCCCAGCACCTGGCCGATTTCTTCCAGATTCAGTTCCTCGACGAAATAGAGGTGCAGCACCTGGGCTTCGCGTTCGGGCAGTTCGGCGATGGCAGCGGCAATGGCGGTGCGGCGGCGATCGCTTTCCAGCACATCATGGGCATCGGGATCATGGCTGGCAAACCAGTCGCTGTGATCGGAATAGGCATCATCCAGGCTTTCGGTCTGCACCGCGTGGGTTTGGGCCATGGCGGCGCGATATTCGGCCACCGGCAGATCGAGCGCGGCGGCCATTTCATCGTCGCTGGCGGCGCGGCCCAGTTCGCCTTCCAGCCGGCGGCGCAGCTGGCCCCATTCGCGCTTGCGGCGCATGGCCGAACGCACCAGCGTGGCACCCTTGCGCAGCTGATCGATCATCGCACCGCGCACCCGCACGCTGGCATAGGTGGCAAAGGCGGCGTGGCCGCGATCTTCAAAGCCGCGCGCCGCCTCGATCAGGGCGACCATGCCGATCTGCACCAGATCCTCCACATCGATGGCGGTGGACACGCGGGCATGCACATGCCAGGCGATGCGCCGCACCAGTTGCAGATGGCTGGAAATCAGCCGTTCGGGATCGGCCTGGGCCAGCCGGGCGGGCGCATACAGCGCGGGATCAAGGCCAAGCCGGGCGTCCATCAGGCGTCTCCTCTGGGTGTGCTGGCAGCGCCGATCACGGCGGCCACCGTGACGTCGCGATCATCGGGAATGTCGGGGAAGGCGAGCACCGGCACCTGCGGCAGCCGGGTGCGCAGCAACTGCCACAGGGCACGGCGCACCGGCGGCACGGTGACGATGGCAAAGCGTTCGCCCGTCGCCAGCAGCGGGGCGGTGGCGCTGGCGGCGGCTTCGGCGACACGGGTGACCAGCGCCGGATCAAATGGATGGGCTGCGCCCGGATTGGCCCGCACCGCCTGCACCAGCAGCCCTTCCAGGCCGGGATCGAGCGCGACGGCGACCAGCGCGCCCTTCACGCCGGCCAGGCCCTGCACGATGGCGGCCCCCAGCACCGGGCGGATGCGTTCGGCCAGTTCGGCCGGATCCTGCGTGTGGGGCGCAGCGGCAATCAGCGCGCCGGCGATGGAACGCAGATCGCGGATGGAAATCCCCTCCTCCACCAGCCGGCCCAGCAGCTGGGTGATGATGGCGACGCTGAGCGCCTTGGGGGCCAGCGCTGCGGCCAGCGCGGGCGCGGTTTCGGCCAGCGTGTCGATCAGGGCCTGCACATCATCCTGCCCCAGCAGGCGGTGCGCGTGGGCCAGCAGCAACTGGTTGAGATGGGTGCCGGCCACGGCGGCGGGATCGACAACGGTATAGCCGGCGGCTTCGGCCAGTTCGGCTTCGGCCGGATCGATCCAGCGGGCGGGCAGGCCAAAGGCCGGATCGGCCACCTCGCGGCCGGGGATGGGCGTGGCGATCGGCCCGGCTTCAATGGCGAGCAGATCGTCGGGGAAAATCTCGTCTTCGCCCACCACCACGCCGGCCAGGGTGATGCGATAGCGAAAGGGCGGCAGCGCCAGATCATCGCGCACCCGCACCGCCGGCAGCACAAAGCCCAGCTGTTTCGACAATTGCCGGCGGATGGCGGTGATGCGCGCCATCAACGGTGCGCCGCGCGCATCATCCACCAGCGGCACCAGGCCAAAGCCGATCTCCAGCGCGGCGGGCGCTGCATCGGCCACGTCGCTCCATTCGATGCGGGCATCATCGGCCGGGGCCTCGCCAGCGGCAGCGCCCGCCTGATCCGGGGCGGCCGGCTTGCGGCGCAGCGCGAACCACAGTGCCGCACCGGCGGCCGGCGCAACGATCAAGAGCGGCATGCCGGGCAACAGGCCCAGCAGCGCCAGGATCACGCCCACCGGCAGCCACGGCGCGCCCTGCCCCAGCTGCACCCCCACCTGGCCGGCCAGATCATTGTCCTTGCCCACGCGCGTGACCACCATGGCCGCCGCGATCGACAGCAGCAGCGCCGGCACCTGCGCCACCAGGCCATCTCCCACCGCCAGCAGCAGATAGGTGCGCGCCGCATCGCCCAGCGCCAGATCGTGGGACATGGTGCCCAGGATCAGGCCGCCGATGATGTTGATGGCCAGGATCAGCACGCCGGCCACCGCATCGCCCTTCACGAATTTCGACGAACCATCCATGGCACCGTGGAAATCGGCTTCGGTGGTCACTTCGGCGCGGCGGGCGCGGGCGTCGTCGGCGGTGATCAGGCCGGCATTGAGATCGGCATCGATGGCCATCTGCTTGCCGGGCAGCGCATCCAAGGTGAAGCGGGCGGCCACTTCCGAAACCCGCCCGGCGCCCTTGGTGATCACCACCAGATTGATGATCATCAGCACGGCAAACACGAACAGGCCAACGACATAATCGCCGCCCACCAGGAAATTGCCAAAGGCTTCGATCACATGGCCGGCCGCCGCCGTGCCTTCGTGGCCGTGCACCAGCACCACGCGGGTAGAGGCGACGTTCAGCGCCAGGCGCAGCAGCGTGGCGTAGAGCAGCACGGTGGGAAAGGCCGAGAAATGCAGCGGCTGGCGGATGTTGATCGCCACCATCAGCACGATCAGCGCCACCGCGATGTTGGTGATGAAGAACAGATCGAGCAGCACCGCCGGCAGCGGCACCACCATCAGCGCCACCAAAACCAGGATCGCCAGCGGCAGCAGCGTGGCGCGGGCGTCGATGCGGGACAGGATGGCGCCGGCATTCATTGCAGCGCGGCCAGCACAAGATAGGCCATGCGCGCCCGCGCCGCCGCCAGCGCCGGATCGGCCGGCGGCAGGCTGCGGCCGCTGGCCGGCAGCAGGTTGCCGGCCGGTTCGCCATCCATGTGGCGGTGGATGCGCCCGGCCACCAGATCATGCACCTGCGCGAGCGAGCGCGCGCTGCCATCGGGGTGATAGAAGGTGCTGCGATTGGCCGCCGCCGCCGCCGGCAACAGGCTGGCCGCCGCCATGCCGGGGGCCGCGGCCATGGATTTGAGGAATTTGATCGCGCCGCCGGCCCCGAAGAACGCCGCCAGATACAGATCGCTGGCCTGCGCCGCCCGGCCCAGCGCGCCTTCCAGACGGGCGGCATTTTCACGGGTGAATTCGCCGGCCAGCCGTGCCGCCACCCCGGCATCGTGGCGCAGCGACAGGATGGTCTGCTTCACCGCCGGCGGAGCGCCACCGGCCAGCGCCTGCGCCGCCCAGCCCAGGCCATGTTTCTCGCCATGGCGCTGCACCATCGCCAGCCAGGTGGCATCGGTGAACTGGAACAGGCCGCTGGCCGAAGAGGTGCGGGCGCGGGCGGTGGGATCAAGCCCGGATTCGGCACGGGCATTGGCGTGCAGATAGGCAAAATCAACGCCGGTCGCCGCTGCCGCCTGGCGGATCGCGCCAACAACGCCGGTGGCCGCCGCAGCGGGCTGGAAATTTATGGCCTGGGTCATGCCGCCATCCATTGCAAGGCATGTGCCAGTCGCATCAGGCCCAGCGCCCGTCGCGGCCATAGGCCAGCGTCTCGCGCGGGGGCATGGCGGCCGGTTGCAGCGCGGCCAGCCGTTTGCCCACCGCCAGCAGCTTGGCCCGGCTGCGGATCACGGCCTGGGCATTGAGATCGCGCGCCTGTTCGATCAGGCCGCGCGGTGGCTGGGCACCATCGCCAATGGCGGCCTGCAACGCGGCCAGCGCGGCGGTCTTTTCCGCGGTTGCCGCCAAGATGGCATCGGCATCCTCGGCCTCCAGCGCGGCCAGTTCGGCGGCAATCGCGGCCACCAGGGTTTCGGCCAGCTGATCGGCGCTCACGGCTTGCCGCGCTCCAGCCGGATCATGGCATCGGCGATGGCGGTGGGATCGATGGGCAGGCGGCCGCCGGCGATGGCGGCCTTGAGCGCATCGATGCGGGCACGGTTGACCGGCGGGGCACTGGCCAGTTCGGCCACCAGCCCGCCCGCCCCACCGCGGGTGGCGGGGGCGGTGCGCTGCACGGCACGGGCCGGTTCGCGCGGATCGGCCGCGGTGGTGGGCGCGGTTCGGCCCGCCAGGGGGCCACGCAGCGGGCCGCCGCCGCCGTTGATGCCATCGATCATGATGTTCGTCCTTTCTGCCCAAAGCTGCCGGGCAACGCCGTTAACGGCCATTCACCATGCGACTTTAATCAGCGGGCGATGACCACGCGGCCGCCGTCCTCGATGCGGCCGATCAGGCGGCGGCCGGCCGGTGTCTTCAGGGCGATGCGGCTGCCATCGGCATCACGCTCGGCCTCGGCTTCCAGGGTGACGGCAAAGCCGTTGCCGCCGGATTCCACCATCACCCGATCACCGCGGCGGATGGCGGGGCGGGCCGGGGCGGCGCGGGGTGGGCCAACGGCGGCAGGGCCGGGCAGATCAAGCGGGACATAGAGCGTCCACGCCGGGGCGGCGCAATCCACCCGCACCACATCGGTGCGCGCCCAGCTGAGCGCGGGATCAGGGCAGCGCGGCACCACCAGCGCCGGATCCAGCCGCGCGGCGGCCCCGGCAAAGCCGCTGACCTGCTGGCGCAGCCGCGCCACGTCGTGCAGCGCCGGCTGGGCCGGGCCGGGCGCGGCCCAGGCCAGCATCACCATCCCGGCGAGGGCCAGGGCGAAATGGTGCCATTTAACATCGGTGCGCATCGGTCGTAATCCCATCTGCCGGGCGGCCCGCAGCGACCCCCCCACTCAACCGGGCCGGCCAGCAAGAAGCGCGCCAATCCCCTGTCCCCCCCGGAACGGCGCGCTGCCACACGGCCCGGAGCCGGCAAGGCCTTGCCCATCCCCCGGCAAGCGCCTGCCGGCCCCGGGCCGCCCCCGTGCCCCCAGCCCCGGCCTTTCCCTATGCGCCGGCATTTGGCACGGCCGTTGCAATGCGGCGGGCATGACCGCCCTGCCCCCCCAATCCGGCCTGATCGATTCAGCGCTTGGCCTGTCGGCCCCGGCGCTGCGCCTGCGCGCCCAGCGGCTGGAGGTGATTGCCAGCAACATCGCCAATGCCGCGACACCGGGATACAAGGCGCGCGATCTGGATGCCGATGCCGCACTGCGCAGCGCGCAGGCCGGCGGCTTTGCCGCCCAGATCGATGCGGCGCGGCTGCAATATCGCGCGCCGCTGCTGCCCAGCCTGGATGGCAACACGGTGGAAATGGCAACCGAACAGGCGGCCTTTGCCGAAAATGCCATGCGCTATCGCGCCAGCCTGGAATTTCTGGGGGCGCGGGTGAACAGCATCATGGCGGCGCTGAAGGGTGGTGAATGATGGCGCGCGATCTCACCATCTTCGATATCAGCGGCCGGGCGATGGCCGCCCAGCGCGTGCGCATGAACGCCATCGCTTCCAACCTGGCCAATGCCGGCAGCATCGCCGGCAGCGAACGCGATGCCTATCGCGCGCTGCGCCCGGTGTTTGCCAGCCATTATCAGGGCCAGGCCGCCACGGTGGATGTGGCCGGCATGGCCCGCACCGGCACGCCGGAAAAGAAGCTCGATCCCGATCATCCGCTGGCCGATGCCAGCGGGCATGTGTGGGAAGCCGCAGTGGATCCCAATCAGGAGATGGTGGAAATGGTGGAAACCGCCCGCGCCTATGCCAACAATGTCGAGGTGCTGGCCACCGCCCGCAGCTTGGCGATGGACACGCTGAGGATCGGCAAGTGAGCCGGATCGATGGCCTGCCCACCGGCATTCCCGCCGCCCCCGCCAGCCCGGCGCGCAGCCCGAAGGCCACACTGGATCAGGCCGATTTCCTTTCGCTGCTGACCGCCCAGCTGAAGAATCAGGACCCGACCAAGCCGGTCGATAATCTGGAATATGTGCAGCAGATGGCCATGTTCAGCCAGCTCGCTGCCGCCAACGAAACCAATGTGGCACTGGCCGGCATTTCCGATCGGCTGGATCAACTGGTCGCCCGCTTTCCCGCACAGGAGCAATGATCCATGGCTTTCTATACCGCGCTGACCGGCCTGAACGGGGCACAGACGGAACTGGCCACCATCGCCAACAATATCGCCAACGTGGGCACCACCGGCTTCAAGCGCAGCCGCGTCAGCTTTGGCGACATCATCTCCACCAGCCCCAAGCAGAACCCGTCGCGGCTGGTGGGCTCCGGCACCAAGGTGCAGGGCGTGCTGATGCAGTTTGGCCAGGGTGCGCTGGAAACCTCCAGCTCGGCCACCGATCTTGCGATCAGCGGGCAAGGCTTCTTCATCGTGAAAAACCCGTTGAGCGGGTCGATCAGCTACACACGAAACGGCAGTTTCAAGGTGACAGCCGATCGGTTTCTGGTGGATGATCTGGGCCGGCAGTTGCAGTTGTTCCCCACCAGCAGCGATGGCAGCCTGCGCGCCAGCGATCTGGCCAGCACCATCCCGGCGAAAATTCCGCTGTTGTCGGGGGAGCCCCGCGCCACGTCACGGATCGGCATTTCGGTCAGCCTGCCGGCCGATGCGGAAATCATCCGCGACAAGCCCGTGTATACACCGGCCAACCCTTACGTGTTCGATGCCAAGAACCCCGCCACCTACAATCACAGCACTTCCAGCACGATTTTCGATTCATTGGGAAATCCGCTGGCCGCCACCATCTATTACGTGAAGGATGCCGTGCCGACGGCGGGCGATCCCACCCATCGCTGGACCGCGCGGTTGTTTGTGGGCGAGCAGGAATTGAGCGTGGCCGGAACGCCCGGCATTCCCCTGGTGTTCAATGCCAGCGGTGTGCTGACCAGCCCGACCACGCCGTTCACCTTTGATATCTTGCCGCCGCCGCGCGGCGGCGATCCGCTGTCGATCACCATCGATCACGGCAATTTGACGGCCCAGATTGCCGGCCCGTTTGCCGTGGAGGCCAAGGAACAGGACGGGTTTGCCGCCGGCCAGCTGGAGGCCATTTCGCTGGGCAGCGATGGTGCTGTCAGCATCGGCTATTCCAATGGGCAGAAACAGATCATGGGCAAGGTGGCGCTGGCAACATTTTCCAATCCGCAGGGGCTGAAACAGGTGGGCGATGCCCATTATGTCGGCACCCCCGAAGCCGGCGACCCCATCACCGGCGAGGCTGGCCAGAACGGCATCGGCGCGCTGGTGTCCGGCTCTCTGGAACGATCGAACGTCGATCTGACCACCGAGCTGGTCAATCTGATCGCGGCGCAGCGCAATTTCCAGGCATCATCCAAGGCCATCGAAACCGACAACCAGACGATGCAGACCATCATCAACATCCGCACCTGATCGGCTGAACGATGGATCGCGCCATCTACACCGCGCTTACCGGGCTTTCGGCCCGCGCGCGCGAAAGCCTGGTCACGGCCAACAATCTGGCCAACGCCCAGGTGCCGGGCTTTCGCCGCGATGTGGTGGCGCAGGAAGGCCGCTATCTGGCCGCGCGCGCGGCGGCCGACGGGGCGTGGGGGGCGCGCGCGCAGGTGGGTTCGCCCAGCCTGGCCACGCCGCAACAGCCCGGCAAGATCGCAGCGACGAGCCGCGAACTGGATATCGCCCTGTCGGCGCGGCACTGGCTGGCGGTGCAGGGCCCGGTGATCGGCGGCGAGGTGCGCGAAGCCTATAGCCGGCGCGGCGATCTGATGGTCAACAGCGCGGGCGTGCTGGCCAATGGCGATGGCCGGGTGGTGGTGAACGCCGCCGGTGCGCCGATTTCGGTGCCGCCCGGTACCCAGCCGGTGATCGGCCGCGACGGCACGGTATCGGTGCAGGGCGCTGATGGCCCGCAGATATTGGGCCGGCTGAAGCTGGTGGACGGCAGCAGCCTGGCCAGCCGCGACAAGGCCGGGGATGGCCTGTTCCTGCCGCCCGACGCGCTGCCGGCCGATCCTGCTGCCGTGGTGGAAACCGGCGCGCTGGAAGGCGCCAATCTCACCGCGGCCGAAGCGCTGGTGCAACTGGTGGAAGAACAGCGCGGATTCGAGGTGAATGCCCGGCTGATCAAGCTGCTCGGCGAGATGGATGAACAGGGGGCCCGATTGATGGGCCTGAACGGATAAGGAACGGCGGCATGACCACGGCATTGCAGATCGCGCGATCGGGGCTGGATGCGCTTGATCACCGCATGAAGACGATTTCGAACAATCTGGCCAACGTCTCCACCAACGGGTTCAAGCGCGACCGCGCCAATTTTGCCGCGCTGATGTATCAGGATGATCGCAATCCCGGTGCCGCCAGCGGCGCCGATACCCAATATGCCACCGGCCTGGGCACCGGCACCGGCGTGCGCATCGCCGGCACCGAACGCATCCACACGCAAGGCAACATGATCACCACCGACAATGCCCTGGATCTGGCCATTGATGGCGCCGGCTTCTTTGCCATCCAGTTGCCCGATGGCACCCAGGGTTTCACCCGCGATGGCGGCTTCAAGCTTTCGGCCACCGGCGAGATCGTCACCGCATCCGGCCTGCGGCTGGCGCAGCCGCTGGTGATCCCCGATGGCGCATCCCAGGTGGTGATTTCCCCCGATGGCATAGTCACGGCCAGCCTGCCCGGCCAGGCCGCGCCGGTGGAAGTGGGTCAGTTGCAGCTCACCCGTTTCCTCAACCCGGCCGGGCTGATGCCGATTGGTGACAATCTGTATCGCGAAACCGCCGGTTCCGGCCCGCCCACGCTGGGCGTGGCCGGGCTGGCCGGCATGGGCCAGATCCGCCAGGGCATGCTGGAAGGATCGAATGTGTCCACCGTGCAGGAACTGGTGGAGATGATCGAAACCCAGCGCGCCTATGAGATCAACGCCAAGGTGATCAATGCGGCCGATGAAATGGGCCGTTATGTGGTGCAGAATGTCTGATCTGGCGCTGCTGCTGCTGGCGGCGCGGGTGGCGGTGATCACCCCCACGCTGCCGCCGGCGATTCCGCCGGCCGAACCGCCCACCGGCAGCCTGTTCAGCCCGCATCATTTCGTTGGCCTGGTGACCGATCGGCGCGCGCGCCGCGTGGGCGATCTGGTGACGATCCGGCTGGTGGAACGCACCACCGCCAGCAAATCGGCCAGCGCCGACTCCGCCCGCGAAAGCGACACGGATTTTCGCCTGCCGCAATTCTTTCCGTTCAGCCGGGTGCCACAGGCCGCGTTGCAGGCCGGCAGCAACCAGGGCTTCAGCGGGGCGGGCAGCGCCGAACAGCGCAACGAACTGAACGGCGCGATCACCGTCACGGTGGCCGAAGTGCTGCCCGGCGGGGTGCTGCGCATTGCCGGCGAAAAACGGTTGATGCTGAACCGGGGTGAAGAGCATCTGCAATTGACCGGCTATATCCGCGCCGAAGATCTGGATTTCGACAACAGCGTGCCGTCCACCCGCGTCGCCGACGCCCGCATCCGCTTTGGCGGCACCGGCCAGGTGGCCGACAACAGCCGCCAGGGCTGGCTGGCGCGCTTTTTCGCGAAAATCTCCCCCTTCTGATGCGCGCGGTTCTGGCCTTGCTGTTGCTGCTGGCGCCGGTTGCGGCGCAAGCCGAACGGGTGAAGGACATCGCCCGCTTTGCCGGCGTGCGCGCCAACGCGCTGACCGGTTATGGCATCGTGGTGGGCCTGACCGGCAGCGGCGACCAGAATCTGGAATTCACCATCCAGTCGCTCAAATCCGCCGCCACCCGGCTGGGCGTGCAATTGCCGCCGGGGGTGAACCCGCAGTTGCGCAACGCCGCCGCCGTGATGGTGACGGCCGAGCTGCCGGCCTTTGCCAAGCCCGGCCAGCGGCTGGATGTGACCGTTTCGGCGCTGGGCCAGGCCAAATCCCTGCGGGGTGGCACCCTGCTGCTGACGGCGATGCAGGGGCCGGATGGCGAGATTTATGCGCTGGCGCAAGGGAGCCTGGCGGTGGGCGGTTTCGGGGCCGAAGGCCGCGACGGCAGCCGCATCGTGGCCGGCACCCCCACCAGCGGCCGCGTGCCGGGCGGGGCCAGCGTGGAACGCATCGTGCCATCGCCCTTTGCCGAAAAGGGGCCGATGTATCTTGATCTGAACGAGCCGGATTTCTCCGCCGCCAGCGCGGTGGTGGCGGCGATCAATCGGCACTATGGCGGCATCGTCGCCCGTGCCGAAGATGGCGTGCGCGTGGCGCTGAACGCGCCGGACCAGGCCGAACGCCGCATCGCCATGGCCAGCACGATCGAAGGGCTGAACATCACGCTGGCGCCGCCGCCGGCGCGGGTGATCGTCAACGCCCGCACCGGCACGGTGGTGATATCGGGCGAAGTGCGCATCCTGCCCGCCGCCGTTGCCCATGGCAGCCTGGTGGTGCGAGTGACGGAAAACCAGCAGGCCAGCCAGCCCAATCCCTTCGGGCGCGGCCAGACGGTGGTGACCCAGCAATCCAATGTGGAGGCCGGCGAAACCAACGCCCGCATGAACCTGTTTGCGCCGGGCGCGCGGCTGGCGGACATTGTGGATGCCGTCAACGCGCTGGGCGCGGCGCCGGGCGATCTGGTGGCCATATTGGAAGCGCTCAAGGCCGCCGGCGCGCTGCGCGCCGAACTGGTGGTGATCTGATGCAGATCAGCCCCCCTGCCCTGGTGCAGCCCGGCCAGCGCCCGGCCCCGGCGGCCGAGGCGAAGGCGCGCGCCAAGGCCGCCAGCGATTTCGAGGCGCTGCTGGTCACCCGGCTGCTGAAAACGGCGCGCAGCGCAAGACTGGGCGATGATCTGATGGGCGGCAATGATCAGATGCGCGATCTGATCGATGAACAGCAGGGCCGCGTCATCGCCGGGGCCGCGCCGCTGGGGCTGGCGCAGCTGTTTGCCAAGACCGGTGCCGGGGGTGTGCGGCCATGATGGATCTGCTGGCGCTGGGGCGATCGGGCGTTCTGGCCTTTCAGAACGCGCTGAACGCCACCGGTGACAATGTCGCCAATGCCGACACGCCGGGTTTCGTGCGGCGGCGCGCGGTGCTGGCCACCCAGCCGGCCGGGCGCGGCGGCCCGCTGGAACGCGCCAGCCTGTCGGGCGCGGGCGTGCGCACCGCCGGCGTGGTGCGCGATACCGATGCGCTGATGGCCAATGCGGCACGCATCGCCAGCGGCGACCAATCCCGGCTGGCGGCGCGGCTGGAACGGCTGGAACGGCTGGAATCCCTGTCTGCCACGGCGGGCGTGGCGCAGCGGCTGGGGGCGTTCTTCGATGCCGGCACGGCGCTGGCCGCGGCCCCCACCCAGGGTGCGGCGCGGGCGGCGTTCCTGAATGCGGCGGATGATGTGGCCAGCGGTTTCAATGGCCTGGGGGGCGATCTTGAGGCGCTGGAACAGGATGTTCGCGCCGAAGCGGCCCTGAGCGCGCGGCGGGTGAATGATCTGGCCGCCACGCTGGCCCAGGTGAACGAGCAGTTGCGGCGCGGCGCCGAAGGCGACACCGCCGCCAACGGCCTGATGGACAATCGCGACCGGTTGCTGCGCGATCTGGCCGACGAGGTGCGGATCAGCATCAGCGAAGGCCGGCGCGGCGTGGTGACGGTGAAGCTGGGCACCGGCCCTTCGGCCGTGACCATCGTGCCCGACGCCGGCACTGCGGCGCGCATCGGCGTTGCGCCCGATGGCCAGACAATCCTGCTCAACCCCGAATTTGATCCGCAACCGCTGCGCCTGCCCGCGTCTGGCCGGCTGGCCGGCCTGCTGGAGGCAAGCGGCGAGATCATGCGGGCGCGCGCCGCGCTGGATGGCCAGGCCAGCCAGTTTGCCAGCCTGATCAATGATTGGCACGGCCAGGGCATCGATGCCGCCGGCCAGCCCGGCCGGCCGCTTTTGGCCACGATCGGCGTGCGCACCAGCGTGGGCAGGGCCAATGCCGGCAATGCGCCGGTGGATGTGGTGCTGGCCGATGACGCGGTGCCCGATCCATCCGGATATCGCCTGATCGCCGAAGCCGCCGGTTTCACCCTCGCGCGCGGCGATGGCAGCGCCAGCGTGGCCGGGCCGGGGCCGCTGCTGCTGGATGGCCTGACGGTCACGATCGGCGCCGGCGCGGTGGCGGGTGATCAATGGACCATGCAGCCCCTTGGCGGCGCGCAGGGCCTGCGCCTGCGGGCGCTGGTGCCGGCGCAGGTGGCGGCAGCCGGGCGCTGGCAGGTGGATGGCCCACCCACTGCCACCAGCCTGCCCACGATCAGCGACGATGTCACGGCGCTGGCCCTGCCCGGCGGCAATGCCACGCCGCCGCCCTGGCGGATCAGCGTCATCGCCGGCGGTCTGGCCGAGGTGCGTGATGCCGGCGGCGTCACCCTGCTGGCCACGGTGCCGGCCACCGGCAGCCTGATCGAAGGGCCGGGGGTGCGCTTCACGGTGCCGGCAGCGGCCGAGGGCACGATCTTCCGCATTGCCCCCACCCCGCCGGCCGCGCAGGACAATCGCAACGCCCTGGCACTGGCGGTCCGCCGCGCCCAGCCGGGGCCGAACGGCACGCTGGAGGCCCAGCAGGATGCCGAACTGGCCGGCATCGGCAGCCGCGTGGCCGACACGCGCCGGCTGGAAGGCGCAGCCGCGGCGCTGAAGGAGGACACGGCCCGCGCCAATGATGCGGTGTCGGGCGTTGATCTGGAACGCGAAGCCGCCGAACTGACACGGTTGCAGGCCGCCTATCGCGCCAATGCCCAGGTGATCGGCGTGGCGCGCGATCTGCTGGATCAGATTTTGGGTCTGGCCCGGTGATCCCGCCGCTGTCTGCCCGCGCCGGCCATGATGCCGCCGTGCGCCGCCTGACCGGGCTGACCCGGCAACTGGCCGAGGTGCAGCAGCAGATCAGCACCGGCAGGCGCGTCGCCACGCCGGGTGATGACCCGATCGCCTTTGCCCGCGCCGCCACGCTGAAACGCGCCGATGCCGCCGGCGAGGCGCAGCGCAGCGCGATGGACGCCGCCGCCGCCCGGCTGGTGGCCAGCGAAACCGCGCTGGCCGGCCTGGCCGAGATCACCGCGCGCGCCAAGGAACTGGCGCTGGCCGGCCGCAATGCCACGCTGAACGCCGGCGACCGCCAGGTGCTGGCGCTTGAGGTGCGCGAACTGCTGGCCGCCGCGCGCGGGCTGGCGCAGGCGCAAGGGCCCGATGGCGAGGCGCTGTTTGCCGGTGCCGGCGCGGCCCCGGCCTATGCCGCCGATGCCGATGGCCAGGCCGTGTGGGCCGGGCTTGGCACACCGCCGCAGGTGGCGGTGGCCGGCCGCCTGCTGCCGGCCGGAATCAGCGGGCCAGAGGCCTTTGGCCTCAACCAACCGCTGCCGCCGCCCGATCCGCTGGCCCCGCCGCCCGATCCGGGCGTGCCGCCGCCGCCGCGCGCCCGCAACCTGTTCGACAGCCTGGCGCATCTGGCCGCCAGCCTGGTGGAGCCGCGGGCGGCCTTCTTCGATGCCGGGATGGACGAGGCGATTGCGGCCATGGATGGCCATGTCGAACGGCTGGCGGCCGGCCAGGCTCTGCTGGGCAGCCGCGGTGCCCGGCTGGAGGCGGAAGGCCAGCGGCTGGATGCGGCCCAGTTGCACTGGCGGCGCGACATCAGCCGGCTGGAAGACACCGACATGGTGGCCGCCATCGCCCGGCTGGACCGGTTGACCACGGTGCTGGAAGCCGCCCAGGCCAGTTTCATCCGCGTGTCGGGCCTGTCGCTGTGGGATCAGCTGCGATAACGCCGGAATGGCGCAATTAAATCCGCTTTGGCAGGTGTCGTAACCCGGTGTGAAGCAATCACCGGGGGGAGGCCCGCCCAACCATGCTGTCCATCGTTGGACTTGTCGTGCTGATCGTCATGGTGTTTGGCGGCTTTGCCATCACCGGCGGCAGCCTGGGGCCGGTGCTGCACGCGCTGCCGCACGAATTCCTGATCATCGGCGGGGCGGCGGCCGGCGCCACGCTGGTCGCCACCGACATCAAGGGCATCAAGGAGATGGGCGGCGGTCTTGGCAAGGTGGTGAAGGGGCCCAAATACAAGAAGGCCGATTATGGCGCCGCCATCTTTCTGACCGCCCGGCTGATGCGCCTGTTCCGCACCGATGGGCCCACCGCGGTGGAACCCCATATCGAAGACCCGAAATCATCCAGCATCTTTGCCGAATATCCGCAATTCGCCGCCGATCATTTCTTCATCAATCTGGTCACGGATTCGATCAGGCTGCTGGTGGTGTCCACCGGCACCTTGTCGCCCATGGCGGTGGAAGAGGTGATCGACACCCATATCGACACCCACCACCACGCCGCCCTGAAACCGGTGGAACGGTTGCAGACCATGTCGGACGCGCTGCCGGCGCTGGGCATTGTCGCGGCCGTGCTGGGCGTGATCAAGACGATGGGCAGCATCGACAAGCCACCGGCCATCCTGGGCGCGATGGTGGGTTCGGCGCTGGTCGGCACCTTCCTGGGAGTGCTCTTGAGCTATGGCATCGTTGGCCCGCTGGCGGCCCGGCTGAAGGCGGTGATCGATGAAGACAGCGAGATTTATCTGGTGGTGCGCCGGGTGATCATCGCCACCCTGCGCGGCCAGCCGCAGCCGCTGGTGATCGAGGCGGCACGCACCGCGATCAGCCCGACCCACCAGCCGACGTTCAGCGAAATCTTTGACGGCATGAGGACGGCGAAGTGAAGCCTGAAGGCCTGATCGAACCCGAAATCATCATCCGCAAGGTGAAGGCCCATGGCCATGGCCACCATGGCGGCGCCTGGAAGATCGCCTATGCCGATTTCGTGACGGCGATGATGGCGTTCTTCATGCTGTTGTGGATCCTGGGGGCGACGAACGAACAGCAGCGCAAGGGCATTGCCGATTATTTCACTCCCACCGTGGTGCAGATGCAATCCAGCGGCGGTTCCAACGGCTTTTTCGGCGGCCGATCGGTGGTGACCGAAGATGGCACCGCCATCCGTCCGGAAAGCCAGGGCCGCCGCCCGATCACCGCCGCCGGCAGCGACACCCCCCCCGGCCCGCCGCAGGACATCCGGCCCGACAGCAAGCCCGGCAGCAAGGCCGACAGCAAGGCGCAGCAGCAGCAGCAATTCGAAACGCTGGCCGGCAAGATCAGGCGCACGCTGGAGGCCGATCCCACGCTGAAGGGCCTGCAGGGCCAGGTGAAATTCGTGAAGACCCGCGATGGCCTGCGCATCGATCTGGTCGAACGCGCCGATTTCACCATGTTTGGCCTGGGCACATCGGCCCCCACCCAGGATGCCGGCCGGCTGGTGCAGACGGTGGCGCAGGCCATCGCCGACACGCCCAACCGGTTGACCGTGCGCGGCCACACCGATGCCCTGGGCTTTGCCCGATCGGGCGACCGATCCAACTGGAGCCTGTCGACCGCGCGCGCCGATGCCACCCGCCGCCTGTTGATGGGGGCCGGCATAACCGGCAGCCGCTTCCGCCGTATCGAGGGCGTGGCCGATACCGATCCCTATGTGAAGGACAATCCCGCCGATCCGCGCAACCGGCGGATCAGCATCACGCTTCTGTATGACGATCCGGCCTGAGCCTCATTCCGGCAGCAGCGGCACGCCTTCGAAGCGGGCGATGGCGTGCCTGACCACCTTGTCCAGCGCCGGGGCAGAGAAAAACCCACCCGGAATGAGGCAGCGATCGATCAGCACCCGGCGGAAGGCGGCAAAGCTTTCGGGATCGGGCGGCACCGGATTGTGCCAGAAATCGTCCAGCCCGGCCTGGCAGGTGATATCGGGCAGATCATAGACGGCGTGGCCCAGCACCACCACCGGTACGCCCAGCGCCAGGCCCAGCGTGCCGGTGGTGCTGTTGATCGTCACCAGCCCGCGCGCGCCCGCCGCAATCGCTTCGATATCGCCGCCAACCAGATAATCCACCCGGTCGGCCACGCCGAACTTGCCGGCGATGTCGGCGGTTTCCTGCGCCCAGTCGCGCACGCCATTGTCGAGCGGATGTTCCTTGACCAGCAGGCGCACATCGGCCGGTGCATGGGCGGCAAAGGATCGGATCACGCCTTTCAGGGCATCGGCAATGCCCACGAACGGCGAATGGATGCGGATCTGGGCATCGCTGTCCAGCTGCAGCGGAAACAGCACATAGGGCGCGCCGCTGGCCGCCAGCCGGGCCATCAGGGCGGCGCCGGCCGCCTCGCGCTCGCGCTTGCGCAGCAGCTTGCGCAGCCAGCCCATGCCTTCCACCAGCGGGTGCCAGGGGCGGTGATTGTTCCAGTGCGGATAGCGCCAGCGGCTGAGCAGATCGGCCGCGTTGTAGGCCAGGCCTTCAACGGCGCGGCGGCGGAACGAGGACGCCACCCGGCTGTGCGGCGGCAACGGCGGCAGGGTGGCGGCGGTCTGGCGATACCAGGCCGGATCGCGCGGCAGGCTGGAATGGCCGTTCACGCCGCCTTCTTCCATCGTCACCCAATCGGGGCGGATATAGCCTTCCTCGAACACCAGCACGCGGATGCCCAGTTCGCGGCACACCGCCTTGGCCGCGATGTGGTGATCGCGGCAATCACCAAACAGCATGACATCGGTGACGCCGTGGGCCGCAATCAACCGGCGCAGCGCTGCCGGCCAATCGGCCAGCGCCCCGCGATAATCAATGCCGCCGGGCAGCCGCCAGAAGGCGGCATCGCCGCCGTTGAAGTTCACCTTGTGCACCCGATGGCCGCGCGCCATCAGGCCCCGGCCAAGCTGCCGGAACAAGGGCCCCATCAACCCCTGCAACAACAGCACGCTGCGCGGCCCGGCCGGTTGCGCCGGGGCTGCGACCGTCTTGGCGGGGGCAAGGCTGTGATCCTGGGTCAAGCAAGGCCTCTGGGCTGGAACGGCGGTCGGCTTTGGCGCAGGCACCGCCGGGTGTCGAGCCTTTTTGGCCGTGAATAGGGCGTGAACAAGGCCGGTGCCGCCACGGCCAACCGGTGCGGCCGGGATGACAGGCCGCGCCGCCCCGGCTATGCCGGCCCAGCCGGCGCGATGGGTCGGCCTGTTGGGAAAGGGGCGACCGGGCAGGCGCATGGCCACCGCCATCATCATCGTCGTGTTGCTGGGCTGCGGCTTGCTGGCCGACAGGCTGGTGCGGCCGCGCGCGCCGCGCACGCTGGCCGGGCAGTGGCTGGCGCTGCTGCTGCTGCTGGCCCTGTTCGGTCTGGTGACGGCCCTGGCCGGCAACCTCATCGTGGCGGCGCTGTTCACCGCCGGGCTGGCGGCAGCGCTGGCGCTGGTGTCCAATGTCAAGCGCGGGGTGCTGGGTGAAGCCTTGCTGTTCACCGATCTGGTGCTGGCCGGGGCGGTGTTCCGCCACCCGCAATTCTATCTGTCGGCGCTGAAGCGCTGGCAGCTGGCGGCGCTGGTGCTGGGTGCCGCCGGGTTGGGGCTGGGGTTGGCGCTGGCCCTTGATCCGCAGCCGCAACCGCATCTGGCCGGCGCCGGGCTGTTGGCGATGGCGATCCTGCTGCTGCGGGTGTCGTTGCAGTTGCCGCCCTGGCGGCGACTGGCACCGGTGCCGGATGCCGATGCCGATGTCGCCGCCCATGGCCTGTTGGCCACCCTGCTGCTGCACTGGTGGCGCTGGCGGGCCAGCCCCGATCCGCCGCCGTGCCACGCCGGCCTGCCCGCCCCGGCCAGCGCCGCGCTGGTGATTGCCGTGCAGTGCGAAAGCTTTGCCGATCCGGCCGACCTGTTTGGCGATCCGGCGCTGGCGCTGCCCGGGCTGAAGGCCGCCCGCGATCAGGCCTGGGCGCACGGCGGCCTGCTGGTTTCCGGCTTTGGCGCCTACACGATGCGCACCGAATATGGGCTGATCTTTGGCCGCGACGAAGCCGAACTGGGGTTTCGCCGCTTTGATCCCTATCTCACCGCGGCGGCCGAGGGCAGCGGTGCCCTGCCCGCCCGGCTGGCCCGCGCCGGCTGGACCAGCCTGTTCATCCACCCCCACGATCTGGGCTTTTACGGCCGCGACCGCATCTTGCCGGCTGCGGGCTTCGCCGAACTGCTGGGGCCGGATGCCTTCGCGCCGCCGGCCGGCGGCCGCTATGTGGCCGATGCCGCCATTGCCGGATTGATCCTGGCCCGCGCCGCCAACGCGACCGGCCCCTGCTTCATCCACGCCGTCACCATCGAAAATCATGGGCCGTGGCCGGTGGACCAGGCCGGCAGCCAGGGCCGGCTGTCGGGCGCCTATCTCGATCTGGTCGGGCGCGGCGATGCCATGCTGGCGCAGCTGATGGCCGGTGTGGCCGCGCTGGGGCGGCCGGCGGTGCTGCTGTTCTATGGCGATCACCGCCCGTCCATCCCCGGCGTGGTGATGCCGGGCGGGGATCGGCTTACGCCCTATGTGCTGCTGCGGTTTGGTGCCGATGGTAGGCCCATTCCCGGTTGTGGCACGGCGCAGGATCGCACCCCGGCCGAACTGCACCGGGCGCTGATCGCTGCCATCACGGCCTGAGCCGCCGCAACGCCGCCGCCCGCAGCGGGCCGGGCAGCAGCCGATCCAGCAGCCGCAACAGGGCAAAGCGGCGCGGGATGATGGCATGGCCGGCCCCGGCCGACATGGCGGCCAGGATGCGCTGCGCCGCCTCGGCCAGCGAAATCTTCAACAGCCGTGGCACTGGCCGGCCACCGCCGGCCCAATCGATGAAACCGGGCGAAACCAGCGTCACCGTCACCCCCGATGCGGCCACGGCCAGCCGCAGCGCCTGGGCAAAATGCGCCAGCCCGGCCTTGCTGGCGGCATAGGCCGGGGCATGCGGCAGGGCGTGAAAGCCGGCCGCCGACCCCACGATCAGGATGCGGCCATCCCCCCGCGCCGCCATGCCGGCGGCCAGCGCACTGGCCAGCGCCGCCGTGGCGGCAAAATTGATCATGGCCAGCCGGGCCACCTGGTCGGGCGGCTCAACCAGCAGGCCGGGCGGCACCGGATCGCCCTGCCCGGCCACCAGCAGCGCAGCGTCAATCGGCCAGCGTGCACCGGCGGCGGCCAGCGCCGCCTGCATCGCGGCCTGATCGGCCAGATCAAGCGACAGGGCCTCCACTTGCGCCCCGGCCGCGCTGCACGCGCTGGCCACTGCCGCCAGCCGGCCGGTATCGCGGCCCCACAGGATCAGCCGTTGGCCCGGTGCGGCCAGTTGCCGCGCCAGCGCCCCGCCCAGCGCCCCCGATGCCCCGGTGATCAGCGTGACGCGAAGGACTGGTGCCGCGCTGTGCGTTGAAACCGATGTATCCATACACCGTTCATAGGCCAGTTGCCGCCCGTGGATAAGCCCGAAGCGGATCAGTGATGCTGCATTGCGATGTTCACGAAATTATCACGAATTACCAAAATGTGACAAGCACTTGGCAGTTCGTCGCGGCAACCGGGGCGTGCGTCGCTTGGCCCTTGACAGCCCGTATCGACTGCTGTTGACCGCATCGGGCATGCCCGCGCCGTCGCCTCGCCTTCGCCTGTTCCGCAGCCCGATGCTGGAACGGTTCACGGTCATTTCCGCACCGGCGTTCATGCTTTTGTGGGCGCTGGGCCTGCCACTGATCGGGGTTGTGGCCTGGGGCAGTGCCAGCCCGGCGCTGGCGCTGCTGTTGCTGGCGGCCGGCGGCCTGTTGTGGACCTTCACCGAATATGGCCTGCACCGCTTTGTCTTTCACTGGCGGCCCGAATCCGCCGGATTGGCCGGCCTGGTGTTCATCATGCACGGCAACCATCATGCGGTGCCCAACGATCCGCTGCGCAATCTGATGCCGCCCATTGTCAGCCTGCCGGTGGGCGCTTTGGTGTGGCTGGCCATGCTTGCCGCGGCCGGCCCGGCCGGCAGCTGGCTGTTTCTGGGCTGGATGGCGGGCTATGTCGGCTATGATCTGGTCCATTATGCCTGCCACCAATGGCCGATGCGGGGCCGGATTGCCCGCATGCTGAAAACCCATCACATGCGCCACCATCATCATCAGGAAGCGGGCAATTTCGCCATCACCGGCATGATGTGGGATCGCTTGTTCCGCACCCGGCTGGACGGCAGCCGGGCCACGCATCAGCCGGCGGCGTGATCGGCCAGCACGGCAAGATCATGCAGAACCGGCGCCTGTGGTGCCGCTGCCCGAGCGGCGGCCAGGCCATAGCCCCAGCCAACCAGGGCGATCGGCAGGCCGGCAGCGCGGGCGGTTGCGACATCCACGCTCGAATCGCCCACATACAGGCTGGTGGCCGGATCGGCCCGCATGATGGCCAGCGCCTGCCAGGCGGCATCGGGATCGGGCTTGCGCGGGCGGCCCGGCCGCGAACCGATGATGCAGGCAAACGCACCGGCCAGCCCCAGATCGGCCAGGATCCTGTCGCACAATGGCTGCGGCTTGTTGGAACAGATGCCCAGCCCGATGCCGGCCGCGGCCAGCCGGCCCAGGGCACTGGCAACACCGGGAAAGGCCAGATCGGGCGGCGTTGGGGCCAGCGCGTGGCGGGCGCGGAATTCGGCCAGTTCCGCATCGACATCCCGGCAGTGCGGCCCCATCACCGTGGCGATCATGGCCGCCCCGCCCACCGCATCCATGGCACGGGCCAGCGCCGGATCGGCGCGATGGGCAAGCCCGCGTGCCGCCAGCATGCTATCGATGATGGCACAGGTGATGCGCACGCTGTCGACCAGCGTGCCATCCAGATCGAACAGGATGTGGCGAAGGGGTTGCGGCAGGCTGTGCGTTGGGCTCACCGGGGCGTGCCTGTCCGGTGCCGGCCCGGCTGTCAAGAATTGACCGGCAGGCACCCTGTGGTTAGCAGCGACCGCGGCATTGGCGGGTGTTGGGGACAGGTTTGATATGCTGCGCCATCTGACCGAACAGCACCAGACGATCGGCCGCCAGGTGATCACCCTGGAAGCGGACGCGCTGAACCAGCTGGCCAGCATGATCAACGGCCAGTTTGCCGCGGCCGTGACCGCCATTCTGGATTGTGATCAACGGGTGGTGGTGTCGGGCATGGGCAAATCCGGCCATATCGCCCGCAAGGTGGCCGCCACGCTGGCCGCCACCGGCACCCCGGCGCATTTCGTCCATGCGGCCGAAGCGGCGCACGGCGACGCCGGCATGGTGATGCCGGGCGATCTGCTGCTCATCTTTTCCAACAGTGGTGACACGCCCGAACTGCAACCGCTCTATGCCCATGCCGCGCGCCTGGGCGTGGCGATCATCGGCGTGTCGCGCAATCGCGATTCGCTGCTGCTGCGCAAGGCCGATATCGCTTTGCAATTGCCGCAGGTGGCCGAAGCCTGCACCGCCAGCATGGCGCCCACCACCTCGTCCACCATGATGCTGGCGCTGGGCGACGCGCTGGCGGTGGCGGCGATGCGCGGGCGCGGGCTTTCGGGCGACGATATCCGTGCCCTGCACCCCGGTGGCGAGATCGGCCGGCGCATGCGGGCGGTGGCCGATGTGATGCACGGTGCCGATCGCCTGCCGCTGGTGCCGGAATCCGCCAGCATGGCCAGCGTGGTGCAGGTGATGACCGCCAAACGGCTGGGCATGACCGGCGTGGTGGACGCCGCCGGCGATCTGGTGGGCGTGATCAGCGATGGCGATCTGCGCCGCCATATCGGCGATGTCGTCACCGCCACCGCGCGCGCCGTGATGACGCCGTCGCCCAAGCTGATCGAACAGACGGCATCGGTGGAGGATGCGCTGGAAATGATGCGCGCCCACCGCATCACCCTGCTGTTCGTGGTGCCAGCCGCCGGATCGCGCGCACCCGTTGGTGCCGTGCAGATCTACGACATCGCCGCCTCCCCGCCGTGGGGCCAATAGCGGGTGCGGATTGCCATCATCATCCCGGCGCGCTTTGCTTCCAGCCGCTTTCCGGGCAAGCCGCTGGCACCGCTGATCTGCGCCGATGGCGTGGCCCGGCCGGCGATCAGCCAGAGCTGGGCCGCCGCCCGCGCCGCCGCCGCCGCCCTGCCCGGCGATGTGGCCTGCATGATCGCCACCGATGATGCCCGCATCGCCGATGCCTGCGGCCACGCCGGCATGGCGGTGGTGATGACGCCGGAACGCTGCCTGAACGGCACCGAACGCTGCGCCGCCGCGCTGGCCGGCCTGGCGGTGCCGCCCGATCTGGTGGTCAATCTGCAAGGCGATGCGCCGCTCACCCCGGTTGGCATGGTCGGCGCGGTGGTCAGTCTGGCCGCTGCCCGCCCCGATCTGGCCCTGGCCACCGCCGTGATGCCGGCCACGCCCGCCGTGCTGGCCCATCTGCAGGCCGATGCCGCCGCCGGCCGGGTGGGCGGCACCACCGCCGTGTGCAGCCGCGACGGGCGGGCGCTGTATTTTTCCAAATCGATCATCCCGCACATCGCGCCCGGGACTGCGCCGGTGGCACCGGTGCTGCTGCATGTCGGGCTCTATGCCTATCGCCCGGCGGCGCTGGCCGCCTATGTCGCGGCTGGCCCGGCCCCGCTGGAACTGCAGGAAGGGCTGGAGCAGCTGCGCTTTCTGGATGCCGGATTGCCGGTGGGCGTGGCGCGCTGTGCCGCGCCGGCCTGGGATCTGATCGAGCTGAACAACCCCGAAGACGTGCCCCTGATCGAGGCGCAGCTGCGCGCCCGCGCCCTGGTGGAGCCGATCTGATGCTGCCCGCTTTTGTCCGCGCCCCCGGTGCGCCCCCCTTCCTGATCGCCGGGCCCTGCGTGATCGAAAGCGAGGCGCTGTGCCTGGCCATCGCCACGCGCCTGCGCGCCATCGCCGATGAACTGGGCATGGCCGTGATCTTCAAGGCCAGTTTCGACAAGGCCAACCGCACCAGCGTTTCGGGCTTTCGCGGCCACGGCCTGGAGGAAGGCTTGCGCGTGCTGGAAAAGGTGCGGCGCGAAACCGGGCTGCCGGTGTTGACCGATGTGCATCTGCCCGATCAGGTGCAGCCGGTGGCCGAGGTGGTGGACATGCTGCAAACCCCGGCCTTTCTGGCCCGCCAGACCGATCTGATCAGCGCGGCCGCCGCCAGCGGCCGGCCGGTCAACATCAAGAAGGCGCAGTTCATGGCCCCGGCCGACATGGCGGCCGTGCTGGGCAAGGCGCGCGCCGCCGCCAGCGTGGCCGGGGTGGCGGCCGGCAACATCCTGCTGTGCGAACGCGGCAGCAGCTTTGGCTACAACAATCTGGTGGTGGACATGCGCGGCCTGGTGATCATGCGTGACCTGGGCTGCCCGGTGGTGTTCGATGCCACCCACAGCGTGCAGCTGCCCGGCGGCGGCGGCGATCGTTCGCTGGGCCAGCGCCAGTTTGTCGCGCCGCTGGCCCGTGCGGCCATGGCGGTGGGGGTGGATGGGTTGTTCATGGAAACCCATCCCGATCCCGATGCCGCCCTGTCGGATGGGCCGAACATGGTGCCGCTGGCCGAACTGCCCGGCCTGCTGCGCCCGCTGCTGGCCATTGCCGCGCTGGGGTGATGGCACCCGTTCTGGCCATTCCACCCTTCCCCGGGGCGCGGCCACCGGTCTTTGCCACGCCCGGCGGCAACGGTGCCGGCGATCCGGATCAACTGCTGGCGGCGCTGGCCAGGCTGCGCGTTGGCGGCCGTTACTGGGGCCCGGTGCAGGCCGGGCCCAGCCGGTTGACCGCCGCAAACTGGCCAGCCGGCGCCGATCCCTGGCCCTTGCTGGAGGGGGCAGAGGCCGTGGCATTGCCAGCCGGCGATCCGCGCGCATTGCTGGCGCTGGCCGCGGGCAAACCCCTGACCACAACCGACGGGCCGGTTGATCCGGCCACGCTGATCCGCACCCACCTCACGGGCTGGCTGTGGCACGATCCGTTCAGCGGGGATGTGATCTCTGCCCTGCAAGCGATTGAATTGTGCGGATTCTGGCGCGGTCTGATCGACAGCAATCGCGGCATTGCCGCCGCGCTGGGCTTTGCCTACTGGAAACGGCCAACGGTGGCACCATTGCTGTGGAACGGGCAGGAAACACTATTCCGGCGCGGCATGCCGGCCCTGGCCCCGGATGATCTTGTGGCCGTGTGGCGATCCCGCCTGTCATCTGCTCAGGCGGAGGCGCTAGCCGGCCGGCCGGTGCTGGAGGTGGAGGACGGGTTTCTGCGCTCTGCCGGGCTGGGCGCCGATTGCGTGCCGCCGCTTTCGATCATCGTCGACGGCCAGGGTGCCCATTTTGATCCCACCCAGCCCAGCGATCTGGAAATCCTATTGCAAACCAGGGTGTTTTCAGCCGATCTCCGGAATCGGGCGCAGCAGTTGCGCGCCGCCATCATCGCGGGCGGCCTGTCCAAATATGAAGCCGGGCCGGCCCCCGCCCTGCCCCGCCCCGGCGGCACGCGCCGGCATGTGCTGGTGCCGGGCCAGGTGGAGGATGATCGCGCCGTGACCAGTGGCGGCGCGCTTCCATCCAATCTGAAACTGCTGCGCCGCGCCCGGGCCGAGGTGGGCGACGCGGCCTTCCTGATCTACAAGCCGCATCCCGATGTGCTGGCCGGCCATCGCAAGGGCCTGGTGGCAGCGGCCCAAGTGGCCGGATTGGCCGATCAGATCGAGACCACGGCGCCGATGGCGGGGCTGATCGCCATGGTTGATGAACTGCATGTCAACAGCTCGCTGGCCGGGTTCGAGGCGCTGTTGCGCGGCAAACCGGTCACGGTGCACGGCGTGCCCTTCTATGCCGGCTGGGGCCTCACCACCGATCGCGGGCCGGTGCCGGCGCGGCGCACCGCCCGGCGCACGCTGGATGAGCTGGTGGCCGCCGCCTATCTCCTTTATCCCCGCTATCTCGATCCGGTCACCGGCCTGCCCTGCCCGGCCGAAGTGCTGGTGCAGCGTCTGGCCGGCGCGCCGCCGCCGCTGGATGCCGGGGCGGCCGCCGTGGTGGCCCTGCGCCGCGCCACCGGTCGGGTGCGGCGCGTGCTGCGGCGCTGATCCGATCAGAAATTGCTGACGTTCTGCAGCGCCACCAGCGGGAAGAACAGCTGGCTGACAATCTGCACCAGCTTGGTTGGCTGGTTGGCGGCAGCGTTGCCGATATACAGAACATCCTTGTCGGTCATGGCAAAGCGCTGGGCCAGAAGATAGCTGCTCGCCCGCATCATGTTGAAATGATAGACGATCGGCGCATCTTCGCCATTGGCGCCCTTGCTGATGCGAAAGATGAAGATGGCGCGCGGATCGCCGGTATTGGGATTGGAGCCGCCGGCCAGCGCCACCGCTTCGGCCAGGGAGACCTGCGGGCCGGGAAAGGCGATCTGTTCGGCCTTGCCGGCGGCCCCCATCACCGAAAAACTGCGCGGTGCCCGCACCAGTGCGATGCGATCGGCCGGAAAGATGCGCACGTCGCGGGCCGGATCGCTCATGATGTCGCTCAAGCGGAATTCGCCCTGTGCGCCGCCGCGCTGCACGCGCACCAGCACATCCTTGATGTCGCCGCGATTGCCACCGGCCAGCGCGATCACGTCGGTCAGGGATTCCTGGTTGGTGGGCAGCACCAGCCGGCCCGGCCGCGCCACATCGCCGCCGATGATCACCGAATTTGTCAATCCCTCGCGGATCGATACCAGCACCTGCGGGTTCTGCGACTTGCCGCGCAGGGCGGTGCGGATCAGGCGCTCCACCTCGGCGGTGGTGCGGCCCTTCACGGCCAGTTCGCCCACGAAGGGGATGTTGATGCCGCCCTCGTCGCTCACGCGGGTGGGCGGCAGCCGTTCCGCCTTGGCACCGGTATCCAGATTGGCATCACCGGCAGCCACGGCAGCCGGCGTGCGGCCGAACAGGGTGATGCCCGATTCATAGATGGCAATATCCAGCACATCGCCAACACCCACCAGTTCGGTCGAGGGCGGCGGCGTGTAATCGGGCGCAAACACCGGGGCCGGGGCCAGGGGCCGGGGCAGATCGGCCGCCGAGCCGATTTCCACCAGCCGGATGCCCAGATGGCTGGTATCGGCCTTCAGGTCAGACCGGATCTGGCTGCCGGTGGGCCCGCTGGATGGAATGGCGGCGCAGCCGGCCAGTGCCAGCACGGCCAGCATGGCCAGCACCGCCCTGGACGACGGGCCAGCCTGGCGGGCGGGAAACAGGGGCGCAAAGGGCGGCATGGTGCAAGTCAAGTCCTTGGCCGA
Organism: Alphaproteobacteria bacterium; assembly: GCA_018970445.1. Classification (GTDB taxonomy): domain Bacteria; phylum Pseudomonadota; class Alphaproteobacteria; order Sphingomonadales; family Sphingomonadaceae; genus Sandarakinorhabdus. The sequence goes on along the minus strand of JAGWWF010000011.1, from coordinate 72,156 downwards.
TCAGCGGCCGTTGCTGCAGTTATCGCCGCCACAGGGCCAGCGCAACTGCTGCGGTCACGAATGTCAGCCGCGGTTGCGGCCAAGTGCCCGGCCAATGAGACGGCGCAGCGAACGGCGCGGCCCTGCCTGCGTGGCCGGCGGGCGATGTTCGATGCCCTGATACAGATTGGGCCGCAAACGGCCATCGCTGATCGCGTGGATGGTGCGAAGCTGCAACTGGCCCGTTGCCTCGTCGGAAAAGGCCGGGGTGTAATAGATGCAGTCATCGAAATAATAATGCGTCACCTGGCTCCAGCGGGTCAGCCGCGGATCATGCTGCACACTGCCGCCGTGCAGCAGATTGGCACACCAGATCAGCGCCTGGCCCTTGCGGGCCAGAAAGAGTTCCGGCCGGGCATCATGGGCCGCGCACAACGCCGCCCAGGCCGGGGCAAACGGATCCTGGGCCGAGCCGAGATCGCTGCCATGGCCGCGCCGGCCGATCATCGCGTTGTTCAGCACCGGCCAGCGATGCGATCCGGGATAATAGAACAACGGCCCGGCATCGGCACCCACATCCTCCATCGCCAGCCACACGCCGCACATGAAGCGTTCGGGCAGGCTGGAAAAATGCACCGAATCGGAATGGGCATGCTGCTGGGTGCCAACCGGGAAATTCAGCGTCTGGAACGGGAAGGCCGGGCGGCCATACAGGGTGGACAACAGCGACATCACCGCGGGGTTGGCGGCAATCGCCCGCACGTCGGCATCCTCGCGCCAGGCATCCTGTATCCGGGTATCGCCCACGCACTTGTTGCTTTGGGGGTCGGCGAAATCGATGGCAAAGCGTGGCCCCAGCCGCTGCCGGATGCGATCGATGCGCGCATCAAGCTGCGGATCGGGGAAATCAAACACGGCATAGCCGCGATGATGAAGATCAAAGGCGATGCGGGCCTGATCTTCATCCAGCCCCAATGCCGGGGCGAGCGCCGGAAACAACGGCGATTCGATCAACGGCACGCCAGGCAGCGGATTGTTCACGCCGGTCTATTCCTGATCTGGATCGAATCCATGGCGCAGCCTTTCAGCATTGTGAACACCCGCGCCATGCCGCCCCGGCCGCGCGCCACCTGTTGCAACAACGAGGTCAGGTCTTGCCTGATCGTGCTGCGTTCGTCCAGCGTGCGATATATTTGCCAGAACCGTTCAACGCCCAGCACATGCGGCATGTGCCACACCCCGTGAAAGCCGAAACTGGCCAGCGGATCGCCGGCCCGTTCCGCCGAAAAGCGATCCGCCAGCGCGCGATCGGCAAAGTGCAGCCCCTGCTGTTCCAGCCAGGCGCGATGCTGGCGGGCAATCACCACATCTTCGGGATGGCCGGCCAGCCCGCCGGCCCGGCAGGCCCTGAGCAGGCGCAGGCTGCGCAGCGAAAAACCGCCATTGCCCACATCATGGCCATCGCCAAACTGCGGCCAGCTGGCGCCGACATAATCATGCGCCAGAAAGGCCGGATCCCAGGCGCCGGGGCGCAGCACATGGCCATCCCACTGCACGATCAGGCAGTGCGGCGTTGTCACATGATCGGCAAGCCCGCCCAGCATGAACTGCGAATAGGCCGCTGCCGATGCCAGCCGGGCAATCGGCACGATGCGGATGCGCGGATCGGCCGGCCGCACGGGCGCATCGGTGAACAGGATGCAGGCGCCAAAATCAATGGCGGCCATGCTGGCCAGCAACGCTGCCTGGGTGGCCGCGACATTCACTGACGAAGCCGCGCACAGCGTCACCCCGGGCAGCGCCAGCATCACAGGGCCACCACAAATTGTTCGCTGGCCCGGCTCAGCTGCGGATGGTGAAACGGATCGACCACGCGATCCGTGTGCCACAGCCGCTGCAGGGCGGCGATCTCACCCGCCAGCCGCGCCGCCCCCACCGGATCGCGATCATCCCCGCGCGACACCGATTCATGATGGATCAGCACGGCACGCGGTTCATACAGCGATTGCCAGCCACGCCGATTGAGCCGCAGGCACAGATCGACATCGTTGAAGGCAATGGGGAAATTGGCTTCATCCAGACCGCCCACCGCCAGAAACCTCTCCCGCGCCACCACCAGGCAGGCAGCCGTGACGGCCATGGTGAACTGCGGCAGCGCATGGCGGCGGAAATAGCCCGGCGCCTGCGGCGGCACCAGGCGGTGGGCATGGCCGGCGGCATTGCCCACCCCGATCACCACCCCGGCATGCTGGATGCGGCCATCGGGATAGAGAAGTTGCGCGCCCACCGCCCCCACATCGGGCCGCAGCGCCTGGGTGGCCATGATCGCCAGCCAATCGGGCGACCGCATTTCGACATCATTGTTGAGCAGGCACAGCAGCCGCCCGCGCGCCATGGCCACGGCCCGGTTGTTGAGTGCGGAATAGTTGAACGGCCCCGGCTGCCGCAACACCCGCACCCGCGCCGGATCCTGCGCCGCCAGAAAGGCCAGGGTGGCCGGATCATCGCTGCCATTGTCCACCACGATCAGTTCGATATCGGGATAGGCCGCCGCCGCCACGCCGGCCAGGCAGGTGCGCAGCAGTTCCAGCCGGTTGCGGGTGGGCACGATCACCGAAACCGGGGGCAGTTCGGCCGCGATCACCAGCGGCGGCGGCAAGGCCGGCACCGGCGGCCGGGCGACGCGATGGTGCAGCACGCCCCGCACATGATGGGCGCCGCCCTCGGCCACGGCGCCCGCCACCAGCCGCGCTGCCCAGTCATCCTGCCCGGCCACCGCCATCAACGCGTCCGGCCCGGCCCTGATGATCGCGGCCCCGGACAGATAATCATGATGGCGGAACAATTCGCGGTTCCAGTCCGGCTTGAAGTGCGGGCTGTGCCGACGGCCCAGGCCATCGATCAGATCATCATCGGCATAGATGACGCTGGCCGTGGTTTGCGCCATCGCCGCCCGATAGGCCGCCGCCGCCCCCGGCGCCAGCCTGTCGCCGGCCTGCATCGGCAACAGCCACGGCGACGCCGCCCAGTCCAGCCGGGCAAGGGCGGCCAGGCGCGGGCCAGCCTGTGCCGGCAGCACGATGGGCAGAACCGCATCGGCAACCAGGCTGGCCAGCGTCTGGCCCAGGGCGTCTTGCGGCCCGTTGCCATCGACCAGGGCGATGATCGGCCGTGCCGGATCGCCCGGACTGGGCAGGGCCGGCTGGCGTGCCGCACGGCGCAACCAGATGCCATAGGCACCCGGCGACTGGCTGAGCAGCGGCGCCAACTGGCCACGGGCCCGCAAGCGTTTGCCCAGCAGCCACCACCGGGCGGCGGAACAATAGGCCGCAGGATCGGCGCGCAAGCCATCCAGATGCACGCGCACGGCCAGCCGGGTGCCAGCCGCCCAATCCACGCAATATGCAAGAAATCGAACCAGCATCGCCAGCAAGCCTTTAGCGAACATGGCGGGGCACCGAAAGCCGGAGCCACCACGGCCCCCGGCCGGTTGCAACTGGCGATGGACAATCGGCCCGGCAATACGATAACGCACCATCCATGAACGGTGCCTCCCGCAAGCCCAAACACGCCCGCCCGCCAGCCGCGGCTGGCGAGGCGGTGGCCGCCGCCACCACGCAGGCCATCATGGTGCTGGGCATGCACCGCAGCGGCACCAGCGCCATCACCCGCGTGCTCAACCTGATGGGCTGTGCCCTGCCCGCCGATCTGATTGGGCCAGGCGATGGCAATGATCAGGGCCATTGGGAAGCGGCCAGCGCGGTCCAGCTCAACGACGAAATCCTCGCCTCGGCCGGTTCCAACTGGCAGGATTGGGGCCCGATCAACGCGGATTGGCGGCAATCGGGCGTGCGCGCCGGCATGCAGGCGCGGGTGTGCGGCGTGCTGCGCGATCACATGGCGCTGGGGCCGCTGTTTGCACTGAAGGATCCGCGCATGTGCCGGCTGGCCGATCTGTGGCTGGACAGCATGGATGCGCTTGGGGTGGAACCCAGGGTGCTGCTGATGCTGCGCCACCCGTCGGAGGTGATCGCATCGCTGGAACATCGCGATCTGATGCCGGCCGGCTATGCCCAGCTGCTGTGGCTTCGCCATGTGCTTGATGCCGAATATTTTTCGCGCGGGCGCCGGCGCACGATCGGCCGTTATGATCAGTTGCTGGCCCACTGGCCCACGCTGGTGGAGCGGGTGCGCACGGATCTGGGCGTGGCACTGCCGCGCAATTCGCCGGCCATTCACGCCGATATCGCCCAGTTCCTGAATGCCCAGCATCGCCACCACGCAGAAGCCGGTGATGCCCAGTTCGGCGATCCCACCTGGTCGGACTGGCTGCGCCGCAGCCATGCCATCCTGCATCGCTGGAGCGACAGCGGCGAGGATGCCGCCGATCATGCCGCGCTTGATGCCATCCGGCATGCCTTCGATCAGGCCTATGCCGCCTTTGCCCCTTTGCTGCTGCCTGCCGCCGCCAGCGTTGATGTGGGCTCCGGCAGCCGGCTGAAGCGCGAGCTGCACGCGCAACTGGCGGCAGCGCATGCGGCCGGTGCCGCGGCCGAAGCCAGCATTGCCGCCGCCCAGGCCCGGCTTGCGGCGCTTGACGATGAGCGCGCCGGGCTGGCAACGCAGGCGGATCAGCTTGGCGAGGCGCTGGCCGCAGCACAGGGCGAGGCCCAAGCGCTGCGGACGCGAGAAGCCGAACTGGCCAGCCGGTTCGATGCCGATGCTGCCCAGCTGGCCCAGTTGCACGCCGAACGGGCGACACTGGCAGCGCAGGCGGATCAGCTGGGCGAGGCGCTGGCCGCAGCACGGGGCGAGGCCGAAGCGTTGCGGGCGCGGGAAACCGAACTGATCAATGCGATGGCCGTCCTTGAAGCGACATTGCAAACGGCAATGGCAGACGCCCAGCAGCAGCACACAGCGCGCGAGGCGGCCGAATCAAGGCTGGCCGAAAGCCTGGCGCTTGTGCAGGCGGAAGGCCTGCGCAACGCCGAACTGGCGGGCCGCTCTGCGGCCGCGGAAAGCGCGCTGGTGCAACGCCAGGAAGAGCTGGCTCAGCTTTGGGCGCAATTGCTGGTTGCCGAAAAGGCCAGCAGCGCGGCCGAAATGCGCGCCGAGCTGGAACAGGCACGGCGCAGTGCCGGCGAACAGCAGCTTGTCGCTGCCGAAGCCCGCATCGCCGAGCTGACAGGGCAGCTTGCCACCGCCCTTGCCGCGCCCCCGCCAGACCATCTGTTTGACGAACTGGCCGAACTGACCCGCCTGCTCCAGGCCCAGGAAGCCGCCACCCAGGCGGCCGAAGCCGCGGCGGATGCAAGCAGGCACGCGCTCGACGCCCAGAAAGCCGAGGCTGGCCAACTGGCCAGCCGCTTGCAGCACAGCGAAGCGGCCCGCACCGCCACCGAACAGAAATTGTCGGCCCGGTTCGACGAAATCGCCCGAATGACCGCCCTGCTGGCCGACGAAGGCGGACGGGCCAGCACCGCCGATGCCAATGCCCAATGGCTGGCCCGCATGGCGCAACAGATCGAACGCTTTCCGGCCTGGTGGGCATTGATGCCGGCCCGTTGGCGCCGCCAGCGCCAGCACGCCCGCTATGCCAGGGCCGGTCTGTTCGATGCCGCCCGCTATCTGGAACTTTATCCCGATGTCGCCAGCGCCGGCATCGACCCGGTGCGCCACTATATCCTGCACGGCATGTCCGAAGGGCGAAGGCGGCCGCAATAGGCCTATGGCCGCGCGTATTGGTCGGCGTAGCGCACGATGTCATCCTCGCCCAGATAGCTGCCGGTCTGCACTTCGATCACCAGGATCGGGGTGTTGCCGTGGTTGGCCAGCCGGTGGCGGCTGCCGGCCGGGATATAGATCGACTGGTTCGGCGCCAGATCCTGCACCACCTCACCCAGTGTCACGGTGGCCATGCCGGCCACGATCACCCAATGTTCGGCACGCTGGCGGTGGCTCTGCAACGACAGGGAGGCGCCGGGCCGCACCATGATGCGCTTCACCTGAAACGACGGGCCGGCCACCAGCCGTTCGAACCAGCCCCACGGCCGCAGTTCGCGGGCACTGGCGGTGGCCTGGGCAATTCCATCCTGCTGCAACCGGGCAACCACCGCGCCCACGCGCGCGCTGGCCCGGCGCGGTGCCACCAGCACGGCATCGCCAGTGGCAATCACCATCATGTCGGCCAGATCAACCCCCACCAGATGCAGGCCGGGATCTTCGGATCGCAGCAGGCTGCCGGTGCAATCGATGGCCGTCACCGGCCCGCTGCACACGGTGCCGGCGGCATCGGCCGGCGATTCCAGCCACACCCGGTTCCAGTCACCCAGATCAACCCAGTCGCCCGGATAAGGCATCACCAGCAGATTGGCGGCCTTTTCCATGATGGCATAATCGATCGAGATGCCCGGTGATCGCGCCCAGGCGCTGGCATCGTGGCGGATGAAGCCAAGATCGCTGCTGCTGCGCGCCTGCGCCGCCTGCACGGCGGCCAGGATATCGGGGGCATGGTGGCGAAAGGCCGCAATGATGCTGGCCGCCGAAAACAGGAAGATACCGGCATTCCACAAGCAATCCCCGCCGGCCAGCAGGGCGGCTGCGGTTTCGGCATCGGGCTTTTCGACAAAGCGGCGCACCGGCTGCGGCAAGGTCGCACGGCGATCCACCGGATCGGCCAGTTGCAGATAGCCAAAGCCGGTATCCGGCCGGCTGGGCACGATGCCAAAGCTGATCAGGGCACCGGCCTGCGCCGCCGGCAGCGCGGCGGCCACGGCGGCCCGAAAGCCATCGGCATCACGGATCAGTTGATCGGCCGGCAACACCAGCATCATGGCTGCGTCATCCTGGGCCACCAGGTGCAGCGCGGCCAGCAGCACGGCCGGTGCGGTGTTGCGCGCTTCCGGTTCGATCAGGATGGCGGCAGCCGGCTGCGCCACCGCCTCAAGCTGTTCCAGCACGATGAAGCGCAAGGCTTCGCCCGTCACGATCACCGGCGCTGCCAGGCCCGGCCCGGCCGCCAGCGCCACCGCCGCCTGGAACAGGCTGCCCTGCCCCACCAGCGGCACGAACTGCTTGGGCAGGCTTTGCCGCGACGCTGGCCACAACCGCGTGCCCGAACCGCCGCACAATATGACAGGGGTGATCATGTGGGCATTCCACCGGCTTGCTGGCCACTGCCGGCGTGATGCCCCTGCCGCATCGGGTTGGCAAGGGTTGCCAGCCACCCTGTACCGGAAAACGCCAGCAGCGGGGGAATTTGCCCCTCGACGAACTGTCACAATTCCTGCTTAAGGCATGGTCGTGGGTCAAGCCTTCCATGAATCACATATGCACAAACGGAATCAAGCGCTTGTCTGATCACCTTCCTCCGTCGGACTTGACCGATATGGATGTCGCGATGTTCCGTGACAGCGGAGCATTTGATGAACAATGGTATGTGAGCGAATATCCGGATGTGGCGCGCACCGGGATTGACCCTGCGCGGCATTATCTGTGGGTTGGCCGGCGCATCGGTCGCAGGCCACGGGGTGATACCCCCGCCCACGGCACTGCGATGATGGTTGACGTGCCGCAGGAATGGCCGCAATCGGCGGACGCTGCGTCTGCCGAGCCGCTGCCAACCGCTGATGAGGGGCCGGATTTGGGACTGATCGACAAAGCGCGTCGGGCAATTTCCCGCAGCCTTGGCGGGCGATCTGACCCGATCCATGACCTTGTCGCCCAGCATTTCGACACGGATTTCTATCTGACGGCCTATCCGGATGTTGCTGCCGCCGGTGTGGACCCTGTTCGCCATTATATCGATAACGGCTGGCGCGAGGGCCGCGACCCCAGCCTGTCATTCTCCACCCGCTATTATGTCGAAAACAACCCCGATGTGGTCGCTGCCGGCGTCAACCCCTTCTATCATTTTGTTGCCGCAGGACGGGCGGAAGGCCGCACGGGCAAACACCAGCTCGGCTTCCGTTGGGACATTCTGGCCAATCTCAAACCCGTGGCAGATCAGATCAGCGAGCTGAAATCGCATCGCGGGGCGGTCGCATTGTCGTCATCACAACAGCTTCTGGCTGATCTCAAGACCCTCGCATCGACTCCTGGCAGGGTGGTGCTGTCCTTTTCCCACGATGATTTCACGAAACATGTTGGCGGGGTGCAATTGCTGCTTCGGCGCGAGCTTTCCCTGTTCAGGGCACGGGGCGATGCGCATGTTCACCTGTTCCCGGCCCATTCGCTGCCGTTCCTGGACACCTCGGGAGACACCATTGCCCTGGGCGTGCTGATCAATGGCAAGTTGACGGGATACTTCACTTCGCCCGACATTGCGCGCGCCCTGCGGCAGGCGGGATTCGCTGCCGGCCAGGTCAGATTCGTGCTGCACAGCCTGCTTGGCCACAACATGGACCAGACCATTGACGTGATTGCTGCCGCCGGTGCAACGGCCGGCTGCTTGTGGCTGCACGATTATTCGCCAATTTATAACAATTTCAAGCTTTTGCGCAACGATGTCCAATATCGCGGCTACCCTCGGCCAGGCACGATCGCACGGGAATTGTGTGCGTATGCGCGCGCCTCGTTCGATCATGCGCACGAATTTGAAAGGCTGTTTTCCCGTTTCCGGATCGATCTTGTTTCGCCATCCCAAACGGCGCTGGATATCTGGCAAGAGGCCGGCCTGTTTCAGCCCGCCTCTGTGCGTGTGGTTGAACATGTGCGGCTTGAACCTGCGGTGGTTGCCAGCGCTGCGCCAATTCATCCCGGCGCGCCATTGCGGGTTGGCTTCCTGGGATATCCCGCCGCACACAAGGGATGGCCAGTCTTTGAAGAACTGGTGTTGCGGTTTGGCGATGATCCTCGCTACGAATTTCACCACCTCGGCAAGGGCCGCCGCGGCGGACTGGCGCTCACGCACAGGGAAGTTGCGGCAACCGCCGACAAGCTTGATGCCATGCGCGAGGCCGTGAATGCCGTTTCGCTTGATGTGGCCATTCTTTGGTCAATATGGCCCGAAACATTCTGTCTGACCGCTTATGAGGCTTTGGCCGGCGGGTCGGCGATCTTGACAAACCCGGATGCCGGAAATGTCGTGGCGATCACCGAAAAAACCGGGCTTGGTGCCGTTTTGCCCGATGAAGCGGCATTGTACGCCGCGTTCGCCAGCGGTTCAATTCTCACACTGGCGCGCTCTGCCCGGCCGGCGTCGCAGCATGTCATGCGCTACAGTGCGCTCAGCCTCGAAGTTGTTGAATGACCATGCGCGTCCTGTGTTTCACCAGCTTCACCTTCAGTTACCTCAACCGCGCCCGTGTGCTGTTCCAAAGTCTGCGGCGCCATCATCCGGATTGGCACCTTGTTGCCTTGATGACGGACAGGATCCCTGCTGGCCTCACCCTGAACATTGCGGATGAGCCGTTTGATGAAGTTGTCTGGCAGGATGATCTGGGGATAGACAATCTCGCCGGCTGGCTGTTTCAGCACGACATCGTTGAAGTGTGCACGGCGGTGAAGGGCCCGTTCATCGCCCAGGCGACGCGCCGAAATTTCGATGCCGTCATCTACCTCGATCCGGATACCTGCCTGTTCAATCCGCTCACGCCGTTGCTCGACAAGCTGCAAACATCGGATATCGTGCTGACTCCGCATCTTCTGGAACCGGAAGAGGCCCGTGCCGCCATCATCGACAATGAAATCTGCCCGCTGTGGGCCGGCATCTACAATCTGGGGTTTGTGGCCATCCGCACCACTGGCGAAGGCGCGCGCTTTGCCGATTGGTGGGCCAGGCGACTGCTCGAATTCTGCCATGATGATCGGGACAAGGGCCTGTTTGTCGATCAGAAATGGTGTGACCATGTGCCGGTGTTCTTTGACAAGGTGCATATCCTGAAGGATCCCGGCTACAACACGGCCAGCTGGAATGTCAGCCAGCGCCGCATTGCCATTGATGGCGATGGCAATGTCAGGGCCAACGACGTGCTGTTGCGTTTCTGGCATTTCACCAAGCTTGGCCCGCTGGGCGACACCATGACCAGACGCTATGCGCGCGACCAGATCGTGGTTTACGAACTGTGGCGCTGGTATCGGGAACAGGTGGCAAAGGCCACCTCACCGGCAATCCCCGATCGTTATTGGGCCTTTGCCAATTTCGAAAACGGCGAACCAATCAAGCGGTCCCACCGGCTGCTGTATCGCGAGCGCAAGGATTTGCAGGCCCATTTTGCCAACCCGTTCAGCCCCGATTTTGCAGCGTGGCTCAAGGCAGAAGGCCTAGCCTGACCGGCATGAACCGGTCGGGTCTAGAGACTTTCGTAGACTGCAATTGCCTCCACGACATCGGAATGCACCGTTGCCACACCATCGTGAATGATCACGCCGCGGTTGCACGTGTCGCGGATGGTGTGCATGTCGTGGCTGGCGATGATCATTGCGCGGTCCGCGCGCTTTTCGAACAGTTCGGCATGGCACTTGCGCTGAAAATTCTGGTCGCCAACCAGGATCACCTCGTCGATCAGATAGCAATCAAATTCGATAGCTAGCGACAGGGCAAACGCCAGCCGGGCGCGCATGCCGGAGGAATAGGTTTTCACCGGCATCTTGAGTGAACCGCCCAGTTCGGTGAAATCCTCCACGAATTCGCGCATATCGGCATAGGATCGGCCATAGATGCGCGCGATGAAGCGGGCATTGTCATAGCCGGTCAGGCTGCCCTGGAAGCCGCCGTTGAAGCCGATCGGCCAACTGGTGCTCATCCCGCGGACGATGCGGCCGCTGTCGGGCAGCTCCACGCCGCCAATCTGCTTAATCAGCGTGGATTTGCCGGCGCCGTTGCGGCCAAGCAGGGCCACACGTTCGCCCTTTGCCACCGTTAGGTTTATACCCTTCAACACCTCGCGCCGGCCGTGGCCAGCACGATAGCTTTTGCGGATATTCTCGCAGATGATCATTCCACCACCAACCGGCGACGGACCAGGCGGCACAGGAGCAGGCCAAGAGTGATGCACGGCAAGCTGAACTGCAAGGGATAAAGATAATCATAGCGCGGATCGATCGACGGGCCGAACACGCCATAACGCATCATTTCCATGCCATGCACAGGCGGCGAATACAGCACCACGGCCGCTGCATCGGGATAAAGCGCGCTGACCAGATAGAATGCCCCGGAAAATGGCACCATGAGATAGGTGGTGACGGGGATGACCTTTTCCAGAACATCGCTCATCTCGCTCAAGGGGGCGATCACCAACGTAATGGCAAAGGTGAACAATCCATAATAAGCCCAGCCCAGCAGCAGGAACCCCAGATCATGCGGGCGCGGAAACAGGCCAAACGCCCCCAGCGCCAGGGCAATGACCAAATAGGCCATCATGTGCCCGATCAGTTCAATCAGGAACCGCACCAGGATGAGATCAAGCACCTTGATCTGGCGATGATACATCAGGCTGCCATTGGCCGTGAAACTGCTAACCGCACGCGATACCGAACTGCGGAAGAACACCAGCGGGATATAGCCCGTCACCACAAAGGCAATGATATCAACCCCATATTCCAGCGGGCCCTTCATGGCCCGCCACAAAAGACCGACCAGCACCGCAAACAACAGCGGTTCAACCATCACCCACAGAAAGCCGATATTCTCCCGGCCAAAGCGCGTGGTCAGCTCGCGGATCATCAGGGCGCCGATCACGCGGGTCTGGATGTTCCAGCCTTTCCTGAGCGATGGCACGGCGTCAATCCTCCGGCGCATGTTCCAAAATGCCCACCACGAACATCCAGATGATGAAATAGAGGCACAGGGCAAAGCCCAGGATGGTGAGCACATTGCGCCAGGCGTGGGGATATTCGGGCAGATCGGGCTGGTTGGGATTGACCACCCGTTCCAGATAGAATTGCTGCTTCAACGCATCGGTGCGCGCCTGTTCCAGCGATGATCGGGTGAGCACCAGCAGCTGCGCGGCAAATTCCTGTTCCAGTGCCAGCGCCTCATACCCCGGCAGCTTGCCGCTGATCGTGGCGGGGCCGCCAACGATGCGCGCCGTCTGCCGATCAATCTCGGTGGTGAGCGAGGTGATGCGCTGGCGCAGCGCCGGGATCGACGGGTGATCGGGCGTGAGGCGTTGCAGGGTCGACAGCTGGGCCTCCAGCGCCGCGCGTTCGGTGATCAGCCGGTTGGCGATTTCCACCACGCCGCCGGCCTGTTTCAACGGATCAACCAGTTCGGCCCTGTTGCGATAGGCGGCCAGCGCGCGGCGGGCGCGGGCCACGCGCGCTTCGGCCTCCACCACCCGGCCTTCGGCTTCGGCGATGGCGCGGCGGCGCGCCCTTTCGTTCAACTCGTTGACCAGCGCCTCGCTCTGCCGCAGCAGGCGTTCGTTGACCTGGCGCGCATCGGCCGGCGTGAACGCCCGCGTGCGCAACACCACCAGGCCGGTATCGGTGTCGCGCGCGATGCTCACCTTGGTGCGGTAATAATCATACAGGTCTTCAAAGGCATCTTGTTCCCACAGGCGCGGAAAGGCCGACAGGCTGTCGATTCCGGCACCGCCATACACGGTCTTCAGCGGCATCTGTATCGCCAGCTTCTGCAGCGCCGAGCGGGAACGGACGAAATCGATCACCTGATCGGCCTGTTCCTGCCCGGCCGACAGGCCGGTCGTCTGGATCAGATTGGCAAAGGTGGACACCTGGCCGCCACGCTGATTGGGTGCCTTGATGACGAACCGCGATTCCGACACGAATTCATCGGATGCGATCAGGAAAAAATACAGCGCACTGGCCAGCACCGGCAGGACAACGCCAGCCAGAAACCAGGGATTGCGCGCGGCCTTGTCGGTCCAGCGTTGGATCAGCGTCATGGCGCCCCTATGCCCGCCAGCGCGTGGCCGCGCCAGTGGGAATCCATGCCCAGGCCGGTCTCAGCAGCAGCCGCGTTCGCGGGCGATCATCGCGGCGTGGGTGCGGTTGCGGGCACCCAGCTTGCGGCAGATCAGCTTCACATGCAGCTTGATGGTCGGCTCCCGTAGATCGAGCTGGCGGGCGATTTCCTTGTTGGGGTGGCCGGCACACAGGGCGGCGAGCACCTGTCGTTCCCGCAGCGACAACGGGGCATCGGCACCGCCGGGCGTGGCCGGCCGGGCCAGATCCAGCGGCACATATAATTCCCCCGCCGCCATGAAGCGGATGGCATTGACCACCGATCGCGCCGGCAGCGTCTTGGGCAGATAGCCGGCCGCGCCGCAGGCCATCACGCGATCAGGCACGCCGGCCGGCGCCAGGCCCGACATCAGCGCCACCGGCCGGCCGCCATTTTGCGCCACCGCCTGTTCCAGCCCGTCGAACCCGTTCATGCCGGGCATGGAATAATCCAGCAACACCAGATCGAACGGAGCGGCCCGCTGGATGGCGGCAAGGGCCTGCGGCAGATCGGCAACGGTTTCCACCTCGAAGCCGCCTTCGGCTTCCAGATAGGATCGCAGCACGTCGCGCAGCAGATCATGATCATCGGCAATCAAAATTCGCATCATGCGTTCCTGTGGATGGCATTGGCCATGGCGGTGCGGGCGGCATCCACCAGGCTGCTCATGGTCGCCGGCTTGGCCAGCACGGCATCGAAGAGCTCTGCTTCGCCGCTGCGGCGCTGGTGCAGCTGCGGCAGCGCCGTCATCAACAGCACCGGCAGATCGGCGCGCACCGATCGCAGGCGACGGGCCAGGCCAGCGCCGTTCAGGCCCGGCATGTCGTAATCGGTGATCACCAGATCCCAGGCGCCGGTATCTTCCTGCACCGCCAGCACGGCATCTTCGGGATCAAGGCAAGGGCCCGGTTCGGCGCCGGCCTGTTCCAGCATGGCCACCACCGTATCGACCACGGCGGGATTGTCATCCACCACCAGCACCGCCTTGCCGGCCAGCACCGCGGCATCGGCCGCCAGTTCCAGGCCCGGCCAGGCACCGGCCATCGCCGCCGATTGCAATGGCCAGAAGATTTCGAACAGGGTGCCGGTGCCGGGCCGGCTGAACAGGGCAATGGCAGCGCCGGCATTGGCCACGATGCCGGCCACCACGGCCAGGCCCAGGCCGGTGCCGGCACCGCCCTTGCGGGTGAAGAAGGGCTGGAACACCTGTTCCACCTCGTTGGACGGAATCCCGCAGCCATTGTCGCTCACCCGGATCAGCGCCGCTGCCGCCCTGGGCATGGCGCCAACCAGCACCGGGCCCACCGGCGGATGGCCATCGGCGGGCAATACGGCAAGGCCGATGCGGCCCTCCCCCGCCGTCGGCAGGGCATCGCGCGCGTTGAGCACGAGGTTGAGCACCACCTGCAACAATTCGGTTTCATCGGCCAGCGCCAGCACCGGGGCATCGGGCAGATCAAGTTCGATCCGATGGCTGGTGCCAACCAGGCTGGGCGTGACCAGATCGCGCACGCCCGTCAACACGCGGCGCACATCGATCTGTTTCAGATCGGGGGTGCGGCTGCCCAGTGCCAGCAGCTTGTCCACCAGGGCGGTTGCGGTGCCGGCCGCCTGCTGGATGCGCAGGGCATGGTGGCGCACGCCCGGATCGGACATGGCCTCCAGCAGGCCGGCGGTGCCGGCGATTGCAGCGATCAGATTGTTGAAATCATGCGCAATTCCGCTGGCGAGCTGGCCCACCGCCTCCTGGCGCTGGGCCAGCATCAACTGTTCGCGCAGCCGGGCCTTTTCCCGTTCCAGCAGCAGCCGTTGGCCGATGTCGCGGGTCACGCACACGATTCCGCCCTCGTTCGACAACGACAGGCTGACTTCCTGTTCCACCGTTGATCCATCGGCACGGCGGCCCTGCACCTCACCGCGCCAGCGGCCCGCAGTGCCCAGCACCGGCATGGCCACCTCCCCGATGTGGCGGGCCATGGCCTCGCTGTACAGCACGCTCCACGGCTGGCCGATCAGATAGGATGCATCCGGGTAGCCGAACATGCTGGCGTGCGAGCGGTTCATGAAGATGAAGCGCCCTTCGGCATCAGTCACGGCGATGCCGTCATCCGATGCCTCGATCGCTGCCAGCTGCTGGCCCAGCACCGCTTCGGTGGCGGCGCGCTGGTCTTCCAGCTGCTTGCGGGCAGACACATCGCGAATGATCGCGGCAAACCCCTGCGGATTGCCCTGGCCTTCGGCCGGCCACATGCCCAGCGACAATTCGATGGGAAATTCTCCGCCGGCACGGCGCACGGCCGGCACCTCCACGGTCTTGCCCACCAGCCTGGTCCGGCCACCAGTGCGCAGCCGGGCCATGCCCAGATTGTGGCCGTGGCGATGCCGGTCGGGAATGATCAGATCCATCGGCCGGCCCATCGCTTCGGCAGCGGACCAGCCAAACATGGCTTCGGCGCCGCGATTCCAGTGGATGATCACATTGTCTGCATCGGAACAGACAAAGGCATCGCTGGTGGTGTCTTCGATCAGGTGGGAGATGCGCTGTTGCTGTCGTGCCCGTGCCGATTCCAGCCAGTCCATCACCTGCCCCGCCATCAGGCGCAGCGCCGCCATGTCGCGCGGGCTGAACCCGGAACGGGCCACCGGATCAATCACCGCCAGGGTGCCGATGCGATGGCCGCTGGCCGTCTTCAGCGGCGCTGCTGCATAAAAGCGGATGTGCGGCGCGCCCGTCACCAGCGGATTGGCGACAAAGCGCGGATCGTGCTGGGCATCGGGCACCACCATCACGGCATCGCTGGCGATGCAATGGGCACAGAAACTGTCGGCCCTGGCGGTTTCACAGGCATCAAGCCCATGCCGCGCCTTGAACCACTGGCGATTGCTGTCCACCAGGCTGACGATGGCGATGGCCGTGTCAAAACGATCAGCCGCAAGCCGGGTGATCACATCCAGCGCCGTGTCGGGGCCGGTATCGAGCACCGCCAGCGCATGCAGCGCGGCAAGGCGCTGGGCCTCGTCGGGCAGGACGGGCGGAATGGTGGATATGGTCATTCAGGGTCCAGGGTCAGCAAAAGAGTGTTAATGCCCGGCATTCCCCCGCCGGCGCAATCCCACCCAAAGGCGATCATGCTCCATACTTTCGGATAGGTGCTTGCCCAACCGCCGTACAGGCAGCACCCATCTGCCGTTTGCCGGCATTCTTGTGGCGTCCGGCCGCTGCCAATCCGCCGCCACCCTATCCCGCCGTGCGCATGACAATTCCTGTTTAACCGCTCATTTACCGTTCGGCCCCGGCAAGCACGCCGCCCGGCTCATCATCATCCACCAACAGGAGACAATAAGAACTTTCTGACCATCGGTGCAACCGCCCTCGCCACGCTGCTGGCCGCCGGTGCCGCCGCGGCTGCGACCGCCGATGCCGGCGCTGACGCCAAGATCATCGCGCCGCTGGAAATCAGCCGCACCGCCGATCTGTATTTCGGCACCATCGCCCCGTCCACCACCGTGGCCGACAAGGTGTCGGTGGATGCCGCCGGCACCCGCGTGTGCGGCGCGGCGCTGACCTGCCTGAGCAGCGATCACACCGCCGCCGCCTTTGCCGTGACCGGCGAAGCCGACGCCTTCTACACCATTTCGCTGCCCAGCGAGATCAAGATCGTCAACCAGAACGGCACCGCCATGCGCGTTGCGGACTTCACCGGTTCCAAGGCCAAGGGCCAGCTGCTCAAGGGTGAAGACAGCTTCAGCGTCGGCGGCACGCTGGAAGTGGCCGCCCGCCAGGAAGCCGGCCGCTACAAGGGCAGCTTCACTGTCGCGGTCGAGTATCAGTAAGCACGCCGTGGCAGGGGGAAGGGTGCCCGGCCGGCCATTGTGCCGCCGGGCACCCGACCCCCCATCCCCACCAGACCAGCCCCTGCCATCCCCGAAGGTCTGATCCATGAACATCCCCAATCGGTCGGCCCGGCGGGCCGCCGTCATCGCCCGTCTGGCGGCCCTGCTGGCCGCCTTCATTCCTGCTGCCGCCAGTGCCGAGCTGCTGGTTGCGCCCACCCGCATCGTCCTCACCCCCGCCACCCGATCGGCCGAACTGATCCTGGTCAACAAGGGCAGCGAGGCCGCGGCGTTCCGGCTGGCGCTGGAAAATCGCCGCATGCGCGCCGATGGCGGGCTGGAAGCCGCCGCCGAAGCCCTGCCGGGCGAAGCCTTCGCCGCCGACAAGCTGCGCTTTTCGCCGCGCCAGCTGGTGCTGGAACCCGGCGCGCGCCAGGTGGTGCGCATCATGGCGGACACGCCCGCTGGCCTGGCGGCCGGCGAATATCGCAGCCACCTGCGGTTGATGTCGGCCCCGGTCAGCGCTGGCCGCAACACGCCGGTCGCCGGCGATCGGCCCGACAACAGCCTGTCGATCGAACTGATCGCCATCCGCTCGATCACCGTGCCGGTGATCCTGCGCATCGGCACGCTGGCGGCCCTGCCCGCCCACCTGCCCCTGGCGATAAGCCATGATCCCGGCAGTCAGCGCCTGCTGCTGGAGGCACGCGCGCCCCTGCCGGTGCTGATGCGACTGCACCGGGCCGAACGCCAGGCGCGGCTGCGGCCCGAAGCGGCCCGGCCGGCCTATCCGCTCTTGCCGCGTGAGCCTGCCTCCGCCCGGCTGTGGAGCGTTGATGTGGCCGCCGGCCTCGATCGCTCTGCCGGCCGCAGTGATGCGACGCTGCTCGCACAGGCCAGTGGCGAGCTGTTTGGCCTGGCCGCCCGCGGCGCGATCGGCCTTGCCGCCCGCGCCCCCTTTCAGCTTGGCCTCACCCTGTCGGCCGCGCACGATGCGCCCGATCTGCTGGGGCCACTGGGCGCCCGCAGCCTGGCCATCGGCGACATTGCCACGCCGGCGCAGCCGCTGATTGCCGATGCCCTGTCGGGTCGCGGGCTGGTCATCGCCTCGCGCCCGCCATGGCGCGCCGATCTGGTGGACATGATCGAGCTTTCGGGGCCACTGCCGCCGGGCTGGGAGGCAGAATTGTGGCATGATGATCGCCTGGTGGCCGCCACGCGCACCGCAGACCCGACTGGCCTGTGGCGTTTTGCCGGGCTGCCGGTGCGGCTGGGCGAAAACCGCTGGGTGGTGCGGCTCCATGGCCCTTATGGTGAACATGACGAACAGCTGTTCACCCGGCTGGTCGGCACCGAAATGAATGCCGAAAACGAGGTGGATTACAGCATCGGCTTCGTTGACGCTGGCCAACCGCTGTGGGGCCCTGCCCCGACGCGCGGGCGCAGCGCTGCGGCCGGCTTTGCCAGCCTGGGCTGGGGGCTGGCCCCATCACTCACGGCCCGGCTGGCCCTGCACGCCGCTGCGGTGGGCGATCCGGCGCTGTCGCTAGGCCTGCACGGTGCCCATGCCGGCACCTTGTGGGCCGCCACCGTGGCGCGAGACCGGGCCGGCAGCCTGGGCGGCGCGCTGCGGCTGGCACGGCGGCTGGCCGGCGCCGATCTGCTGTTCGATGCCGCCCGGCACGGCCGCGATGCCGGCCCGGCGCAACCGCCGCTGGTGCGCGAATTTGCCAGCCTGGCCAGCCTTGGCGGCCAGGGCCGGCTCGCGCTTGGCCGCTTCAGCCTGCCCTGGCAGGTGCGGCTGCAATCGGCCGAACGGCGCGGCGGTGGCGGTCAACAGTCCGTCTCTGCCCGCCTGGCGCTGCCGTTCAACGGCGTGCAGGCCAATGGCAGCATTGGCCTGGTGCGGCAGGCGGGCAGCGGCTGGCAGGGCAATGCCGCGCTGGGTCTGGCGGCCGGCAGCGGGCCGTGGCGGCTGCGCGCCGGGCTGGATGCGGTGCTGGCCGCCGGCTGGCGGCTGGCTGGCACAACGCTCAGCGCCGCGCGCGCCAGCCGCCGCGGCACCGTCAGCCTGGATCTGGGCTGGCAACCGCAGCGGCGGCAATGGTCGGGCGCGCTGTCGGTCAACCGCCGGATCGGGGCCTTTGGCCTGTCGGCCGGTCTGGGGCGCGGCGGCGATGGCTGGCGGCTGGCGATGGGGCTGGTGGTTGGCCTGTGGCAGGCCGGCGGGCGCTGGCAGGCGGCCCCCGCCGGCCTGACGCGCAGCGGCGCGGTGGCCGCCGATCTGTTCATCGATGAGGATGACGACGGCCGCCACGATCCGGGCGAAGCAGCGGTGGCGGGCGGCCGCTTCATCGTGGCCAACAGCGTGCGCAGCGAAACCACGGGCCGCGATGGCGTGGCGCTGCTGCGGGCGCTGCCGGCCGGCGCCGCCTTTGATCTGGAAACCCAGCTGTCGTCGCTGGATGATTTCACCCTGCGCCCGGCCCGCGCGGGTGATCGGGTGCAGCTGCACCCCGGCGAGGTGCGCCGGATCGCGGTGCCCTTGCGCCGCACCGGCAGCATCGATGCCCAGATGCTGCTGGTGGCTGGCGACGAACGCACCCCGCGCGCGGGCGTGACGGTGACACTGCACGATGCCAGCGGCCGCCAGATGGCCAGCGCGGTCAGCGATTTTGATGGCCATGTGCTGTTCGATGGCCTGCCCCTGGCCGGCTGGAGCGTGCGCAGCGCCGGCCAGTCCAGCCCGCCGCTCAGCCTGTCGCGCGACGCGCCCGATCAGGCGATCACCCTGATCCTGCCGTGACGTGCGCACCATGGCAGCGCGGGCGCGTCCAACATATGTCCTGGCCGTGGCGGCCGGCAGCCTCTAGCGCTGATAGACCAGCTTGCCGCCCACGATGGTCGCCCTGATCCGGCCGGCCAGGATCTTTTCCGGCGCGATGGCGGCCAGGGCGAAGGGGTCGATGTCCATGACGGTCAGATCAGCCCAGCGGCCCTGGGCAATGATCCCGGTCTGGTCTTCGCGGAAGGCGGCATGGGCCGACCAGCTGGTATAGGCGCGGATCGCTTCCTCGATCGTCAGCCGCTGCTCCGGATACCAGCCGCCGGCGGGCTGAAGCTGCTTGTCCCGGCGGGTGATCGCTGAATGCAGGCCATAGAAGATGCTGTGATCGGAACCCGGATTGTCGGCATTGAAGGTCAGCCGCGCGCCGGCTGTGCGCAGCGAGCGCCAGGCATAGGCGCCAAGAATGCGCTGCGGGCCGAGGCGCGCTTCGGCCCACGTCTTGTCCTCCACCGCGTGGGGTGGCTCCATCGAGGCGATCACCCCCAGCCGGGCGAAGCGCGGGTGGTCTTGCGGCGAGACCACCTGGGCATGTTCGATCCGGTGGCGGTTGCGGGCCATGGTCGGATCGGCCTTGAACTCCCCTTCCAGGAAATCCAGCACTTCGCGGTTGCCGGCATCGCCGATGGCGTGGAACCCCAGCTGAAATCCGGCCTGCATCGCCGCCTTGGCCAGGTCACGGTCAAAGCCATATCCGTCACCGCTGATGCCGCGGTGGCCCGGCTTGTCTTCATAATCGGCCAGCAGCCGCGCCCCGCGCGATCCCAGCGCCCCGTCGTAATAGGCCTTGACCGCGCGGGTGACGAACATGCTGTCCGTATCCCGGTCAGGCCCCCTGGCGATCCACTGCCGCATCAAGGGCGGGTCGCGCAGCGAGAGCATGGCATAGACCCGGATCGGCAGGCGCTGCTCGTCCTCCAATTGCTGGAGTGCGGCCATCGCCTGGGCAGGCACACCGGCCTCGTGCACCATCACATAGCCATCGGCGGCCATCTGGGTGAGGCCCTTCAGCGCATGGCGCGCCACCACCGCCGGCGGTTCGGGCGGCACCGCCGCGTCGATCATCGTCGCCGCGCGGTTCAGGAACAGGCCATTGGGCTCGCCATCCGCGCCCAGCCGCATCTCGCCGCCAACCGGAACCGGGCTGGCCTTGGTGATCCTGCCGGCATCAAGCGCGGCCTGATTGGTCCAGATCGCAAAACCGTGCAGGCTGCGCAGCACCACCGGATGATCGGGCACCGCGGCGCTCAACTGCTGCTTGTCCGGATAGCGGTTGGCCCAGGCCCCCTCGTCCCACCCGGCACCGAAGATCCATTCGCCCTTGGGGACGGACTTCGCCCGTTCGGCCACCTTTGCGACCGCCTCGGCTTCGGTGGCAACGTCGGTCAGGTCGACCGCTTCCAGCTTGGCCCCCAGTTCGACGAAATGGGTGTGGGAATCGACCAGCCCGGGGATCACGGTCGCGCCGTTCAGATCGATCACCCGCGTCCGCTTGCCGCGCAGCGCCAGCGCCCCCTTGTCGCTGCCGACATAGATGATCCTGCCGCCGCGGATCGCCACCGCTGCGGCATCGGGGTGCCATTTGCCGTCTGTGGTGGGCGCATCGGGCGCCGGCTTGCCATCGCGCGCCGGCTCGCCCCAGCGCAGCGTATAGACACGGGCGTCGGTCAGGATCAGATCCGCAGCGCCGGGATTGGCCTTGGCCGTTGCCTCGGAAGCCGTGACGCAGATCAGTAAGACGCCGAGCAGCCACCCGAACAGACCCGCCTTCATATCCATTTGCTCCCCGACCTGTTCGTCGTCGGATTGGCGACGTGTCGGCCTCATCGTTGATGTTAGGCGTCGATCTTGCGGTGTTGCAAGCGCCGATGATCGATACAGTCACACGGAAAACCGGCCTTGGGTCGTGAACGCAGAAGCGGGAACGTCTGCAATGGGGAGGGTTGCTGCTGTCCGGTTTTGAACGGAATTGGTCGAAAGCAGACCTTCGCGATCCAACAACATTCTCTTGCCTTCGAACGCGCGCTGTGATTCCTGCCGCATTAGGCGGCAAAACGCGTTGCAAAGCCACCTTCGCATCGTTATGTTCCTGTAATGTTCTTGGAGGCCCTCATGGCTGACGGCAGTGCGATTGAGTGGACTGATGCCACTTGGAACCCTGTAACAGGTTGCACCAAAATAACGGCTGGTTGCGACAATTGCTATGCTGAGCGCTTTGCAGAACGGTGGCGAGGCATACCGGGCCACCCGTTTGAAAAAGGGTTTGATTTGACCCTTCGACCTGATCGCTTGGACCAGCCCCTTCGATGGAAGCGGGGCCGGATGATCTTCGTAAACTCTATGAGTGACCTGTTTCACAAAGGTGTGTCAGCGTCATTTATCGATGCCGTGTTTGATACGATGGAAGCAACAGATTGGCATGTGTTCCAAGTGCTCACCAAACGCAGTTCGCGCATGCGGGATTACCTCAAGAAACGCTATCACGACCGCCGTGCGCCAGAACACATCTGGCTAGGCGTTTCAGTTGAGGATGCAAAGGGCGCTGCCCGAATCGAGCATCTCCGCCATGCCCCCGCCACTGTCAGATTCCTCTCGGTCGAGCCTCTTATCGGTCCAGTGGGACAAGTGGATTTATCTGGCATTCATTGGGTTATAGCAGGGGGCGAGAGCGGACCGGGCGCTCGAGTTCTCAATATCGACTGGGCGCGGCAAATCCGTGATGAATGTGCTCGGCAAGGCGTTTCGTTCTTTTTCAAACAATGGGGGGGCATAAGACCAAAAAGCGGCGGACGCGATCTTGACGGGCGTGAATGGAATGAATTCCCTGCCATGAAGGCCGCCGTCGGCTAATGTCCATTGATTTTAAGCACTATGCCGGCCGCGAACAGGCGTTTGTAAAGCATACGTTTCTTGACGAGTATCTGAAGGCCGCCCTTGGGATAATTTGCTCACGATACAGAGAATTTGTCTATGTCGATGGCTTTGCCGGCCCATGGAAGTCAACTGCTGGCGAACATTTTGACGATACATCGTTCGGGATCGCCCTCAAACATATGACGAAGATACTCGAGTTTTACGAGAGCAAAGGTCGTCTTATCAAAATGCGAGCCTTCCTCGTTGAGAAAGACTCCAGAGCATACACACAGCTCGAACAGGCCATCAAGCGGTTCCCTAAAATTGAAATTTCTCCGCTCAAGGGAATGATGGAGGATCATACGGCCAAAATCGCCGCCTCAATTCCTTCGTCAGCATTTTCTTTCACGCTGATTGATCCAAAGGGTTTTCCTGAGATTGGCGCGATGATGCCATTACTTCAACGTCAGAATGCTGAAGCGTTGGTCAATTTTATGTTTGATTTTGCAAACCGATTTGGTGGGACAGATTTGATACCAAAATTGGAGGCTTGGCTATCTCTAGCTGGGAAAGAGGGTTGGCGCGACCTGATTAACGGTCTTACCGGTGCTGAACGCGAACAGATGTATGAAGACTTAGCAGTTGAAGCGTTGCGGTCAACACCAGGGTACGCTTATGCACCAGTCATTACCGTAGACAAGGTGCTTCACAATCGCCCACTGTACAAGCTCATCTTCCTGTCTCGACACTCCCGAGGCCTTGAAATATTCCGGAAAAGCGAAAGTATAGCGCTTGGTGCTCAAGCCGAGGTTCGCTCTGTCGCAAAGGCAAATAAGAAGGCGGAAAATTCGGCGATGGGTGACTTTTTTGCTGACGGGTCAGACGCAGTTCCAAATGATCGGAGCTCTCAGGTGATTAGGCGGAGCCAATTGCAAGCGCCGATACAGCTCAAAAATCGGCTAATTGCTGCAGGTGGAGAGGAAGTGACATGGGGCGAACTATGGCCTCAGGTGCTAGAAGATTTTTCCGTCACTCGATCGTGGCTTGGCCGCCAAGTGAATTATTTTCGAAAAGCAGGTCAGCTTTTGGCTCCGGGATGGTCCAGCGAACGCAAACAAATACCTGACGATGATCAACGCTTAATCTGGAACAATCAGCTGTCTTGATACCCTGAATGTTTGGCAGCTTTTGGAAAGTGTATCTCAACTATTAGACGACCGAATTGTCGTCGAAAACAGCCGCGCGGCTTGATGAGCCTACGTCCCAGGACCCTCACCAAATATGGGCTTGCGCGCCCGTGGCGGGGCGGTCAGCCTGCGGGCGGACAAGAGGACCTGAGACGATGACCAATATCTTCACCAATGCCGAGATGAACGATCTGCGCATGTCGGAAAAGGCGCGGCCGCTGTTTGATGCCGTTGTCCGCCACATCAACGACAATGTCGTGCCGATTGCGGAGGAGTTCGAGGCACTGGGCAAGGGCCGGGCCGATCGCTGGAGCTGGGCACCGGGGCAGCTGGAACTGCTGCAGACGGCGAAGGACAAGGCCAAGGCGGCGGGCCTGTGGAATTTCTTCCTGCCCAATGCCGAAACCGGCGAAGGCTTAAGCAATCTGGATTATGCCTATATCGCCGCCGAACTGGGCAAGGTGCCGCTGGCATCGGAATCATTGAACTGTTCGGCGCCCGACACCGGCAACATGGAAGTGCTGGAACGGGTGGGCACGCCCGAGCAGAAGAGGCGCTGGCTGGAGCCGCTGCTCGCCGGTGAAATCCGCTCGGCCTATGCCATGACCGAGCCTGATGTGGCCTCGTCTGATGCCAAGAACATCCGCACCCGCGCCGTGCGTGATGGCAAGGACTGGGTGATCAATGGCGAGAAATTCTATATCTCTGGCGCTGGCGATCCGCGCTGCAAGGTGATGATCGTGATGGTACGCACCAGCGACGATGGCCCGGCGAGCAGCCAGCAATCCCAGATACTGGTGCCGATGGACACGCCCGGCGTGAAGATCCTGGGGCCGATGCACGTGTTCAGCGAAGATCATGCGCCGCGCGGCCACATGCATCTGCGCTTTGAAAACGTAAGGGTGCCGTATGAAAATATCCTGCTGGGCGAAGGCCGCGGGTTCGAGATTTCACAGGTGCGGCTGGGGCCGGGGCGGATCCACCACTGCATGCGCACCATCGGCAAGGCCGAGATCGCGCTGGATTACATGGTGAAACGCGGCAACAGCCGCGAGGCGTTTGGCCGCCCGCTGATCATGCTGGGCAAGAATCTGGAACTGATCGCGCGGGCTCGCATCGAGATCGAGGCGATGCGGTTGATGGTGCTGAAGGCCGCCAAGGCGATGGACGTGCTGGGCAACCGCGAGGCGCGGGTGTGGGTGAGCATGGTGAAGGCGATGGTGCCGGAAAAGACCTGCCAGATCATCGACCAGGCCATCCAGATCCACGGCGCCGCCGGCATTTCGCAGTGGACGCCGCTGGCCGAGCTTTATGCCGACGTGCGCCACCTGCGCTTTGCCGATGGCCCCGACGAGGTGCACCACATGGTTGTCGGCCGCCACGAGACCGGGCTGCACTGATCGTTCGGCCGGCCCGTCTTGCAGCGGCCGGCTTCGCTCAAGAACTTGTGCGCATGAGGTCAAGGCGATCCCGCTTCGGCCTCCTTGCGCGCGGCGTCATCGCACCGGGGAACGTCCTTACAAGGTTGGGCCCGTGCTTTCGTTGGCGCGCCAAAGCTCGACGATCGTGCGCAGCGCTGCCACGAATGCCAGCGGCTGATCGAGCATCAGGTGGTGGCGCGCCTGCGCTATGGCGACGATCGGAATGTCGGTGCCGCCCAGTTCCCGCACATAATCAGCCGAGCCCGGCGTGAACAACACACTTTCCTCGCCATAGACGATGGCCTTGCGGCCCGGCGTTGCCACAACGCGCTTGCCCATCTCGTGCCATCCCGGCTCCGCGCTGTTCTGGCGAAAGACTTCGGGATCAAATTTCCAGGTCCATTCCGCGCCGCTGCGCCGCAGCGAGTGAAAGGCCATGTAATCCATCAGAAATGGCTCTCCCACCGGCTGCGGCGGGGACAGCACATAACGGCTGCGCGCGGTGGGATAATCCGGATAGCGGCGTTGCGGCTTGTCCGGATCGCCCGAACCCGGACGCCCACCGCCCTGCCGGTTCCGCTGTTCCAGCACTTCGGGTCGCAGCACCATCATGTCGCACAGGATCAGGCCGGAAAATCGCTCGGCGGCCAGCGCCATTGCGGTGAGACCGACGGACGCGCCAAAGCTGTGCGCGATGATGATCGGCCTGGCCGGTCCATCGAACAACCCAAGCGCTTCGGCCACCCCGACCATCTCTGCGCCGCGCGCCTGGGCGTCGCAACCGGGCCGGTTGTCGCTGTCGCCCATGCCCGACAGGTCATAGGCAATCACATGATGGTCTGCCGCCAGAAACGGCGCGATGAACGCAAAGCAGCGCGCATGGGCCAGAAAGCCGTGCGTCATCAGGATGGGGGGATGCGAAGGGTTGCCCCAGCGAAAATAATGGATGCGCGTTCCCGCGACGTCGATGAAGCCCTCCTCGCGCGGGACGGCAAGGGCTGCATGAAACCAGCCCGGCAACGCATCGGGCTGGGGTGCCCAGAGCGGGTCGATATCATCCGTTGCGTCCACGCCTGGGCCTCCTTGCCGACCGCCGGCATATAGCGGTGCGTTAATGCCAGGACAAAGCCCTGAGATGCCACAGGTTCGATGGTGGCGGTGATGCCATGATCAGACAGGTTGGCGGAGCGGGAGGGATTCGAACCCCCGGCGTGGCACACGCCAGACCAGCAATCGAGGGTTCAATACAGCGACGAGTTGGCGGAGCGGGAGGGATTCGAACCCTCGATGAGCTTTTGACCCATACACACTTTCCAGGCGTGCGCCTTCGACCACTCGGCCACCGCTCCGCGCACTGGAAGCGGCGGCGATAGCAAGCGGGGGCGGCGGCGGCAACCTGTGCCCACAAAAAAATGGGGCGGTGCTGGCTGCACCGCCCCATTCCCGGCCCTCCCCAGCCGGAGCCGATCAGCCTTACTGCAGCAGCTGGGTGACCTGCTGCGCCGACTGGTTGGCCCGTGCCAGCATCGCCTGCGCCGCCTGGCCCAGCACCTGGTTCTTCGACAGGTTGGTCGATTCCTGTGCAAAGTCCGTGTCCTGGATGCGGCTGCGGGAGGCCTGCAGATTGGTGCTGTTCGACGACAGGTTGTTCACCGCCGCTTCCAGCCGGTTCTGCACCGCACCGATCCCGGCGCGATCGAGGTTGACGCTGCCCAGTGCCTCGTCGATGGCATTGAGCGCCGCCGACGCGCCTTCCACGGTGGACACATCCACTTCGGAAATGCGCAGGCCACCCTCGTTGGCGCCATAGCCATTTTCCTCGAAGCCCAGCGCCGTGAAGTTCGACGCGGTGCCAAAGGCCTGGCTGCCGGCGCGCACGTTGATCGTGGTGGCCGATTCCAGCCGCACCGTGCCATAGGCGGTTTCCGCCGCCGCCGCGGTGGCCGCGATGGTGTAGGCCGTGCCCGATCCCTGCACCGTGGTGCCGGCAAGGCCCAGTTCGGCCGCCGTGGCGCCGCCGGCCGCAATCGCCACGCTGAGGTTGCGGCCATCGGCAG
Organism: Alphaproteobacteria bacterium; assembly: GCA_018970445.1. Classification (GTDB taxonomy): domain Bacteria; phylum Pseudomonadota; class Alphaproteobacteria; order Sphingomonadales; family Sphingomonadaceae; genus Sandarakinorhabdus. The sequence continues at coordinate 45,073 of JAGWWF010000011.1, read as the reverse complement.
CGGTGAGATCAAGCCCGCCGATGCCATTGTCGGCCGCGGTCACGCCGGTCACGCCCTGGAAGTTGTTGATGGCGGCGGCCACCTTTTCGCGGCGGGCCTGGGCGGTGTCGCTGGCCACCAGGCCATCGATGGCGATGGTGGTGCCGTTCAGGATCACTTCGGCGGCGCCAGTCAGGGTGGTGGCGGTGGTGTCCGACCGCAAGGTCACGTTGTTGGCAACCGCCTTCACCCCGGTCTGTTCGGTGGCGCTGTTGATGGCCGCGGCAATGGCGGTGGCGCTGGCCGAACGCGATGACGAATCCGCCACGGTGGAGGAGAAGGTGTCATCGCTGGCGGTGGCGGCGCGAATGGCCACGCCGTTGATCGACAGATCGCCATTGTTCAGGGTGCGGATGGCCGCCGCGTTGGCGGCAACGGCGCGGGCATCGGAGCTGACGGCCGAAACCCCGCGTTCGAACGTGCCCGCCGACAGCCCCGACCGGCTGATCCGCGCCGTGGCGGCGGTGGACTGGCCGATCTCGATTGCCCGGCCGTTCACGCTTTCCAGGCTGAAGCTGCCCGACTGGGCACCCACCTTCAGGCCGGTGGCCGCAGCGGTGAGCGTGTCGAGCGACAGTTCGATGTTGCGGCCATCATCGGCCTCCAGACGCAGGCCGCCATTGTTGTCGCCGGTGTCGATGGCGCGCACGCCGGTCTGGCCGGAAATGGCGTTGATGGCATCGCGCACCAGGCGGCGGCTGTCGGAAGCGTTGGTGGTGGTGCTGATCGAAGCGGTGGTGACACCGTTGATCGTCACCGTGCCGGTGAGGGCGGCGGCGGTCATGGCGCTGCCGGTCATCACCGTCTTGCCCACCACGGCGCGCACGCCGGTCTGTTCGGTGGCGCGGTTGATCGATGCCGCCTTGGCGATGGCCGAAGCCGATTTGTTGGCCGACGACAGATTGTCATCGGTGGTCAGCGTCGAACCGATGGCCACGCCGTTGATCACCAGATCGCCGCCGCGCAGCGCCTGGTTGGCGGTCAGGTTGGCCGCCGTGGCTTCGAACGCGCCAGTGGCCGACAGCGCCGGGCTGGAACCCAGGCCCAGATCGCGGGCGCGGGTGGAATTCAGGCTGAAATTCACCGTTTCGCCGGCGCGGCTGCCGGTTTGCAGCTTCACCGAACGGGCCGAACCGTCCAGCAGCTTCTGGCCGTTGAAGTTGGTGCGCACGCCGATATTGTCGATTTCGCCCACCAGCTGCTTCACTTCCGATTGCAGGGCCTGGCGATCGGTGCCGGTCAGCGTGCCGTTGGCCGATTGCACGGCCAGTTCGCGCATGCGCTGCAACATGTTGGTGACTTCGCCCATGGCGCTTTCCGCCGTCTGGGCCATGCTGATGCCATCATTGGCGTTGCGCATGGCAACCGCCAGGCCGCGCACGTCCGATGTCATCTTCTGGCTGATGGCCAGGCCGGCGGCATCATCCTTGGCGCTGTTGATGCGCAGGCCGGTGGACAGACGCTGCATCGCGGTGCCCATTGCATTGTTGGCAGTGCGCTGCGCATTCTGGGCGGTCAGCGCGTTGATGTTGGTGTTGATCACGGTCATCTGGGATACTCCCGCTTCCCGCCGCCGCAGGGGTTGCGGGGCGCTGCACTGGAAACGGCATGCGGTGAAGATTGCTTAAACACGATGTGCAAGGCCAATGATGTGAACGACTTGCCGGTGATTTTCGCCAATGCCGATGTGGTGGTGATCAACAAGCCGCCGGGCCTTGCCGTGCATCCCGGCCCGAAAACCCCGCACAGCCTGGAAGCCCTGCTGCCGCAGCTGGCGCTGGGCCGCTTCGTGCCGGTGGCCGCCCACCGGCTGGATCGTGACACGTCGGGCTGCCTGGCCGTTGCGCGCAGCCGGCGCGGCGTGAAGGCGCTGGCGGCGGCCTTTGCCGGCGGCGGCGCCGAAAAAATCTATTGGGCGATCCTGTCGGGCCTGCCGGCAACGCCGTCCGGGCTGGTGGATGCGCCACTGGCCAAGATTTCCAGCGCGGCGGCCGGCTGGCGCATGGTGGTGGATCCGGCCGGCAAGGCCTCGCGCACCCACTGGCAGGTGCTGGATGCCGCCACCCGGCTGGTGGAATTCCGCCCCGAAACCGGCCGCACCCACCAGATCCGCGTGCACGCAGCCGAAATCGGCTGCCCGATTGCCGGTGATCCGGTCTATGGCGATGGGGTTGGCCCGATGCGCCTGCACGCCCGCTGCCTGGCGATCACCCTGCCCGATGGGCAGCAGATCAGGGCAGTGGCAGACCCGCCGCCGGGCTGGCCGGGCGGGACCGCCCCTGAAAGCCGATGAAATCACTGTAATTTTCGGCCAGCTGCGCCAGCCGCCGGTGCACCAGTTCCGGCCCGATCTTCTGCACCACGCCATCCACCAGCAGATTGAGCAGCGAAGCCAGCGCGGTGTTCATGTCCCAGAAATGGCCCAGCGCCACTTCGGCGGTGAGGATATGCGGGGTCAGATCGCGCGCCCACGGGCAATAGGGATCGGTGATCACCACCAACGGTCGCCCGGCACCGGCCACCCGTTCGGCCAGCAGGCGGAAATGCCGGGAATAGCGCCGCACATCCACCAACAGGAACAGATCGTGCGGGCCGGCATCCACCAGTTCCTCGTGAATGCCGGCGGCGACATCGATGCTGGCGACCTGCGGCCGCACATAGGCCAGATGCCGGGCAAAGCCGGCCGCCAGCCCGGCCTCGGTCTGGAAACCCGCCACACGCACCTGGGGCGCGGTGGCAAGCAGCGCCACCACGCCTGCCCATTCCGGCGTTTCGGCCTGGGCATAAACGCCGGCAATCGCCGCGGTTTCGGCCTGCAGGCGCGCATCGGCACTGGGGGCCGGCCGGGTGAGCAGCCAGGGCGCATCGCGTGCATCCCCGCGCAGTTCATCCTTCAGCGCGGCCAGATTGTCATAGCCCAGGCTTTTCACTAGGCGCGCCACCGTCATCGCCGAAACGCCCACCCGCTGCCCGATGGAGGCGGCGGTTTCGAACGGCAGCTGCGCCAGATTGTCGGCCATCCAGCCGGCAATCATCCGTTCCGACACGGTGAGCCGGTCATAGCGTTCAGCCAGACGCTGGGCGACGCGGGTGTTCATGTGATCGGGATAACATTTGCGCCCATTTGCACAACCGGCATTTATCCCGCCCCGCCGGCCGGAAACGGCACCGGCTTGAACCGCTGTGCGGCAAACAGCGGCGACTGATCGGCATAGTGCGGCGATTGCGGCCGCGTGGCGGCACTGCCGAACTGGTGGATGCTGCGCGATTGCACCTGGCCGGCCGCATCCCATTCGATCAGCATGATGAAGCCATCGCCATTGTTCGAAACGCGCCGGCCATCATCGGCCAGTGTGCCGATCACCGCGCGCAGCGTATCGGGGCCACCACACAGCGGCAGATCGACCGTGCCGCGCCGCAGCCGCTGGAAATCGCCCAGCGGCACGGCCAGGGTGCCGAAATGGCGGGTCAGCGTCTGCACCGCCTCCTCCAGCCCCTTTCGGGCATCGGGCACCGGCTTTTGCAGATAGGCAAAGCGGGCGTGCTGGGCAAAGGCCAGCGCCACCAGGCCATCGGCCGGGCCATTGCAATCCAGGGTGAAATCCCATTGCCGGATCAGCGCCCGGGCCTTTTGCAGATCGGGCCGGCCGCGCGTATCCAGCGCCAGCACCTCGGCCCACCAGCGCCCGGCCCAGCCACTGCGATCATAGCCCTTGTCGAACTTGATCGACAGCAGTTGATCACGCGAGATCAGCTGGTTGCCCAATTGCGCAAACCGCGCCTGATAGCGTTGCGCCCGGTTGGTGACATAGGTTTCAATGCCCATGTCCACGGGAAAATCGGCGCGCTTCAACTGATCGGCCGGCGCGGTGGAAAGGAACGGCGTGCTGTTGGCGGTGGCCACCCAGCCCGCGGCCGGATCGACCGTGTGCGGATTGCCCGCCCACGGCAGATAGCGGTTCCACAGGGTTTTCGACGTGTCGCCGGGCAGCACGCCCTTCCAGTCATAGCCCGGTGCCCGGGCCGGAAACAGCGCGTTGTAGAACATGCCGATATGGCCCTTGGCATCGGCATAGACAAAGGCGGTGGCCGGCACGGCCTGGGTGGCCATGATCGCCTTCCATTCGGCAAAATCGCGTGCCTTGTTCAGGCGATAATATTGTTCCACCTGGCCCACCTGGCCAATCCCGGCATAGCGGATGGCAAAGGCCCCCAGATCGTTGATGATCACCGGGCCATGCACACTGCGATACACGGTGCGCGGGATCGGCAGCACCAGCGGGCCGAATTTCACCCGCAGCCAGACGCGGCGACTTTCCAGATCGCGCCACTGGCCATCAAGGCGATAGCGCGTGCCACCTTCATCCAGCACCAGCCTGTACACATCGATCAGATCGGGCCGGTTCACCGTGTTGGCCCAGCCCAGATGCTTGTTGTGGCCCAGCAGCGGATAGGGCGCACCGGGGAAATTGGCGCCAGCAAAATCCCAGCCTTCATCCGAATGCACCACCAGTTCCCACCACGTCACCGGCCCTTCCCACGGCTGGTGGCTGTTGACAATCAGCCGGGTGACGCCATCGCTGCTGCGCCGCCCGGCCACGGCAAAGGCGTTGCTGCCGCGTTCATCGGCCGGCCCGGCATCACGCGGCGGCAGCTTGCCCTCGATCAAGGCCGACAGCGGCCGATCCAGGCCAAAGAAGAACGGCGAGCGCATGGCAAAACCGGCCACCACATCGCGGCCATTGACCGGGAACAGCCCCTGCAACCGCACCTCGCGGGCATGGCCGCGGGCATAATCGTTCAGCCCTTGCGCATAGGCTTCGACCAGGGCGCGGGTGGCGGGCGACAGGCTGGCATAGCCCTTGTCGGCCATGGCGCGCGCATCCAGCAGATGGCCAACGAAATCCAGCCTGGCACCATCTTCGCCCAACAGGGCGGCGGAACGCCCGCGCACCGCGGCCAGCGTTTCTTCCAGATTGCGGAAATCATCCTGCGACTGGGCCAGCGCGATGCCATAGGCGACATCGGCATCGGTCTTGCCGCTGATGTGCGGCACGCCCCATTGATCGCGGGCGATGGTGACGTTGCGCTTGCGGGCCGGATCGGCCGGCGGCGCCGATGCGATCAGCGCATCCCAGCTGGACAGGCCCACGAACACGCCACCAAGGGCAATCGCCGCCCAGAACAGGGCGGTGAACCAGCGCGGCATCAACGGGCATCCTTCATCAGCACGCCGCCCTTGATCACGATCTTCACGTCGCGCAGGCTGGCCACATCGCGGCTGGGATCGCCGGCCACGCCGATCATGTCGGCCATGCGGCCGGGCGCGATCTGGCCCACATCGCCTTCCCGGCCCAGCGCCTCGGCCGCCTTGATGGTGGCGGCGCGGATGGCATCGATGGGTGTCATCCCCCATTCCACCATCTTGGCAAACTGGCGTGCGTTGTCGCCGTGCGGATAGACACCGGCATCGCTGCCGAACACCATCTTCACCCCGGCCCGCCACGCCGCCTGAAAGGCCTGGCGCTGGCGCAGGCCAACCTCGCGCTCCTTGGCCAGATTCTGTTCGTCCAGGCCGTTCTTCGCGCCTTCGGCCAGGATATAATCATCGTTGTAGATATCCATGGAAAACCAGGTGCCGGCCTTCTTGGCCAGATCAATGGCTTCGGCATCGGCAAAGCTGGCATGTTCCACCGTGTCCACCCCGGCGCGGATCGCCGTCTTGATGCCGGCGGTGCCATGGGCATGGGCGGCCACCTTCAGGCCCAGCATATGGGCCTCCTCCACCAGCGCGGTCATTTCGGCCAGGGACAGTTGCTGCGCGCCGACGCTGGTGCCCAGGCTGAGCACGCCGCCGGTGGCGCAGAACTTGATCACCTCGGCACCATATTTGTGCAGCTCGCGCACCTTGGCGCGCAGCGCTTCCGGGCCATCGGCAATGCCGCGCCGATCATAACCATATTCGGCCGGCAGGGCATTGTTGTCGCAATGGCCGCCGGTGGCGCCAATGGCATAAGTGGCCGGCACGATGCGCGGGCCGGGCACACTGCCGCGCTCGATCGCCAGTTTCAGGCCAACATCATCAAAATTGGCCGAACCGACATTGCGCACCGTGGTGAAGCCCGCCGCCAGCGTCTTGCCCGCCATGGCAACGCCGATCGCCGTCCAGAAGCTGGCGGGATAGCGCAGCGCCTGCATCCCCGACAGGGTGGGATCGCTGCTCAGATGCACATGCATGTCGATCAGGCCGGGCAGCAGCGTCACATTGCCCAGATCCACCCGGCGGCCATCGGGCACCGCCAGCTGGCCCTGCCGGCCCACCCCGGTGATGCGGCCATTTTCGGCCACGATGACCGGCTGTTCGATCATCTGGCCGCTGGCCACATCCAGCATGCGCGCCGCCGTATAGACGATGGTCTGCGCCTGCCCCGCCGTGCCCATCAGCAAGGCCACCACCAGCATCATGGACTTCATCACACGCCTCCCCTGTTCGGTCCATGGATAGGCCGCAGCGGCAGACGGGGCAACTGGCTGTGTTCAGGCGACTTGCGGCAGCTCCAGCGGCGATGGCATCGGCGGCACCGCCCGGCCATCGCCGGTTACCAGCGCGGCCAGGAACTGGTCCACCGCCCTGTCCCAGCCCATGCGCCGCCCCTGCGCCACGCAATCGGCGCGGCGGGCAGCCAGCGCCCGGTGCATCGCATCGGCCAGATCATGGGCCACCGCGCCAATCCGCCCCGGCGCGCGGCCATCCGGGCCAAAGCCATCGGCCCCCACCACATCCAGCGGGCCGGGCACCGGATAGCCGGCCACCGGCGTGCCGCAGGCCAGCGCCTCGATCATCACCAGGCCAAACGTGTCGGTGCGGCTGGGAAAGGCCAGCACATCGGCGGCGGCATAGGCGCTGGCCAGCGCCGCGCCGTGCAGGGCGCCGGTGAAATGCGCATTGGGAAATTTCTTCTGCAACCCGTCCAGCGCCGGGCCATCGCCCACCACCAGCTTGTCGCCCGGCCAGGGCGCGGCCAGAAACGCCTCGATATTCTTTTCAACCGCCACCCGGCCAACATGCAGGGCCAGCGGCCGCTTCAGGCCGGCGGCGGCCGGATGCGGCGGCAGATCGGGGCGGAATTGGTCCACATCCACGCCGCGTGCCCAGGGCCGGGTCTGGGTGAGGCCATGGCTGGCCAGTTCGGCGGCCAGCCGCGGCGTGGCCGCCATCACGGCATGGGCCGGGCCATGGAAGCGGCGCAGCACCCGCCACACACGTTCCGGATTGAGGCCGATGCGCGCCTGCACATAATCGGGAAAGCGGGTGTGGAAGCTGGTGGTGAAGGCAAAGCCCTGGCGCAGCGCCCAGCCCCGCGCCAGCCAGCCCAGCGGGCCTTCGGTGGCGATGTGCAGGGCATCGGGGCCAAAGCCGGTGATCATCCGGGCGATGCGCCGCCGTGTCGTCATCGCCAGCCGGATTTCGGGATAGGATGGCATCGGCACCGACCAGAATTGATCCGGCGAGATCACCTGCACCCGCACGCCGCGCGCGCTGAGCAGCCGCATCGTGGTGGACAAGGTGCGCACCACGCCATTGACCTGCGGTTCCCAGGCATCGGTGACCAGGGTAAGCTTCATCTGCCGTCTCCTCAGGCTGCCACGGCTGCCTGCCGCACGGCCGCGCGGCGCGCCCGTTCACGGCTTTCGCGCACCCAATCGATGATTTCGATGCGGCCATCGCCATGTTCGGCCAGCGCCGTGCAGCTTTCCACCCAGTCGCCATCGTTCAGATAGGTGATGCCATCGAAATCGCGGATCTCGGCGCTATGGATATGGCCGCACACCACGCCATCCAGCCCGCGCAGCCGGGCGGCATCGGCCACCGCCTGTTCAAAGCGGCCGATGAAGGCCACGGCGTTCTTCACGCGCTTCTTGATGTGGGCCGAAATCGACCAATAGGGCAGGCCGAACTGCCGCCGCAGCCGGTTGAAGTGCACATTCAGCTTGAGCAGCGCCTCGTAGCCAATGTCGCCGGCCCAGGCCAGCCAGCGGTGATACAGCACCACCGCATCAAATTCATCGCCATGGCACACCAGCAGGCGGCGGCCATCGGCAGTGGTGTGGATGGCTTCCACCGCGATTTCCACGCCGCCCAGGCTCAGGCCGGCATAGGGGCGAAAGGCCTCATCATGGTTGCCGGGGATATAGACGACGCGGGTGCCGCGCGCCGCCAGCTTCAGGATGCGGCGCACGATGTCGTTGTGGCGCTGCGGCCAGTACCAGCCGCGCTTCAGCTTCCAGCCATCGATGATGTCGCCCACCAGATACAGGGTTTCGGGCTGGATCGCCTTCAGGAATTCCAGCAGCAGATCGGCGTTGCAGCCCGGCGTGCCCAGATGAATGTCGGAAATCCACACCGTGCGGTGGCGCATCTTGGCGGCCGGCGGCGGTTCATCCTCCGGCTCGTGCAGAAAGGCCGGGCCGGCCGGCACCGGCTTCAGCATGCCGGGCAACAGCGGTTCGGCCCAGGCGGGTGGCAGTTCGGTAAGCGGCATCGTCGCCATGGCAAGGCCCTCGTTCGGTGTCCTTGCCGGGATGCCTTAACGATCAGCCATGACCATGATGTGTCAGGGCCATTGCAATCAGGTTGCAGCGCAGCGCTTTTCCTCCCACGCCAGCGCGTGGCCAACGATCTGATCCAGATCGGCAAAGCGCGGGCGCCAGCCCAGCAGCGCCGTGGCATCCGATGCCGCCACCAGCGTGGCCGGATCGCCGGCGCGGCGCGGGCCGATGGTGCGGGGAATGGCCCGGCCCGCCACCCGTTCCAGCGCATCCAGCACCTCGATCACCGAGGCACCGCGGCCATAGCCCAGGTTGAGCATGTGATACTGGCCGGGATCGGCCAGGCAGGCACGCAGCAGCAGCACATGGGCATCGGCCAGATCGCTCACATGGATATAATCGCGCACCCCGGTGCCGTCGCGTGTGGGATAATCATCGCCAAAGATGGTGAAGCGTGTCCGCTGGCCGGTCAGCACATGGCAGGCCAGTTCGATCAGATGGTGCGGGTGGCGGCTGGCCTGGCCTGATCGCAACTGCGGATCGGCGCCCGCCACGTTGAAATAGCGCGGGCAGGCCACCGAAAAGCCGCGATTGGCCGCCACCAGATCGGCCAGCATGCGTTCGGCAAAGGCCTTTGACCAGCCATAGGGATTGATCGGCGCCACCGGCGCGGTGACGGGCAAGGGCTGTGCATTGCCGGGCCCGTTGCCATAGACGGCCGCGGTGGACGACATGACAAAGGCCCCCACCCCGCCGGCCAGCGCCGCCTGCGCCAGGGCCAGCGTTTCGGCGAAATTCTCGGCATAATAAAGCGCCGGCTGCTCAATGCTTTGCGCCACCGAAATCCGCGCGGCAAAATGCAGGATCGCGCCAATGCCATGGTCGGCAATCAACCGGGCCACCAGCGCCTGATCGCCGGCCCGGCCTTCGACAAAGATGGCGCCGGCCGGCACCAGCGCCCGGCTGCCCAGCGACAGATCGTCCAGCACCACCACCCGCACACCCATGTCGAGCAGGGCCAGCGCGGCATGGCTGCCGATATAGCCGGCCCCGCCCGTCACCAGCACCGGGGGCAGTTCGGCTTCGGGGATCAGTGGCAGCAGGCTCATGAAGGCCCCTTACAAGCAAAAAGGGCGGCCACAAAGGGCCGCCCTTCCTGTTGCGTGGCGTGGCCGCGATCAGAACTTGACGCGGGCGCCAAAGCGCAGCGCCCACAGCGAGCCGTTCAAGTTGACGCCCTGGGTCGGCGACTGGAAGGTCGTGCCCGAACGGTTCTGGAACTGGAACTGCTGGCAGGCCTGGGTCGGCAGGGTGGCGGCGGTGCCACCCGGCGTCTGCAGGCAGACCACGTTCACGGCGGTGCCGTAATAGGGGAAGGCCACCTGGCGGATGACGCCCCAATCCTTGTTGATCAGGTTCAGCACGTTTTCGACTTCGGCCGACAGCTCGACCTTGCCGCCCAGCACGAACGGCACTTCCTGGCGCACCGACAGGTCGAGCCGGTTGTAGCGCGGAGCGCGGCCAATGTTCTTGGGCGCAATGCCACCCTGATATTTGTTCAGCTCCGAATTCTGGATGAAATTCTGGAAGCCGGCAAAATCAAAGCCAGTGGCATAGGACACCCGCGGGTCCGCCGTCGCCGAGCTGACATTGGGCACATACATCAGATAGCGGTTGTTGGTGCCGGTGGTGCCGAACACCGCCGAACGCAGGTTGCCCGACGCCTGATCGGCCATGGTGTAGCTGAAGCGCTGGCCCGACTGCGAGTTGAAGAAGAATTCAACGCGGGTGTTGTTGTCACCGAACAGGTTGAAATCATAACCGGCCACCAGGCGATAGGCATTGTCGCGCTGATAGTTGGAGATGCCATAGCCCGCATCGTTGGAATCGAAGCCGGCGGCGGCGTTGGTATAGTTGGAGAAGGCCACCGACGAGGTGCCGGCGTTGAGATCGCGGGCCCGCTGGAAGGTGTAGCTGCCGCCCAGGCGGAAGCCGTTGGTCCAGCGCTTGTCGAAGCGGGTGACGATGTTCCAGCTGTAGCCGCGATCGGTGTTGGTCAGCAGGATGTCGGTGTTGGTGGTGGTGCCCTGGCCGGGCAGCACCTGATAGCGCAGACGGCCATCGGGCAGCACGCCATTGGCCACCGACCGCAGATCGGTCCAGGTCAGGGCCGTCTTCACCCGGCTCCACACCACATCAAGGCCCAGGCGCCAATCATCGCCGAGGAAGCCGAGATTGGCGTTGTAATCGAGCGAGCCGGACACGCGCCATTGCGACGGCACCTCGAATTCGGGATCGAGCGCGTTGGTGGGCGACGCGGCCGTGCCGGTGGTGCGGATGGCGTTGACCAGCGTGGACGGGATGCCGGGGCCACCGCTGACATTGTTCAGCGTGGCGGCACCGATCGTGTTCTGATCGGCGGTCGAAATGCCGGTCAGGCCCGAAATGGTGAAGGTGTCGGCCGCACCGGCCACGCCCGGCACGCGGCGCACCTGCACGCGGCCCAGCGTCGGGCCGGGGTTGGAATAATTGTTCGAAATCCACACGTTCGGGCTGCCGCCGCCGAACAGGCCGGCCGAAGCGCGGACCTGCAGGCGATCGGTGGGCTTCCAGTTGAAGCCCAGGCGCGGCTGGAACAGGCCACGGCCGTTCAGCGTGCCGGTGTTGGGGAAGCCGAAGCGATCCTGGAAGGCCTGGTTGAAGAAGGGCGCGTCGGTGGTGTCGAAGATGTCATAGCGGAAGCCGGCGATCAGCGTGGCGTTGCCGCCCAGGTCGATGGTGTCCTGCAGACCGAAGGTCCAGCTGTTGTTGGCAAACAGCGCGCGCACCGTATCGATGTCGCCACGCAGCGGCACGGCAATATCCAGTTCGTTGGCGCGGCGTCCCTGCAGATCGGCAATCGAATCGAAATACCAGGCACCCGAAACGCGCTGGGCAAACAGGTTGTTGATGTCCTGCGTGCGGCGCTCCACGATTGCCTTCACCGAGTGGTTGTTCATCTTCAGCGTGGCGTTGAATTCGATGTTGAGCGACTGGGAGCTCAGTTCATTGGCCTGGCGGCTGATGTCCGGACCAAAGGTGAGCTGGCGGAAGGCCGGGTTGGTGCCCACCGCGCCACCGCAGGTGTTCGCCGCGCCCGACGAGGTCGGCTCAAGGCAGGCGCGGAATTCGCCGAAGCCACGATCGCTGAACGGTACCTGCAAGCGCACATAATCGGCGTAGGAGGCGCGGAACTGGGTGGAGAAATTCTCGCTCCACTGATCGTTCAGTTCAAAGATGCCGAAATGGTTGACGGCACCCTGGTTGTAGTTGTTGGACAGCAGCGCGAAGTTGGGGTTGGTGGCATTGAGCTGGCCCACGCCGGTCTGCCCGGCCAGCACCGAGCCTTCGTTGTACATGTAGGTGAACGAGGCGCGGTGGCCATCGGCAATGTTCAGATCGAACTTGGCGATGAGCTTGTCGTCCTTCTCGACGATGTTGGAGGCAACGCCGCCGGTGTCGAAGCCATAGACGCTCTGCGCGATCTGGCCGATCTGGCTGATCTGGCCATCGGTGATGCCCAGCTGGCTCGGTGCGATGGCGGCCGGCACGGTGTCGCGGGTGCGTTCATAGGTGACGGCGAAGAACAGGCGATCCTTGATGATCGGGCCGGTGATCTGCGCGGTGTAGATCTGCGATTCGAACGCGCCGATGCGCAGGGTGCCGCGGGCATTGTCGCCGCGCAGCTTGTCGGAGTTGTAATAGGCGCCGCCCAGCGCGGTGAAGCGGTTGGTGCCCGATTTCAGCTGGGTGTTGATGGCACCGCCCTGGAAGAAGCCCTGGCGGATATCGACCGGGGCCACTTCCACCGAGAATTCGCCGATGGCATCCAGCGGCACCGGGCCACGGGTGGAGACCAGGCCGCCGGCTTCCAGGCCGAAGGGGTCGCCAAAGGCCACGCCATCGACGGTGAAGCGGTTGAAGCGGTTGTTCTGGCCGGCGATGGAGATGGCGCCGCCGTTGGTGGGATCGATGTTCACCATCGGATCGCGGGCGGCCAGGTTGCGGATGTCGCGGTTGACGTTGGCCACGCCCAGGATGTCGCGCGCGCTCAGCACGGTGGCGGCACCGGTGGCGATGGTGATGGCACTGCGCTGGCGCGAGGCGGTGACGGTGATCGTCTTGCCGGCCGATGCCAGCATCACCTCGATGCGCTGCGGGGTGCCGGCGGTCAGGCCGTCCAGCGTGTCGGTGGCAGCGTCATAGCCGGGGGCTTCGACGGTGATGCTGAACGGGCCGCCCAGACGCAGGCCGGTGGCGTTGAATTCGCCGTTGGCACCAGCGGTCTGCACGATGCGGGTGCCCGACGGGGTGTGGATGATCGTCACCAGGGCACCGGCAATCGGCTGGCTCTGTTCGTTGACGACGGCACCGCGGATCGACGAGGTGGTTTCCTGGGCCGAAACAATGGCCGGAACGACAAGCGCAGCAAGCGCGACGCCAAGACGAAGATGACGCATGTGATATACCCCCTGGGGCTGGACGGGACACGGATGAAGCAGCGGGAATCAACCCACCAGAAACGAATGATTTCGCCCTTGCCGGGAATTTGTGACACTTCTGTTACGGCTTCATGGCGGGTTCATGATCGGGCGATTCCGGGCGCAGGTGTTGCGGTGCAGCAACACCGCAGCGCGGCCAGCGCGCGTGCCGCGCGCGGACTCGCGCAAGGTCGGCCGGCGACCAAAAATGCCGACCCTCAGGTCGGCATTTTCGTGGGTCGTCCGACGGCGTGGCTCCGCCACGCTCTCTTCCTTCTTCTTGCTTTTCCAGTTCAGCAGACTCGGCGGCTTTGCCGCCGGCTGCAGGCGCATGGGCTGCGCTCGTCGACTCGACCGCTTTTGGATGGAACGGCCGGCGGCAAAGCCGCCGAGTCCGTTCTGACAAGAAAGAAGGAAGGAAAACGCGCGGCAAAGCCGCGCCGTCGGAGCTGTTCTGCCGGGCTGCGGCCCGGCAGCCAGCCCGGCCGGCCTTGCGCCTGTCGGCGCGCTTGGCTGCGCCAGGCGCGCTCGCGGCGCTGCGGCGTGGGCGGTGAGGGGTTCGAACCCCCGACCCGCTCCGTGTAAAGAAGCCGCTCTACCACTGAGCTAACCGCCCCACACCGCACGGCGCCTGCCCCTAGCGGCGCGGCCCGCTTCGTGCAACCGTGCCGGCCATGGGGGCTCTCGACACCACACAATCCGGCGTGTTCATCGCGTTGACCATCGCCATGGCACTGGCCACCATCTGGCAGGTGCGGCGCATGGCCGCCCACCAGGGCGCCCGCGCCGATGCCAACAGCAACCGCGAATTCTTCCTGGCCGGCGGCGGCCTCACCTGGCCGTTCATTGCCGGTTCGATCACGCTCACCAATCTTTCCACCGATCAGCTGGTGGGCATGAACGGCCAGCAGATGCTGCTGCTGGCCTGGTGGGAATTGTCGGCCGTGGCGGGCCTGGCCATCCTGGCGCTGGTGTTCCTGCCGGTCTATTATCGCGAAGGCTGCACCACCACCACCGAACTGCTGCAGAAACGCTATGGCTCGCCGGCCTTGCGCGCCGCGGTCTCGGCGCTGTTCCTGGCCGGCAATCTGTTCATCTATCTGCCGATCACGCTTTACACCGGTGCCCTGTTCCTGCGCACCGTGTCGGGTGCCGATCTGCCGCTGCTGCCGCTGGCGGCCGTGCTGGGCGTGGTCGGCTCGCTCTATGCCATATTGGGCGGCCTGCGCGCGGTGGCGGTGTATGACACGATTGCCGGGGTGGGCGTGCTGGGATCGGCGCTGGCCATCGTCTGGCTGGCCCTGCAGGCCATCGGCTGGGATTTTTCCGGCGTGCCCGCCGAACGCCTGACCCTGATCGGCGGGGCCGAAAGCCCCATCCCCTTCCCCACCCTGTTCACCGGCATGATCTTCATCCAGATGTTCTATTGGTCAACCAACCAGAACATCACCCAGCGCGCCATGGCCGCGCCCAGCCTGCGCGAAGGCCAGCGCGGCGTCCTGGCCGCCGGCATCATCCGCCTGTGCATCGTGCCGGCCATCGTGGTGCTGCCCGGCATCGCCAGTTACAAGCTGTTTGGGCCGCTGGGCGATACCGCCTATGGCCGCATCGTGGCCGAGGTGATGCCGGCCTGGGCATCGGGTGCCTTCGCCGCCTTCATGGCCGCGGCCGTGCTCACCCATTACACCTCGATCCTCAACAGCTCGACCACGCTGTGGGTGTGCGACATCCACGAAGCCTATATCAATCCCCGCCCCGATGTCGGCCGCCTCAATCGCTGGATCTCGATCCTGTTCGTTGGCCTGTCGATCGCGCTGGTGCCGCTGTATCAGGGGGCGGCCTCGATCATCAATCTGGTGCAGCAGCTGAACGGCCTGCTCTCCATGCCGATCCTGGCCGCCTTCATCTGCGGGCTGGTGTTCAGCGGCGTCCAGGCCCGCGCCGTCATGCTGGCGCTGCTGTTCGGGGTGGGGCTGTATGCGGTGTTCACCTGGGCCTGGACCCCGCTGCACTATATCCATCTGATGCTGGTGACGTTATTGGCCACCATGGCCGTGGCGCTGGCCACCAATCGCCTGCTGGGCGGCACGGCACGGTTGCGGGCGGGCACCGCTGCGGCCAATATGGCCACGAAATGAATCATCAAAGGCGTTCATCGATGTTTGCCCGGCTGTTCCTGGATCACCCACGCTGCGTCAACGAAAGCTATGGCGAGCATATGGGCGCCGCCTTTGGCGTGGGCGGCCGGCTGTTTGTCGCCAGCCTGAAATGCTTCATCCACGGCCTGATCCCCGGCCTGTACAAGACGGCCGGTTCCGATGCGATCGTGGAGCTGCACAAGGAAATCGCACCGCGCAAATATGATCAGCCGACATTCTGACCAGCGGCAAAGGGGGACATGATGACCGACACGCTGGGCTTCTGCCCCAACCGTCTGGCGCGGCTGGATCAATTTCTTGCCGAAAAATATGTGCAGCCGCGCCGTCTGCCCTGCAGCCTCACGCTGGTGGCCCGCCATGGCGAGATCGCCCATCTGGGCGTGCAGGGCCTGGCCGATGTGGAACGCGGGCTTCCGGCCCGGGAAGACACGATTTTCCGCATCTATTCCATGACCAAGCCGATCACCTCGGTCGCGCTGATGATGCTGGTGGAACAGGGCAAGATCGCGCTGGAAGACCCGGTGCACAAATATATCCCGGAATGGAAGAATCTGGGCGTGTTCGTCGCCGGCACCCACAAATTGGGCTTTCAGACCCGGCCGCCGGCCCGCCCGATGCAGGTGGTCGACCTGTTCCGCCACACCGCCGGCCTCACCTATGGCTTCCAGCTGCGCACCAATGTCGATGAAGCCTACAGGCGGGAGAAGATCGGCGAGATCGAGAAGGCCGGCACGCTGGAAGCCATGATCCAGCAACTGGCCAAGCTGCCGCTGGAATTCTCCCCCGGAGAGGCGTGGAACTATTCGGTCGCCACCGATGTGCTGGGCTGGCTGGTGCAGGTGGTGAGTGGCCGCCCGTTCGAGGATTTTCTGGCCGAGGAGATTTTCCGGCCGTTGGGCATGGTCGATACCGGTTTCCACGTGCCCGACGGCCAGGGGCACCGGCTTGCCGCCTGCTATCAGCCCGACAAGACCGGCAGCATCACCCTGCAGGATGATCCCGCCACTTCGTCCTATCTTGCGCCGCCCAGCTTCATTTCCGGCGGCGGCGGGCTGGTATCCACCGCGCACGACTATCTGCAGTTTGCCCGCATGCTGCTGAACGGCGGCACGCTGGGCGGCGTGCGGCTGATCAGCCGCAAGACGCTGGATCTGATGACCGCCAACCACCTGCCCGGCGATGCATCCATTGCCACGATGAGCCGCAGCCTGTTTTCCGAAGCCGCCTATGATGGCGTGGGCTTCGGCCTCGGCTTTGCCACCACGCTTGCCGCCCACAAGACGCTGATGCCCGGCAGCAACCGCGATTATTTCTGGGGCGGCGCCGCCAGCACCTTCTTCTGGGTTGATCCGGAAGAAGATCTGATCGGCATCTTCATGACCCAGCTGATCCCTTCCAGCACCTGGCCGGTGCGCCGCGAAATGCGCACGATGGTCTATGCCGCGCTGGATGATTGAGGCGGCTCAATAATCCTCCCGCGCCGGCAGTTCGGTGCGGCGGAAGCGGATTGTCCGTTCCTTGTCTGGCGGCACCACAACCCGCCACACCGGCCGGCCATCGCGCCGTTCAAGCGGGCGCGAAAAGCGGCTGAGCATATGTTCGGCCGTGTCGGCAAATTCCACCTCGGCGGTGATCGGCGTTTCGCCATCATTGGTGATGGTCAACGTCACGCGGCTCCAGTTCGAACCGTCGGGCCCGTCGTCCTCATCCTGGTCGAAATCGACATCATCGCCGCCGGCATCGGCCAGATCGAAATCCACCTGCTCGCCCACCGCCTTTTCCTTCACCGGCACTTCGCCGATCGGGTGGCGGCCCAGTGGCGTCTGCTGGAACAGCGCGATGCGGCCGCGCGGCAGTGGTACACCCAGGCCGCTCGCCTTGTCGTTGGTCAGGCGGTAACTGAATTTCTGATCATCGAGATAATCGCCGCGATAGGTGACATGGTGGAGAAATTCCCCCTTCAGCACCCGATCATCCAGGAAGCGCACCTGCTTGATGCTGCGCGCGCCAATGTCGCTGCGATGGCCGAGCGTGTAGAGCTTGGCATCGCCAACATCGCTCTGATCGGCGCGGCGCATGCCGGTGACGACGATATCGGCGTTGCAATCGCCCCCTTCCTCATCCGCCTCGTCGCAGCCGCCGCCGCCCCAGCCACCCCAGCCGCCCTCCAAACGCAGCGCAATCGGGGCCTCCACCTCGCCAAATGGTCGCGGCGTGAACAGCGGTCCGTTCGCCCGCGCCGCCGCGGTGCGGCCCAGGGGCCAGCAGCCGGCAGACACCGCGATATTGTCCGCGCCATAGGGATCGGCCTCGCGCTCGGCCTCGGCCGCCTGTTCTTCAGCCTCGGTTGGCGCGGCCCGCTTGATCACACCGGCAATCACGCCCACCTGCGCCCGTTCAAAGCGCGTGCGATCCCGGCTGCCCAGCGTGAGCCACGATGACAGCGCCAGCGTGCGGCCATCGGCCGAGAAGGTGCCGACATAATCGGCCTGCCAGTCGAAATTCCCGGCCAGATAGACGAGGCGCAGCCGCAGGCGCCCACCCTGGTTGCTATCCGGCAGTTCCACCGAAAGGGTTGGCTTTGCCGTCAGGTCCACTGGCCGGCCGGGGAACAGCAACATGTTCAGGCTGCCTTCGCACTGCACCGCCTCCACCCCACGCGCCGTCTGCAACACCAGCGCGTCCGGGCCCGAAAGGATGGTGCCCTGCTCCTCCACCGGCTTGCCGGTCACCGGATCGGCGCGCCGGATCATCACGCGCTGGCCAGCAAAGCCATCGATCAGGCCGCGTTGCGACAGCAGCCGGGCATCGAAATTCTTCTCTGCTGCCGTGATGTCATACAACAGCGCGCTTTGCGGCACGATGCTGCCTGCCACCCCTTCCAGCCGCAGCGTCACGCGCCCGGCTGGCACGGTCACCTCGCGAACCTCTTCCAGCAGGGCAAAGCCGCCCAGCGGCTCGTGGCTGTTCGGGTCCATGTCCATCGCGTCACCCGCCGCGCGGGCGGAATCGGGATAGAAGGTGATCGCCGTCTCGGCCGGCGTGGCCGAAACCACGATCGGCGCCGCCGCCAGCATCAGGGCCAGGCCCAGCGCCATCAGAATGCGGTGAGATAGGTGACGTTCAGTTCGACCGTGCCGCGCGCCGGCACCGGCACCTGCCATTCGCGCACATCGCTCACCGTCTGGTTGCCGGTGATGCTTTCTTCGGTGATGCGCGTCGCCTCGCGCCAACCTTGCAGGCCGGTCTGGCGCAGCGCCACTGTCACCGGCTGCGGCCGCGCGTTGCTGACGATGAACTTCATCTGGGTGCGATAATATTCGCGCTGGCGCTGCACCGTCACCGTCTGCACCGCGCCATTTTCGATGATGCGATATTTCGCGGCCGCCTCCCATTGTTCGCTGGTGATGCGTTCCCGCCTGATCACCATCGGGCGCAATTTCACATCGAACGCCAGTGCCGTGGGCAATTCCACATCCGATCCCGCCGTGGTGTGCTCGATGCGGTTCTCGCCCACAAAGCGCGTCTTGCCGCCGGCATCGCGCATGTACACCCGCACGATCCCGGCCGGCAGCGCCCGGCCCAGGCCGCCCTTGCCGCCGGTGCCGAAATTCAGGATGCTGGTCACCGCCTGGGCCTCATCGGCTTCGCACAGCCAGTCACACTCAAAACGATACAGCCGCCTGGCCGCTACGCCGGAGGCATCAAGAAAGCTCACCTGCTTCTTCTGGTTGCTGGCCACGGTGGTCCTGGCGGCAATGGGATAAAGATACAGATCGCCCACCGCCTGTTCGTTGCTTTCGCCATCGCCGGGCCGGGCGCTGCCATATTGGTTGGGCACCCGCCGCCTCGACTGCTGCAACTTCATCAGATCGCCGGCCGCCAGGGTGAGCTGCGCGTCGCGAAACGCGGTGCCGGTGCTGTTGGTCAACGTCACCCAGCCCTGCAAGTCCATCCGCCCGGCGGCTTCATCGAACAGGCCGACATAATCCGCCTTCCAGGCCAGCCCGCTGGTCAGGTAACTCAGCGTCACCGGCTGCACCCCGGCCTTTTCGGCCTCCAGCGTGACCGACAGGGTGGGCCGGGCGCGCAGATTGGGCGGGATGCGATCAAAGATCACCCGCACCGGCAGGCCATCGTCGCGCAATATCTCCACATGGCCGCCGGTTTCCAGCACCACGCCGCCATTCACCGCCAGCACCCGGGCGCTGTCCTTCGTTTCGGCCCCGTTATGCGGGTTGGTGCGCAGCAGGGTGATGGTCTGGCCTTCGGCCTTGCGCATCAGGCTGTCGGGCGAAAGCAGGTCATAACCAAAATTCTGTTCCACCACGTCGATGCCCGCCCCGCCCAGCGTCACGGTTTCCGGCCGGATGGTGGCCGACACATCGGGAAACTCCTGGCGGCTGATCCCGGCCGGCAGGTTCAGGTTGCGCCGATCCTCCACCAGCGCCTGATCGGCATAGACGGTGATGCGCACATCGCCCTGGCCCGTGGCGGGGCCGGCTGGCTGCGACAGAACCACGCCAGGCACCGAAACCAGCAGGGCCCCCAGCATCATCCGGTTCATGCGCAACGTCCCCCCTCACCGCCCAACTTGTCCAGCTTGCACCGCCGGCCAAGGGCAGGCAAGCCATGACCAAAGGAGAGCCGAACATGACCGAGTATGTGCCCCCCAAGGTGTGGACATGGGACAAGGGCTTTGGCGGCCGTTTCGCCACCATCAACCGCCCCATCGCCGGCCCCACGCACGACAAGGCGCTGCCTGTCGGCCGGCACCCGTTCCAGCTCTACAGCCTGGGCACGCCCAATGGGGTGAAGGTGACGGTCATGCTGGAGGAGCTTCTGGCCGCCGGGCACAGCGGCGCGGAGTATGATGCCTGGCTGATCAACATCGGCAGTGGCGATCAGTTCGGATCGGGCTTTGTCGATGTGAACCCCAACAGCAAGATCCCGGCAATGGTCGATCATTCCACCAACCCACCCACCCGCCTGTTCGAAAGCGGCGCCATGCTGCTGTATTTGGCGGAAAAATTCGGCGCCTTCCTGCCCACCTACACCCAAGCCCGCAGCGAGGCCCTGTGCTGGCTGTTCTGGCAGATGGGCTCGGCCCCGATCCTGGGCGGCGGCTTCGGGCATTTTTATGCCTATGCCCCCACCAAACAGGAATATCCGATCAATCGCTTTGCCATGGAGGTGAAACGGCAGATGGACGTGCTCGACCGACATCTGGCGGCGAACGAATATATGGCCGGCAGCGAATACAGCATCGCCGACATGGCGATCTGGCCCTGGTATGGCGCGATGAGCCTGGGCCTGCTCTATGAGGCCGGCGAATTCCTGGAGGTTGCGGGCTACACCAATGTCATCCGCTGGACCAAGGCCATCGGCGAACGCCCGGCGGTGAAGCGCGGCCGCATGGTCAACCGCGCCTTTGGCGACCCGGCCAGCCAGTTGCACGAACGCCACGACGCATCCGATTTCGAAACGAAGACCCAAGACAAGATCGGCAAGTCCGCATGAGCGACACGCGCTTTCCGCAGCCGCCCGACATCCACCCGGAAGGCAGTTTGGGCCACAGCCTGGCCCAGCGCCGCATCCACCGGTTTGACCCTGGCCACGCCGTGATCGAATATGAAGTGCTGCCCGCCATCTGCCATTCGGGCGGGGTGGCGCAGGGCGGCTTTGTTGCCGGCTGGATTGATGCCGCCATGGCCCATGCCGTGATGGCCAAATATGGTTTCGAGCGCGTGCCGATCAGCCTGGAATTGAAGGTGAGCTATTTCGCGCCGGCCAACCCCGGCCGCGTGCTGGCCGAAGCCTGGATCGAAAAGGCCGGGGGCCGCACCCTGTTCGCCGAAGGCCGGCTGACCACGCTGGACGGCAAGGTGCTGGCCAAGGCGTCCAGCACGATCAGCCTGATCGATGCGGCGAAGGTGCGTGAAAAGATGGTGTGAGTGCTACTCCGACTCGCGCAGATCGATGCGGATGCTCACCCACGTCCCCACTTGATATTCGCCGTCGATGCGCGGCGGCTTCACCCGGAACTGCCAGGCGGCTTCCTGCACGGCATAGCCCAGGCCAGTGCCCGGCGTTTCGCCGATGGCCTTGCAATCCTCCACCCTGAAGCGCGGCGCGGTGCGGCAGGCGATCAGGCCATAGGCGCCGGGGCGGCCCTTGCCCCTGATGTAGAAGGCCAGTTCGGCATCGGTCGGCTCGCGTTGCCATTCGGCGGCGTAAAGCTTGCTGCCATCCGGTGCCACGCCCACCACCGCCGTATCGGGCAGGTTGGCGCCGGCCACCTGCGCTGCCGGAAGTTCGGCGCGCTGCGTCTTGCGCAGATCAAAGCCCATCAGCGCCGGATCGCCAAAGCTCCATTTCGCCGGCGGCGCATCGGGGGCCTTGATGATCGGTTCCGGCTGCGGCGCACTGCGCGGCGTGGGCGGGCGCAGTTGCGGCTGCACCTTGGGCCGGGCGCGTTCCGGCGTGGGTGCGGCGATGTTCACCGCCACCATCGATCCCGGCCCCGGCTTGCCCTTGGGCTGCGGCGGCGCCAGCCACAGCAGCAGCAGGATCAACAGCACATGCAGCGCGAGCACCGCCGCCAGCACGGGCACACGCCGCCGATCCGGCCACAGGCCGGTGGGAGAAAGGAAGGAGGCGGTGGCGGTGGTCACGGGCGGCGCGGCTTCGATAGGGCGCGGCTGCCCGCGCCGCTAGTCCAGATTTGGCCGCAGCAGCTGCGCCGCCCGTTCACGGCTCACGCCCAGGCGCCGGGCATAATCGGCCAGCTGATCCTGGCCAATGCGGGCCACGCCAAAATAGGCGCTTTGCGGGTGGGCGAAATAGAAACCCGACACGGCGGCGGTGGGCCACATGGCGAAACTGTCGGTCAGGCGGATGCCGGCGCGCGCCTCCACGTCCATCAAGTCGAACAGATGGCGCTTCAGGCTGTGCTCCGGACAGGCCGGATAGCCCGGTGCCGGGCGGATGCCGCTGTAACGCTCGCGGATCAGATCCTCGTTGCTCAGCCGTGGCCCGGTTTCGTGGCCCCAGATCTCGCGGCGCACGCGTTCGTGGCAATATTCGGCAAAGGCCTCGGCCAGCCGGTCGGCCAGCGCCTTCAGCAGGATGTCGTTGTAATCATCATGCGCCGCCTTGAAGCGGGCCAGCTGGTGATCAATGCCTTCGCCGGCCTGCACGGCAAAGCCACCCAGCCAATCAGCCTGCGGATGGATGAAATCAGCCAGGCACATATTGGCCCGGCCATCCCGCTTGGCAATCTGCTGGCGCAGGAATGGCAGGCGGGCGGTCGGCGCGGTGCGGGCTTCATCGGCAAACAGCAGCACATCATCGCCGTCGCGCCGCACCGGCCAGATGCTGACCACGCCCTTGGGGTGCAGCCAATTTTCGGCAACGATCTGCTTCAACATCGCCTGGGCGTCGGCAAACAGGCTGGTGGCGCTGACACCCACCACCGCATCGACCAGGATCGCCGGATAATTGCCATGCAATTCCCAGGCGCGGAAAAACGGCGTCCAGTCGATATAGGGGATCAGCATTTCCACGCCCACATCATCGATGGTCATGGTGCCGGTGAAATTGGGCCGCACGGGGGGATGCGCGGCAAAATCGCAGGCAAAGCCATGGGCGCGGGCCTGCTCCAGCGGCACCAGCGCCGATTGGCCGCTGCCGGCGCGCTGCACCCGGATGCGATCATATTCGGCCGCCGTTTCCGCCACGAATTCGTCTTTCAGCGTGTCGCTCACCAGCGTGCCGGCCACGCCCACGGCGCGGCTGGCATCCAGCACATGCACCACCGGGCCCTGATAGGCCGGCGCGATGCGCAGCGCGGTGTGCACCCGGCTGGTGGTCGCCCCGCCGATCAGCAGCGGCATGGTCATGCCAGCGCGCTGCATTTCGCTCGCCACATGCACCATTTCATCCAGGCTGGGGGTGATCAGGCCGGAAAGCCCGATCATGTCGGCATCATGCTTCACCGCAGCATCCAGGATGGTCTGCGCCGGCACCATCACGCCCAGATCGATCACCTCGAAATTGTTGCACTGCAACACCACGCCAACGATATTCTTGCCGATATCGTGCACGTCACCCTTCACGGTGGCCATGATGATGCGGCCTTTCGACGATGAACCAACCTGCTTTTCCGCTTCGATATAGGGCAGCAGGATGGCCACGGCCTTCTTCATCACGCGGGCGGATTTCACCACCTGCGGCAGGAACATCTTGCCGGCGCCAAACAGATCGCCCACCACGTTCATGCCGGCCATCAACGGGCCTTCGATCACCTCGATCGGGCGGGCGAATTGCTGGCGCGCCTCCTCGGTATCGGCCTCCACAAAGGCATCGATGCCCTTCACCAGCGCATGTTCCAGCCGCTTTGCCACCGGCCAGCCGCGCCACAGTTCGGCGGCCGGATCGGCGGCCCTGGCCGGCCCGCCCTTGAACCGGTCTGCCACCGCCAGCAGCCGATCGGTGGCATCGGCGCGGCGGTTGAGCACCACATCCTCGCACAGCGCCCGCAGTTCGGGATCAATGGCGTCATACACGTCCAGCTGCCCGGCGTTGACGATGCCCATGTCCATGCCGGCGGCAATGGCGTGATAGAGGAACACCGAATGCATCGCCCGGCGCACCGGTTCATTGCCGCGGAAACTGAACGACAGGTTGGAAACCCCGCCGCTCACATGCGCGTGCGGGCAGCGCTGGCGGATCAGCCGCGTCGCTTCGATGAAATCGACGCCATAATTGTTGTGCTCCTCGATGCCGGTTGCCACCGCGAAGATGTTGGGATCAAAGATGATGTCTTCCGGCGGAAAGCCGATTCCGGTGAGCAGCCGGTAGGCCCGCTCGCAAATCTCCACCTTGCGCGCGGCGGTGTCGGCCTGGCCCTGCTCGTCAAAGGCCATCACCACCACGGCCGCGCCATAACGCAGGCACAACCGCGCCTGCCCCAGGAACGGCCCCTCGCCTTCCTTCATGCTGATCGAATTGACGATGCCCTTGCCCACCAGGCATTTCAGCCCGGCCTCGATCACGCTCCACTTCGATGAATCGACCATCACCGGCACCCGCGCGATGTCCGGCTCGGCCGCGATCAAGTTGAGGAAGGTCACCATTGCCACTTCGCTGTCGAGCAGGCCTTCATCCATGTTGACATCAATGATCTGGGCGCCGTTCTCCACCTGTTGCCGCGCCACCTCCACGGCAGCGGTGTAATCGCCGTTCAGGATCAGCTTCTTGAACGCCGCCGATCCGGTGACGTTGGTGCGTTCGCCGATGTTGATGAAGCGAGCCGTCGTCATGCGGCAAACCGGTGCGCTTCCAGGCCCGACAGGCGCAGCGCCGGTTCCACGGCCGGCACCGCCCGCGCCGGCAGCCCGGCCACGGCCTGCGCCATCGCCGCGATATGCGCCGGCGTGTTGCCGCAGCAGCCGCCCACGATGTTCACCAGCCCTTCTTGCGCCCAGCCCCGGATGAAGCCCGCCGTGGTCTCCGGCTGCTCGTCATAGGCACCCAGATCGTTGGGCAGGCCGGCGTTGGGATAGGTGAGGATCAGCGTGTTCGCCTGCCTGGCCAGCGCCTGCACATGGGGGCGCAATTCGGTGGCGCCAAACGAACAGTTCAGCCCCACCGCCACCGGCTTCACATGGGCGATGCTGTGCCAGAAGGCCTCCACCGTCTGGCCAGAGAGGTTGCGGCCGGACAGATCGGTCAGCGTCATCGACAGCATCACCGGCACATCGCATCCGCGCGCATCGCCGGCCTCGGCCGCCGCAAAGGCCGCGGCCTTGGCGTTCAACGTGTCGAACACCGTCTCTACAAGCAAGAAATCCACCCCGCCGTCCAGCAGCGCATCGATCTGTTCGCGATACACCGATTTCACGCCATCGAACGTCACCTCGCGAAAGCCGGGATCCGACACGCGCGGCGACAGCGACAATGTCTTGTTGGTCGGCCCCAGGCTGCCCGCCACCCAGCGCGGGCGGCCATCGCGCGCGGTGGCGGCATCCACGCAGCGCCGGATGATGCGCGCGGCGGCCAGGTTGATCTCGACCACCCGCTCCTCCAGCCCATAATCGGCCTGCGAAATGCGGTTGGCGTTGAACGTGTTGGTGGCCAGAAGATCGGCACCGGCCGCGATATAGGCATTGCAGATGCCGGCAATGGCATCAGGGTGCGTCAGGTTCAGCAGATCATTGTTGCCCTTCTGGTCATGGTTGCTGGATATGCCACGGGCATAATCGGCCGCCGTCAACCCCAGCGCCTGGATGGCGGTGCCATAGGGGCCATCCTTCACCAGGATGCGGTTGGCGGCAGCGGCGCGCAGGCTTTGGGCGGGGTTGGTCATGCGGCCTCCAGCACCGGCCGCACGCCCAGCAGATGGCAGATGGCATAGGACAATTCGGCGCGATTGAGCGTGTAGAAATGGAAATGCCGCACCCCGCCGGCATAGAGCCGCCGGGCCAGTTCGGCGGCCACGGTGGCGGCGACCAGCTGGCGGGCCGCCGGCTTGTCGTCCAGCCCGGCAAACAGCCGGCCCATCCAGTCCGGCAGATGTGTGCCGCAACTGGCCGCCATCTTCTTCAGATTGGCAAAATTGCTCACCGGCAAGATGCCCGGCACCAGCTCCACCTCCAGACCAGCCGCCGCCACCGTATCGCGAAAGCGGAAGAAGCTGTCGGGCTCGAAGAAGAACTGGCTGATCGCCCGGCGTGCCCCGGCAGCAATCTTGGCCTTCAGCGCGTCCAGATCGGCTGCGGCGCTGGCGGCTTCGGGATGGGTTTCGGGATAACAGCTCACCGAAACCTCGAAATCATGCCGGCGTTTCAGCGCCCGCACCAGGGCGGCCGCGCTGGCATGGCCACCCGGCACCGGTTCGAACCGCGCGCCGCCCACCGGCGGATCGCCGCGCAGCGCCACGATATGGCGCACGCCCGCGGCCCAATATTCATCGGCGATGGCATCCAGTTCGTCGGCCGTGGCGTTCACGCAGGTCAAGTGCGCGGCGGCCGGTACCGGCGTTTCACCCACGATGCGCGCCACCGTGGCATGGGTGCGTTCCCGCGTCGAACCGCCCGCGCCATAGGTGACCGAAAAAAATCGCGGGCGCAGCGGCACCAGCGTTTCCACCGCCTGCCACAGGCTGTCCTGCATGGCCGGGGTTTTTGGCGGGAAGAATTCAAAACTCACCGCCAGATCGCCGGGCAGATCGGCAAACAGCGGGCCGTTCAGCGCGCGGGCCGCTTCGGCCATCTGGTTCAGGGTCAACATGACGGTCTGGTTCCCAGCCACAAGGTCACACCCAGTTGCCCGGCCACATCGGCCGGCAGCCGCTGGGCCACCTGCGCGGTGCAGCCGGCCGCCGCCAGCCAGCCCAGCACCGCCTCATCGGCAAAGCCCAGCCGCACATGCCGGCGTTCGTCGCGCAGCGCCTCGCGGTCGTGCGGCATCAGATCCACCACCAGCAGCCGGCCGCCGGGGCGCAGCACCCGCGCCGCCTCGGCCAGCACGGCGGCCGGATCATCGGCAAAATGCAGCACCTGGTGCAGCACGATCGTATCGGCCGCCGCCGCGGGCAGCGGCAGGGCATACATGTCCCCGGCCTGCACGCGGGCGTTGGCCAGGCCGGCCGCCTCCAGCCGGTTGCGGGCGATGCGCAGCATTTCAGGGGATCGGTCCAGCCCCAGCGCCGTGGCCGCCTGGCCGCCCAGCAATTCGATCATGCGGCCGGTGCCGGTGCCCACATCCACCAGATCGCCCAGCCGGGCATCCGCCCCGCCCAGCGCGGCCAGGATCGCGGCTTCCACCCCGGCTTCCCGGCTGTGCAGCGATCGTTCCTGTTCCCAGGCCGGGGCATGTTCGTTGAACCAGGCCTCCACCGCCGCCCGCCGTTCGGCGCGCACCACGGCCAGCCGTTCCCGATCGGCCGCGGCCAGATCGCCGCTGGCCAGCGCATCCACAGCCGCCAGCACCGGCGCGGTGGTCGCCGCCGGCCCCAGCCGCACGAACACCCAGGCGCCTTCCTTCACCCGCTCAACCAGGCCCGATTCGGCCAGGATGCGCAGATGGCGCGAGACACGCGGCTGGCTTTGCTGCAACACGCGGGCAATCTCGCCCACCGCCAGATCCAGCCCGCGCACCAGCAACAGGATGCGCAGGCGGCTGGGATCACCCAGAGCACGGAAGATGGCGAGGAGAGTCTCCATTCCAAATTCATATAAAGCGATCTTTATATCCGTCAACCCGGTTGCTGCGCCGCCGGGCGCGTGCCAAGCAACGGGCATGCGCCGCCATGCCCCCTTCGCGCTGCTGATCCTGCTGCTCGCCGGCTGCACCACCAGCGGCAGCACCGATCTGTCCCGCGCCGAGGCCGATCCCTGGGAAAAATCCAACCGGCGCGTCTTTGCCTTCAACAAGCGGCTGGATCGCTGGGTGGTCAAGCCGCTGGCCACTGGCTATCGCACGGTCGTGCCCCGGCCGGCGCGCACCGCCGTGGCCAACGCCTATGGCAATTATGGCGAACCGGCCAATTTCGTGAACGCCGTGTTGCAGGGCAAGATCGCCCAGGCCTTTCGCACCGTCGATCGCTTCCTGCTGAACAGCACGCTGGGCGTGGCCGGCATCTTCGATGTTGCCACCGATCTGGGCCGCCCGCGCGAGCCTGAAGATTTCGGCCAGACGCTGGCGCGCTGGGGGGTGAAATCCGGCCCCTATCTGGTGCTGCCGCTGTTTGGCCCGTCAACCTTGCGCGATGGCCTGATGACCCCGGTGGATTTCTTCATCGATCCGGCCGATTTCACCCGCAATGCCGCGCTGCGCCCCGGCTGGGATGTGCGCATCGGCATGGCGGCCGGCCGCATCATCAATTTTCGCAACACGCTGATCGAAACGGGCGCCGATCAGCTGCTGGCCGACAGCCTGGATGATTATGCCCTGGCCCGATCGGCCTTCCTGCAGCGCCGGCGCCTGCTGCTGTTCGATGGCAATCTGCCGGCCGAAGCCGATCCCTTTGCCGATCCCGCCGCGGAACCAGCGCCGCCCGCGCCAGCCCCGGCCGAACCGCCTAAACCCTGATCGCGCAGCCCGTCACCAGCGGGGTCAGTTTTTTCAGCGCGCCAAACGCCCGCTCCTCCTCCTGAACCGGCAGTGGATCCAGCCGGAACCCGGCCGCCGCCACCAGCTGTGCCGTCGGCCGGTTGAGGTTGCAGCCCACGCCCACCACCCGCTGCACCGGGTTCAGCCGCTGCTGCCAGCGCTGCCGGGCCGGATCGTCGGACAGGACATGTTCCAGAAACAGGAACGCCCCGCCCGGCCGCAGCACCCGCCGCACCTGCGCCAGCACCTGGCCGACATCGCTGACCGAACAGAGGGTCAGGCAGCACAATACCGTATCGAAACTGGCATCTGCAAAGGGCAGCGCCTCGCCGGCGCCCGGCACCGACCGGACCGGCACTGGCGAGGCCGCCAGCTGCGCCGCCGCGCGCCGGTTCATGCCGGCCGATGGCTCCACCACCGTCAGGCTGGTCACCTTGGTGGGATCGTAGAAGGGCAGGGTCGCCCCCGAACCAAAACCGATTTCCAGCACAGCGCCGCTGGCCTGGCCCACCAGCGCCTGCCGCCGCCGCATGATGTTCGGATGGCCCAGCGCCTTGTCGAGTGCCCAGGGGAAGATGGTTTCGGAATAAAGGCCCATGGCGCAGATGCTGCCACGGGCTTGGCTGTGCCGCCAGCACTGGTTATCGTGAACGCCATGCGCTGGTTGCTGCCCCTTCTGATGTTGCTGTCCGCCTGTTCGAAGCCGGCCGAAGCCCCGGCCGGGAACGAGCAGGCGGTGATCGACAAGGCCGATGCCGATGTGCGGGCGGCAGAGGCGGCGGCGAAGTAGGTCCGCCCCAAACCTGTTTGGAGCGATGACGGCGAAGCCGACGGATGGGTTCGCCAGGCAAAATCCTCCCCCTCTGGGTGAGGTGCCCGCAGGGCGGAGGGGGCCGCGCCCGTGCCCGCTGGAGCCGCCCCATCGGCCGCGGCCGCCGGCGAAACCGCCGAGTCTGCTTTTGAAGTCAGAACAGAAAACCAGGAAAGAGCGTGGCGGAGCCGCAATGCCTGCCCCGGACTTGATCCGGGGTCAGACGAATCAAGAAGGGCGGTCCTGAGGGACCGCCCTTTTCGTTCGCTGGCCGGATTTCGTTGAGTTTGGCGGCAGCTTGCGCTGCCGCCAGCCAACTCAATCTCAGAAATCCATGCCGCCCATGCCGCCCATGCCACCGGGCATGCCGCCACCGGCACCGGCCTTGTCGTCGGCCGGCATGTCGGTGATCGCCGCTTCGGTGGTGATCAGCAGCGAGGCGACCGAGGCCGCATCCTGCAGGGCGGTGCGCACAACCTTGGTCGGATCGATCACGCCGGCGACAACCAGATTTTCATAGGTGTCGGTCTGCGCGTTGAAGCCGATGGTCTGGTCGCCGCCTTCCAGCAGCTTGCCGGCCACCACGCCGCCATCATGGCCAGCGTTCACCGCGATCTGGCGCAGCGGGGCCTGGATGGCCTTGCGCACGATGTCGATGCCGCGGGTCTGATCGTCGTTGGCACCCTTCACGCCGTCCAGGACGCGGGTGGCATAGAGCAGCGCGGTGCCGCCGCCGGGCACGATGCCTTCTTCCACCGCGGCGCGGGTGGCGTGCAGGGCATCATCAACGCGGTCCTTGCGCTCCTTCACTTCGACTTCCGTCGAACCGCCAACCTTCAGAACGGCCACACCGCCGGCCAGCTTGGCCAGACGTTCCTGCAGCTTTTCACGGTCATAATCGCTGGTGGTCACTTCGATCTGGGCGCGGATCTGTTCCACGCGCGCCTTGATCGCATCGGCCGAACCTTCGCCATCAACGATGGTGGTGTTGTCCTTGTCGATGGTGACGCGCTTGGCCTTGCCCAGCATCGGCAGGGTGACGTTTTCCAGCTTGATGCCCAGGTCTTCGCTGATCATCTCGCCGGCGGTCAGGATGGCGATGTCTTCCAGCATGGCCTTGCGGCGATCGCCAAAGCCCGGGGCCTTGACGGCGGCAACCTTCAGGCCACCGCGCAGCTTGTTCACCACCAGGGTGGCCAGCGCTTCGCCTTCCACGTCTTCGGCGATGATCAGCAGCGGACGGCCCGACTGCACCACCGCTTCCAGCACCGGCAGCATCGCCTGCAGGTTCGACAGCTTCTTTTCGTGGATCAGGATGTAGGGGTTGTCCAATTCCACCTGCATCTTTTCGGCGTTGGTGATGAAATAGGGCGACAGATAGCCACGGTCGAACTGCATGCCTTCGACCACGTCCAGCTCGCTGTCCATGCCCTTGGCTTCTTCAACCGTGATGACGCCCTCCTTGCCCACCTTTTCCATGGCCTTGGCGATCATGTCGCCAATCTCGCTCTCGCCATTGGCCGAAATCGTGCCCACCTGGGCGATTTCGCTGGAACCGGCCACCGGCTTGGAACGGGCCTTCAGATCGGCCACAACCTTGGACACGGCCATGTCGATGCCGCGCTTCAGGTCCATCGGGTTCATGCCGGCCGCGACCGACTTCATGCCTTCGCGCACGATGGCCTGGGC
This sequence comes from Alphaproteobacteria bacterium, assembly GCA_018970445.1. Lineage (GTDB taxonomy): Bacteria > Pseudomonadota > Alphaproteobacteria > Sphingomonadales > Sphingomonadaceae > Sandarakinorhabdus. The sequence goes on along the minus strand of JAGWWF010000011.1, from coordinate 14,189 downwards.
CAGCACGGTGGCGGTGGTGGTGCCGTCGCCGGCCGCATCATTGGTCTTGCTGGCGACTTCGCGCACCATCTGGGCGCCCAGATTCTCGAACTTGTCCTTCAGTTCGATTTCCTTGGCCACCGACACACCGTCCTTGGTGATGCGCGGCGCGCCAAAGCTCTTTTCGATGACGACGTTGCGGCCCTTGGGGCCCAGCGTCACCTTCACGGCATCGGCGAGGATATCAACGCCGCGAATGATGCGCTCACGCGCGTCGCGGCCGAACTTCACGTCCTTGGCAGCCATTGGTCTTGCTCCCTAATCTTAATGGTTTGCTTGCAGCGACCTGAGTTCGGCAATCAGCCGATGATCCCCAAAATGTCGCTTTCCTTCATGATCAGCAGGTCTTCACCGTTCAGCTTCACTTCGGTGCCCGACCACTTGCCGAACAGGATGCGATCGCCGGCCTTCACTTCCAGCGGGGTCACGGTGCCGTTGTCGGCGCGGGCGCCGGTGCCGGTGGCGACCACTTCGCCTTCCTGCGGCTTTTCCTTGGCCGAATCAGGGATGATGATGCCGCCAGCGGTCTTCGCTTCGGCCTCAACGCGGCGCACGAGCACGCGGTCATGCAGCGGACGGAATGCCATTGCTTTGCCTCTTTCTTGTCATTGGTGAATTTCGTGCCTGTTGGCACTCAACATGGGCGAGTGCCAACAGTCCCCGCCATATGGGTGCCGCCGCCCGGCCCGTCAAGCCGACAGACCCGGCGGTGCGGCAAATTTTTCCAGGCCCCGCCGCCGGCAACCGGCTCTAGACAGGGCCGCCACGCCTTGCGACAAGATCGGGATGCAACAAGTCCTGCGCTCCACCGCCTCCCGCGCCGTGCTTGCGGCCCTGTGCCTGTCGCTGGTGGCCTGCGGCGGTGGCGGCGCCGGCACGGTTGCGGTCGCCCCGTCGCCCAGCCCGACGCCGCCACCCACGGCGACCTGTTCCCTGCGCGATCGGCAATTGTGGGCGGAAAGCCAGATCCGGGAATGGTATCTGTTTCCCGCCGATCTGCCGGCCAGCCTGGATCCGGCCCCCTTCACCACGGTGCAGGCCTATATCGATGCCCTCACCGCCAATGCCCGCGCCGCCAGCAAGGATCGCTTCTTCACCTACATCACCTCCATCGCGGAAGAAAATGCCTTCTTCTCGTCAGGCCAGACCGCGGCCTTCGGCATCCGCATCAGCTATGACAGTGTCGCCCGCCGCGCCTTTGTCATCGATGTGTTCGAAACCGGGCCGGCCTTTGCCGCCGGCTTTGATCGCAGCGCCGAACTGCTGGCCATTGGTGAAACCCCCGCCAGCCTGACCAGCGTGGCCGATCTGTTTGCGCGCGGGGGCAGCGCCGCCGTGTCCGATGCGCTGGGGCCCAGCAATGTGGGCGTCACCCGCACCATCCAGTTCCGCCTGGGCGGCGAAACCCGCACCGCCACCATCACCCGCGCCGAATTCAACATCCCGCCGGTTTCCAGCCGGTTCGGCACCCAGGTGCTGGATGATTTCGAAGGCGGCCGGGTGGGCTATGTCAATCTGCGCAGCTTCATTTCCACCGCCGAAGCGCCGCTGCGCGCTGCCTTTGCCCGTTTCCGCAGCGAAGGCATCACGCGGGTGGTGGTGGATTTCCGCTACAATGGCGGCGGCCTGGTGCGCATTGCCGAACTGATGGGCGACCTGATGGGCCGCAATCGCCTGGCCAGCGACGTGTTCAGCTTCACCACCTTCCGGCCCAGCAAATCGGTTGAGAATGAAACCCGCCAGTTCCGCAGCGCCGCCGAAAGCATCGCGCCGGCCCGGCTGGCCTTCATCACCACCGGCGCGTCGGCTTCGGCCAGTGAGCTGGTCGCCAACGCCATGCTGCCCTATACCCGCGGCAACATCACGCTGGTTGGGGCCAACACCAGCGGCAAGCCGGTCGGCCAGATCGCGCTGGATCGCACCGCCTGTGATGACCGCCTGCGCGTTGTGGCCTTTGCCACCGAAAATGCCGATCGCCAGGGCGATTACTACACCGGCCTGGCGCCGGTGTTTGCCGCCCGCGGCGGCCGCACGTGCAGCGCCAGCGACGATTTCAGCCAGCCGATGGGCAGCCCGCTGGAAGCCTCCACCCAGCGCGCCATCGCGTCGTTGAACGGCAACAACTGCACCGCCATTGCCGGCGGGGCCGATGGCTTGCGCGAGCAATCCACGCCCACCCGCGCGCTGCTGGCCGCCAGCCAGCCCAACGCCGCCCAGCGCGAGATGCCCGGCCTGTTCTGACCCCAAACGAAAAAGGGGCGGCCCGTGGGGCCGCCCCTTGTTCATCCTGCCGGTGGCCCGACAGGCGATCCGATCAGTTGGCGTAGGCTTCGTTGCCCACGAAACCCATCTTCTCGATACCAGCCTGCTGGGCGGCGGCCATCACCTGGTCCACCAGTTCATAGCGGGCTTCGGCTTCCGGGCGCAGGCGCAGTTCCGGCGGTTCCGGCATCTTGGCGGCCTGGCCAAGATAGCCCTTGAGCGTGGGCAGATCGACTTCCTGCTTGTTCCAGTAGATGTTGTTGAGGAAATCGATCTCGATCTGGTTGAACACCGGATCGACATTGCTGGGGTTCGGGTTCGGCGGCGGCAGGTCCAGCTTCACGGCATGGGTCTGCACCGGAATGGTGATGATGAACATGATGAGCAGCACGAGCATGACGTCGATCAACGGCGTCGTGTTCATTTCCCCCATCGGGGCGTTTTCTTCGCCCCCACCACCAACTGACATGCCCATGGGGCATACTCCTGTTTCTGGCCGGGGCTGGCACGCGGCCAGCCCCGGCGATCACATCAAAAATCGCGCGACACGTTGCCCGGAGTCGGTTCCGAAATGAACCCGACCTTCAGGAACCCGGCCCGCTGCATGGTGAAGACAACCCCACCGATGCAGCGATAGGCCACGTCCTTGTCACCACGGATATGCACCTCCGGCAGTTCCACCTTGAGACCAAGGCCTTCCTGGCGGGCGATTTCCTTCTTGAGCGCATCCACACCGCGATCCAGCAGTTCCTGCTTGGTATCGACCTTGGTCTGGCCCCAGTAGGTATCGCAATTGCCGTCCACCGAAATCAGCACGTTTTCCGGCTTGGTGGTGGTCGGCAGGTTGGTCACCGTCGGCAGCGTGAGCGGCACGGTCTGGATGACAACGGGAACGGTGATCAGAAAGATGATCAGCAGCACCAGCATGACGTCGACGAGCGGCGTCGTGTTGATCTCGTTCATCGGGGCGTTATCGTCCCCCTTGTCATTTCCGACACTCATCGCCATCGGACTGTCTCCTCAGTCGTGAACAGGCCGATCACTTCTTGGCGGCAGGCGCAGGCGCAGCGGCAGGAGCAGCCACCACCGGACGCTGGATGCGCGCACCCGACACCAGGGCACCGTGCACGTCGGCGGTGAAGTTGTTCAGGCGATCGGCCACGTCCTTGTTGCGACGGGTCAGCCAGTTGTAACCCAGCACGGCCGGCACGGCGACGGCCAGACCAAGCGCGGTCATGATCAGGGCTTCACCCACCGGGCCGGCGACCTTGTCGATCGAGGCCTGGCCGGCCAGACCGATGTTGATCAGGGCGCGATAGATGCCGACGACGGTGCCGAACAGACCGACGAACGGCGAGGTCGAGCCGACCGAGGCCAGCCAGGAGAAGCCACCCGACAGCTTGCCGGTGATTGCCGAGTTGGAGCGGTTCAGCGCCATCGTCACCCACTCGTGCTGATCGATCTTGTCGGTCAGGCGGCCTTCGTGGTGGTCCGACGCGCGCAGGCCGTCGTCAACGATCTGGCGGAACGGCGAATTCTTGTCGAGCTTGGCAGCGCCGGTCTTCAGGTCGCTGGCGGTCCAGAACTTCTTTTCCAGTTCCGCGGCTTCCGACAGGATCTTGCGCTGATCCAGATATTTGGTGATGATCACGAACCAGCTGGACAGCGACATGATGACCATCAGCAGGAACACGGCCCAGGCAATCACGCCCCCCTGTTCAAGCGCGGCCATCAGGCCATACGGATTTTCAGCGGCTTGAGTCTGCATTTTTCTCTTCCCTCGGTTGTCTTGTTGGATCGGCTGGCGATGGCCAGGCCGGTCAGGTTGAAATCAGCCTTCGAGCTTCCAGCGCACCGGCTGGGTCTTGCGTTCGGCCACCGGCTTACCGTCGCGCGTCGCCGGATTGAACCGCCAGCGGCGCATGATGATCTTGCAAGTTGCATCGTCCAGCCGGCTGAAACCGCTGGACTGCGCCACTTCGCAGGCCGACACCCGGCCATCCTCGCCGATCACATAGCTCACGCGCACCACGCCTTCTTCTTCGGCGGCGCGCGAGGCGCTGGGGTAATCATCGGTGGAGATGACGTTGCCGCGGCCGCGCGGCGTGGCCGGGGTCGGCGCCACGGCGGGCGGGGCCGGTTCGGCCGGCGGGGCCGGGGGCGCCACGCGCGGCGGTTCCGGGCGGGCCACTTCCGATTGGGTGGTGATGGCGTTGGTCGGGGCATCCGACGCAACCGACACCTCCGGCGGCGGCACATAGGGCGGGATTTCGATATCCTGCGGCGGCGGTGGCGGCGGCTCCTCGGGCGGCGGCGCTTCCTCCTTCACGTCCACCGCTTCGATCGGCTCCATGATCTTCTTGACGACCTTGATCGCAAAGCCATTCACGATGGCATAACCGAGCAGAATATGCAGGGCGATCACGCCGCCCAACGCAATCTGCCGATTCTTGCTCATCCCAGGTTGGTCCATGTACGACATGGCTGGTTTGGCACTCCCTAATGACTGGGAAAGCCGCGGACAGAGGACCCCCCTCAAACCCTGCGCCATCCCTCGCTGCCTCTCTAGCCACAAGCTCCGGCCTGCCGCAACCGGCTTTTTGCCACATTCTCGCCCGCATTTGCCCAACTACGTCAATTTCCCGTGCGAACGGCCGGCGTCCACCGGCTCTGGCCCGCTTGGCGCTTGCCTTCCGGTAATTGCCGCCGATAGGTTCCGATGATGATGGTCCGATGCCTTGCAGCCGCTGGCGCCAGCGCCCTGATCCTGGCGGCAAACCCCGTGGCGGCGGTCGCCCAGACGGCACCGCCGCCAGACCGGCTGGCCAGCTTTGCCGATATCGCCGATCATGTGCTGGCAGCGCCCTTGATCGTGCGGGCCAGCATCGCCCGCACCGCACCGCAGCGCGCCGCCGGTGCGGCACCGCCCGGCCGGGTCCGGCTGGCCGTCACCGCCATGGTGAGCAATCCGCTGCTGGCACCGGGCCCGATCGGGGCCAGCCTGGCCTTTCTGTGGGACGCACCGGCCGAAAGGCGCGGCAGGCCCCCCACCTTCAAGGGGATGGAAATACTGGCCTTTCTGGCACCGGGAGCCGGACCGGGCACCGCCCGGCTGATTTCTGCCCGCGCCGTTCAGCCCTGGGATCCGGCGCTGGCCGATCAGGTGCGCACCATCCTCGCCGATGATCGCTCTGGCGCTGTTCCGATCATCACCGGGGTCAGCAACGGCTTTCGCGCCGATGGCACCGTGCCCGGCGAAAGCGAAAGCCAGTTCTTCCTGACCAGTCGCGACAACCGGCCGGTCACGCTGGTGGTGCAGAATCGCCCGGGCGAGGTGCGCCGTGTGGCGGTTGCGCGCGGCGACATCATCGACGAATCGGCGCAGCGGGTGCAACCGGGCACGCTGCTCTGGTATCGGCTGGCCTGCTTCCTGCCCGCCAGCCTGCCGGTGGCCGCGGGCGGCGATGATCCCGCCCTGGCCCGCGACTGGCGCGACGCCCTGGCCAGCCTGGGGCCGTGCGGGCGGACGGGTTAGAAGCTGGCCAGTTCCACGCCCACCGCCTTGCAGTCGGGATAGACATCGGGCTTGCGCGTCGAAACCCGCGCCGCCGTCACGCCGGCGCGGGCGGCAACCAGATCGAAGATGGCATGGGCCACGGTTTCCTGCAGGTTGAAACGCCGGCCCTCCACCAGCCGCAGCACGGCCTGGCGCAGGAAATCATAATCCCACGCATCGGCCACCTGGTCGCTGCGCGGGAAATGCGCCGCTTCCACCCATACCTCGATGTTCACGCGCAGCGTCTGCGGGCTGCCCACTTCAAAGGCGTGAAAGCCGATGTCCACCGGCAGATCGAAATCTTCCAGGAAAATCTTGCGGTTGCGCACATTCAGGTGCGGCGGCACCAGCCCGGTGGGCATGGGCGCGATCACGGTGGGTGGGGGATTGGCATCGGGCATCACAGATCAACCATATGGGCAACATCGCGGGGCAGGCCAAGCAGGCGCTGCCCGCCATCCAGCACGATGGTTTGCGCGTTGAAGCTGGGGGTGGCAATGGCAAAGCGCAGCGCGGCCACGATTTCGTCCACCGTCACGCCGCGCCCCAGCGGGTTCATGCCGTGCACCGCCTCGAAATTCTCGCGGCTCTGCGGGCCCGAAACCAGGGTGACGGCCGGCGCGATGCCCACACAGCGCAGGCGCGGCGCATAGGTTCGCGCCGTCAGCTCGGTCAGGCCGGCAAAGCCGATCTTCGACAATGTGTAGGTGAAGAAATCCGGGTTGAGGCTGGCCAGCTTGGCATCGAGCAGATTGACCACCAGCGCCGCTTCATCCAGCGCAGCGGGCAGCGCGGCGGCAAAGGCGCGGGTGAGCAGCGCGGGCGCGCGCAGGTTCACCGCCATGTGGGCATCGAATTCGTCGGGGCCGAAATCCTCCATCCGGTCATAGACGAATCGGCTGGCACTGTTGACCAGCAGCCGGGCCGGCGGCAGGCCGGCGGTGGCGGCCATGATGATCCCGGCCGCGCCCGCATCGGCCAGATCGGCGACCACCACGCTGGCGTGCGGCAGGCTGGCGGCCAGCGCTTGCGCCTCGGCGTGGCTGGTGTTGCAGTGGATCAGCACATGCCAGCCATCGGCGGCCAGGGCACGAGTGATGGCGCCGCCGATGCGCTTGGCACCGCCGGTGATGATCGCTGTCTGGCTGGGCAATCGGCTCATGGCCCGCGCCGCCTAGGGCTTTGCGCGCGCCCGTGCAACGTGCAGTTCAGCGCAGGGCGGGTGCCAGCACCGCCGCATCGCCATCGGTCGCCATCGCCGGCAGGCCGAGCAGGCGCAGCAGCAGCGGGTGGACATGGACATTGTCGAACGCTGGCAGCACCAGGCCAGCGCGGAACGCCGGCCCGGCCGCCACGAAGCTGGCGGCCATGTCGGGGTGGGCCGGATCATAACCATGCATGCCGCCCAGCCGCGCCGCCGGCCGATCGGCAGGCGGCGGCGCCGCCCAGATCATCCAGCCGGATTGCGCCACGCAGATGATCGCCGGCACGCGGCGATGCCGGCCATAATGCAGTGCCGGTGGCAGATCGGCCTTGTCGTGGCAGGCCATGTGCGGATGCGGGCGCAAGAGCGCGGCGCGCACCGCTGCATCCTGGCCCGGCAGCGGGTTGATCGCCGCCACTGCCCCGCCGGCCACCAGTTTCAGCGCCGCCGGATCGATCAGCGCATTCAGGAAAACGCGGCGATCATCGCTGACACCGGCCATGCCATGATCGGCCACCAGGATGATGTTGGCATCGATGCCGCGCGCCGCCAGCCCGGCCAGCAGATCGGCGATGCGGGCATCCACTTCGGCGATGGCCCGGTTCACTTCGGGCGAATCCGGGCCAAATTCATGGCCATCATGATCGACCGTGTCGAAATACAGGGTGAGGAAGCGCGGGCGCGGATTGGCATCCAGCCAGGCCAGCAACTGCGCCACGCGGGTGGTGTTGGGCATCTGGCCATCGAACGGCAGCCATTTGCTGGGCCGCACCCCACGCACCGCCGCCTCGCTGCCCGGCCAGAACATGGTGGCGGTGGGCAGGCCGGCGGCTTGGGCCGTCACCCAGATGGGTTCGGCATCGTTCCACCAGCGCGCGTCCTCAACCGCCTCGCGCCGCGACAGGGCAAAGCGGCCCAGGTCGGGATCGTCCATGTTGTTGTTGACGATGCCGTGCCGATCCGGGCGCAGGCCGGTGACCAGCGTATAATGATTGGGAAAGGTGAGGCTGGGGAAACTGGGCCGCATCGCCGCCGTGGTGACGCCGCGCGCCGCCAGCGCCGTGATGGTTGGCGTGAGGCCACGGTGCAGATAATCGGCGCGCAGGCCATCGACGGAGATCAGGATCACCGGCGCCGGGGCCGCTGGTGGCGGCGGCGGCAGGCCCACGGCCGCCGGCGGGCCCTGGCAGGCCGCCAGCAACAGGGCAAACAACAGGGGGAGCAGCCGGATCATGGTGCCGCCATAGCAGCCAGATATGGATAAGTCATGGCAGCACGGCTATCGGCAGGGGGGCATGACCGACACGCAAGACCGTTTTTCCGAAGAAGCGCAGACCTGGACGGTGCGCGGCACCGACGCGCCCGATCTGGATCGCGGCGTTGCCGCCATCCGCGGCGTGGTGCAGACCCTGCCGCTGCGCCCCGGTGTCTATCGCATGATCGATGCCGCCGGCGATGTTCTGTATGTGGGCAAGGCGCGCACGCTGAAGAACCGGGTGACCAATTACACCCAGGTTGCCCGCCTGCCCCGCCGCCTGCAACGCATGGTGGCGCAGACGCGCAGCATGGAAATCGTGACGACCAACAGCGAGGCCGAGGCGCTGCTGCTGGAAGCCCAGCTGATCAAGCGCTATCGCCCGCCCTACAATGTGCTGCTGCGTGACGACAAGAGCTTCCCGTTCATCCTGCTGCGCGCCGATCATGATTTCCCGCGCATCTCCAAACACCGCGGCGCGCGCATGGCCAGGGGCAGCTATTATGGCCCGTTCGCCAGTGCCGGGGCGGTCAACGCCACGCTGAACGCCCTGCAAAAGATCTTCCTGCTGCGCAGCTGCACCGACAGTTTCTTTGCCAATCGCGATCGGCCCTGCCTGTTGTATCAGATCAAGCGCTGTTCGGCCCCGTGCGTCGGCCGCATCGACGCGGCCGCCTATGCCGAGCTGGTGGCCGATGCCAGGGGCTTTCTGTCGGGCCGCAGCCAGGAGGTGCAGAAGAAGCTGGCCGAAGCGATGACGGCCGCCGCCGAGGCGATGGATTTCGAAACCGCCGCCGTGCTGCGCGATCGGCTGAAGGCGCTCACCTTCATCCAGGGCAACCAGGCCATCAATGCCGCCACAGGTCCTGGTGCAGCCACCAGCGATGCCGATGTGATCGCCATGGCCACCGATGGCGGCGCCATGTGCGTGCAGATCTTCTTCATCCGCGGCGGCCAGAACTGGGGCCATCGCAGCTTCTTCCCCGGCCACACCGACGGCGTGGATGAAGCCGAGGTGCTGCAAAGCTTTCTGGCCCAGCTGTATGAGGAACTGCCGCCGCCACGCGAACTGCTGCTGGATCGTGCCCTGCCCGAAGCCGCGCTGCTGGCCGAGGCGCTGGGCGAAAAGGCCGGGCGCAAGGTGGCCATTCGCCATGCCCAGCGCGGGCCGGCCCGCCGGCTGGTGGAACAGGCGCAGCGCAATGCCGAAGAGGCGATCCAGCGCCGCCGCGCCGAAACCACCACGCAAGGCAAATTGCTGCGCGAACTGGCGGACATATTCGAACTGGACAGCCCGCCCAGCCGCATCGAGATTTACGACAACAGCCATATCCAGGGCACCAACGCGCTGGGCGCGATGGTGGTGGCCGGCCCCGAAGGCTTTCAGAAGGGCCAGTATCGCAAATTCAACATGAAGGATGAAAGCATCACGCCGGGCGATGATTTTGCCATGATGAAGGCGATGCTGCACCGCCGCTTTGCCCGGCTGGAGGCCCAAGACCCGGATCGGGAAGGCGGCAACTGGCCCGATCTGTGCCTGATCGATGGCGGCAAGGGCCAGGTGGCCGCGGTGATGGCGGCGCTGGCCGAACTGGGGGTGGATGTGGCGGTGGTTGGCGTGGCCAAGGGGCCGGACCGCAACGCCGGGCGCGAAATCTTCCACCTGCCATCGGGGCGGGAGCTGACCCTGCCGCCCAACGCCCCCGTGCTCTTCTATCTCCAGCGCCTGCGCGACGAGGCGCACCGCTTTGCCATCGGCGCCCACCGCGCCAAACGGGCCAAGTCCCTCACCCAGAGCCCGCTGGACGAGGTGCCCGGCATCGGCCCGGCCCGCAAGAAGGCGTTGCTGATGCACTTTGGCACCAGCCGCGCGGTGAAGGGCGCCACGCTGGCCGATCTGGAACGCGCGCCCGGCATTTCCAGCCAGATGGCGCTGGCGATCTGGCAGCACTTCCACCCGAACGGGTAGAAGCGTAGGCTGCCAGCATGACCATCACCCTGTTCACCGCGCCCACGCCCGATGGCTACAAGATTTCCATCGCGCTGGAGGAACTGGGCCTGGCCTATCAGGTGCGCACGCTCGATCTGGGCAAGGGTGAACAGAAGAGTAGCGCCTTCCTGAAACTCAATCCCAATGGCAAGGTGCCGGCCATCGATGATGACGGCTTTGCCGTGATGGAATCGGGCGCCATCCTGATCTGGCTGGCCGAAAGGAGCGGGCAACTGCTGCCCGCCGAAACGCGCGCCCGGTCAGAAGCGTTGCAATGGCTGATGCTGCAGGTGGGCGGGCTGGGGCCGATGATGGGCCAGGCCAATTTGTTCGGCCATTACTGGCCGGAAAAACTGCCGGCCGTGCAGGCCCGCTATCTGGGGGAGGTGCGCCGGCTGCTTGGCCTGCTCGATGCCCGGCTGGCCGATCGGCCATTCCTGGCCGGCGAATACAGCATCGCCGACATCGCGCATTTCTGCTGGGCCCGCACCGCCGGCTGGACCGGGGTGGATACCAGCCCCCTGCCCCATGTGTCACGCTGGCTGGCCACCATCGCCGCCCGCCCCGCCGTGCAACGCGGCCTGAAGGTGCCCGACGTCTCTCCCATCAGGGAGGGCGGCGACAACAGCGAATTCATCGCGCGCACCCGCAAATTGCTGGGGCTTGGCCCGCGTGAGGCCTAACCGCCAAACCCGATCAGCATCGCACCCGCACACACCACTGCCGCCCCGGCCCAGCGCCGCGCCGTCACCTGTTCCTTCAGCAGGATCGCCGCCAGGCCCGCGCCAAAGATCACGCTGGTTTCGCGCAGCGCCGTGATCGGGCCGATGGGCGCGCGCATCTGCGCCCACAGCACCAGCATGAACCCGGCGCTGGAGATCACGCCGGCCGCCATGCCCCGGCCCCAGCGCCCGCGCGCCGCCGCGGCAAAGCCCTGCGGCCCGCGCCCGGCAATCACGAACAGGCTGATCGGCAGGAAGGTGAACACCGCGCCCCAGCCCTTGTAACTGAACACATCGCCATTCACCCGCACGCCCAGCGCATCGACCAGGCTGTATCCGGCAATCGCGCAGCCGGTCAGCAGCGCCCACAATGTCGCCGGCAGCGGCGCCGTGCGGTTCACCCCCACCAGCAGCACGCCGGCCGAAATCGCCGCCACGCCCAGCAGCGGCGCCGGTGCCGGCACCTCGGCCGCCGCCAGCACCGCGCCGGCCGTCACCAGCGCCGGGGCAATCCCGCGCGCGATGGTATAGACATGGCTCATGTCCCCGGCGGCATAGCCGCGGGTCAACGCCGTCCAATAGACCAGATGGATGGCGCTGGATGCCAGGATGAACGGCCACGCCCCCGGCACCGGCGCACCGAACAGCGCGATCAGCACCCCGCCAAACAGGCTGCCACCCAGCCCCAGCAGCGCCAGATCGACCATGCGATCCCCGGCGCTGCCCTTCAGGAACAAGTTCCAGCCGGCGTGCAGAAACGCCGAAAGCAGCGTGGCGGCAAGGGCCGAAAGGGGGATCAAATGCCGTGGAACGCCGCCCAATCGGCCAGCGGCGCGCGGGCGGGTTTGGCGGCATTGGCCTTGTCGTCCGGATCGATGAACCCGATGGCCATGCCGGTGAACAACATCCGCTCCTCGGGGATGCCAACAAACTCCCGAATGGTCTGCGGATAGATCGCCCAGCATTCCTGCGGGCACGAATCCAGCCCTTCCTGTTTCAGCAACAGCATCAGCGTCTGCAGATACATGCCAAGGTCGCTCCACTGCGGCGGGCCCATGCGCTTGTCCACGCTGCAGAACAGCGCCACCGGCGCGCCAAAGAACTGGAAATTGCGCGCAAACCACATGCGCCGGCCCATCTTGTCCTCGCGCGGGATGCCCAGCCGGGCATAAAGCTCCTCGCCCACGGCAAAGCGATAATCGCTGTAGGGCTTGGGCAACTCCTTGGGATAGATATCATATTCGGTCGGTTCGGTCTGGCCGCCGGCCATCAGCTTGCCAAGCATGATCCGCTTCAGTTCGTCCAGCCGCTCACCGCCCACCACATCGATGTGCCAGGGTTGCAGATTGCCGCCCGATGGCGCCCAGGCCGCCTGCTCCACCACCCGGCGGATCACCGCGCCATCCACCGGCGTTGGCAGAAAGCCGCGCACCGAACGGCGGGCAACAACGGCATCGGAAACCTGCATGGCGGGGCCTTTCCTTCACTTTTCTCTTTGATCGCGATTGCCTATGAAGGGCGGGTGTTGTCCAGCCTCCCCAATCTGCTCACCCTGTCGCGCATCCTGGCGGTGCCCGGCCTGGTCGCCCTGATGTGGGGCAGCAACCCGTGGGAATGGCTGGCGGCCTGGGCACTTTATGCGCTGGCGGCCATCACCGATTATTTCGATGGCTATCTGGCGCGCAGCTGGGGCACGGTGTCGAAAATCGGCCAGTTCCTTGATCCCATTGCCGACAAGATCATGGTTGCCGCCACCATATTGATGCTGGTGGATGCCCAGATCCTGCACGGGTGGAGCGTGATTGCCGGCCTGATCATCCTGCTGCGCGAAATCTTCGTGTCGGGCCTGCGCGAATATCTGGCCGGCTTGCAGGTGTCGGTGCCGGTCAGCCAGCTCGCCAAATGGAAGACGACGGCGCAGCTGGTGGCGCTGGGTGCGCTGATCCTGGCCGGGGCCACGCCCATCCTGCCCTGGCTGCCGGCGCTGGAAGTGGGCCTGATCACCCTGTGGATCGCCGCCATCCTCACGCTTGTCACCGGCTATGATTATCTGCGTGTCGGCCTGAAGCACATGTGATGACGACGCTGCTCTATTTCGCCTGGGTGCGCGAAACCATCGGTGTCGACACCGAAAGCCTTGCCCTGCCCGCCACGCTCACCACGGTGGCCGACCTGCTGGATTGGCTGGCGCTGCGTTCGCCCGGCCACGCCGCCGCGCTGGCGAACCGGGCCCGCATCCGCGTGGCGGTGGATCAGGCCTTTGCCACCCCCCAAACCGCGCTGGCCACCCCGCGCGAAATCGCCATCTTCCCGCCGGTCACCGGCGGATGATCGCAATCCGCCTGCAACCCGGCCCGTTCGACGCCGCGGCCGAACAGGCGGCGCTGCTGGCCGGCCGCACCGATCTGGGTGCCGCCGTCGCCTTCACCGGCCTGGTGCGCGCCGATGACGGCCTGATCGCCCTCACCCTCGAACATTATCCGGCGATGACCCTGGCCCAGATGCAGGCCATCGCGCATGAGGCCGCCGCCCGCTGGCCCGGCGTGGTGGGCTGCATCATCCACCGCCACGGCCGCCTGCTCCCCGGTGAAGCCATCGTGCTGGTCATCACCGCCAGCCCCCACCGCGCCGACGCGTTTGCCGCCGCGCAATTTCTGATGGACTGGCTGAAAACCCAGGCCCCGTTCTGGAAACGCGAGGAATGGGCCGATGGCTCCAGCCGCTGGGTCGAAGCCAAGGCCAGCGACAACGATGCGGCGGCGCGGTGGGCATGATCGCCCATCGACGCCGCCATGACGTTCGTTTAACACTTTCCCCTGCAATCGTGCGGGGGCCGTTCTGACCGACATCTTCATCTCCTACAGCTCCGACGACCGGGCGCGGGCCAAGCTGTTTGCGGATGCCTTCGCGGCGGCCGGCCTGAACGTGTGGTGGGATGCCGGCCTGCGCGCCGGCGACGCCTATGACCAGAAGATCGAACAGGCCCTGCGCGCTGCCAAGGCCGTGGTCGTGCTGTGGTCGCCCACCTCGGTCGCAAGCCGCTGGGTCCGCGCCGAAGCCACGCTGGCAGATCGCTGCAAGTCCCTGGTGCCGGTCACCATCGCGCCGTGTGACAAGCCGATCATGTTCGAACTCACCCAGACGGCGGATCTGAGCCATTG
>JAGWWF010000010.1 GCA_018970445.1 Alphaproteobacteria bacterium | reverse complement strand
TGGGTTGGCGCATTGGCAAGCCAAACCTTCACCAGCTTTTCGAAATAGTCGCCCTTGGACCGTTCATTCGTCGCGCTTTCGCGATAGCGTTCCAGCAGGTTTCTGAGCGTGATGGCCAAGGTTGCCCCCAAGTTCTTTTGCTGTGGATGCGAATTGGTTGGCCGATCCTGTGCCGCGTTGCCTGCGGTCAGGCCGGAGCCAGCCCTTACTGGCACCGTAGCCAAGAAAGGCGCGATTTACCTAATGATTTCGGCTAGAATCCGCGCATGGGCGGACGTGGAAGCGGCGCGGGTATGCGGTGGTCGGGCGGTGGCGGCAAGCCTGTTGCAGATCGATCGATGTTGCGGCTGGATGTGCGGTTCCTGCACCGGGAGGGCTATCTGGCCGGGTCCAGGGCCGCGACCATCTATTGGAGTGTCAACGGCCAGCGAACCTCGGACATTCGGATTGCCACGTCGGAAGGGGAGCGCCCTTCGGAATTGCTCCTGATCTATAAGGTCCGGGCGTCTGGGGCTGACTGGAATAGCGTGCGCGAGGCGGTTCGTTTGGAATGGCAGCCCTGCCATTATGGCGGATATAGGCCCTGGCTGACCTGTCCACGTTGCTCCCGGCGCGTGGGCGTCCTGTGGGGCGGTGAGCGTTTCCTGTGTCGGCATTGCCACCGGGTGGCATATCCGAGTCAGAACGAAAGCCGGCTGGATCGGCATTGCGAGCAATCTCGCAAGCTCCGTAGGCGGTTGGGGCCGCATCTGGATGATCTGGAGTGGCCTGCCGATATGCTGCCTAGGCCAAAGGGGATGCATCGCTCAACGCACCGCCGGCTGGTCGAGCGCATTGCTGCCCATGATATCGAGATTGAGGCGGATTTGGCCGCGTCGATCGGTCGGTTGATGTTCTGAGGCCCAGCCCGCGAAAATGCGCGCGGTGCTTACTATGTGCTTACTGGGAGGGATTTTCGGACGAAATTTCGCAGCCCAACAAATGCCGAAAAATCCAATGTTTAGAAGGTGGTGGACGCACTAGGGCTCGAACCTAGGACCCGCTGATTAAGAGTCAGCTGCTCTACCGACTGAGCTATGCGTCCACTGCGCTGGTGCCAGCGCCGGATCGGCGGGGTGCCGCCGTTCGGGAGCGCGCATCTAGCAAGGGGCTGGGGGCTTGTAAACCGGTTTTTGCGCGGCTCAATCGCGGTGCGGGCGGTTGGCACGGGCCACGCCCATCACCAGGCCCAGCAGGATCATCACCGTCATCATCGAACTGCCGCCCCAGCTGATCAGCGGCAGCGGGATGCCCACCACCGGGGCCAGGCCCATCACCATCATCATGTTGATCGCCAGATAGAAGAACAGCGTCGCCATCAGGCCCAGGCTGAGCAGGCGCTGGAACTGGCTGCCGGCGGCAATCGC
Organism: Alphaproteobacteria bacterium; assembly: GCA_018970445.1. Lineage (GTDB taxonomy): Bacteria > Pseudomonadota > Alphaproteobacteria > Sphingomonadales > Sphingomonadaceae > Sandarakinorhabdus. Next base: position 112,857 of record JAGWWF010000010.1, on the reverse strand, counting down.
GGTGCGGATGCCCCAGGCCAGCACCAGGCCATAGAGGATGATGACGACCAGCCCGCCCAGCAGCCCCCATTCTTCGGCCATGGTGGCAAAGGCGAAATCGGTGTGCAGTTCGGGCAGATAATCCAGATGGCTTTGGGTGCCCTGCAGAAAGCCCTTGCCCGACAGGCCGCCCGAACCGATGGCGATCTTGCTTTGCGTGATGTGATAGCCGGCGCCGCGCGGATCGCTTTCGGGATCAAGGAAGATCAGCACGCGATTTTTCTGATAATCGTGCAGCAGGCTCCACGCCACCGGCAGCAGGGCGGCCACGCCGGCCAGCGCGGCACCGAACAGCCACAGCCGCACCCCGGCCAGGAACATCACCACGATACCACCGAACAGGATGGCAAGAGCGGTGCCCAGATCGGGTTGCAGCATCACCAGCCCCACCGGAGCCAGGATGATGACCAGCGCGCCGATCAGCACATCGGGCCGGCTTTCAAAGCCCTTGGGCACGAACTGGAAAAACCGCGCCAGCGCCAGGATGATGGCCAGCTTCATCAGTTCCGATGGCTGGAATTCCATGAAGCCCAGATTGAGCCAGCGCTGGCTGCCGCCCTTGACTGCGCCCACCAGTTCCACCCCCACCAGTGCCACCAGCAGTGTGGCATAGATCGGCCAGGCCAGCGCCAGCCAGCGTTCGGGTGGCAGCATCGCCAGCGCCAGCGCGCCGATCAGCAGAATCGCAAAGCGCACGCCGTGTTTGAGCGCCCAGGGGTCGAGCGAGCCGCCGCCGGCCGAATAAAGCACGGCCACGCCAAAGCCGGCGATGGCGGTGATCACCACCACCACCCCCCAGGGCAGGCGGCCCAGTTCGCGGCGCCAGGGGCCGTTGAGCAGATCCATGGCGGGCCTATTCCGGTTCGCGCGGCGGTTGCGGCGCGTCGGGTTCGGCCACCTCGAACACCGGTGGCTTGATGTCGATCTTGAGCCAGCTGGGCATCAGCCGGCGATTTTCGGCGGCGATGCTGGCGGCTTCATCCTGCACGGCGGCGGCAGCGCGCCGTTCGGCGGCCTCGGCCTCCACCGCTGGCAGCACGGCCAGCGCCCGTTCCGGTTCGAACAGATAGGTGAGGACGTCGCGCGCAATCGGCGCGGCATAACGGCCACCGGCAATGCCATGTTCCAGGATCACCGAGGCGGCATAGCGCGGCGCCCCGGCCGGGGCAAAGGCGACAAACAGCGCATGGTCGCGCTGCTTCCACGGCAGCGCCTCGTTGCGGATCACGCCGCGCCGGCGTTCGGCCATGGAGATGCGGCGCACCTGGGCGGTGCCGGTCTTCCCGGCGATCAGCACATCGGGCACCGGGCTGCGCGCCGCCCGCGCCGTGCCATAGCCGGCGTTCACCACATCCACCATGCCCTGCCGCACGATGGCCAGATGCGCATCGGGGATGCCCAGCGACGGGAAATCGGGCGTGCTGCCATCATCGATCAGGCGCGGCAGCACCGCCTTGCCGCTGGCCAGCCGCGCCGTCATCACCGCCAGTTGCAGCGGATTGGTGATGATATAGCCCTGGCCGATGGCGGCATTGAGGGTTTCGCCCTCGCGCCAGCCGCCCTTTTTCGGATCGGGGCCATAGCGTTTCTGTTTCCACGCCTTGTCGGGCACGATGCCGCCGGCCTGGCCGGGGATGGGCAGGGGATATTCGGCCCCCAGGCCCAGCCGCCGCGCCATGGCGGCGATGGCATCCACCCCCACGCGCCGGCCCATCACATAGAAATAGGTATCGCAGCTGAGCGGCAGGGCGCGGCGCATGTTCACCCCGCCATGGCCGCGACGGGCGTGGCAATGCCAGCTGTTGTTGCCCAGCCGGTAGGAACCGGTGCACAGCACCGCTTCATCGGGATCAATCCCCGCTTCCAGCGCCGCCAGCGTGCTGACCATCTTGAAGGTGGAGCCGGGCGGATACAGGCCCATCGCACTCTTGTTCAGCAGCGGGGTGTGATCATCCTGTTGCAGCGCGGCCCACAGCCGGGCCGGCACGCGGGTGGAAAAGATGTTGGGATCATAGGCCGGCATCGACACCATCGCCAGCACATCGCCGCTCTGGCAATCCATCACGATCACGCTGGCCGAATTGTCCCCCAGCCGGCGGGCGGCATAATTCTGCACGTCGCGATCGATGGTCAGCTTCAGCGTGTTGCCCGGCTTGTCGGCGCGGGTGCCCAGTTCGCGCACCAGCTCCCCGCGCGCCGTCACCTCCACCCGAGACGCACCGGCCTGGCCGCGCAGCCGCCGATCCTCGTGGCGTTCGATGCCATCCTTGCCGATGCGGTAACCGGGATAGATCAGCAGCGGGTTCTTTTCGGCGCGATATTGTTCCGGCGTCGGCGCGCCGACATAGCCGATCAGATGCGCCATCCGCTCCCCTTCGGGATAATGGCGCGAAAAGCTCTGCACCGCCTCCACCCCCGGCACGGTGGCCAGCCGCACGTTGCAGGCGGAAAACTCCGGCCAGCTCAGGCCCGATCGCACCACCACCGGCATGAAGCGCGGCTGGGTCGCCACATCATCGCGGATGCGCAGTTCATCGTCGGGGCCGATATCGATCACCTGGCGGATGGCAATCAGCGTCGCATCCAGATCACTGCCGGCATCGCTGATGTCGGCCGGGCGCAGTTCCAGCCGGTAATCCGGGCGGTTCAGGGCGATCGGCTTGCCATGGCGATCGACAATCCAGCCCCGGCGCGGCGGCACCAGCCGGTTCTGCACCCGATTGCCTTCGGCCTTCAGCCGATAGGTTTCGCCTTCGAACAGCGACAGATAGGCCATGCGCCCGGCCAGCAGCGTGCCGGTGCCGGCCATGCCGGCGCCCAGCAACAGCGCGCGGCGGGTGAAACTGGCGCGGCGGACAGGATCATCCATGGGACCAACGCGGCGCACTGCGGGCCAGCCGGTGCTGCACCGCGACGCAGAGGCGCAGCAGCAGCGGCCAGGCGATCATGCTGGTGAGCACCTGCCACAGCATCGGCAGCACCGGCAGCGGCCGCCCAGCCAGCGAAAGCAACGGCCCGCTGGCCAGCGTGCAGGCCAGCACCAGCAGGCTGACCGCCAACCAGTCCACAAGATGGCTGCGTTCGACCAGGAGCAGATCCAGCAGCCGGATCGACCCGGCGGCCACGGCAAACAGCGTGGCATTCACCCCCAGCGGCAACCCGAACAGCAGATCGGCCAGCGCGCCGATCAGAAAGGCCAGCCACGCCGGCATCAGCGCCGGTTGCAGAATGGCCCAGGCCAGCACCCCCATCAGCACCAGATTGGGCATGGCCGGCACCGGCAGCGGCAACGGCGCCAGCATCATCACCACCAGCCCGGCGCACAGCAGCGCCGGCACGGCATAGCGCCACAGGCTGAGCAGCCAGCGCCGCCGTTCATCCGGCGTCATCAACAGGGCCGGCGGCGGCGGGGAGGCGATCATGGCAGCGGCGCCGGCACGGCCGGCGGGGTTTCGGCACCGCGCAGGCGTGGCGGTGGCGCGCCGCGGCGGCGGGCCTCCACCGGCACCGGCGCGTCGAACACCGGGCCCTTGGGGCCGGTATCGGGGATCGGCAGCCAGGCCCGCTCCACCGTCACAAAGCCGGTGCCCAGCGGGCTGGCGGCCAGCCGGATCACCGGGCCGTCGCGGCGCGGATCGACGATCACGCCCACCGGCACGCCGGGCGGGAACACGCCGCCATCCCCCGATGTCACGATGCGATCGCCGGCCAGCAAGGGCACATCGGGGCCGATGCGATCGATCAGGACCAGGCGCGGCAGGCCGGTGCCGGCGGCCAGCCCGGCCTGGCCGGTGCGTTCGACAATCACCGGCACCCGGCTTTGGGCATCGGTCAGCAACAGCACGCGGGCGCTGTGGCTGCCGGCTTCCACGGTGCGGCCGATCAGGCCATCGGCGGCGATCACCGGCAGATCGCGGGTCACGCCATCGGCCATCCCGGCCGACAGCATGGCGCTGCGCACCACCCCGCCGGCGGTGGCGGCGGCCAGGCGGGCGGTGGCCACCGCGGCGCGGGTGGGTTCACGCACCGCCATCAGGCGTTTCAGCTGGGCCAGCTCGCGCAGCCCGGTGCGGGCGCTGCGCAGCCGTGCATTGGCGGTGTCAAGCTCGCGCGCCAGCGCCTCGCTGCGCGACACCGCCCCGAAATAATCGCCGATATGGCCGGCAATGCGCGTCGCCCCGTCAACCGGCGCGCGCACCACATCCCAGGCCGGCGTGATCAGATCGCCCGCCAAGGCGCGCAGGCCGGCACCGGTTTCCGGGTTCACCCGCGCCACCAGCAGCAGGATCAGCCCGGCGGCCACCACCGCGCCCGACAGCACCGCCGATACCAGGGCAAGATTCTGCTCCCGCCGAACGGCGGTGGGGCGGCGCGGGGTTTGGGTCCAGTCCAGCACGCTGCGGCGCTCCCGGCGGTTGGGCTCAGGCGGTGATCAGCACGCCGCGATACATCGGATCTTCCAGCGCACGGCCGGTGCCGATGGCCACGCAGGTCAGGGGCTCGTCGGCCACGCTCACCGGCAGGCCGGTGGCTTCGCGCAACACCACATCCAGATCGTGCAGCAGGGCGCCGCCGCCGGTCAGCACGATGCCCTGGTCCACAATGTCGGCGGCCAGTTCGGGCTGGGTGTTTTCCAGCGCGGCGCGCACGCCTTCCACAATGGTGGCCACCGGTTCCGACAGGGCTTCGGCCAACTGGGCCTGGTTGATCTGGATTTCGGTGGGCACGCCGTTCATCAGGTCGCGGCCCTTGATGTGGATGGTCTCGCCAACGCCGTCGGCCGGCTTCTTGGCGGTGCCGATTTCCTTCTTGATGCGCTCGGCGGTGGCTTCACCGATCAGCATGTTGTGGTTGCGGCGGACATAGTTGATGATGGCTTCGTCCATCTTGTCGCCGCCCACGCGCACGCTGGTGGTATAGGCCAGGCCCTTCAACGACAGCACGGCCACTTCGGTGGTGCCGCCACCGATATCCACCACCATCGATCCGATCGGTTCGGTCACCGGCATGCCGGCGCCGATGGCAGCCGCCATCGGCTCCTCGATCAGATAGACCTGCGTGGCCCCGGCGTTGTTGGCGGCATCGCGGATGGCGCGCTTTTCCACGCTGGTGCTGCCCGATGGCACGCAGATGACGATTTCCGGGTAACGGCCAAAGCGGCTGGACTGCACCTTCTTGATGAAATGCTTGATCATCTGTTCGGCCACATCGATGTCGGCGATCACGCCATCGCGCAACGGGCGGATGCATTCCACATTGCCCGGCGTGCGGCCCATCATCACCTTGGCCTCGTTGCCCACCGCCTTGACGATCTTGTTGCCGCGAATGGTTTCGATCGCCACCACGCTGGGCTCGTTCAGCACGATGCCGCGGCCGCGCACATAAACCAGCGTGTTGGCGGTGCCCAGATCAATGGCCATATCCTGGGCGAGGAAGGAGAACATGCGGGAGAAAGGCGACATGGAGGCGGCAACCACAGACATGAGCAAGGGATTCGCGAACACGCGCGACCGATGCACCGCCATAGGCCGGCTGTCGTTGTTTTTGCAAGGCGGAAAGGCCATTTCGGGCCCAGCGCCGGCTGACAACGCGGCCAACTGCCCGTAAACAGCCATCGTGCCCATTCGCCGCCTGCCCGAAACCCTGATCAACCAGATCGCTGCCGGCGAGGTGGTGGAGCGCCCGGCGAGTGCCGCCAAGGAACTGGTGGAAAATGCCCTGGATGCCGGTGCCACCCGCATCGCCATCCGGCTGGCCAATGGCGGCATCGACGGGCTGGAGGTGGCCGATGATGGCCATGGCATGGCGCCCGATCAACTGCGCCTGGCGGTGGAACGCCATGCCACATCGAAATTGCCCGATGGCGATCTGGCTGCGATTGCCACGATGGGCTTTCGCGGTGAGGCGCTGCCGTCGATCGGTTCGGTCGCCACCCTGTCGCTCACCAGCCGCGCGCCGGGGGCCGAAGGCTGGCGGCTGGTGGTGGACAATGGCCGCATCACCGCCGACGGCCCGGCGGCGGCCGCGCCCGGCACGGTGGTGCGCGTCGATGGCCTGTTCGCAGCGGTGCCGGCCCGGCGCAAATTCCTGAAATCACCGCGATCAGAACTGGCCGCCTGTCTGGATCATGTGCGCCGGCTTGCCATGGCCAACCCCGATGTCGGCTTTTCGCTGGAATCCGAAGGCCGCCGCCTGTTGGGCCTGCCGCCGCTGCCCGATGCCAGCCCGGCCTCGCTGCTGGCGCGGCTGGCGGCGATCATCGGGGCGGACTTTGCCGACAATGCGGTGGCCGTCGATCTGATGCGCGATGATCTGCATCTGGGTGGCCTGGCCGGCCTGCCCACCTACAACCGCGGCGTGGCCGATCACCAGTTTCTGTTCGTTGGCCGCCGCCCGGTGCGCGACCGGTTGCTGCTGGGGGCGCTGCGCGGCGCCTATCAGGATCTGCTGGCGCGCGATCGCCACCCGGTGGTGGCGCTGTTCCTGGATGTGCCAGGCGATTTTATTGACGTGAACGTGCACCCGGCCAAGACGGAGGTGCGTTTTCGCGATGCCGGCCTGGTGCGCGGCCTGATCGTGTCGGGCGTGCGCCGCGCGCTCGATGCCGCCGGCCACCGCGCCAGCACCCGCGTTGCCGATGCCGCTCTGGCCGCGTTCGTGGCGGAACCCGCGCCGGCGGGCTGGGCCGCGCCCGCCCCGCCGGCCAGTCTGGCCGAACCACCGCGCCTGTTCACCGAACTGCCGCCGGCCTTTGCGCCCGCCGGCCAGCCTGCCGTGGCTGTGCCGCCGCCGCCGGCCGCCGGCTTTCCGCTGGGCGCGGCGCGCGGGCAGGTGGCGGCCACCTACATCATTGCCGAAACCGATGATGCGCTGGTGATCGTTGATCAGCATGCCGCCCACGAACGCCTGACGCTGGAGCGCATGAATCGCGCCCTGGCCGGCGGCCGGGTGGCCACGCAGGCGCTGCTGGTGCCCGAAGTGGTGGAGCTGGACGATATCGCCGCCGCCCGCATTGCGGCCCGCGCCGATGAACTGGCCGAACTGGGGCTGGAGATCGAAGCCTTTGGCCCGGCCGCCGTGCTGGTGCGCGCCACCCCGGCGCTGCTGGGCACCTGCGATGTGAAGGGCCTGATCATCGATCTGGCCGATGATCTGGCAGCCTTTGGCAAGGCGTTGAGCCTGAAGGAAAAGCTGGATGCCGTGGCCGCCACCATGGCCTGCCATGGCAGCGTGCGCGCCGGCCGGCCGCTGTCGATCGCCGAAATGAACGCGCTGCTGCGCGAGATGGAGATCACCCCCCATTCCGGCCAGTGCAACCACGGCCGCCCCACCTGGGTGCGGCTGGCCAAGACCGACATCGAGAAATTGTTCGGGCGGCGTTGACAGGCGATACTGCGAACCACTTGCATTAGCGGCCGGGATGACTGATAATCATTCGCAAGTGCAGGGCTCTGCTGATTCGAAGGGACGGCCATGTTCGTCTGTGTGTGCAACGCGCTGAAGGAACGGGATGTGCGCGATGCCGCGCGCGCCGCCGGCAAATCCTGCCCCAAGGCCGCCTATGCCCAGCTGGGCTGCAAGGTGAAATGCGGCCAGTGCCTGCCCTTTGCCCGCGAAGTGGTGCAGCACGCGCACGCGCTCAGCTGATACTGCAAGTGCGTTGCAGTTGTAAGTATCGGAAAAATCATCGTTTTTCTTGACGCCGGTCAAGTTCTGCGCCACAGCGCCCCGATCAGATGGGAGATGGTGCGATGCGTGGCGATGCCAAGGTGATCGAATTTCTGAATGCCGTGCTCAAGGGCGAGCTGACGGCGGTGAACCAATATTGGCTGCATTACCGGTTGCTCGACAATCTGGGGATCAAGAAACTGGCCGATTATGAACGGCATGAATCCATCGACGAGATGAAGCATGCCGATCAGCTGATGGAGCGGATCTTCTTTCTGGAAGGTCTGCCGGCCATGCAGGCGCTGAACCGCCTGCGCATCGGCGAGACAGTGGAAGAGGTGTTGCAGGCCGATCTGGAGCTGGAGCACGAGGCCATCGCGCTGTTGAAGGACGCGATTCCCTATTGCGAAAGCGTGCGTGATTTCGTCAGCCGCGATCTGTTCGCCAGCATCCTCACCGCCGAGGAGGAGCATGTCGATTTCATCGAGACCCAACAGGAAATGATCCGCCAGATGGGCCTGGGCAATTATATCCAGCTGCAATCACGCCCGGCGGGGGAGTAGGCGATTTCACCCCGCGCTTGCGATGGTCATGCTGAGACAGGTTCAGCCTGACCATCTGTCTTCTGGCCGGATGGCCGGTAAAAAAAAGGGCCGCCGCGGCATCCCGCGGCGGCCCTTTTTTCGGCATCAATGCGCCTCAGCCGCGCACGCTGGCGTACAGGCTCCACAGATTGGCGATGTCCTTCATGCCGCTCTTTTCATCCACGGCCTTGAACGCGGCCAGCGCCGCTGCCTTCTGGCCGCCCTTCACGGCGGCGATGCCCTTGAAGATGCGGGCAAAATCGACATCCGGGCCGTTGGCTGCAATCGCCTTGTCATAAGCGGCGACGGCCTTGGCATATTCGTTCAGGCCCAGATAGGCGTTGCCGCCCTTGAACGCGGTGTTCGGCGCGGCCGACAGCTTCACCGCCTCGGCGGCTTCCTTGGCCACACCGGCAGCGGCAGCGGCGGCCAGCTTCTGGCTCATCGTGTCGCTGCCGGCACCGGCCTTGTCCAGCGCCGCCTTGGCAACGGCGGCCTGGCCGGCGATCAGCGCCAGCTTGGCAAAATCGGTGTAATCCTGGGCGCGGTTGAGCGTGCCCGTCGTCTGCATCAGGTGATACAGCGCCAGCTTGGCTTCGCTGCGCATGTTCTGGCCCTGGATTTCGGTGAGCAGCACCTTCCAGCGCGACGGCGACGGATCGGACTTGATCAGCCGGGTGGTGGTGGCCAGATAGCCGGCCTTGTCGCCGGCCTTGAACTGGGCGCCGGCCAGATTTTCCAGATACACGCCCTTGGCGCCGTTGCTGGCGATCAGCTTGTTGTAGGCGGCCACGGCGGCCCGGTGGTTGCCCTGGCGCGACATGGACTGCGCCACCAGGATCTGGCTGGCTTCACCGGGGCAGCCCCTGGCGATCGCCACCGCCTTGTCCAGCTGGCCGGCGCGGTAATAGAGCGGGCCAAGCTGGCCGCAGGGCGCGCCAACCTGCTCAAGGGCGGCGGCGGCCTGGGCATATTGGCCCACGGCGGTGAAGGCAAAGCCGGCCATTTCCGCCGTCTTCTGCTTTTCCTCGGCGGTGCTGGCCGCGGCGCGGGCCTGGGCGATGGCCGCGGCCACACCGGCGGCATTGCGCGACCTGGCAGCGGCAGCGGCAGCATTCAGCGCCTTGCCCACGCCCGACGACACCGCAGCATAAGCGGGGACGGCAGCGGCAATCAGGCTGGCAGCGATCAGCAGGCGGGCATTGATCGACATTGGCACTCCTTGGCTCTTCTCTTGGTGGCGTTTCTTGTTGTTCCAAACCCGGTGCACACAGGCGAACCAAAAGGGTCGCAGATGCGAATCCCTCCCGCCCCCTCCCTGAGCGCAGCCGGCAGCCCATAGCGCAAAGTCGCGCGCGTGCAACGGGGCAAATGGCCCCAACCGCCCGCAATGGTTGCGCACGCGCACCGAAGCGCCTAATCGCCCGCCTCACATGCGTCATGAGGAGAGGGACCATTCGCGCGTTTATTTTTCCCGGTCAGGGCAGCCAGGCGGTGGGCATGGGCCGCGGCCTGGCCGATGCCAGCCCCCACGCCCGCGCCGTGTTTCAGGAGGTTGACGAGGCGCTGGGCCAGCATCTGTCGCGCCTGATGTGGGATGGGCCGGAAGACGAACTCACCCTCACCACCAATGCCCAGCCCGCCATCATGGCCGTTGGCATCGCCGCCCTGCGCGTGCTGGAGGCCGAAGCCGGGGTGCGGCTGGCCGACAAGGCGGCCTTTGTCGCCGGCCACAGCCTGGGCGAATATACCGCCCTGTGCGCCGCCGGCGCGCTCAGCCTGGCCGATACCGCCCGCCTGCTGCGCCTGCGCGGGGAAGCGATGCAGGCCGCCGTGCCGCAGGGTGTCGGCGCGATGGCGGCGCTGCTGGGCCTGGATTTCGAAACGGTGCAGGCCATTGCCAGCGAAGCCGCCGGACCCCAGGTGTGCGCCGCCGCCAACGACAATGCCAACGGCCAGGTTGTGGTGTCCGGCCATGTCGAGGCCGTGGCCCGCGCCATGAGCCTGGCCAAGGCAAGGGGTGCCCGCCATTCGGTGCTGCTGCCGGTATCGGCCCCGTTCCATTGCGCGCTGATGCAGCCGGCTGCCGATGCCATGGCCGCCGCGCTGGCCACCGCTCCACTGGCTGCGCCCACCGTGCCGCTGGTTGCCAATGTCACGGCTGCGCCCGTGACCGATGTCGATGCGATTCGCACCCTGCTGGTCGATCAGGTCTGCGGCACCGTGCGCTGGCGCGAATCCGTGCTGGCCATGGCCGGGCTGGGGGTGGAACAGTTCATCGAACTGGGCGGCAAGGTGCTGGGGCCGATGATCCGCCGCATCACGCCCGATGTGCCCACCATCACCGCGGCCGACATGGCCGGCGTTGAAGCCATCGCAAAAGCCATTGCCTGAGGAGATTTTTTCGATGTTCGATCTTTCCGGCATGACGGCCCTTGTCACCGGCGCGTCCGGCGGCATCGGCAGCGCCATTGCCCGTGCGCTGGCCGCGCGCGGCGCCCGCGTTGCCCTGTCGGGCACACGCGCCGAAGCGCTGGCGGCCGTGGCCAGCGATTGCGGCGCCGATGCGGTGATCCTGCCCTGCAATCTGGCTGACAGCGCCGCTGTCGATGCGCTGGTGCCGCAGGCCGTCGAGGCGCTGGGCGGCCGGCTGGACATATTGGTGGCCAACGCCGGCATCACCCGCGACAATCTGGCGATGCGCATGAGGGATGAGGAGTGGGCGGACGTGATCCGCATCAACCTCGAAGCCACCTTCCGCCTGTATCGCGCCGCCGCCAAGCCGATGATGAAGCAGCGGTTCGGCCGGCTGATTGCCATCACCAGCGTGGTGGGTGCCACCGGCAACCCCGGCCAGGCCAATTACGCCGCCTCCAAGGCCGGCCTGATCGGCATGACCAAGGCGCTGGCCCAGGAACTGGCCAGCCGCACCATCACGGTGAATGCCGTGGCGCCGGGTTTCATCGTCTCGCCCATGACCGACGCGCTGCCCGATGCGCAGAAGCAGGCACTGCTGGGCCGCATCCCGGCCGGACGGCTGGGCGCGGGCGAGGATATTGCCGCCGGCGTGGTCTATCTGGCGTCGCGGGAAGCGGCCTATGTGACGGGGCAGACGCTGCATGTGAACGGCGGGATGTATCTGGGCTAGCGCCGCGCTGCGCTGGCCGGAGCTTGCCCCTGCCGGCCGCAGCCGGCGGCAGAGCCGCCGAGTCTGCTCAGGGTTTCAAGAAGAAGAAGGGGGCGTGGCGGAGCCACGCCGTCGGACGACTCACGAAAATGCCGATCCGAGGATCGGCATTTTTGGTCGCCGGCCGCGCTTGCGCGAGTCTGAGGCCATCGCCGCGCGATGCCCGCAGCCGCGCTGCGCTCTTGCCACAATTCCGCCATCAGGCTATCGCGCCAAGGCAACCAGACGGCGTTCCGGCGCCGCAACCCAAGGGGACACGGAAATGAGCGACGTTGCCGAGCGCGTGAAGAAGATCGTGGTGGAACATCTGGGCGTCGAAGCCGACAAGGTGACCGAGGCCGCCAGCTTCATCGACGATCTGGGCGCGGACAGCCTGGACACGGTTGAACTGGTGATGGCCTTCGAAGAGGAATTCGGCGTGGAAATCCCCGACGATGCCGCCGAGAAGATCCTCACCGTCAAGGATGCCATCGATTTCATCGCTGCCAACGGCAACTGATCGTTTGCAGGCGCGAAAGGCCGCCCGGCACCGCCGGTGCGCTTTGCCGGAACGGCCTTTCGCCCTGCACGGGCGAAAGGCCGTTCGCATATAGACCATGTGGGCAGGAACCGCCGGTCCGGGGCAGGGCCGGCACAGTTTGAATGGAGCGCCGATGCGCCGTGTTGTTGTGACGGGTCTGGGCCTGGTGACGCCGCTGGGCGGCAATGTCGAGACCAGCTGGGCCAATATCCTGGCCTCCCGGTCGGGTGCCGGGCCGATCACCCGTTTTGATGCCTCCAACCAGGCCTGCCGCATCGCCTGCGAGGTGAAGGCCGGTGATGGCAGCGGCATGACCTTCGATGCCAATGTCCGCGTTGATTACAAGGTGCAGCGCCAGGTCGATCCGTTCATCGTCTATGGCATCGATGCGGCTGGCCAGGCGCTGGAAGACGCCGGCCTGACCGACATGAGCGAGGAAGAACGCTTCCGCGCCGGCTGCTCGATCGGTTCGGGCATCGGCGGCCTGCCCGGCATCGCGTCTGAATCGATCATCTGCCACGAAAAGGGCCCGCGCCGCGTGTCGCCACACTTCGTGCACGGCCGGCTGATCAATCTGATTTCCGGCCAGGTTTCGATCAAATATGGCCTGATGGGGCCCAACCATGCCGTTGTCACCGCCTGTTCCACCGGCGCCCATGCCATTGGCGATGCCGCGCGCATGATCGCGCTGGGCGATGCCGATGTGATGCTGGCCGGCGGTTCGGAAAGCGCGCTGTGCCCGCTGGGCATTGCCGGCTTTGCCCAGGCCCGCGCCCTGTCCACCGCCTTCAACGATGATCCCACCCGCGCCAGCCGCCCCTATGACAAGGATCGCGATGGCTTCGTGATGGGCGAAGGTGCCGGCGTCGTCTGCCTGGAAGAATATGAAAAGGCCAAGGCGCGCGGCGCGAAAATCTATGGCGAGGTGATCGGTTATGGCCTGTCCGGCGATGCCTATCACGTGACGGCGCCGCACCCGGAAGGATCGGGCGCGTTCCGGTCGATGGAAATGGCGCTGAAGCGCGCCGGGCTGAACCCGGCCGACATTGATTACATCAACGCCCATGGCACCTCCACGCCCATGGGCGACGAGCTGGAACTGGGCGCGGTCAAGCGCCTGTTCGGCGATGCCATCGCCAATGTCTCCATGTCGTCCACCAAATCGGCCATCGGCCATCTGCTGGGCGGGGCCGGCGCGGTGGAAGCCATTTTCTGCCTGCTCGCCCTGCGCGATCAGGTCGCGCCGCCCACGCTCAATCTCGACAACCCGTCCGAAAGCTGCGTCGGTGTCGACCTGGTGCCCCATGTTGCCAAACAGCGCCGCATCCGCGCCGTGCTCAACAACAGCTTCGGCTTTGGCGGCACCAACGCGACGCTGGTGATGCGCGGCGTCTGATCGGCCATGCGCCGCCTGATTCTGGCCGGTGCCCTGCTGCTGGCGGCCTGGTGGGCGCTGTCCCCCTGGTATGGTGGCAGCGTTGGCGCGGGCGCACCCGTGGCCGTGACGGTGGCCAAGGGCGCATCCCTGTCTGGCGTGGCCGGGCAGCTGGAACGCAGCGGCCTGATCAGTTCGGCCAGCCAGTTCACATTGCTGGCGCGGCTGCTGGGCGGCGATGCGGCGGTGCAGGCCGGCAATTATCGCCTGCGTCCGGGGCAAAGCTGGGCCAGCATCCTGGCCGCCCTGCAAAAGGGCGAGGTGCAGCGCTTCACCGTCACCATCCCCGAAGGCTGGCCGGCGGTGCTGGTGGCCGATCGGCTGAACGCCATTCCCGATCTGCAGGGCCGCATCACCGCGCCGCCCGAAGGCAGTGTGCTGCCCGATACCTATGAATATCAGCCCGGCGAACCGCGCGCGGCCGTGCTGGCGCGCATGCAGGCGGCGATGGACAAAGCGCTGGCCGATCTGTGGCCCAAACGCTCGGCCCGTGCCGTGGTGAAAAGCCCGGCCGAAGCCGTGATCCTGGCCAGCATCGTGGAAAAGGAAACCGGCAAGGCGGCCGAACGGCGAACGATTGCGGGTGTCTATTCCAACCGGCTGCGCATCGCCATGAAGCTGGATGCCGATCCCACCGTTATCTATCCGATCACCCAGGGGCGGCCATTGGGCCGGCGCATCCGCCGATCCGAACTGGCGCGCGACACTGGCTACAACACCTATCTCAAACCCGGCCTGCCGCGTGGCCCCATCGCCAATCCGGGGCGGGAGAGCCTGATGGCCGTGCTCGATCCGGCCGAAACCGATGCGCTCTATTTCGTTGCCGATGGCAGCGGCGGCCATGTCTTTGCCAAGACCCTTGCCGAGCAGAACGCCAACCGCGATCGCTGGTTTGCCATCCGCCGCCAGCGGGGCGAGATGTGAGCCGCAAGCCCGCCTTTCGCCCGGTCAGGCCGTCCAGCCGCACCCGCGCCCGCGCGCGGGCCGGTCTGCTGATCTGGACGGCGCGTGTGGCGGCCGTGCCGGTGCTGGCCTGGATGCTGGGCCTGTTGTGGTTCAGCCTGGCGCTGCCGGGGGCGGCGCCATTGTCGGTGAAATCCGATGGGGTGGTCGTGCTCACCGGCGGGGTCGGCCGCTTTGACCGCGGGCTGATGGTGGTGGAACGCGGCGCGGCCGCGCGCCTGCTGATTTCCGGGGTGGGCCGCACCACCACCAAACGCCAGCTGGCGGCCTTCCACAAGATTGCCCTGCGCCGCCTGAACCGGGCCGAGCTGGGCCATGAAGCCATCGACACGCGATCCAATGCCGAGGAAACCGCGCGCTGGGTGGCGAAATATGATCTGAAATCGATCCGGCTTGTCACCAGCGCTGGCCACATGCGCCGCGCCCGGCTGGAACTGGCGCGGGTGCTGCCGCCGGGCATTGCCGTGCTGCCCGATGCGGTGCCGTCCGAACCCAAGGCCCCGGGCCTGGCGTTCGAATATTCGAAATGGCTGCTGCGCCGCGCCGCGCTGCTGGCGGGGGCAGCCTGATGCGCCTGTTGGCGCTGGTGGTGGCGCTGATCCGCACCCTGATGTTCCAGATCGCCTTTCTGGGCGGATCGCTGATTCTGGTGCCGCTGGCGCTGATCCTGGGCTTTGTATCGGGCAAGGGGCCGCTGCTGTTCGTGGGCCCGAAATATTGGGCCGGCTGGTTCCGCCTGACCAGCCGGGTGATCACCGGCATCCGCATCGAGATTGACGGCAGCATCCCGCCCGGCCCGCATCTGTTTGCCCTGAAACATGAAAGCGCGCTGGAGGCCATTCTCACCCTGTGGTGGTTTGAACGGCCGGCGGTGGTGATGAAACGCGAATTGCGCAACATCCCGATCTGGGGCCTGGCGTCGGCCCGGCATGGGTCGATCTTTGTCGATCGCGCCGGTTCGGCCGCCATGCTGCGCGAAATGCTGCGCCAGGGGCAGGCCGCGGTGCAGGCCGGGCGGCCGGTGGTGATTTTCCCCGAAGGCACGCGGGTGGAGGTGGGTGACAGCCCGCCGCTGGCCGCCGGCTTTGCCGGGCTGTACAAGATGCTGAAACTGCCGGTGGTGCCGATCGCCATCGACAGCGGCAGCGTCTGGCCGAAAAGCCTGATCAAATATCCCGGCACCGTGCATCTGAAGGTGGGTGCCCCCATCCCGCCCGGCCTGCCGCGTGCCGAGGTGGAAGCCCGCGTGCACGCCGCCATCAACCTGTTGCAAAGGCCCGCGCCATGAACCGCCCCAACCGCCGCTGGTCGCTGCTGCTGGCGCTGCTGCCGTTGGTTCTGGGGCTGGGGGGTTATTTCGTGGCCTGGCGCGGCTGGGCGGCGGATTTCGAAGCTGCGCTGGCCGGCTGGTTTCCCGGCCGCAGCGTGGTGGCCACCGGCTTTCCCTATCGGCTGGAGGCCGAACTGGGCGGCGCGGTGCGGCGGCATGATGGCACGGTGCAGCTGGCGCTGGCGGCCGATCGCCTGCGCCTGAACCGCGGGCCATGGCGGCCGGAATTGACCGTGTTGCAGGCCCAGGGCGTGCAGCTATCGGCCGGGCTGGCCGGGCTGGCGGCGCGGGTGCAGGCGGCCAGCGGCAATGCCAGCCTGCATCTGGCCGATGGCCGCCTGCAACGCCTGTCGATCGTGCTGCCCGATGCGGCCGGCAATGCCGGGTTCGGCCCGGATTTCACCGCCACCCGGCTGGAACTGCACCTGCGCGAGCGCCAGCCCGGCGCGGCGGCCGATGCCGCCCGGCCGCAACCGCGCGGCCAGCTGGTGATCGGCGCCAGCGGCCTGAAACTGGGGCAGGGCGCGGCCCTGTCGCTGGATGCCGATCTGGTGGCGCGGGGCCGCCAGCGGCTGACCGATTATGCCGCCTGGGCCAGCGATGGGGTGGTTGATGTGGGGCTGACGGCCCGTGATGCCAGCGGCGAAGTGCTGAAACTGGATGCCAGCATCGTGCCGCTGGGCCGGCAATTGCGGCTGGCCGGCACCATCACCACCGTGTGCCCGCTGGCGGTGCAGGCGCTGCTGGCCGGCACGCCCGCCCCGGCCGAACAGCGACTGCGCAGCCCGGTGCGGCTGGCGCTGGAAACCGCCCTGCCGGCCGGCGGGCCCGTGGCCATATCGGGCATCCCCGCCGATCTGGCCGGCCGGGCGCGGCGCGGGCAATTGCCGCCCTGCCCGCAGCTGGGGTCGCGCCGGGGCTGAACCGCCGCCTGTCTGTTTTTTACAATCCACAGACGGCAAGTGGGCGCAGCATTCCCCCAATGATGAACAACAGGGGGGGAATGCCATGCGCAGACAGGATTGGGCCGCCTTGGCCATGGTGGCATTGCTGGCCGTGCCGGCGGCCGCAAAGGATGCAGCGCCAGTGCTGAACCGGTGCCCGGCGTCGCTGGGCACCCTGGCGGTGGTGGATGGCGACACGCAGGGCTGGGCGAAATTCGGATTGGGGTCGCCGCGTCCGCTGATTGCGGCACTGGCGGCCGAATCCGGCTGCTTCACCAGCCATGATCCGGCCAGCGGCACGCCCGCCACCTTCCTGATGAGCGTGATTGCCGGCAGCCAGGAGGAAATCGACAAGGGCATCGACATGGCCAAGGGGGTTGCCGCTGAAGCACTGGTGCGCTCGGGCGCGCTGGCCCGCGTGCCCGGTGTTGGCGGCATGATGGGCCTGTTCGGCGGCCTGGGCGGCAAGAAGAAGACGGTCGCCGCCGGCATCCGCGTGATCAACCCGGCCAATGGCCTCGCGCTCGCCAGCGGCAGCGGCACGGCGCAGAGCAGCAGCCTCACGCTGGGCGGCATGGCGGGTGTGGCCGCCGGTGTGGCCCAGGCCGGCTATGCCGGGAAGGATGGCCAGATGCTCACCGACGCCTTCATCAAGGCGTTCAATGCAGTCGTTGCGCAATCTGCTGCACTGCAGGCCACAGCGCAGCCGGTCGCTGCCAGTGCGCCGGCCGCCGCGCTGGTGGCGGTGGATACGGCCATGCGGGCGACACCGGCGCTGGATGGCGCCGTGGTGCGCAGCCTGCGCGCCGGCACCAGCCTGCGCCCCACCGGCAAGCGTGATGGCAAGTTCGTCGAACTGGCCGACAGTTTCGGCACCAGCGGCTGGGTGAATGTGGAGGATCTGAAATAGCCGGGGAGGGCAGCGGGCAGCCGTGCAGCGGCTGCCCGCCACATCCTCATCGGCCGAAATCGGCCTTTTCGGTGTCCTGCCCTTCATCGATGATGCTGCGGCGGATGGCGCGGGTGCGGGTGAACAGCGCTTCCAGCGTGTCGCCATCGCCCCAGCGGATGGCGCGTTGCAGGGCCACCAGATCTTCGGTGAAGCGGCCCAGCAGCTCCAGCACCGCCTCGCGGTTGTTCAGGAACACATCGCGCCACATCACCGGATCGGATGCGGCAATGCGGGTGAAATCGCGAAAGCCGCCGGCTGAATATTTGATCACCTCACCGCGCGTCACCGCCTCCAGATCGCTGGCGGTGCCCACGATCGAATAGGCGATCAGGTGCGGCAGATGGCTGGTGACGGCCAGCACGCGATCATGATGGGCGGCGTCCATCATTTCCACCTTCGCCCCCAGCCGGCGCCAGAATTCCGCCAGCCGTTCCACCATCACCGCATCGGCGCGCGGCGGCGGGGTGATGATGCACCAGCGGCCGTGGAACAGCTGGGCAAAGCCGGCATCCGGCCCGGATTTTTCGGTGCCCGCCACCGGATGGGCCGGGATCACGTGCACGCCCGGCAGGGCGGCGCCCAGCACGCGCGCCACGCTGTCCTTCACGCTGCCCACGTCGCTCACCACCGTATCGGGGGCCAGTTCGGGGGCGATGTCGGCGGCCACGGCGGCCATCGCCCCCACCGGCACGCACAGGATCACCAGATCGGCATCCACCACCGCCGCGCCGGCGCCATCGGCCACATCATCGGCCAGGCCCAGTTCGGCCACGCGGGCGCGCACGGCGGCATCGGCATCGCTCACCACCAGCTGCACCGTGGGCATGGCAGCGCGGATGGCGCGGGCCAGCGATGATCCGATCAGGCCCATGCCGATGATGGCAACGCGCGCAAACGGCAGCATCAGGCGATGCCCCCCGCGCCTTCGACATAATCGCGCAAGGCCGCGGCCACGGTGCGGGTTTCGGCTTCGGTGCCGATGGAAATGCGCAAGCAGCGCGGCATGGCCTGCACCGCCAGATAACGGCAGATGATGCCATGATCGAGCAGATAGCGGTTGCAGTCTGCCGCCGTCACCGGGCCGTCTTCGGGAAATTCCACCAGGATGAAGTTGCAGGCCGAAGGGATGGCGCGCAGGCCGGCATTGCCCAACGCCGCAATTTCGCCGGCCAGCCAGCCGCGCAGCCGGATGGTTTCATCGCGCACCATGGCGATATGGCCATCATCGGCCAGCGACGCGACAGCCCCGGCCTGCCCGGTGCTGGTGACGTTGAACGGCCCGCGCACCCGGTCCATCGCCGCGATCAGCGGCAGCGCCGCCACCGCCCAGCCGATGCGCTGGGCAGCCAGGCCATGGATCTTGGAAAAGGTGCGGGTGACGATCAGATTGGGCAGGCTCTGCGCCAGCGCCAGCCCGTCTTCATACGCGCCCTCCACGAATTCGGCATAGGCATGATCCAGCACCAGCACCACGCTGGCCGGCACCCCGGCGATCAGGCGGCGGATATCGGCGGCCGGCAGCAGCGTGCCGGTGGGGTTGTTGGGATTGGCCAGATAGATCACGCGCGTGCGCACCGTGATGGCGGCCAGGATCGCATCCACATCGCCGGCATAATCCACATCGGGCACCACCACCGGGGTTGCCCCCACCCGCCGCGTTGCGCCGTCATACACGGCAAAGCCGTGGCGCATGTGGATGATCTCGTCCCCCGGCCCGGCAAAGGCGCTGGCCACCATGTGCAAAATCTCGTCGCTGCCGGTGCCGCAGATGATGTGCGCGGGGTCAACGCCATATTTCGCCCCCAGCGCCTGCCGCAGCGCGGTGGAGGCCGGATCGGGATAGCGATGGCCATCGGCCAGCGCCGCCTGCATGGCCGCCACCGCCTTGGGCGAAGGCCCCCAGGGATTTTCGTTGCTCGACAATTTGGCCACCACCGGCACATCGGCGCTCGCCTTGCCCGGCACATAGGCGTGCATGGCGGCAATCCAGGGTTTCATCTGCGGTGCGGTGCTGGTCATGGGCTGGCCGTTAGCGAATATCGCTTCCCCCGTCACCCCCACGGCTTTATCTGGGCCGGCCATGGATGAACGCTTCGGCCTTGATCGCACCATCACCCTGGCCGGCGATTTCGCGCTGGCCGGCGGCGGCGTGCTGCCGCAACTCACCATCGCCTATGAAACCTATGGCAGATTGAACGCCAACGGCAGCAACGCGATCCTGGTCTGCCACGCGCTTACCGGCGATCAGTATCTGGCCTCCACCCACCCCCGCACCGGCAAGCCCGGCTGGTGGACGCGGCTGGTCGGCCCCGGCAAGCCGGTCGATCCCGAACAGTGGTTCATCGTCTGTGCCAATGTGCTGGGCGGCTGCATGGGGTCCACCGGCCCTTCATCGCCCGATCCCCGCGATGGCCAGCCCTATGCCATGCGCTTTCCGGTCATCACCATATCCGACATGGTGGCAGCCCATGTGCGCCTGCTCGATCATCTCGGCATCGCGCAGCTCCACGCCGTGATCGGCGGTTCGATGGGCGGCATGCAGGCGCTCTGTCTGGCGGCCAACCACCCCACCCGCGTGCGGAAGGTCGTCGCCATCGCCACCGCTGCCCGCCATTCGGCCCAGAACATCGCCTTCCACGAAGTCGGCCGCCAGGCGATCATGGCCGATCCCAAATGGCAGGACGGGCTTTATGCGCCCGATGCGCCGCCCGCCGATGGCCTGGCGGTGGCGCGCATGGCCGCGCACATCACCTATCTGTCCGAAGCTGGCCTTACCGAAAAATTCGGCCGCCGCCTGCAGAACCGCGATGCGGTGTCGTTCGGCTTCGATGCCGATTTCCAGGTCGAATCCTATCTGCGCCACCAGGGCCTGTCGTTCGTCGAACGCTTCGATGCCAACTCCTATCTCTACATCACCCGCGCCATGGATTATTTCGATCTGGCCGAGCCCTTTGGCGGCAATCTCGCCCGCGCCTTTGCCGGCAGCCCGTGCCGCTTTGCGCTGGTGTCCTTCACGTCCGACTGGCTCTACCCCACCGCCGAAAGCCGCCGCATCGTGCGCGCGCTCAACGCCGCCGGCGCGCCGGTGAGTTTCGTGGAACTGGAAAGCCCCTTCGGCCATGATGCCTTCCTGCTCGATGCGCCGGAAATGAACCGGGTTGTCCATGGGTTCCTGGCGGCATGACGCCCATTCCGCTGCGCCCCGATCTGGCCGCCGTGGCCGCCGCCGTGCCGGAAGGGGCGCGCGTGCTGGATATCGGCTGCGGCGATGGCCAGCTGCTGGCCTGGCTGCGCGACACCAAGGGCGTGGAGGGCCGCGGCATCGAACTGGACGCTGCGGACGTGGCGAGCGCAGTCGGCCGGGGCCTTGCCGTGGTGCAGGGCGATGCCGATACCGATCTGGCCGATTATCCCGATGCCGCCTTCGATCTGGTCATCCTGTCCAACGCGCTGCAGGCGATGCAGCGGCCGGCCGCCGTCCTGGCCGAACTGGTGCGCATCGGCCGCAGCGCCATCGTTTCCTTCCCCAATTTCGGCCATTGGCGGGTGCGGCTCAGCCTCACGCTCGGCGGCCGCATGCCGGTCACCCGCTCGCTGCCGGTCAGCTGGCATGAAACGCCCAACATCCATTTCTGCACCATCGCCGATTTCCAGGCGCTGGCCGCCGAACTGGGTCTGACGGTGGAACATGCCACCGGCCTGTCTGCCGGCCGGCCGATTGGCCTGTGGCCCAATCTTCTGGCCGATACCGGGGTGTTCCGGCTCAGCCGATAGGCTATCATCGCTGGCGTGGACCCCGATCTTGATCCCGAACTGATCCGCTTCCTGCGCGAGGAACTGGGCCATGAACTGCCCGCCGGCGGGCCATGGTCGTTCACCGGGCCGCTGTGGATCTGGAAGGGCAAGGCGGCCGACGGCAAGCCTTCGCCGATGAACTGGCATTTCCTCACCATCACCGGCGATGTTGCCGATGGCATCCGCGCCGGCGCGCCAGGGCGCAGCGCAGCCTGGGGCAGTGTCTATGTCAAGGTGCGGCTGGGCGGCACCCTGTGGGCCACTTCGGTGTTCCCGTCCAAAGAGGCCGGTGGCTATCTGCTGCCGATCAAGGCCGCCGTGCGGAAAAAGGAAGGCGTGGGCGAAGGCGATGTGGTGACGGTGGAATTCTCCCTCTGACCCCGTCGATCCTCCCCCTCTGGGGGAGGTGGCGCCGAGGGCGACGGAGGGGGCCGGGCAGGATCGCGATGTTGCATGCAGGCCCACTTTATTGCACTTCGGGCAAGGGGCAGGATCAGCCGCTCACAACGCCATCTGCGTCTGCGTCGTCACGCTGGCCAGCTTGCCGTGGGCGCTTTCCACCCGCGTTACCCACACGCTGGTGCGGCGGCCCACGTGCAGCGGCGTGGCGGTGGCGATCAGGGTGCTGCCCACCGGGATCGCCCCCATCATGTTGGTTTTCGATTCGATGGTGGTGGTGCCCTTCGCCCCTTCCGGCAGCACCTGGAACGCGCCCACGGCGCCGGTGAAATCGGCCAGCGCCATCAGGAAACCGCCATGGGCGGTGCCGCCGCTGGTGCAATATTCCGGCTTGATCAGCGCATGAACCACCACGCGGGTTTGCGTCAGTTCCACGATGGTCAGATCAAGATGGGCGGCAAACGGCACCATCTTCACCACGGCGGCCAGGGTTTCAGCCGCCGTCATCAATTCACCAGCCTGGGCACCAGCGCCGGATCGGCCGCCCCCACCAGCACCGGTTTCTGCCAATCGCTTTTCGCCACCAGCACGACATGATGGCGTTCGGGCAGGGTTTCCACCCGCCAGTCCAGCACCTCGAACATGGCTTCATCCAGCCGCAGCTGCAACGGTTCGCGCAGCCAGCCAATATCCTTCACATGCCAGGGCCGCCGCGCCCGCACCACCAGCACGGCCAGGCCGGCGGGGCTCAGCACCCGCCACAATTCACGCAGCATCAGCCGCGGTTGCAGCAACGGGGCCGACAGCAGCGCCTTGTCGAACAGCGCTTCGTGAAACGGCAAATGATGCGGATCGGCGCGCACCGTGCCAGGGCGAATCTCGTCATCGCCGGCCGCCACGCAGGCGATGCGCTCCCAGTCCTCCAGCGCCAGCGGCACCCGCTCCGGTGGCCGGCCCAGCACCAGCAGCCGGCCGTGGTGCTTGCCGGCAAACAGCCGCTCGATGGGGGTCGCCTCGCGGATCATGCCCCACCGTTATGGCGCGGATCGGGACGGGCGGAAAGGGGGTGGATCGCGGTCTCAGCCCCGCTCCACCGCCATGGCAATGCCCATGCCGCCGCCGATGCACAGCGTGGCCAGCCCCTTCTTGGCATCGCGCCGGCCCATTTCGTGCAGCAGCGTCACCAGCACGCGCGCGCCCGATGCGCCGATCGGATGGCCGATGGCGATCGCGCCGCCGTTCACGTTCAGCTTCGTCGGGTCCAGCCCCAGTTCCTGGCCCACCGCCAGCGCCTGGGCAGCAAAGGCCTCGTTGGCCTCCACCAGATCCAGATCGGCCACGCTCCAGCCGGCGCGGGCCAGGGCGGCGCGGCTGGCCGGCACCGGGCCGATGCCCATGATCTTGGGATCAACCCCCACGCTGGCAAAACCGGCGATGCGCGCCAGGATCGGCGCGCCGCGCCGCACCGCTTCGGCCTCGCTCATCAACACCAGGGCGGCGGCGCCATCGTTGAGGCCCGATGCATTGGCAGCGGTGACCGAACCATCCTTCCTGAACGCGCCCTTCAGGCCCGACACGCTGTCGATGGTGACGCCGTCACGGATATATTCATCGCGATCCACCACCGTGTCGCCCTTGCGGCCCTTGATGGTGACCGGCGCGATTTCGGCGGCAAAGCGCCCCGCTGCGCGCGCCGCGCTCGCCTTGTTCTGGCTGGCCACGGCAAATTCATCCTGCGCGGCGCGGCTGATCTGATACATCTCCGCCACATTTTCGGCCGTGATTCCCATGTGATAGCCGTTGAAGGCATCCCACAGGCCATCCTTGATCATGGTATCGACCAGTTCCATGTGGCCCATCTTCTGCCCGGCGCGCAGGCCTTGCGCGTGCATCGAAAGGCTCATCGATTCCTGGCCGCCGGCCACCACGATGGCGGCATCGCCGGTGGCAATCGCCTGGGCACCCATGGCCACGGCGCGCAGGCCCGAACCGCACACCTGGTTGACGCCATAGGCCGGCGCCGCTTCGGCCAGCCCGGCCGCCAGCGCCGCCTGCCGCGCCGGATTCTGGCCCTGGCCGGCGGTGAGCACCTGGCCCAGGATCACCTCGCTCACCTCGTCGGCGCCCACGCCGGCATCGGCGATCGCCGCCTCGATCGCCGCCTTGCCCAGCAGATGGGCGGGCACGGTGGCAAAGCTGCCCAGAAAACTGCCAACGGCAGTGCGGCGGGCGGCAGTGATGACGATATTGCTCATGGGTTCGGTCCCTTGTTCGAGTCGCGGGCCAAAGCCTAGGACGGTTTGCCGCGCTGCACCATGGCCCTTTGGGTCAGGTCTGCAACCAGGCCGTCAGCGGTTCCCACAGAAGCTCGCGCGCGCGGCCGCCCACCACCATGCCGACATGGCCGCCCATGATCTCCAGCCGGCGGGCATCGCCGGCATCGGTCAGGGCGGCCGCCGCCGGCACGATGCGATCGGCCATCGCCACCACATCCAGCAGCGGGATTGCTGGCACATCCGTCCCGCCCAGCCCGGTGGCACCCGCCTCGAACAGGCCGGCCAGATCGGCGGCGGCGGCCAGGCTGATCGGTGCGCCGCCATTGGCCCAATCCTCCAGCCGGGCAAAGCCGGCCACGGCCGCAGGCGCGGCCCCGGCCAGCCGTTCATATTTCGCCACCAGCGCGGCCGGATCCAGCGACCAGAACGCCGGTTGCAGCAGATCCATCGGCACCACGCCCAGGGGCTGCGCCACCGGGCCGGCCGCTTGCCACCAGGCGGCCAGCGCGGCCTGGCCCGCCCCGCCATAGCCGCCAAAGCGCCAGGGCGTGGCCAGCAGCGCCAGCCGGCTGGCCACGCCGGCGCGCGCCGCTGCCAGCGCCAGCGTGCCGCCCAGGCAATAACCGATCATCGGCACCGGGCCGCCCAGCGCCGCGATCAGGGGCACCAGCCGCTGTTCCACCAGCGCTGCCAGCCCCAGCGCTTCGGGCTGTGCCCCCCAATCGACCAGCAGGGGTTGAAAGCCGGCCGCGGCCAGATGTGCGCACAGGCTTTGCCCCGGCCCCAGATCCAGCACATCGGGGGCGTTGATCAACGATGGCACCAGCACCAGTGGCCGGCCGCTTGCTGCCCCGCAGCGCAGGGCCACGCCGCCCACCTGCGCCACGATGGGCCAGGGCGGGCGCGGCGGCGGCAGTGGCGCCTGCTGGTATCGCGCCAGCCCGGCCAGCACCCGCGCCAGCCGCGCGCGATCATCGCCGCACACGCCCTGCACCGTGGCCAGGAACAGCGGCAGCGGATGCGGCCCGCGCAGGCGCCGACGCTCAGGCATCAGCCACCGGAAGCCGGCTGTTGCACCTGCGGCATTGCACCGCAACACATGACCGTGCTAGCGCTTGTGCCAGTGTCCGTTTCGGGAGTTCCCATGGCTGCATCTTCCGCCTCCGATGGCAAGACGGGCAAAGCCCCCGCCGCTCCGATCGTGATCAAGAAATACGCCAACCGTCGGCTCTACAACACCGAAACGTCAAGCTACATCACGCTGGAGCATCTGGCGGAGATGACCCGCGAGGGCCGGGATTTCCAGGTGTTCGACGCGCGCACCGGCGAGGACATCACGCGTTCCGTGCTCACCCAGATCGTCATGGAAGGCGAAGCCGGCGGCCAGACCATGCTGCCGGTGTCGTTCCTGCGCCAGATCATCGCCATGTATGGCGATTCGATGCAGGCGATGGTGCCGCACTATCTCGAAGCCTCGATGGCGGCCTTTGCCGACAATCACGCCAAGTTCCGCGATGCGGCGATGAAGCCGTTCGAACATCTGGCCAAGCAGAATCTCGCCATGTTTCAGGCCGCCACCGACATGATGACTGGCGGCGTCTTCCGCAAGGGCGAACGCAGCGCCGAACCGCCGGCACCAGCCGAAAAGCCCGCCGCCAGCGCCGAGGAACTGGCGCTGCTCAAGGAACAGCTTGCCGCGCTGCAGGCCCGGCTGGACGGCATCAAGCACTGAAAATCTGCACCCCGGCCCGCATCGCCCCTTGCTGCCCCGCCCCGGCAGGTATAAGGGCCGCTGCGGGAGACATCCCGGCCGGAGGGGTCTGGCCGGGAACTTGGTTCGGGTTTGGCACTGCCACCCGCCGTGGGAGGCAGCGGCCACCTGATTTGGTGGGATGCTGGCGATGAAAAGTGGGTCTCAAGGCACAATAACCGGGCCGGGCAGCAACGACGATGGTCCGCTGATCGTTCCGGCCCCCGGCGATGATCTGCCCGCCGGCTATCGCCCGTCGGCCGATGAAGAATTCATGAATCCGCGTCAGCTGGCCTATTTCCGCCGCAAGCTGCTGGTGTGGAAAGACGAAATCCTGAAGGAATCGGAAAGCACGCTGGAGGCGCTGAAGGCCGAACCGCTGCGCGAACCCGATCTGACCGATCGTGCCGCCAGCGAAACCGATTGGGGCATCGAACTGCGCACCCGTGATCGGCAGCGCAAGCTGATTTCCAAGATCGACGCCGCCCTGCGCCGCATCGACAGCGGCGATTATGGCTGGTGCGAAATCACCGGCGAACCGATCAGCCTGGCGCGTCTGGATGCCCGCCCGATCGCCACCATGACGATCGACGCCCAGGAACGGCACGAGCGCAACGAGAAGATCAGCCGCGACGAATGACGGCCAGGGCCGCCGGCACGCCCGATCGGGGCGGGCCGGCCGGCCGGCAGCCGGTCAATGGCTGCGGGACAATTCGTCCTTCAGTTTCAGTTTTTGCGCCTTCAACTGCCGCAGCATGACGGCATCGGGCACGGGGCGTTTCAGTTCAGCACCCAGTTCGGCTTCCAGCCGCGCATGGCGGGCGGCCAGCATGTCCCGGTGGCTGTTGGGCATAAGCACACTCCCTTGGCTCCACGGCGCAGTCCAGGCTTGAACCACACCGGGATCGTTAAGTGCATCACGCCGCGCCCGGCCTGTCCATGGCAAATTGCGCCGTTTACCGCCCATAAGGGATGATTTGCCGCAGCCGGGGCATGGGATCATGGCCACGGCTGCGCAAAGGCCTTGAGCGCAGCGCCGGTTTTGGTTAACGCCATGTCATCATCGCCAAGGGAGCCCCCGGCGTGGACGAAGCGGAAATCCGCGCACGCATCGAATATCTCAGGCTGGAGCATCGCGATCTGGATGCCGCCATCGAGGCCCTGCGCCTGGCCGCCTTGCCCGACATGATCCAGCTGCAACGCTTCAAGAAGCGCAAGCTGCGCCTGAAGGACGAGATCGGCAGCCTCGAAGACCAGCTGATCCCCGACATCATCGCATGATTGCGGCGCTGCTGTTGCTGGCGGCGGCCACCGCTGCCCCCGAAGAGGCCGTGGCCCGCCCGTGCCGCGAGGCGGCCGATGCGTCCCGCCCCAGCCGGGGCCAGCTGGCCCGCTGCGATCGGGCCATCGGCCAGCCCGGCATTGCCCCGCCGGTGCGGCTGGCCATGCTGATGAACCGCGGCGCCGCGCGGGTGAAGGCGGGGCAGCTTGCCCAGGCCGTTGCTGATTTCGATCTGGCGATCCAGGCCGCGCCGGGCTTTGCCGAAGCCTGGATCAACAAGGGCATCGCCTGTTCGCGCATCCCCGGCCGTGCGGCAGAAGCCATCGCGCTGATCAGCCATGGCCTTGAGATTGGCCCGAAAAGCCCGGCCCGCGCCTATTATGCGCGGGCCCAGGCCCATGAAGTGGCCGGCAATCTGAAGGCGGCGATGGAGGATTTCGCCGCCGCTGCCCGCGCCGATCCCGATTGGGCGGCGCCCGCCGAGGAGCTGAAACGCTTCAAGGTCGAGCGCCGCAGGGTGTTGCGCGCCTGAAGGCTCAGGCGGCGGCCAGCCGTGCATCGGCGGTCACCGGCAGCGCATCCTGCCCGGCGCCGATTTCCACCTTGCGCGGCTTCTTGTGTTCGGGAATCTCGCGCACCAGTTCGATGTTGAGCAGGCCGTTTTCGAAGCTGGCGCCCGTCACCTTGATGGTGTCGGCCAGCTGGAACCGCCGTTCAAAGGCGCGCTTGGCGATGCCGCGATGCAGGAACTGCCGTTCCCTGCTTTCGGCCTCCGGCGCGGCCTGGCCGACGACGATCAGGGTGTTTTCCTGCACCGTCAGGTCCAGTTCGCTGCGGGCAAAGCCGGCCACCGCCATCTGGATGCGATAGGCGCCATCGCCCAGCTTTTCGATATTGTAGGGCGGGAAGGCATCACCGGTATCAACCCGGCCGGCATATTCGACCAGCCGGTTGAGATTTTCGAATCCGATGGACGAACGCAGCAAAGGCGAAATATCAAATCCACGCATGGCACATTCCTCTTCAAGCAAAGGTGCATCGGGCAAGTCTGCCCATGATCCCGCCCATTCTGGGCCGGGGGGTGCCGCCGTGCCCTTTGGCCCCGTCGGCAATGCCAATCTGGGCATGGTCCGCCCGCTTTCAAGGGCCGCGCCGGCCGCCCTGAAACCGCAGCTGGATGGGCTGTTCCGCGATTGCCTGGCCATTGGCGAGGCGGCGCGCGGCTGGTTCGACGGGCCGGCCATCGCATTTCGCGCCACGCTGCCGCCCGATCCGGCGCTGGCGGTGGCGACCGAATCGCTGGGCATCACCGCCCGGCTGCTGGCGGTGATGAACTGGCTGCTGCACGCCGATCACCAGGGCCAGCCGGTGGTGCTGCGCCCGTTCGCCAGCGATGATCCCGTGCCACTGCCGGCCGATCACCCCTTGACCGGCACGCCCGGCCACGCAATCGCCGTGGCCAGCCGGCAATTGCTGGCCCGCGTGCAGGCGCTGTCGGCGCTGCACGCCCCAACCGAAAGACCATGATGATGAACCCCTTCCACCTTGCCATTCCGGTTGATGATCTGGCCGCCGCCCGCCAGTTTTACGGCGCGGTGCTGGGCTGCCCCGAAGGCCGCAGTTCGCAAACATGGATCGATTTCGATTTTTACGGCCACCAGCTGGTGGTGCACCAGGCCCCGCGCAGCGCCATTCACCGCAATCCGGTGGATGGTGACCAGGTGCCGGTGCCGCATTTCGGCCTGGTGCTGGATTGGGCCGGCTGGGAGACGCTGGCGCAGCGCATCCGCGCCGCCGGCGTTGCCTTCGAACTGGAACCGCATGTGCGCTTTGCCGGCAAGCCGGGAGAACAGGGCACCTTCTTCCTGTTCGATCCGGCCGGCAACGCGCTGGAGTTCAAGGCCATGCGCCACCCGGCCAATCTGTTCGCCAAACAGGGCTGATCGCGGCTGGCAGGGTCATGGTGCCACACCGGCTGCCATCGGCCGCACAG
Organism: Alphaproteobacteria bacterium; assembly: GCA_018970445.1. Classification (GTDB taxonomy): domain Bacteria; phylum Pseudomonadota; class Alphaproteobacteria; order Sphingomonadales; family Sphingomonadaceae; genus Sandarakinorhabdus. The sequence goes on along the minus strand of JAGWWF010000010.1, from coordinate 83,740 downwards.
GTGGGTAGAAGGGCGCCATGCCCGCGTCTTCGCCTTCTGCCCCTGCCGCCCTGGCGGCAAAATCGGCCCAACCCGCCCCGGCGGTAACCGCGGGCCCTGCCGCCCTGGCGGCAACCTCGGCCCCTGCCGTGCTGGTGGCGCGCGGCCTGGCCAAATCGGTGGCCACCGCCGCCGGGCAGCGCCGCCAGCTGTTCAGCGGCGTCGATCTGGATGTGGCCGCCGGCGATGTGGTGGCGATCACCGGCGAATCGGGCGTGGGCAAATCCACCCTGCTCAACATCCTGGCCGGGCTGGATCAGCCCGATGCCGGCCATGTCGCCATCTCCGGCCAGCCGCTGGCCGGTCTGGACGAAGCGGCCACCACCGCCTTGCGCTGCCGCGCCATCGGCTTTGTGTTCCAGGCCTTCCATGTGCTGCCCCATCTTGATCTGGCCCGCAATGTCGCGCTGCCGCTGGTGCTGGCCGGCGTGGCCCAGGCGCCGGCGCTGGCGGCGGCCCAGGCCATGCTGGCGCAGCTGGGCCTGGCCGGGCGCGGCAGTGATCATCCCGCCGTGCTGTCGGGCGGGGAATTGCAGCGGGTGGCGATCGCCCGTGCGCTGGTGCACCGCCCGGCGCTGGTGCTGGCCGATGAACCCACCGGCAATCTTGATCCCGATACCGCGCGTCGCATCCTTGATCTGCTGCTGGCCAGCGCCGCCGATGCCGGCAGCGCGGTGCTGATCGTCACCCACAGCGATGCCGTGGCGCAGGCCGCCGGCCGGGCGCTGCGCCTGGCGGCCAGCGGGCTGGCGCCCGATCCGCGCCCCCGTTCGCTGGCGGCCTGATCGGCGATGGCGGCGCTGCTGCCTGTGGCCGGCCGCTGGCTGCTGGCCGGCGAATGGCGGGCGCAGCCGGTGCGCATGGCGGTTGCCGTGCTGGCCATTGCGGTGGGCGTGGCGCTGGGCCTTGCCGTGCATCTGGTCAATTCCGCAGCGCTGAACAGTTTTGGCCGCGCCATGGCCAGCGTGCAGGGCCGCGCCGATCTTTCCGTGCGCGCCGCTGCTGCCACCGGCATGGATGAACGCCTCTATCCGCAGCTGGCCCGGCTGCCCGGCGTGGCCGCCGCCTCGCCGGTGGTGGAGGTGGCGGCCAGCTGGGGCCGGCTGGCGCGGCCGGGCAGCGCCGATGCGGCCACCCGCCAGCCGGGCGGCCGCTTCACCCTGCTGGGCACCGATGTGCTGCGTGCCATGCATGTCACCCCCGGCCTGATCGGCTTCAGCCCCGGCGGCCTGTCGGGCGTTGGCACGCGGCCCGGCTGGCAGGAAGGCATCATCTGGCTGTCGCCGCAGCTGGCGCGGGCCACCGGGCTGAAACCGGGGCAGATGTTCCGCTTCACTGCCGCCGGTCGGGCGCTGGCCCTGCGCATGGCCGGCACGCTGGCGGCCAGCGGCGATGATGCACGGCTGGCCGTGATCGACATTGCCGAAGCCCAGGCACTGCTGGGCCAGATCGGCCGGTTGCAGCGGGTGGATCTGAAACTGGCCGAGGGCGCGGATGCGGCCGGCCTGGCGGCGCGGATCACGCCGCTGCTGCCCGCCGGCGTGCTGGTGGCTACGCCCGACGGTGAAGCCAGCCGCGCCGACGCGCTCAGCCGCGCCTATCGGGTCAATCTGGGCATGCTGGCGCTGGTGGCGCTGCTCACCGGCGGTTTCCTGGTCTGGTCGGCACAGTCGCTCAGCGTGGCGCGGCGGCGGCCACAGTTTGCGCTGCTCGCCGTGCTGGGCCTGTCGCGGCGCGGCCTGGTGCAGCAGTTGCTGGTCGAAGGGCTGGTGCTGGGCCTGCTGGGCGCGGCACTGGGCGTGGCGCTGGGCCATGGCCTGGCCGATCTGGCGATCACCCAGGCCGGCGGCGATCTGGGCGGCGGCTATTTCAACGGGGCGCGGGCGCGGCTTGCCTTTGCCCCGCTGGCCGCCCTGGGCTTTGCCGGGCTGGGGCTCGCCACGGCGCTGGCCGGCAGCCTGGTGCCGGCGCTGGCCGCGGCGCGGGTGCCGCCGGCGCTGGCGCTCAAGGGGCTGGGTGATGGGCTTGATCCGGCCCGGGCCCCGCCTGCCTGGCCCGGCCTGGCGCTGCTGGCCGCCGGCACCGGCCTGGCCATGGCGCCGCCCATCGCCGGCCTGCCGATCCTGGCCTATGCCGGCATGGCGCTGCTGCTGGCCGGCGGCGTGGCGCTGATGCCGGCGCTGGCCCGCGCCGTGCTGGCGCCGCTGGCGCGGGCCGGCAGTGGCTGGCTGCCGCTGGATCTGGCGATCCGCCGGCTGTGGGGGGCACCGCAGGCGGCCAGCCTGGCGCTGTCGGGCATTGTCGCGTCCACCGCGCTGATGGTGGCGATGGCGGTGATGGTCGCCAGTTTCCGCCAGAGCGTCGATGATTGGCTGGTCGCGGTGCTGCCGTCTGGCCTTTATCTCCATCTCGAAGCGGCCGAAGCCGGCGGCATCACGCCGGCCGATCAGGCGCGGCTGGCCGCGGTGCCGGGCATCGCCCGCATGCGGCCGCAACGGGTGATGAATATGGTGCTGGCCCCCGGCCGGCCGGCGGTGGCGCTGATGGCGCAGGGCGGCCAGGCGGCGGTGCCGCTGCTGAAACGCGCCAGCGGCCCGGTGCCGGCCGGCAATGCCGCCGTGCTGATTTCCGAACCCATGGCCTGGCTCTATGGCTGGCAGGTGGGGGATCGCCGCACGCTGGCCATCGCCGGCCGGCCGCAGCCGGTGTTCGTGGCCGGGGTGTGGCGCGATTATGCCCGGCAATTTGGCGCCATCATCCTGCCGCTGGCCGATTATCGCCGGCTGACCGGCGATGCGACGATCACCGATGCCGCGTTCGATCTGGCCGCCGGTGCCCAGCCGCAGGCGGTGCAGGCCGCGCTGGCCGCCGCGCTGCCGGCCGCGGTGCGCGGCCAGGCCCAGTTCGGCCGCCCCGGCGAAATGCGGCGCGTGGCCCTGCAGATCTTCGATCGCAGCTTTGCCGTCACCTATGCCCTGGAAGCCATTGCCATCATGATCGGCCTGGTGGGTGTCGCCACCAGCTTTTCGGCGCAGGTGCTGGCCCGGGCCCGCGAATTCGGCATGCTGCGCCATGTTGGCGTGCAGCGGCGGCAGCTGCTGGCCATGCTGGCGCTGGAAGGCGCCGGGCTGGGCGTGGTGGGGGCGGCGGCCGGCATCGCGCTGGGGCTGGGGCTGGCGCTGGTGCTGGTGATGGTCGTCAACCCGCAAAGCTTTCACTGGACGATGGATCTGGCACTGCCGTGGCCGCTGCTGGCCGGGCTGGCCGCCGCGCTGGTGGGCTGCGCCGCCGGCACCGCCGTGCTGGCCGGGCGGCGGGCGCTGGGGCCGGGGCCGCTGCTGGCAGTGCGGGCGGACTGGTGATGAAGCGGCTGGCCCTGTTGCTGCTGGCGCCGCTGCTGCTGGCGGCGGATTTTGCCCCGGTGCGGCCGGGGGTGCCGATGCGCTTTCCGGCCGATCATGGCGCCCATCCGGGCTTCCGCACCGAATGGTGGTATGTCACCGGCTGGCTGCGCCCGAAATCGGCCACCGGGGCCCGCGACATGGGCATCCAGATCACGTTTTTCCGCACTCGCGTGCCGCGTGCGGTCACCAATGCGTCGCGTTTTGCCACCGAACAGGTGATTTTTGCCCACGCCGCCATCGCCGATCCCGCCACCGGCCGGCTGCGCCACGCCACCCGCATCGCCCGCGCCGGCTTTGGCCTGGCCCAGGCACATGTGGGGGATATGGATGTGGCGGTGGATGATTGGCGGCTGTGGCGGGGGCGCGATGGCCGGCTGCGCGGGCAGGTGGTGGTGGATGGCCAGCGGCTGGATCTGGCCTTCACCCCGCGCCAGCCGGTGATCCTGCAAGGGCAGGGCGGATACAGCCAGAAGGGGCCAAGCCCTTCAGAAGCAAGCCATTATTACAGTTGGCCAGGGCTGTCGATCAGCGGCAGCCTGGCCGGGCAACCGGTTGCCGGCACGGCCTGGCTTGATCGGGAATGGTCGTCCACCCTGCTCAACCCGCGCGCGGTGGGCTGGGATTGGCTGGGGCTGAACCTGGCCGATGGGGCCGCGCTCACCCTGTTTCGCGTGCGCGACGCACAGGGGCGGCCGGTGTGGGCTGGTGGCAGCCACCGCGATTCCCGCGGAAAAACCGTGATTTTTCAACCGCAAGACGTGGATTGGCAGGCGGCCGGCTGGTGGACATCCCCGCGCAGCGGCGCGCGCTGGCCGGTGCGGCCGCTGGTGCGCTATCGGCTGGGCGGCCAGTGGCAACGCCTTGAAATCACGCCGCTGATGCCGGATCAGGAACTCGACAGCCGCGCCGGCGGTGGCCCGCTCTATTGGGAAGGCGCGGTGTCGGCCCCAGGTGCGCGCGGCTATCTGGAACTCACCGGCTATGCCGCCCCCTTGCGGATGTGAGGGGACCCAAGCTAACAGCAGCGGCAGGCAGGGGTGCCCAACCGGATCGGGGTTAGCAAGTGACGGAAAACACTGGCATCATCGCGCCTGACTTTGCGCCTGCCGCCCCGCGCGGCCTGTGCACCGATTGCGGCGTTTCGCGCAGCCAAACCCCCAATGATTGCGGCACCGCCTGCCAGTTCATCAAGCCCGATTATGCCGCCATGGAAGCCCAGGTCCACGGCCGCTCCCGCGACGAAAGCCGGGCGGACGAACTGTTCTTCGGCCCCTTTCAGCGCATGGCAAAAGCCCGGCTGAAACAACCACTTGCCGGCGCGCAATGGACCGGGATCACCAGCCGGCTGGGCCAGCGCCTGCTCGAAACCGGCGCGGTTGAAGCGGTGCTGACCATGGCTCCCGACCCCGAAGACAAGTGGCGGCCGCGCCCGGTGATGGTGACCAGGCCCGAGGCCATGGCGCAGGTGCGCGGCATGCGCATGGGCTATGCGCCGCTCTTGGCGCTGCTGGAACCGGCGCGGGCTGCGGGGTATAAGCGCATTGGAATCATTGGTATTCCCTGCCAGATCCACGCGCTGCGCCGGCTGGAGGCCAAGCTGGGATTCGAACGGATTTACGTGATCGGCACCCCGTGCAGCGACAACACCACGACCGAGAATTTCCACGAGTTCCTGTCCCTGCTGTCTGACAAGCCGGAGACCATCACCTATCTGGAATTCAAGGCCGATTATCATGTCGAGCTGCGGTTTGACGATGGCCGCCGCAAGGACATTCCGTTCCTGATGCTGCCGCTGTCCGATCTGCGCCCGGATTTCTTCCCGCTCACCTGCCGCACCTGTGTGGATTACACCAACAGCCTGGCCGATATCACCGTGGGCTATATGGGCGGCACCGGGGAGCAATGGCTGCTGATCCGCAACGATCGCGGTGCCGAACTGCTTGATTTGCTTGGCGATGAAGTGGCGCTGTCTGAGCCCGATGACAATGGCAAGCCGGACGGCAGCAAGCGCGCCGGCCCGGTGAAGGGCTTCCTTGCCAACACCGAACGCGCCGCCGGCGGCCTCCCCTTGCGCCGCATGCCCAAATTCATCCGGCCGCTGGTGGGCAAATTGATGCCGCTGGTTGGCCCCAAGGGCAAGGAATTCGCCCGCACCCGCCTCGAAATGAAGGCGATCGAGACAATTCTCCACCTGCGCCGCGAAGCGCCGGCCATGATGAAGAACATGATCCCGCCGCACGTGTGGACGCTGGTGGCACGCTATGGCCTCACGCCGGAGAGGGGCGAGACGAAGGAGGGGTGAACGCCCCGCACGCGCTCGTCATCCTGAACTTGATTCAGGATGAATGGCGTGCGACCCCACAGCCGCGCCTTGCGGGGCATGATCCCATGGATGCTGAAACGAGTTCAGCATGACGGGTGCTTTGGGCTCGAATGCCGGCCATACCAGACACGCACTCCTTCTTGAAAATTCGCCCGCATAGAGCTATCTCGTCACCACTGCGCGGCGCGGCGCGCCGGTCTGTTGATAGCCTGGCAGTGGTGGGTCCAAAGACAGATGAGAACGCTGGGAAGGGGCATCGATCATTCGGTGCCCCTTTCTGTTTCAGCGAAGTCATGAAGGCGTGCCTGCGGCGGGCAGGGCTTCAGGCCCTGCCCGCCGCAGGCTTTCTGACCTTAAATCCGTTCAGACCAGCCCCACCGCCTTCATCGTCAGGTCCCACAGCCGTTCGTTGCGCGCTTCGTTGGTGCCGCGGGCCGACAAGGCTTGCGCGAACGGCATGCGGCCTTCCTTCTGGCGGTTGCCCCAGCTCCAGTGCACGCCGGACTGGCTGGCGAAGGCGGGATCGGCCACAACCTGCGCGGTGCGTTCGCCGGCCAGGGGCTGGGAGACATAGCCCTTGGTGATATTCTTCTGAAACCACGGGAAAATCGTCTGGAACGCCTTTGGTGTCTCGCGGAACAGCGCAGTATCGGCGACGCAACCGGGATAGAGCGTGTTGAACACCACGCCCGTGTTGCCCCAGCGCTTGTGGAATTCGCGGCTCATGATCATGCAGGCCAGTTTCGAGTCCTTGTAGGCCTTGCCGGGCTTGAACGGCTTGCCGTCGATCATGGCGATGGGCGCCTTGAAGCCGGCTTCGAACCCGGCGAGATCGCCCAGATCGGCCGGGGCGGGGATTGGCACCTTGCCGCCGAATTCCTCGCTGTTGGCCGTCACCGTGCCCAGCGTGATCAGGCGGGAGGGCCCATCGCGGCGGCCGTTGCTGGCCTTCAGATCATCGATCAGCAAATGGGCGAGCAGGAAATGGCCGAAATAATTGGTGGCGACGCTGATTTCATAGCCTTCCGGGCTGCGCTGCGGCGCTTCCAGGCGCGGCAGATAGACGGCGGCATTGAGCAGCAGCGCATCCAATGGCAGCGCCAGGCTGTGGAATTCATCGGCAAAACGGCGCACGCTGGCCTGATCGCCCAGATCGATGTGCAGGATGCGGTGATTGGCGGCCGGGATGCCCAGTTCGCGGGCAGCCGCGTGCGCCTTGGGCAGATTGCGGCAGGCCATGATGACCAGCCAGCCGCGTGTTGCGAGCGATTTGGCCGCCCACAGGCCCACGCCCGACGATGCGCCGGTGATGATGACGACGGGTTGATCGACGGCGGGTTGATCAGACATGAAGACTCCGTAACCCTGAGGCCCTGTTCGCCGCCTCTTTGACTCAAAGCGGCGTGCGCGGCAAGACGACGCAATGCAAGTGCTTCCCACCTTCCTCGCCCGCATCACCCCGCCGATCACCCCGGCGCTGGTGATCCGCCGTGCCGCCCTTGCTGCCAATCTGGCCGCCATGCAGGCCGCCTGCGACCAGGCGGGCGTGCGGCTGCGCGCCCATGGCAAGATGCACAAATCCAGCCGCATCGCGGCCGAACAAATGGCGCGCGGCGCCGTGGGCCTGTGCTGCCAGACGGTGGGGGAAGCGCAGGCCTTTGTGGCCGGCGGGGTGCCCGATGTGCTGATCACGGCGCCGGTGCCGCCCTGGGGCTGGCCGCGGCTGGCGGCGCTGGCCGCAACAGCGCGGGTGGGCGCGGTGATGGACAGTGTGGCGCAGGCGCAGGCCGCCAGTGCGGCGGCGCTGGCGGCCGGCGTGGTGCTGGCGGCTTATGTGGATGTTGATCCCGGCATGGGCCGCGCCGGGGTGGCACCGGGCGATGCGCTGGCGCTGGTGCAGGCGATCAGGGGCCTGCCCGGCCTGCATTGGGCCGGCATCCAGGCCTATTGCGGGCATCACCAGCACATGCTGCCGGCGCAGCGGGCGGCGGCGCATGCGGCGTGGAGCGACCGGCTGCGTGCGCTGCTGGCCGAGCTGCGCGCTGCCGGCCTGAACCCCGGCCAGATCACCGGCGGCGGCACCGGCACGGCGGCGATGGACCTGGCCGCCGGTGTCTATACCGAGCTTCAGGCCGGCAGCTATGCGCTGATGGATGTGGAATATGGCGATCTGGGCGATCTGCCGTTCCAGCCGGCGCTGTTTCTGGCCGCCACGGTGGTTTCGGCCCGGCATGAAACCCATGTCACCTGCGATGCCGGGCACAAGGCGCTGCACCCCAATGGGCCGGTCAGCCGCGTGCTGTGGCCGGCGGGCAGCCGTTATCACCCGGCTGGCGACGAACATGGGGCGATCCTGCCGCCGGGCGGCGCGCAGGAAGGCGATCTGGTCTGGCTGCAACCCGGCCATGTCGATCCCACCGTGGCGCTGCACGATGCCTGTTTCGTGGCAGATGAAGATGGCCGGCTGGAGCGCTGGCCCATCGATGCGCGGCGCAGCAGCCTGTGAGCTGGCGCCTGGGCATCATCGGCGGTTCCGGCCTTTACGCCATTGATGGCCTGGAAGACGCGCGCTGGATCAGCGTGGACAGCCCTTGGGGGCCGCCATCCGATGCCGTGCTGGCCGGGCGCATCGGGGCGGTGGAGCTGCGCTTTCTGCCGCGCCACGGCCGCGGCCACCGCATCCCCCCGCACCAGTTGAACGTGCGGGCCAACATCGATGCGCTCAAGCGCCTGGGCTGCACCGACGTGCTGGCGATTTCGGCGGTGGGATCGCTCAATGGTGCCATGGCCCCCGGTGATTTCGTCGCGGTTGATCAGTTCATCGATCGCACCCATGGCCGGCCATCGACCTTTTTTGAAACCGGGCTGGTGGGCCATGTGCCGATGGCCGATCCCACCTGCCCGCGCCTTTCGGCGCTGGCAGCCGATGCGGTGGCGGCGGCGGGCGGGCGCGTGCATCGCGGTGGCACCTATCTGGCCATGCAGGGCCCGGCCTTTTCCAGCCGTGCCGAAAGCCGGCTGCACCGCGCCTGGGGCTGTGATCTTGTGGGGATGACCGCGATGCCCGAAGCCAAACTGGCGCGCGAAGCCGAGCTGCCCTATGCCCTGCTGGCGATGGTGACGGATTTCGATTGCTGGCACGATGGCGCCGACGTTGATGTTGGCACGATCATGGCGGTGATGCAGGGCAATGCCGCCCTGGCCCGCGCCAGCATCAAGGCGCTGTGTGCCGCGCTGCCCGCCCGCCGCAGCGCCAGCCCGATCGACACGGTGCTGGATCAGGCGATCATGACGGCGGCCGACGTGCAGGACCCGGCGCTGCTGGCCCGCAACCAGGCGATATTGGCGCGCTGGCTGACAAAAGGGCGCACTGGCTGAAACGGCCAGTGCTGCTATCGCGGGCGGCCATGGATCGCATCAGCATCGCCACCGCCGCCGGCCCGGTTTCCGCCCTTGCTGCCGGCCACGGCCCGCCGCTGCATTTTGCCCATGCCACCGGCATGAATGCGGCGCTCTATGGCCGGCTGCTGGCGCCGCTGGCCGCTGAATTTGCCATCACCGCCAGCGATGCGCGCGGCCATGGCCAGACCGGGCTGGATCGCGATCCGGCGGCGCTGACCAGCTGGGATGAATTTGCCGACGATCTGAACCGCCTGCTCGATGCCCTGGCCGCGCCCGGCCGCTGGCTGCTGGCCGGCCATTCGATGGGGGCGGCGGTGTCGCTGCTGGCGGCGGCCGCCCGGCCCGATCGGGTGGCAGGCCTGGTGCTGATCGATCCGGCGATGCTGCCGTTCGATGTTGCGGCGGCCGTGCGCGGCGGGGCCGAAATCCCCAATCCGATGGCCGATCAGGCCGCCCGCCGCCGCCCCGGCTTTGCCAGCCGCGACGAGGCCTGGCGTGCCTATCACGGCCGCGGCGTGTTCCGCAGCTGGCCCGATGCCGATCTGGCCGCCTATCTGGATGGCGGGCTGGTGGAAAGCGGCGATGGCGTGGTGCTGGCCTGCACCCCGGCCTATGAAGCGGCCACCTTCCGGGCGGTGTCGCCACGCATCGAACTGGCGCTGGCGGCGATTGCCTGCCCGTTCATCCTGCTGGCCGGCGAACAGGGATCAACCGTGCGCGACGCCGAACTGGCGGCCTTTGCCGCGCACCCGGCCTGTCTGGCCGCCACACGCCTGCCCGGCACCAGCCATTTCCTGCCGCTGGAAGCCCCCGACGCGGTACGTGCCGCGATCGGCCATGTCAGTTCTTCTTCTCGGGCACGGTGAAGCGGCCGCTCACCCGGCCGCCGGGATTGGTCGCGGTGCGCGCATCAAAGCTGGAGGTGCGGCGATCGAGATTCCACACCACCCGTTCGCCTTCGAGGTGGTTGTCGCTGCGGTCCATCTTCACCCCGCCCACCAGGGTGATCAGCCGGTTGCCGACATCATAATAGCCGGCGCGGGCACTGGCCTTCATCACATCCTGCGCGATGCGCACATTGCCCAGCGCATCCAGCCGCTGCAACTGCGGATTGCCGCCGGCATCCTTGGCATAGGTGACGCGCACGCGATCGGCATTCAGCGTCAGATTGGCCTGACGGATGACAACGGCGCCGGAAAAAATCACTTCCCGATCATCGTCGGACAAATCCATGCGGGCCGCATCAATGTCCACCGGGGCCCGGCTGTCAAAGCTCTGGGCCAGGGAAGGGGTGGCTGCCAGCAGCAGCCCGGCCATGATCGCGCGCATCATGGCCGTGCTGTGCCGCGTCGCTGATCGATCCGCAAGCGGACTTTGCCGACCAGGCTGATGCGCTTGCCGGCCAGATCGCCCGACAGGCTGTTGGCGCGAAACCGGCCGATCGGCGTGGTGCCCGAAACGGCGGCGCTGGTGGCGATGGTGCGGCGTTTCATGTCCACCTGCACGGTGGCGGCATCGATGCGATAGCCACCATCGGATCGCAGCTGCACCGGGCCCGACACCTCCAGCCGGTCTTCCTCGATGAAATAGCGGCCGCGGGGCGCGGTGACGCGCGATGGCCCGTCGCGATCGGCGATGCTGGCGACCAGCCGATCCAGTTCCACCACCGGATCGGCGCTGGATCGTTGCAGGGCGGTGCCGGCCTGGATCGAAAAGGCTTCGCCGGCCGCCGTCGTGCCGCGATATTCGGCGCGGGTCACGCGCAGCCGTTCCGGGGCCAGTGCCACCTGATCCTTGGCCAGCAGGAAGGAAAATTCCTGCGCCGCCACCAGCGGCCACACCAAAATGGCCAGCGCCAGCCCGCCGGCCAGCGCCGGCAGCAGCCATTTCAGCTGGCCCATCACCGCTTCGTGGCGGCTGCCGGGCAGGGCGGCGCGCTGGCGCGGCGACAGGCTGCGGCTTGAGGCGGGGGCAGAAGGGGATGCCACGGGCGGCCGGGTGCGCCGGGGTCACATATGGGCGAAGATATCGGTTTCCGGCCAGCCGGCGAGATCAAGCTCGGCACGGGTGGGCAGGAAATCGAAACAGGCCTGGGCGATGTGCCTGCGGCCTTCGCGGGCCAGGCGTTCGGCCAGCACCTCGTGGGCGCGGTGCAGGTGGCGCACGTCGCTGGCGGCATATTCCTTCTGCGCATCGCTCAAGGTCGCAGCGCCCCAGTCGCTGGATTGCTGCTGCTTGGAAATCTCCACGCCCAGCGTCTCGCGCAGCAGATCCTTCAGGCCATGGCGATCGGTATAGGTGCGCACCAGTTTCGATGCGATCTTGGTGCAGAATACCGGTGTTGCCCACACGCCCAGAAACCGGTGGATCACCGCCACATCAAAGCGGGCAAAGTGCATCAGCTTCAGCCGCGCCGGATCGGCCAGCACCGCCTTGAGGTTGGGGGCATCATAGTGGCCGGCGGCAAAGCGCACCAGATGTTCATCGCCGCGCCCGTCGCTGATCTGCAGCAGGCACAACCGGTCGCGGTGGGGGTTGAGGCCCATGGTCTCGCTGTCAACCGCCACCGGGCCGGGGCCAAGAACATCGGCGGGCAGGTCGCCTTCGTGCAGATAAACCGTCATGCCATCCGCGTTAGCAGGGGGCGCAGGGCCTGTCATCCGCCGTGAAGCCCCGTTATGCTGGCCGCCATGGTGACGCCCGCCGATCTGCCCGACGTGCACGCCGTGCTGATCGCGGCGGCGCGCGGCGGGCACGCCCTGTCCTATTCCGAGCTGCTGCTGGCGCTGGGCCACCGATTCACCCGGCCGAAGATGCGCAGCCTGTGCCGGTTGCTGGACGCGATCGATGCCCAGGGCCCGGCGGCCGGCCAGCCGGAACTGGCCGTGCTGGTGGTGCGCGAATCGGATCGGCTGCCCGGCCAGGGCTGGTGGCTGGGCCGCTCCGATGCGCCGGCCGATTGGGCCGGGCCAGCCGCCCGCGCCTATGTCGCGGCGCGGCAGCAGGCGGCCTTTGACTGGTGGGCGGGCCGCGCCGGTTGAAGCCTCAATGCGGGTTGCGATCGCTGTCGGGCTGGTAACTGCGCTGCGGTGCCGGTTCGGGCGCCGGCGGCGGCGCCATGGCGCGGCCGATGCTGGCCCCCACGCTGTTACCATAGGATGCGGGCGGCGGGCTGTAGGCCGCTGATGGTGCCGGAGCGCTGTTCACCCGGTCCGGCCGGCCACCACCAAGATCACCGCGCCCCCAATCGCCACGCTGGCCATCGCCGCGCTGGCCATCGCCGCGGCGGCCGTCGCCATATCCGGCCGGTGGCGGTGCCGTGCCAGACAGGCCGCGGCCGATATAATCGCCCACGCTGCCAGGCGCACCGCGGCGGGGATCATTGCCGCGCCAATCGCGATTGTCGCCGCGGTTGCGGTTCCAGTCACGATCACGCCCCCGATCCCAGCCGCGATCCCAGCCGCGATCCCAGCCGCGATTGCGGCCGCCCCAGCCTGGCCGGTTCCAGCCAAAATTGTTCCAGCCGCCATTGTTCCAGCCCCAGGGCCGGTTCCAGCCCCAGTTGTTCCAGCCCCAGGGCTGGTTCCAGCCCCAATTGTTCCAGCCGGTGCCGATCCCGATGGACAGGCCGCCACGCCGGTTCCAGTCGTTCCAGCCAAAGCCCCAGCCCCAGTTCCAGCGGCTGCCGCGCCAGTAACGCGCACCGTTGTTCCAGGGCAGCGCGCGGCGGCCAAAGCCGCCGGCCCAGATCTGGTTGCGCGGCACCCACACCCAGCCGGGGGCATACCAGCTGTTCCAGTCGTTCCAGCGCCAATCATCGCCAAAGCCGGCATCCCAGCGATAATTCACCTGCGGCGGGATCGGGGCCCAGCCCACCACATCATCATCATCGCGCCAGGCGGCCCAGCTGGGCGCCCATTGCGTGCCGGGCACCCACACCCAGCCCGCCGCCTCGTCAAAGCCCCAGCGGCCATAATGATCGGTGGCCCAGCCCCAGGGATCGGCGCTGCGCCAGAACCGGTCGGGCCCCCATTCGCCGTTCACATAGGGGCGCCAGCCCTGCGGCGCATCCGGCTGGAAGGCCCGGCCCCAGCGGCTGTCCACCCAGCGGCCATGGGGGGCCAGTGCCGGCTGAAAGGCGGCGACATCGGCCACATCGCGAAAACCGAACCGATCGCCGGGCTGTGCTGTCTGGGTGGCCACCGCCGGATCAAAGCTGGCGGCATGGGGCGGGGCGGCGATCATCGGCCCGCCATCGGCGGACGCGCCGGGCGGCGGCATCATCGCCGGCTGGGCCAGGGCGGCACCGGCCAGGGCCAGGCCCGGCAGCAACATCAGGGGGGCAATGCGCATCACGTCATCCTTGCAACGCTGTTCATGCCGGCAAGAATGGAGCACGCCGGCTGACGGCACCATGAACGGCGCGCGGCGGCTGCGATGCAGGAAATCCCACGCTGGCTCCCCGGGCAGGATTCGAACCTGCGACAACTCGATTAACAGTCGAGGGCTCTACCGCTGAGCTACCGAGGAACAGCGTGGGAGCGCTCCCTTAGCGAGGGGCGCAGGGCTTGCCAAGGGGTGGGGTGGCAAAAAAATCAGCTGGCGAACTGTTCCAGGCTGATGCGGTCGTCCAGCGCATATTCGGGATCGAACAGCAGTTGCAGGCTGATCGTGCGGTCCATGGCCACATGGACATGGGCAACATCGCGCACCTCCATCTGGTCGGCCACCGCCGATACTGGCCGCTTGCGCGCCTCGCGCACCTCGAACGCCACCTGGCTGGCGGCCGGCAGCAGCGCGCCGCGCCAGCGCCGGGGGCGGAAGGGCGAAATGGGGGTGAGGGCCAGAAGATCGGCCTCCAGCGGCAGGATCGGGCCATTGGCCGACAGATTATAGGCGGTGGAACCGGCCGGGGTGGACACCAGCACGCCGTCGCAGATCAGTTCCTCCATGCGGGTCTTGCCGTCGATGGCGATGCCGATCTTGGCGGCCTGGCGGGTTTCGCGCAGCAGCGACACCTCGTTGATCGCCGGATAGGAAACGCTGCGTCCCGATGCGGTGGTGGCGGTCATCTGCAGCGGGTGCAGCGTGAAGGTCTTGGCGGCGGCGACCCGTTCGGCCAGGCCCCTGGCCTTGAAATCATTCATCATGAAACCAACCGTGCCGCGGTTCATGCCGAACATCGGCTTGGGCTCCTGCAGGCGCAGCGCTTCGTGCAGGCAATGCAGCAGGAACCCGTCGCCACCCAGCGCCACCACCACATCGGCATCGCGCACCCCCACGAAGTCATGGGTCTGGCGCAGGGTTTCGGCAGCGGCACGGGCCACGTGGCTGTCGGATGCCAGCAGTGCAAGCTTCATCGATCTTCCCCCCGAAAGGCCGGCTGTCAGCCGCCGGTCATGCTCATGTGCCGGGCCACGGCGGGGCGGGCGCCGCGCCGTTCGATCACGAAATCATGGCCGCGCGGCTTGCGGGCGATGGCTTCGTCCAGTGCGGCATCCAGCACCGCATCGTCGCTGCTGCGCCGCACCACGGCGCGCAGATCGGCCTGATCATCCTGGCCAAGGCACATGAACAATTGCCCGGTCGCCGTCAGCCGCACCCGGTTGCAGCTTTCGCAGAAATTGTGGGTGAGCGGCGTGATGAAGCCCAGTTGCAGGCCCAGTTCCTCCACCCGGACATAGCGGGCGGGGCCGCCGGTGCGGTGCGGCAGATCAACCAGCGTGAAGCGCTGTTCCAGATCGCGGCGCACGCGGGACAGCGGCAGATACTGATCCATGCGATCCTGATCGATGTCGCCCAGCGGCATGGTTTCAATCAGCGTCAGATCATGGCCGCCGCGCGCGGCGAACTGCATCAGATCGATGATTTCATGGGCATTTTCATGGGCCAGCGCCACGCAGTTCAGCTTGACCTTCAGGCCGGCGGCGGTGGCGGCGGCAATGCCGTCCAGCACCTGGGGCAGGCGTCCCCAGCGGGTGATGCGGGCAAATCGTTCCGCATCCAGCGTATCAAGGCTGATGTTCACCCGGCGCACGCCGGCGGCAAACAGATGTTCGGCGTGCCGGTCCATCTGGCTGCCATTGCTGGTCAGCGTCAGTTCCTCCAGCGCGCCGCTTTTCAGGTGGCGGCCCAGGCTGCGCACCAGATCGTCGATGCCGCGCCGCACCAGCGGTTCGCCGCCGGTCAGCCGCAGCTTGCGGGTGCCGCGGCGGATGAAGGCGCTGGCCAGCCGGTCGATCTCCTCCAGGCTGAGCACCTCGGCGCGGGGCAGGAAGGTCATGTCTTCGGCCATGCAATAGACGCAGCGGAAATCGCAGCGATCCGTCACCGAGACCCGCAGATAGGTGATGGCGCGGCCGAAGGGATCGACCAGGGCTTGCGTTGAAGATGGGGCCGCAGCGGTGGCCGGCGCGGCAGCATCGGTGGACGACATGGCGACAGCCTGTGGCAGCAAATCGCCCGAACGCAAGCCAATTTGGGGCATCGGTGGCAATTTGCGCGATTCTGGCTGGACAGCGGCCGGTGCGGGAGGCAACCCAGACCCCGGTCGACGGCATTCGGGCAGAGAGTGGATGTGGCGAGCGTTGCGTACAACCAGAGCGTGCTGATCATTTCCCCGCGCTATGCCGATGATCTGGCGGCGATGGCGGTGGCGGCCGGCCTGTCGCCGCGGCTGGAACGGGTGGCGGCGGCGGCGGCGGCACGCTTTGCCGCCGAACCGGCGCAGGTGGTGGTGGTCGATGCCCGTGGCGCGTTGCCGGCCGGGCTGGCCGTGGCGCAGGCGCTGGGCGGCGCGGTGGAGGTGCAGCGCGGCGCCATGCTGGTGCTGCTGTCGCGCGGTGATGCCGGCGCCGCCCAGGCGGTGATGGCGGCCGGGGCGACATCGGTGCTGGTCTCGCCCTTCCGGGCCGACGCCTTTGCCAATGCGCTGCGCCTGGCCGATCGCCATGCCGCGCGCCTGGCCCAGGTGGCCGCCGCGCCGCCGGTGCTGCTGGCGGCCGGCGATCCGCTGACCGGGCTGGCCGATGCCGATCGGCTGATGATCTGGACTGATGATGGACTGGCCGCCGGGCAGCCGGTGGCGGTGATCCTGCTGGGGGTGGCGCGGCTGGCGCAGATTTCCATGCTGCATGGCCGCGACATGGCCGATCGGCTGCTGGTGGCGATTGCCCGCCGGCTGGGGCCGGTAGCCGATGGCCCGGCCCAGCGCGGCGAAACCCGGCTGCTGGCGCGATTGCCGGGGGCCGAATTCGCGCTGGCCGTGGCCGGCCATGGCGGCGAAGCCGCGGTGGAGGCATTGGCCCGTGCCATGGTGCAGGCGTTCCAGCGCCCCTTTGCCCTTGATGAACGCTTGATCCATGTGTCTGGCCGCGCCGGTGTGGCCCTGCCGGAAACCGGCACCGAAACCGGTGCCGAACTGCTGCGCGAAGCCAGTCTGGCACTGGCCAAGGCCCGGCTGCGCGAACCGGGTGCGGTGGCGCGTTATTCCGCCGAAGCCGAAGGCGCGCTGCTGCGCCGCCAGGCCGATCTGGAATCCGATCTGTTCCGTGCCATCGGCGCCGGCGACATTGCCGTGCTGTTCCAGCCGCAGGCCAGTCTGGAAACCGGCCGCATCGAAGGCGTGGAGGCGCTGGTGCGCTGGGATCATCCGGTGCACGGCCGGCTTTCGGCCGCCACCCTGCTGGAAACGGCGGCCACGCTGGAACTGGCGGTGGAACTGGGCCGCCACATCCGGGCGCGGGCGATCGCGGCGGCGGCGGCCTGGCAGGGGCCGCTGGCCGGGCTGAAATTGTCGATCAACGTCACCGCCGCCGATCTGGCCGATGGCGAATTCGTCGCCACCCTGGCCACCGATCTGGCCCGCGCCGGCCTGTCGCCGCGCCGGCTGGTGCTGGAAGTGACCGAAGACGCGGTGATCGACGACATGGAAGGGGCGGCCGCCACGCTGGCGCTGCTGCGCCGCGATGGCGTGACGGTGGCGCTGGATGATTTCGGCACCGGTTATTCCAGCCTGGCCCGGCTGGCGCGGCTGCCGGTTGACGTGATCAAGCTGGACCGCAGCTTTGCCCAGGGGCTGGTGGGCAGCGATCGCGAACGGCTGGTGGTGACGGCGATGATCGCCACGGCGCGCGGGCTGGGCCTGGCCGTGGTGGCCGAAGGCGTGGAGGATGATGTGCAGCTGGCCGCCGCCCGCGCCGCCGGCTGCGATCTGGTGCAGGGTTATTGCGTGGCGCCGCCGCTGGACGAAGCCGGGCTGACAGCGGTGTGCGGGGCGGCCGCGGCCAACCCGGTGTGACGTTCAGCGCCCGCCCAGTTTCGATTTGAACACGGCCGGGCGGAACGGCGGCTTGGGCGGCAGCGGTTTGGCCACTGGCGTGGTGGCTGGCACCTTGGGCTTGACGCTGGCACCCTGCGCCAGCTTGGCCAGCGTGGCCGCGATGCTCAGCGCGCCTTTCAGCCGGGTCCGGTCATCGCCCCAATCAGCCGCGATGAACAATTTCTGATCGGGGCGGATCTTCGCCCGTGCCCCCAGCCGCTCGATCCAGGCCATCAGCCCATCGGGATTGGCGAAACTGTCGGCAAGGAAGCTGACCAGCGCGCCCTTGCGGCCGGCTTCCAGCCTGGCAACGCGGGCCGTCACACAGGCCAGCTTGATCTCGATCACGCTGAGCAGATTTTCCACCTCCGCTGGCAGCTTGCCGAACCGGTCGATCATCTCGGCCGCCAGTGCATCGATGCCGGGGCGTCCCTCCAGCTCGTTCAGGCGGCGATACAGCGCCATGCGCACATTCAGATCGGGCACATAATGATCGGGGATCAGGATCGGCACCTCGGCGGTGATCTGGGGGCTGAAGGCTTCGGCCGGCGGCTTCATCCCGGCGGCTTCGGCGCGGGCTTCCAATATCGCCTCTTCCAGCATGGACTGATAAAGTTCGAAGCCGATTTCCTTGATGTGGCCCGATTGTTCGTCGCCCAGCAGATTGCCGGCGCCGCGCTGATCCAGATCATGGCTGGCCAACTGGAAACCGGCCCCCAGCGTGTCGAGCTGCGACAGCACCTGCAGCCGCTTTTCCGCGCCTTCGGTGATGGTCTGGCCGGCCGCCGTGGTGAGATAGGCATAGGCGCGGGTCTTGCCGCGCCCGACCCGGCCGCGGATCTGATACAGCTGCGCCAGGCCAAAGCGGTCGGCGCGGTGCACGATCAGCGTGTTGGCCGACGGAATGTCCAGCCCGGATTCGATGATGGTGGTGGACAGCAGCACATCATATTGCTTGTCGTAGAAGGCGCTCATCCGCTCTTCCACTTCGGATGGTGCCATCTGGCCATGGGCGACGATGGGTTTCACCTCCGGCACCTCGCCGCGCAGAAATTCCTCCACATCGGCAATGTCGGCGATGCGCGGCACCACCACGAAACTCTGGCCGCCGCGATAATGTTCGCGCAGCAGCGCCTCGCGCAGCACCACCGGATCGAACGGCATGACATAGGTGCGCACCGCCAGCCGATCGACCGGCGGCGTGGCGATGATCGACATTTCGCGCAGGCCCGTCAGCGCCATCTGCAAGGTGCGCGGAATCGGCGTGGCGGTGAGGGTGAGGACATGGACATCGGCCTTCAACGCCTTGAGCCGTTCCTTGTGGACGACGCCGAAGCGCTGTTCCTCGTCCACGATGACCAGGCCCAGGCGCTTGAATTCGACGCCTTTGGCCAGGAGGGCGTGGGTGCCCACCACGATGTCCACCGTGCCGTCGGCCAGGCCTTCGCGCGCGGCCTTGGCATCGTTGGCTGATACCAGCCGCGACAGGTGGCGCACCTGCACGGGCAGGCCGCGAAACCGGTCCTGAAAATTCTGGTGATGCTGGCGGGCCAGCAGCGTGGTGGGGCACACCACCGCCACCTGCATGCCCGACAGGGCGGCGGCATAGGCGGCGCGCAGGGCCACTTCGGTCTTGCCAAAGCCGACATCGCCGCACACCAGCCGGTCCATCGGCTTGCCCGACGTGAGATCGTCGATCACGTCGCCGATCGCCTTCAACTGGTCGTCGGTTTCGGCATAGGGGAAGCGATCGACAAAGGCCGCCAGCCCGTGCGGATCGATGCTCACCGGCTCGCCTTCGCGCAGGGCCCTGGCCGCCGCGGTGGCCAGCAGCTCGCCGGCAATCTCGCGGATGCGGTTCTTCATCCGCGCCTTGCGGCTGCTCCAGGCCACCCCGCCCAATTTGTCGAGGCCAACGCCTTCGGAATCGCTGCCATAGCGCGTCAGCACGTCGATATTCTCGACCGGCACATACAGCTTGTCGCCGCCGTCATAGCTCAGGGCGACGCAGTCATGCGGCTTGCCGCCGATGGGAATGGCCAGCAGCCCATCATAACGGCCGATGCCATGATCGCGGTGCACGATCAGATCACCGGGCGTCAGCATGGCCAGTTCGGCCATGAAGGCATCGGCCTTGCGCGCCGAACGCGCCTTGCGCACCAGCCGGTCGCCCAGCATGTCCTGTTCGGTCAGCACCAGGATGCGGCCGCGCGGTTCTGTCTTGGTGAAGCCGTGATCCAGCGGCAGCACGGTCAGCACGATCTGGCCGGCG
Source organism: Alphaproteobacteria bacterium (assembly GCA_018970445.1). Lineage (GTDB taxonomy): Bacteria > Pseudomonadota > Alphaproteobacteria > Sphingomonadales > Sphingomonadaceae > Sandarakinorhabdus. The sequence continues at coordinate 63,980 of JAGWWF010000010.1, read as the reverse complement.
GCGGCCAGGCCCAGCGCCGCCTGCCAGTGATCGGCCTGGGCCAGGCGGGCGACGCCTTCATCAAGCAACAGGCCGCCCAGCCGCTCGCGCGCGCCGGCGGAATAGCTGGCCAGGATCACGCGGTCGCCGGCGGCGCGGGCCTGCTCGACATGGGCGCGGATCGCGGCATAGACCGGCGGGCCGCCATTGGCCTGGCCCACGCGTTCGGGCGCGAAATCGCGCGCCGGCACCGCATCGCAATCCACTGCATTCAACGTGCCATCGGGCACGGCGTGCGGGCTGGCGGTGTGGGCGCGGTGCGCGGCCAGACGTGCCGCCCAATCGGCCGGGGCCAGATACAGCGCATCGGGCGGCAGCGGCCGGTAACTGCCCTTCTTGGCGCTGAGCGCGGCGGTGCGATTGTCGTGATAATCGGCGATGGCATCGAAACGGTCGGCCGCGGCCTTGTCGACCCCGGCGCCCTTCACCAGCACGTCATCTTCGCCCAGCCAGTCGAACAGCGTCACCAGATCGGGTTCGAACAGTGGCAGCCAATGTTCCATGCCGGCCAGCCGGCGGCCATCGGAAATCGCCTCATACAGCGGATCGGCAGTGGCGGTGGCGCCAAAGCGGGCCAGCCAGCCGGCGCGAAAGGCCTTGATGCGTGCTTCGTCCAGCAGCACTTCGGACACGGGTAGCAGCGCAAACCCGTCGGCCGGGCCCAGGCTGCGCTGGCTGGCGGGATCGAAGCGGCGGATGCTTTCAATCTCGTCGCCGAAGAAATCCAGCCGCAGGCCGAAATCGGCACCCGATGGCATCACATCGACCAGGCCGCCGCGCAGGGCATATTCGCCCGGTTCCACCACCGTATCCACCCGCACATAGCCATTGGCCGCCAGTTTCAGCGCCAGGGCATTGCGATCGATGCGGCTGCCGGGCTGCAACCGGGCCGACAGGCTGGCAATGCGCGCCCGCGGCAGGCAGCGCTGGGTGATGGCATTGACGGTGGTGACTACCAGCTGCGCGCCCGCCGGCGGTTCGGCCAGCGCGGCCAGCGCCGCCACGCGATCCGATGCCGCCTTCAGCGATGGCGAGGCGCGATCATAGGGCAGGCAATCCCACGCCGGCAGCAGCACCACCGCCAGTTCCGGCGCGAAATAGCTGGCTGCTTCGGCCAGGCTGCGGGCTTGCGCCTCGTCGGCCGCGATGAACCAGGCCCGGGCGCGGTTGGCCGTACCGGCTGCCGCGCGCGCCAGATCGGTCATCAGCCAAGGCAGATAGCCTTCGCCGCAGCGGGCAAGGGTGAGCGGGCGCGACGCCGTGGCCAGACGAACCGGATCGATCATCGCGTCAGCGCGTGATCTCGACGAAATCCAGCTGCATCAGCGCCTGCATCCACGGCCCGGCCAGATGCGGCGGCGGCGGCGCGGTGCCGAACGCCCAGGCCAAAATGTCGACATCCTGTTCCTGCAGGATGATTTCGAACCAGGCCATGGCGGCGTCGTCCCAGCCGGCGTGGTGCCTGTCGAAAAAGCCGCCGACCACCAGATCGGCCTCCTTGGTGCCGCGATGCCAGGCCCGATATTTGGCGCGGCGCAGGCGCAGGGCCAGATCGTCAGGCTGATTGTCGTTCATGGCGCGCCTTTTTCACAAATGCCGATGCCGCGCCGGGCGTTTCAAACGGCCGGCGCGGGTGTATGGATCGTCTCTATCATGCGTCCCGCCCTGCTCAACCCATTGTTCGCCGATGTCGCGGCCCTGAAGGGGGTTGGAACGGCGCAGGTGCGGCAATTGGCGCGGCTGAAGATCACGCGGGTGATCGATCTGGCCTTCCACCTGCCGGTGATGATGATCGAACGGCAGGCGGTGGAGCGGCTGGACGAAACGCTGGTGGGCCAGCCGGTGATCGTGCCGCTCACCCCGGTGCGGCATGATCGCGGCGGCCCGCGCAGCCCGCTCAGGGTGGCGGCGGTGGATCGCGGCGGCCAGTGGGTGGATCTGATCTATTTCGGGCAGACGGCCAGCTGGGCACAGACGCGCCTGCCCCTGGGCGTGGAAAAGCGCATCACCGGCAAGCTGGATCGTTATGGCCAGACCCTGCAGATCGCCCATGCCGAGGTGGCGGCGATGGATGCGGGCCCGCCGGCACAGCCGCGCGAGGCCGTCTACCCGTTGACCGAAGGGGTAACGAACCGGCGCATGGGGCAATTGGTGGCCGAGGCGCTGGCCCGCCTGCCGGCGCTGCCCGAATGGATCGAACCCAGCGTGCTGGCCCGCCACGGCTGGGCCGGCTTTGCCGAGAGCTTGCAGGCAGCGCACCGGATGGAGCCCGGCCGCGACCGGCTGGCCTATGACGAGCTGCTGGCCAACCAACTGGCGCTGATGCTGGTGCGGGCGCGGGCGCGCAGCCGCCGCGGCCGGGTGCTGCCGGGCACCGGCCGGCTGGCCGAACAGCTGCGCGGCCGGCTGCCCTGGCCGCTGACCGGGGCACAGACCCGCGTGATCGGCGAGATATTGGGCGACATGGCGCAGCCCGAACCCATGCTGCGGCTGGTGCAGGGCGATGTGGGATCGGGCAAGACGCTGGTGGCGCTGTTTGCCGCCCTTGCAGCCATCGAATCGGGCGCGCAGGCCGCCCTGCTGGCCCCCACCGAAATACTGGCGCGCCAGCACCACGCCACGCTGGGCGCCCTGGCCCAGGGGCTGGGCATCCGCATCGCCCTGTTGACGGGGCGGGACAAGGGCCGCGTGCGCGAGGTGCTGCTGGCCGATCTGGCCGCCGGGCGCATCGATCTGTTGGTGGGCACCCACGCCATCTTCCAGGAAACGGTGGATTATCACGATCTGGGCCTGGTGGTGGTTGATGAACAGCATCGTTTCGGCGTGGCGCAGCGGCTGCTGCTGGCCGCCAAGGGCCGCACCCCGCCGCATGTGCTGGCGATGACCGCCACGCCCATCCCGCGCAGCCTGGCGCTCACCCGCTTTGGCGAGATGGACCAGAGCCTGATCGATGAACGCCCGCCCGGCCGGCAGCCGATCGACACGCGGGTCATGGGGGCAGAACGGCTGGACGAACTGATCGCCGGGCTGGCGCGGCATCTGGATGGCGGCGGCCAGGCCTATTGGGTGTGCCCGCTGGTGGAGGGCACGCAGGACGCGGACGAGGCGGCGGCCACCACGCGCGCCGCCTTGCTGAAGGCGCGGCTGGGTGAAGGCCGGGTGGGCCTGGTGCATGGCCAGCTGAAGGCGGCCGAAAAGGATGCGGTGATGGCCGATTTCGCCGCCGGGCGGCTGGGCCTGCTGGTGGCGACCACGGTGATCGAGGTGGGGGTGGATGTGCCCAATGCCACGCTGATGATCATCGAGGCGGCGGAGCGCTTCGGCCTGGCGCAGCTGCACCAGCTGCGTGGTCGGGTCGGGCGGGGCAGCGGGCGTTCGGTGTGCCTGCTGCTGCGCGGCGAGGAATTGTCGGAAACCGCGCGCAACCGGCTGAAGCTGATGCGCGAGACCAATGACGGTTTTCGCATCGCCGAAGCGGATCTGGAACTGCGCGGGCCGGGCGAGATACTGGGCAGCCGCCAATCGGGGGAGGCGGCGTTCCGCTTTGCCGACCCGGGGCGCGTGCAGCAGCTGGTGGGCATGGCCCGCGCCGATGCGCGGCTGCTGCTGGATCGCGATGGCGGGCTGGATGGCCCGCGCGGCCAGGCGGCGCGCCTGCTGCTCTATCTGTTCGATCGCGATGCCGGCGTTGCCCTGCTGCGCGGCGGGTGAGGATCGGTTCAGGCCACCCGTTCGCGGCAATGCGGGCATTTGTGGCGGGGCATGATGATCAGGCCCTTCATCATCAACCGCTTGCCGCAGGCCGGGCACTTGATGAAGGCGATGGTGGCCAGATTGATCGCCATGGTCAGCGCCGGCAGCAGATAGGTGAGCAGCCACAGCGGCTGCGGCCAGGGCAGCAACCACAACAGCAGCGGCAGGCCAAAGGCAAAGCCCATCTGCGTCCATTGCACGCGATACAGGCCCTTCATCGGCAGTTCGGCCGTGGGCGTGCGGGCCGGCGGCTGGCGCTTCATCAGTAACGCCAGCTCGTCAGGTCGGCCCCCTTGGGTGCGGCGGCCTCGATGCGCTTCAATATCTTGTCCACATACATTGTGTGATAGCGCAGGCGGCTGATCTTGTTGGGCTGGGTGGGATCGCCGTTCCAGCAATGTTCGGCGCGGTCGCCATAGGCGATTTCGCCCAGGAACGGCGGATCGGCGACTTTCAGGAAATCCTCGGCCAGATAGACGGCGTTGTTGAGATAATAATTGTCCATGTCTCCCACATAGAGGAAGACCTTGTCGCGGATTTTCGGCCCCAGCGTCTTCCAGTCCCGCTTCATGATGTGGACCAGATCATAATTCTCCCGCCAGTGCGCCGCCACCTTGGGATCGATCACGCCGGTGCGCTTGTCAAAGATGCGCTGCGGATAGCCATCGGCGCCTTGCGGGGAATAGACCGCCTCCCAGATATCCCATTGCTGGCCGGAACGCGACTTGTCGCCCAGCACCAGTTCCAGGCGCTGTTCCTGTTCCATGGTGTAATCGACATGGCCCAGATAATTGCGGTGCGCCGGGCGCGGCACCCGGCCGAACGGGCCTTCGCGCCAGAAGGCGTTCCGGTCCTTGTAAAGGTCGATCGTGGTATATTGGCGGAAATCAATGGGATCGGGGCAGGCGGCAAAGGCGCCGTTGAAATCATCGGGATAGAACATCTGCACCGCCAGCGCCTCCCACCCGCCGGTGGAACCGCCATAGGTGAAGCGCGCCCAGCCCTGGCCCAGGCCGCGATAGCGAGCCTCCAGCGCCGGCACGAATTCCTTCATGATGGCATCGCCATAAGGGCCCAGATTGGCCGAATTCACCGCATAGCTGTCGTCATAATAGGGATTGCTGTGGTCGATCTCGACAATCAGGAAGCGGGGGAAATTGTCCGACGTCCAGCGCTTGTAGAAATCGAACGCCTCCTGTTCGACAATGCGGTTGTAGCAGGGTTCGGCAAAGCGCGGTTCGGGCTTGCAGGGCAGGTTCGGATCGGGCGGGAGGTCACGGAACCCGCTGAAATCGGCCGGGAAATGGCCGTGGTTGATGATCAGTGGATAGCGCGCTTCCGGGTGCTTGTCGAAATCCCGTGGCACCAGCACATGGCCGGTGATGAACATGTCGGTGCCCCAGAATTTCGACAGGCGTTCCGATCTGATCCTGAAATGGCGGATGTATTCGCTGTCCTTGGGCTGTTCCACCGGCGGGATCACCGAGGTCAGCGGGATGGTGACGACGGCCTTGCTGGCCGGATCGAAATCCACCTTGACGGGCTGTGAAATGATGTTGCCCGGTTCCGCCCGCCAGTTCTGCCCGGCCCCGCGCGCTGCCGGCAATTTCACCCTGTGGCCGCTGGCCAGCGTGAATGTCTGATATTTGTGCAGCACCGCCTGCACCATGTAGCTGCCGGCCGGCACCTGGGCCAGGCGTTCGGCCGGATAGCCCAGCACCTGGCCGCCGATCATGGCGCTGCCACCGGGTTTCAGGCCATCGACATTGATGCCCAGCACCTGCGGGGCATCCGCCCCCAGCTTGACCTGGAAGCGTGGTTCCTTCGTGGCATCGGGGGTTATGATCAGGATGATGCGGCCATCGGTGCTGGCGTCCACGCCCGTGGCCGGCAGGGTGATCCGAAAATCGGTGGCGGCGGCCGCGCTGGCCATCAGGCCGGTCGCGGCCGCGATCATCATCTTGTGCATGGCTTGCCTCCCTTTGCGTCAGCCTATCGCGGCGCGGCGGTTTGAACAACGGCCCTCGATCCGCTACAGCCCGGCGGCATCCGCAATCCGCCGATTCTGCCCTGGAGCCGCCCCGATGGCCTATCAATATGCGTTCGTGATGAAGGGTCTTTCCAAGACCTATCCCGGCGCCAACAAGCCCTGTTTCAAGGATATCACCCTGTCCTTCCTGCCGGGGGCGAAGATCGCCATCATCGGCCCCAACGGCGCCGGCAAGTCCACGCTGATGAAGGTGATCGCCGGCATGGACAAGGAGTATCAGGGCGAGGCCTGGGCGGCCGAAGGCGTGCGCGTTGGCTATCTGCCGCAGGAGCCGCAGCTGGACCCCAACAAGACCGTGAAGCAGAATGTCATGGACGGGGTGCGCGGCGTGGCCGATCTGGTTGACCGCTTCAACGCCATTTCCGCCGAAATGGCCGATCCCGGGGACGATACCGATTTCGATGCGCTGATGGCCGAAATGGGCGATCTGCAGGAAAAGATCGACGCGGTGGATGGCTGGACGCTGGACAACCAGCTGGAAATCGCCATGGACGCGCTGCGCTGCCCGCCCGGAGACAATGGCGTGGAGCGGCTTTCGGGCGGCGAAAAGCGCCGGGTGGCCTTGTGCAAGCTGCTGCTGGAAAAGCCGGAAATCCTGCTGCTCGATGAACCGACCAACCATCTCGACGCCGAAAGCGTGTCGTGGCTGGAAAACCATCTGAAGGAATACAAGGGGATGGTGATCCTGGTCACCCACGACCGTTATTTCCTGGACAATGTGGTGAAGTGGGTGCTGGAACTGGATCGCGGCCGCGCCATTCCGTTCGAAGGCAATTATTCCGACTGGCTGGAAGCCAAGCAGAAGCGCCTGGCCCAGGAAGAGCGCGAGGACGCCTCCCGCGAGAAGGCGATCAAGCAGGAGCTGGACTGGATCCGCGCCAGCCCCAAGGCCCGCCAGACCAAGAGCAAGGCGCGCATCAAGGCCTTTGACGAACTGGTGGAAAAACAGTCCAACCGCCGCCTGGGCGAAGCCCAGATCCTGATCCAGATTCCGGAACGGCTGGGCAACCGGGTGATCGAGGCGAAGAATCTCACCAAGAGCTATGGCGACAAGCTGCTGTTCGAAAATCTCAGCTTCAGCCTGCCGCCGGGCGGCATCGTGGGCATCATCGGCCCCAACGGCGCCGGCAAGACCACGCTGTTCCGCATCATCACCGGGCAGGAAGTGCCCGACAGCGGCGAGATCAGCATCGGCGAGACGGTGAAGATGGCCTATGTCGACCAGAGCCGCGATGCGCTGGCGCCCGACAAGAATGTCTGGGAGGAAATTTCCGGCGGCAACGACAAATTCTATTTCGGCAAGAATGAAGTACTCACCCGCGCCTATGTCGGTGCGTTTAACTTCAAGGGGCCGGATCAGCAGAAGAAGGTGGGCCTGCTGTCGGGCGGTGAACGCAACCGCGTGCACATGGCCAAGATGCTGGTGAAGGGCGGCAATGTGCTGCTGCTCGACGAACCGACCAACGATCTCGACGTGGAAACCCTGCGCGCGCTGGAAGAGGCGCTGGAAAGCTTTGCCGGCTGCGCCGTGGTCATCAGCCACGATCGCTTCTTCCTCGATCGCCTCGCCACCCACATCCTGGCCTTTGAAGGCGACAGCCATGTCGAATGGTTCGAAGGCAATTTCCAGATGTATGAGGACGACAAGCGCCGCCGCCTGGGCGACGCGGCCGACCGGCCCCATGCGTTGACGTACAAGAAGCTGACCCGCTGATCGGCCAGAAATTATCGCTCAGCGATAATTTCGGACTCGATCAAGGGCGGCCGGGCTGGCTGTCGGGCATCAGCCCGGCAGAACAGCTTCGACGGCGTGGCTCCGCCACGCTCTGCCTTCCTTCTCTTTTTCTTCTTTTGGAGCGGACTCGGCGGCTTTGCCGCCGGCCGCGCCCTCTTGACGTGGGCAATAATGTAACGACATAATTTCAGGCGTGGATATCGAGTATGACGATGGCAACCGTGCCCAGACGCTTGCAAACCGTGGTCTTGATTTTCACGATCCGCCGCGGCTGTTTTCCGGCACCAGCGTGACGCTGCGCGATGATCGCCGGGATTATGGCGAGCCGCGCTGGCTTGCCTATGGCTGGATCGCCGGCCGGGCGGTGGCAATGGTGTGGACACAACGAGGCGAGAAGCGGCGGATCATCTCGATGCGCCACATGCATGATGAGGAGGTGCGCGATGTCGGACTGGCAAGACCCGGATGATGCGCCGATCATCACGCGCGACATTGCCGAACGTGGCGAATGGCGGGTGGATGGCAAGATCGTCAAACCGGCGACCGGCACCTATCGTCGCGCCGGGCGGCCGCCGCAGGGCAATGCGCCCAAGCAGCAGGTGACTATTCGCCTGGATGCCGATGTGCTGGCGCGTTTACGGGCCGAAGGACCGGGCTGGCAGAGCCGCATCAATGCGATACTGCGCAAGGCGATTGGCACCTAGGGCACCCGCCATTCCCCCGCCCAGCCATCTGCGCTGCGGAACACCGCCCGGCGATGGCCGCTGTTGGCCAGGTGCAGCCAGTCCATCGCCGTCACATCCACCCACAGCACGGCGAAATTGCCCCGCGCCGGGGCGACCTGCGTTTCGGTGGGCTGCTGGCCTTCGATCCAGGCCGGCAGGCCCGATGCCGGGCCGGGCAGCGGCGTGCCGGGGGCCGCCTGGGCCAGATAACAGCGACGGGCAAAGGTGGTGGAAGTGGCCCAGATGCCATCCACCACCGCATCATCCCGGCCGATGCGGGCGGTGCCGGCCAGGCGCAACTGGATATTCTCTTGCGCGTGATAGGCCAGCACGCTGACCGGCCGGCCATCCAGCTGCGCCACCTTGGGGCTGCGCGCATCGGTGTGGAAGCGCAGGGTGGCGGCCACCGGATCGGCCTGGCGCAGCACCATCACCCGCGCCTGCGGCAGGCCGTCGCCATCCACGCTGCACACGGCCGGCGTGTGCAGCGGGCTTCTGCGATCCACCCCGCCGCGCACCAGCAGGCGCCAGGCCTGGGCTAATATCTCGGGCAGGTCTTCGCTCATTTCAGCTCCACGATCGCTTCCACCTCCACCGGGATGCCGCGCGGCAGGCTGGCGGCGCCGGCAGCGGTGCGCGGGGCCTTGCCGGCATCGCCAAAGGCCGTCACCATCACTTCGGAAAAGCCGTTCATCACTGCCGGGTGATCGGTGAATTCGGGCGTGCTGTTCACCAGCCCCATCACCCGCACCACGCGCTTCACGCGCGAAAGCTCGCCCAGCTGCGCCTTCAGGCTGGCCAGCATGCACAGCGCCACGCTGGCGGCATTGGCCTTGCCGGCGGCCACGTCCATGCTGGCGCCCAGCTTGCCGCTGGCCTTGATCGGGCATTCGGTGTGGCCGGCCAGGAACAGCAATTTGCCCACGCGCGCGGTGGGCACATACAGGCCGATCGGCGCATTGGGGGGCGGCAGCGCCAGCCCGGCGGCGGCCAGCCGCTGTTCCGGCGTTGCCGCCAGCGCTGGCGCTGCCAGCAGCAGGGCGGTGAGGATGAGGGCAGCGCGCATGTTGGGGCCTCCTTGCCGGCGGTGATGCACCGGCCTAGCATCGCAGGCAGACAAGACCAAGGGGAGGGCCGGCCGGGCTGGCCGGCACGCGCGCATGAACCACACCGCATCCACCCATGTCGCCGGCTTTGCCCATGGCGGCAGCGCCGATGCCGCCAGCAGCGATCCGGCCGCGCTGGGCTGGATGGCCGGATCACCGCCGCCGGCATCGGCGCAGGTGCGCTGGGATGATGGCAGCATGTGGCGCTTTCCGCAGTGGCGCTGGGGCTTTTCAAACATGCGCATGCTGGTGCCCACCGCCGGCATCCCGCGCGCCGGTGCGATCAGCCCGCTGCCACTGGCGCTGCGCGACGATCTGGATGATGTGGTGCTGACCACGCTGGACGGCGCAGCCATGACCTGGCGGGAATCGCTGGCCGCCACCTACACCGATGCGATACTGGTGCTGCACCATGGCACTGTGGTGCATGAACGCTGGTTCGGCGTGACGCGCCCCGATACGCAGCATATATTGTTTTCCGTCACGAAAAGCCTGGTCGGGCTGCTGGCCGAAATGCTGATCGAAACCGGGCAGTTGCAGGAACACGCCCTGGCCGCGCAGATCGTGCCGGAACTGGCCGGTTCGGGCCTGGGCAACGCCACGCTGCGCCAGATCCTCGACATGCGCACCGGCCTCGCCTTCAGCGAGGATTATGTGGCCGGCCACACCGGGCTGACCGATGTGCAGCGCATGAGCCTGGCCGGCGGCTGGATGCCGCGCCACGCCGATCATGATGGCCCCGATGGCCATTTCGCCTTTGTTGCCAGCCTGGGGCAGACGGCGGCGCATGGCGGCGATTTTGTCTATCGCACGCCCAACACCAGCGCCCTGCAATGGCTGGTGGAACGCGCCAGCGGCCAGCCGTTGGCCGCGCTGATCCGCGATCATTTCTGGCAACCGATGGGCATGGAATGCGATGCCGCCATCGCTGTGGATCGGCTGGGCACCGCCTTTGGCGGCGGCGGCCTGATGGCATCGTTGCGCGACATCGCGCGGCTGGGCGAAATGCTGCGGCTGGGCGGGCGCTGGCACGGCGCGCAGATCGTGCCCGAAGCGGTGGTGGCACGCCTGTTTCGCGGCGGCGATCCGGCGGCCTTTGCCCATGTCGCCTATCCCGGCAATCCCGATGGCAGCTATGCCAGCCAGTGGTGGCACCGCGCCGGCGGCCAGGCCATGGCACTGGGCGTGCATGGCCAGGGCATCTATATCGATCGCGCGGCCGGCGTGGTGATCGCGCGGTTGGGCAGCCATCCGGTGGCCAGCAACCGCGGCAACATGGGGGTGACGATCCCGGCCTATGACGCGCTGGTGGCAGCGCTGGGACGCTGATCTGAGGCAGGATGAAGCAGCCATTGCCATTCAGTTGGCAGCAAGCCCGTTTGCGCTTCATTGGCCCGTGAGGAATCGGGCGGGAGCGCAGGACATGATGATGAAGCCGGGCCACATGGTGCGGTTGCTGCTGGTGGCAGCGGGTGTGGCGATCGGGGGCTGCACCGTGAACGATGCGCCACCGCAGCCGGTGGCCTTCACCCCGGCGCCGCCGGCAGCACCGGCCGCGCCCGCACAGGTTGCGCCGGCCGAAGCGGCCAGCGCCCGGATCATGTGGGCGCTGCGCGGCGGCCTGAATGTGGCCGCCCTGATCTGCAATGATGCCGCGTTGACCGGCAGTTACAACCAGATGCTGAACACCCACCGCGATCTGTTGAACCGGGCCTATGCCGCCGAACAGGATCGGTATCGCGTCATGCACGGCCCGGCCGCCGCCGCGCGCCATGATGCCGACATGACCCGGCTGTACAACGGCTTTGCCAGCCGGCCCGATCGACAGCGCTTCTGCCTGATGGCCCGGCGCATCCTGGGGGATGCCGTTGCCATGCCATCGGACATGCTGGCCCGCAGCGCCGGCCGGGCCCTGGCGGCGCTGGAATCGGGCGCAGCGGACCTGCTGCGCGCCGGTACCAACCGATCGATCAGGCCGCCACGAGCGGCCGGTGGCGTCAAGCGGCGGCGGCCAGCCAGCGGCCCACCGTGGCCAGATCGGGTGCCACCGCCAGCAGCCGCGCGCGGATGGCGGGGGTTGCCGGCAGCAGATCGGGCACCATCACCACCTGGCAGCCGGCACCATGGGCCGAAATCACGCCATTGTGGCTGTCTTCCAGCGCCAGGCAGCGGGCGGGATCGACGCCCAGCCGGGCGGCGGCGGCCAGATAGGGGGCGGGGTGCGGCTTGCCCTGGGCCACATCATCGCAGCCGATGATGGCGGCAAAGCCATCCAGCAGCCCCACTGGCCCCAGCAGGCTGCGGGCCAGGGCCTGTTCCGAACTGGTCGCCACCGCGCAGAGGATGCCGGCGGCGTTCAGTTGCGCCAGCAGATCGGCCGCGCCGGCCTTCAGCGGTCGCAGCGGCCCCCATTCATCACGGATGCGCTGGCGCACCGCCGCGCGCATCGCATCATAATCCAGCCCGGGGCCAAAGCGTGCCTGCATGATCGCCCGGCTGGCCGGTTCGGGCCGGCCGATCAGTTCGGCATAATCGGCCGGCGCAAAGCCAAAGCCCAGCGCCGCCATTTCGGCCATCATCGCGGCCTGTATCAGCCGTTCGGTATCCAGCAACAGGCCATCCATGTCGAACAGGACGGCGGCGGGGCGGGTGGTGATCATCGCCCCGGCCCATGCCGGGATGTGCCGCGCGGCGCAAGCCGGCGGGGCGTGGCCTCAGCGCGCGGCCAGCATCAGCATGTCCATCTCGACATCCATGCCGCGAAACGCGCCGGAACCGAAATCCGGTGCGGCCGCAAGCCGGCGGGCCTGGCGGGCGCTGTCCTGGCAGAACTGGCCCTGATCGGCCCGGGTTTCGAACCGGGTGCGCGCTGCCACCATGTCTTCATGCAGGGCTGCGGCCCAGGCCGGGCCATGGGCCTGTTGATAGTGCGCGGCCATCTGCCGGCCGATCTGCCGCAGCTGCGCCGCGCGCTGGCGCAGCACCTGCGGGCGATGGCGGGCCACGGTGGCGCGATCGGCGCCGGTGCAGCGGGCTTCGGCCACGGCCAGCGCGATGATCGTCTCGGCCATGGGTGCCAGCTGCGGCGCCGTCGCGCCGGCCAGCGCCGGTGCCGCCAGCCCGGCCAGCAGGGCGGCAATCACAAGCCTGATCGAAGCGCTCATCCTGTCCTCCTGCGGCGGCTCACGCCGGCTGTTTGGCGCGGGCGGCGGCGATGCGTTCGCGCCAATCGGCCGGGCCGGATTTGTGCACGCTGGTGCCGTGCGAATCAACCGCCACCGTCACCGGCATGTCCTTCACCTCGAATTCGTAAATGGCCTCCATGCCCAGATCCTCGAAGGCCAGCACGCGGGCGCCCAGAATCGCCTTGGACACCAGATAGGCCGCACCGCCCACCGCCATCAGATAGGCGGCCTTGTGGCGGGCAATCGCCTCGATCCCGGTGGGCCCACGTTCGGCCTTGCCGATCATGGCGATCAGGCCGGTTTGCGCCAGCATGGTTTCGGTGAACTTGTCCATGCGGGTGGCCGTGGTGGGGCCGGCGGGGCCGACCACCTCATCGCGCACCGGATCGACCGGGCCGACATAATAGATGACGCGGTTGGTGAAATCGACCGGCAGCGTCTCGCCGCGCGCCAGCATGTCCACCATGCGCTTGTGCGCGGCATCGCGGCCGGTGAGCATCTTGCCCGACAGCAGCAGCCGGTCGCCGGGTTGCCAGCTGGCCACTTCGGCCGGGGTGAGCGTGTCGAGATTGACCGGCTTTGATGCGGCATCCGGGGTCCAGTTCACCTGCGGCCAGTCGTCCAGCCTGGGCGGCTCCAGATAGGCCGGGCCATTGCCGGTGAGGGTGAAATGCGCGTGCCGCGTGGCAGCACAATTGGGGATCATGGCGATCGGCTTGGAGGCGGCGTGGGTGGGCGTGTCCAGGATCTTCACGTCCAGCACGGTGGAAAGCCCGCCCAGCCCTTGCGCGCCGATGCCCAGATCATTCACCGCATCATGCAGCTCGATGCGCAGCTCCTCGATCGGTGAACTGGGCCCGCGCGCCTTCAGTTCGGCCATGTCGATCGGGTCCATCAGCGACTCCTTGGCCAGCAGCATGGCCTTTTCCGCCGAACCGCCGATGCCGATGCCCAGCATGCCGGGCGGGCACCAGCCGGCACCCATCAGCGGCACGGTGTTCACCACCCAGTCGCGGATGGAATCGGACGGGTTCAGCATGGCGAATTTCGCCTTGTTCTCGCTGCCGCCGCCCTTGGCCGAAACGATGATCTCGACATGGTCGCCCGGCACCATCTCGATATGGACCACCGCCGGCGTGTTGTCGCGGGTGTTGACGCGGGTGAAGGCCGGATCGGCCACGATGGAGGCGCGCAACTTGTTTTCCGGATGCAGATAGGCGCGGCGCACGCCTTCGTTCACCATTTCCTGAACGGTTTTCGTGGCTTGCCAGCGCACGTTCATACCGATCTTCACAAAGGCGACCACGATGCCGGTGTCCTGGCAGATCGGGCGATGGCCTTGCGCACACATCCGGCTGTTGGTGAGGATCTGGGCGATGGCGTCCTTCGCTGCCGGGGACTGTTCCAGTTCCCAGGCCCGGCCCAGCGCGCGGATATAGTCCATCGGGTGGAAATAGCTGATATATTGCAGCGCATCGGCCACGGAGGTGATGACATCGTCCTCGCGGATCAGGGTCATGTTCTTGGCTCCTTCAACGGCGGCGCGGTGCGCGGCCAACTGCTGATGATCCCAGTGATAGGCCGGCCAGCGCGCAGCGTAAAGTTCGGCCGTGGTTGCGGCGGTTTTTCAGCCCCGCTGGCCAAGCCCTTGATTGCGCATGGCCGCCGCCGCCGCCTGTGGATGAATCGTGCGCCGATTCAACCGTTTCGGGGCACGTCAAGCAAACAATGGGCTTGCGCACAAATGCGGCTATGGCACTATTGCTGGTGTGATACTGGCGATCAGACACAAGTTGTGGTGGTTGCAGGGGCGGGGGCCGTGCAGCAATCGGGCCGGATTGCTGTGGATATCGGGGACAGTTGTTGCTGCGGCAACAAACAGGCGTGACCCCGGTTTGTTCCGCCTCTATGCTATGGGGCAAATGACATGAGCGAGTTTCGAATGACTGACAGCAACGCCGCCCTGACCGAAGATCGCGCCGATACCGGCGGCGAGGCGCTGGCGGCCAGCCTGGCCCAGGGCGTGCTGGCGGCGGCATCGGCGGCGGCCGCCCGGCCGCGCGAGGCGCTGGGCACCAGCGAGATCCTGCCGTGGAAATTCCCTGTGACGGTGGATCGCGGCCGCGACGCGCTGCTAACCGATTTCGGCAAGGACACGCTGGACGATCGCTATCTGCTGCCCGGCGAATCCTATCAGGATCTGTTCGCCCGCGTTGCGGCGGCCTATGCCGACGATGCCGATCACGCCCAGCGCCTGTATGACTATATCAGCCGGCTGTGGTTCATGCCGGCCACCCCGGTGCTTTCGAACGGCGGCACCGGCCGCGGTCTGCCGATTAGCTGCTATCTGAACAGCGTCTCCGACAGTCTGGAAGGCATTGTCGGCACCTGGAACGAGAATGTCTGGCTGGCGTCGCGCGGGGGCGGCATCGGCACCTATTGGGGCCGGGTGCGCGGCATTGGCGAGCCGGTGGGCCTGAACGGCAAGACCAGCGGCATCATCCCGTTCGTGCGCGTGATGGACAGCCTCACGCTCGCCATCAGCCAGGGCAGCCTGCGCCGCGGTTCGGCCGCCTGCTATCTCGACATTTCCCACCCGGAGATCGAGGAGTTTCTGGAAATCCGCAAGCCGTCGGGCGATTTCAACCGCAAGGCGCTCAATCTGCACCATGGCGTGTTGGTCACCGATGCCTTCATGGCGGCGGTGCGCGATGGCACGAAATTCGATCTGGTCAGCCCCAAGACGGGCGAGAAGCGCGCCGAGGTCGATGCCCGCGGCCTGTTCACCAAGCTGGTGGAAACCCGGCTGGCCACCGGCGAGCCCTATATCATCTTCATCGACGAGGTGAACCGCACCATGCCCAAGCACCAGCGCGATCTGGGGCTGAAGGTGTCGACGTCCAACCTGTGTTCGGAAATCACCCTGCCCACCGGGCCGGATCATCTGGGCCAGGATCGCACCGCGGTGTGCTGCCTGTCGTCGCTCAACATCGAAACCTGGGATGAATGGCACGGCCACCCGCAGTTCATCGAGGATTGCATGCGCTTCCTCGACAATGTGCTGCAGGATTATATCGATCGCGCCGAACCGGCCATGCAGCGCGCCGCCTATGCCGCAATGCGCGAACGCTCGGTGGGCCTGGGCGTGATGGGCCTGCACAGTTTCTTTCAGGCGCGCGGCCTGCCGTTTGAAAGCGCGCCGGCGAAATCCTGGAACATGAAGATCTTCAAGCATATCCGCGCGCAGGTCGATCAGGCGTCGATGACGCTGGCCGCCGAACGTGGCCCGTGCCCGGATGCCGCCGACATGGGGGTGATGGAGCGGTTCAGCTGCAAGATGGCGATCGCGCCCACCGCCAGCATTTCCATCATCTGCGGCGGCACCTCGGCCTGTGTCGAACCCATCCCGGCCAATGTCTATACCCACAAGACGCTGTCGGGCAGCTTTGTCGTCAAGAATCCCTATCTGGAAAAGCTGCTGATCGCCAAGGCGAAGAACAGCGACGCGGTGTGGAACAGCATATTGGAACGCGGCGGTTCGGTGCAGCATCTGGAGTTCCTGACCCCGGATGAGAAGGCCACCTATCGCACTGCCTTTGAAATCGATCAGCGCTGGCTGATCGAACTGGCCGCCGATCGCACGCCGTTCATCGATCAGGCGCAAAGCCTGAACCTGTTCATTCCGGCCGATGTGGAAAAATGGGATCTGCTCATGCTCCATTATCGCGCCTGGGAACTGGGCATCAAATCCCTCTATTATCTGCGTTCGATGAGCGTGCAGCGCGCCGGTTTCGCCGGCGGGGTGGAGGCGGATAACACCGCCGAAGCGCCGGTGATCCAGGTGGAACGCCGCGATTATGATGAATGCCTGGCATGTCAGTAAGGCCAAGCCGCCTGCGAGCAGCGTGCAACGCTGCGAACAGAGTCGGCGCCGTGCCCGGCCGGCGGGTTCGGGCGAGCCGTCGGCACGGCTTTGCCGGGCCAGAGGCTTGTTCGAAACCCGTTCGACGTCACGCCGGTATCCACCGGCAAACCCCCTTGCCCGGCCGTCACGCTGGGCAGCGCACCGGCCGGGTTGCTGCCCGGCCGGAGGGACCGGGGGATTGGGCCATGGCATCCACGACCCATGGCCCAATCCCCCTCCCAATCGCGTCTTTCATCTCACATTGTTGAATTTCATCAGGAACAGCCGTCATGCCCCTTCTGCAAGCCTCCAAGAGCTACAAGCCGTTCGAGTATCCCTGGGCTTATGATTTCTGGAAACGCCAGCAGCAGATCCACTGGATGCCCGAAGAGGTGCCGCTGGGCGAGGATTGCCGTGACTGGGCGCAAAAGCTGACCGATCACGAGCGCAACCTGCTGACCCAGATCTTCCGCTTCTTCACCCAGGCGGACGTGGAGGTGCAGGATTGTTATCACGACAAATATGGCAGCGTGTTCAAGCCGACCGAAGTGAAGATGATGCTGACCAGTTTCAGCAACATGGAAACCATCCACATCGCGGCCTACAGCCATCTGCTCGATACGATCGGCATGCCCGAAAGCGAATATAGCGCCTTCCTCAACTACAAGGAAATGCGCGACAAGCATGATTACATGAACACGTTCGGCGTGGGCAGCAACGAGGATATTGCCAAGACGCTGGCCATGTTCGGCGGCTTCACCGAAGGCCTGCAACTGTTCGCCAGCTTCGCGATGCTGATGAACTTCCCGCGCTTCAACAAGATGAAGGGCATGGGCCAGATCGTTTCCTGGTCGGTGCGCGATGAATCGCTGCACTGCGAAGGCATCGTCAAGCTGTTCCACGCCTTCTGCGCCGAAACCGGCGTGCTCACCGCCCGCATCCGCGATGATATCGCCGATGTCTGCCAGCGCACGGTGCGGCTGGAAGATGCCTTCATCGATCTGGCCTTCGAACAGGGCCCGGTGAGCGGCATGACGCCCAAGGACATCAAGCGCTATGTCCGCTACATCGCCGATTGGCGGCTCAAGCAGCTGGGCCTGGCGCCGATCTACATGATCGAGGATCACCCGCTGCCCTGGCTCACCCCGCTGCTCAACGGCGTCGAACACGCCAATTTCTTCGAAGCCCGCGCGACGGAATATTCAAAGGCTGCCACCAAGGGCGACTGGAACGAGGTGTGGACCGCCTTTGACAGCCGCAAGGCCGCCAAGGCGCTGAGCGAAACCGCCCCGGCCAACGTGGACGACCGCCAGGGCGGCCTGCTGGGCGTGGCGGCGGAGTAAGGTGCAGAACAGGCGCCCGTTACCCCGGCGCAGGCCGGGGTAACGGGCGCCTTTTTCGTTTTCGACCTGGGTTCATGCCGACAACCGGCCGGCTTGCCACCGGCGCGGCCGATGCTATCATGCGCATGAAACATGCACATGGAGGCGCGCATGGCGGCGGGAGTGACGGTGCGCAAGGCGACCAATGTGTCGCTGGATCGGGCGCTGGTGGAGGAAGCCCGGAGCCTGGGCATCAACCTGTCGCAGGCGTGTGAGCAGGGCATTGCCCAGCAGGTGGCCAAGCAACGAGCGGAGCGCTGGCTGGACGAAAATCGGGCGGCGCTGGAATCGTCCAATGCCCATGTCGAGGCGCATGGGTTGCCGCTGGCGCGATTCCGCCAGTTCTGATGGCGCGGTTTGATGTGTATCGCGGCGTTGGCGACGGCAATCTGTTGCTGGATTGCCAGTCCAATCTGTTGAATTACCTCAACACGCGCTTGGTGGTGCCGTTGCAGGTGCCGGCACAGGCACCACGGCCGGCGCGCCGGCTGAATCCGGTGTTTGATGTGGCGGGCACCCGATATGTGATGGTCACGCAGTTTGCCGCGGTGCTGCAATTGCGCGATTGCGGGCCGGTGATGGCGTCGCTGGCGCACGAAGAAGTGGCGATCATCAACGCGCTCGACATGCTGATCAGCGGCTATTGAAGGCGTGGCCGCTGGTTCAGTCGGCCGGTTGCAGCACCGTTGGATCGAAGATCACCTGTTCTTCCACCGCCATGCCGTTGACGATGCGGAACCGGTCCACCCCCAGATAGGACACTAGGGCATCGCCGACCCGGCTTTGCGCCCGCCAGCCGATGGAGACCCGGTCGCCATTGCCGGCGCCATCGAGCGGGGTGACGGCCAGATCAACCGTGGCGGCCAGGCCTTGCCCGCCGAGCCTAAGGCCTATCCGGCGTATTTGACCGAGCAGCCATAGGGCCGGGTGATGGCCGGGGCGGGGGCTTTGCCGGCGAGCACGGCCTTCATGGCGTTCAGCGCCCAGGGCGTGGCGGCCCTGGCGTCGGCTTCGATGGCGGTGGGCCTGTCGTCGATGGCGCCCTGATAGGCAAGCGTGCCATCGGGGCGGATGACGAACATGTGCGGCGTGGTCTTGGCGGCATAGAGCCGGCCGATGAGGCCATCGGCATCGAGCAGATAATGGCTGGGGGCGGCCTTGTTGGCGGCGATCTCGGCGCGGGCGGCGGGGCCGGTGACATGGCCCTGCTTGCCCGGCGCACCGCTGTTGATCGAAAGCCACACCACGCCGGCCGCGCGGGCCTCGCGCTGGCGGGCCTGCATGGTGCCGCTGTCATAATGGGCACGCACGAACGGGCAGCCGCTGTTGGTCCATTCCAGCACCACGGTCTTGCCGCGCAAATCGCGCAGGGAAACCGATTTGCCATTGGCATCGGTGGCGGTGAATTCCGGGGCGGGCAGGCCATTGATCGGTTGGGCCACGGCGGGCGCGGCGATCAGGGCGAAGGCAACAAGGGCAGCGCGCATGGTTCAGGCTTTCAGGCTGGTCAACATGTCGGCAGTGAGGATCTGCGGCAGTTCGGTTTCGCCGCCGCTTGCATCATAATAGACATAGACCGGCACGCCGGCGCGCTTGTGTTCGGCCAGCCAGGCGGAAATGGCAGGATCGGATCGGGTCCAGTCGCCTTCCATCACGGTGATGCCCTTGGCCTTGAAGGCTTCGGCCACCCGCGCATCGGCCATGGCGCCCTTTTCATTGACCTTGCAGGTGAGGCACCAATCGGCGGTCATGAACAGGAACACCGGCTTGCCTGCTGCGCGCAGTTCGGCCAGCGCGGCGGGGGTGAATTTCACCGCGTTCAGCTCGCTGGCGGCGGTGGTGGCCCCGGCGGCGGCCGGGGCCGTGGTGGGCATCAGGATCACGGCAGCCACCAGCGTGGCCAGACTGAGCGTGGCGGGAACGGCCAGGCCCTTGCCGCCGTGCTGGCGGGCGCCCAGCCACCACAGGGCCAGGCCGAACACCAGTGTGCCGGCCAGGCCGATCGTCATGCCATCCACCCCCAGCTGCTGGCCCAGCACCCAGGCCAGCGCCAGCGCGGTGAGGAACATCGGCACCGACAAGATGGCGCGCAGCCGCACCATCCAGGCGCCGGGCCGGGGCAGGCGGCGGCGCAGCGCCGGCACGAAGCCGATCAACAGAAACGGCAGGGCGAGGCCAAAGCCCAGCCCGGCAAAGACCGAAAGGGCCTGCACGGTGGGCAGCACCAGCGCCGCGCCCAGCGCCCCGGCCATGAACGGGCCAGTGCAGGGCGTGGCCACAAAGGCGGCGAGCGCGCCGGTGAAGAAGCTGCCCGACAGGCCGCCTTCGCGGGCCTTGCCCTGGCCCAGATTGCCGGTGGTGAGGGTGATTTCGAACAGCCCGGCCAGGTTGAGCGCGATGCCGGTGACGAGCAGCAGCAGGAAGGCGATGACGCGCGGATCCTGCAACTGGAAGGCCCAGCCGACCTGGCTGCCGGCGGCACGCAGCGCCAGCACCACCCCGCCCAGCGCGGTGACGACCAGCACGACCCCGGCGGTGTAGGCCAGCGCCTCGCCGCGGGCCTGGCCGGCATCGACATTGCCCTTGGCCAGCGCCAGCGCCTTCAAGGACAGGATCGGAAACACACAGGGCATGACATTGAGGATGAGGCCGCCCAGCACCGCGCCGAGCAGCACCAGGGGCAGGCCCGGTTCGCCGCCGCCGCCCGCACCAGCGGCACCGCCGCCCGGTGCAACACCCGCGGCGGGGACATTGCCGCGGCTGGCGGTGATGGCAAAGCCCATCGGCGCCTCGCCGGCCATCTCCACCCGCAGTACGCCCGTCACCGCGCCGTCCGGGGCGTTGGCATCGGTTTCGATGCGCAGCGCATCGCCGGCGATCGTTACCTGCTGCGGGGTGACATGGTTGATCACCATGTCACCATCCGGGAAGAACCAGGCCGATTTCACCTTGTCCAGCCCGGCCAGCGGCACCGCCAGCACAAAGCGCTTGCCTTGCCTGGCCCAGGTGGCGGCAGCGGCCAGCGGCCTGGGCAGGGCGGCGGCCGCCGCGATCAGCCGGGCGCCCATGGCGGCATCGGCCGCGCCATCGCCAATCACCAGCGGCAGGTTCAGCGTGGCGGATTCGGGCACACATTGTTCGTGGCTGCACACCAGCCAATCCACCTGCACCTGCACCGGAAAGGCGCTGCCCGCCGCCAGCCCTGCCGGCACGGCGATGCGGGTGGTGAGCATGTTGGCCTTTTCATAGACATGGTTCATCAGGCCGGACACAACCAGCGTGCCGGGCACCGGATAGTTGAGATCGGCCGGGGCCGGCGTGCCGGCCGGCAGCGCCCAGGCCACGCGGGTGGGGGCACCGGCGTCGCCGGGATTCTTCCAGTAGGTGTGCCAGCCAGCGCGGGGTGTCAGCTCGATGCCGATGTCCAGCATCTGGCCCGGCGCCGGGCGGGTGCTGGCGGCGACCAGCTCCACGCGGGTGTGGGGCTGGTCGCTCACCGATTGGGCGGTGGCCATGAACGGCGCGAACAGCAGCGCCAGTGCAGCAAGGAATGAACGGATCATGCGCTGCCCTATGCCAGCAACGCGCCCCACCGGGAAGCCCGGTGCCGCTTGGCCGCAGGGCAGCGGCCGTGCCGGTTCAGGCCACCTGCAGCCGGCGGCGGCGCAGGCTGGCGCCGATCAGGCCAAAGCCGGCGATCAGCAGGGCCCAGCTTGACGGTTCGGGCACCGCGGCCACCGGCACGCTGAGCAGCTTGATCTGGGCATTGTTGCTGGCGCGTCCCCCGGCCAGATCGAAGGTCCAGTTGCCGGCCAGGCTGAAATCGCCGATCAGCCGGTCGAACAGGCTGATGTGCACATCGCCGGCGTTGGCCGAAAAGGCCCCGGTGAGGCCACGACCGCAGTTGGCCGGCGTGGTGCAGCCCAGATTGTAAGGCCGGTTGTTCAGGGTGAGCACGGCGTTGGACAGGCTGACCCGGTTGCTGCCGGCCGAGCGGATGCGGATCTGCAGGGCGTTGATTTCGGCCACCGATTGCGCGGTGAAGCGCCACACATCGTCGGGCTGGCCCGCGGTGCCGTTGGCCATGCTGTAGGTGACGGTGTTGCCGGTGCGGCTGAGCACAAAGCCTATGACGTGATCATCAACCCAGGCGCGGCTGACATCGCTGCCCAGCGTACCCTGGCCAGCGCTGCGGGCGATGGAGCCGACGTTGGTGAGTGCGCTGGTGACGCCGGTGCCGCCATCGGCAACCGGTGTGCCGGTGGCCATCGTGGGGCGATGCAGCCCGCGGGTGCGGCCGCTGCCGGGGCTGCGCACTTCGGCCACCGCGCGTTCCAGTGGCGGCAGGTAAGAGAGGGGCGAACCGGTGGCCGTGGTCAGGCCATAATGGGTTTGCAGGAAATCCCCGGCAAATTCATAGCGTTGATCGGCGGCTTCACCGCCCACCACACCGGCGAGGCTGACGACATGCCGAACGGCGAAGGCGGGCGTTGCCAGCAGCGATGCGGCGGTGAGGACGAGAAGCGAGCGAGCCATGTTGATACCCCTGGGTGCGTTGCCGGCCGTTCAAACCGCACCCTGTTGGGCTTGTCAAAGATTTTCGTAAATATTTTACTAAAATACTCCAATGTAAGTTGCACAATCCGGGTTTCGACCTGGACAGGTTACCAGATTGAAAAATATGCAAAACAGCTGGCGGCCGAATGGGGGGCACAGCAAGACGCCGGCGCAGCAGGGCTGCACCGGCGTCGCTGCGTCTGGTGCCCGCCCGCGGCGCGGGCGGTTGCGAATCAGCGCTTGCTGAACTGGAAGCTGCGGCGGGCCTTGGCCTTGCCGTACTTCTTGCGTTCGACCACGCGCGGATCGCGGGTGAGGAAGCCGGCCTGCTTCACCGGGGTGCGCAAGATCGGTTCATACTTGGTCAGCGCCTGGGCGATGCCGTGCTTCACGGCGCCGGCCTGGCCCGAAAGCCCGCCACCGACAACGGTGCACACCACGTCATATTGATCGCGGCGTTCGGCCACGTCGAACGGCTGGTTGATGACCAGGCGGAGCGAGGGGCGGGCGAAATAGACGGTCTGATCGCGGCCATTCACCGTGATCTTGCCGCTGCCGGGCTTCAGCCACACGCGGGCGATGGCGTTCTTGCGCTTGCCGGTGGCATAGGCGCGGCCCTGGGCATCGATTTCCTGTTCCCGCAGCGGGGCGGGCGGGCCGCCACCACCGGTGTGGGCAGTGTTGGCGGGGGTGTCGGCATCCATGCCGGCGAGGTCGGCCAGCGACTGGCGATTGTCGGTCATTGTCTGTTTCCTCAACCAGCGATGGTGGTGTTCTTGCGGTTCATCGATGCGACGTCGAGAAGCTCGGGCTGCTGGGCCACGTGCGGATGTTCCGTGCCGGCAAACACGCGCAGGTTGCGCATCTGGTCACGGCCGAGCGGGCCGCGCGGCACCATGCGTTCCACGGCCTTGATCAGCACGCGCTCCGGGAAACGGCCGTCCAGGATCTTGGCCGGGCTGGTTTCCTTGATGCCGCCGGGGTGGCCGGTGTGGCGATAATAACGCTTGTCGGTGGCCTTCTTGCCGGTGAAGCGCACCTTGTCGGCGTTGATGACGATGATATTGTCACCGCAATCGACGTGGGGCGTGTAGTTGGCCTTGTGCTTGCCGCGCAGGCGGTTCGCAATGATGGAGGCGAGGCGGCCGACCACGAGCCCTTCGGCATCGATCAGCACCCACTTCTTTTCAACTTCGGCCGGTTTGGCCGATGCGGTGGTACGGGTGAGCATGGCGTTGATTCCATTTGGCTAAAATGCAGCAGCCGGGGCGCAACGGCCCCGGCGACGGCCGCCGTATCGCGCAAACGCGGTTTTCCGTCAAGAAAATCCGGCGCTTTGGAATAGGGTATCATGATACCTGTATTTCAGCGACGATTGCCCGCAGCAGGGTTGCGCCCGCCTGCCGGGCGAAACAGGCTCATGCCAGCACCAGCCGCAGCCGGGCCTGCAGGGGCGCGATGGCATCGGGCGCGGCCAGAAACGCCGCTGTGCCAAGCAGTTGCGGGCTGTGGCCTTCATCGCCGAAGCGGATGGCGGCCACGTCGGCCGGGGTGAGTGTGGCGGCGAGGAACCAGCCGGTGCGTCCTGGTGTGTCCATCGCGGGGAATGGCCTTGCCCACCAGATGCGGGCTTCCGGCAGGTCGATGCCAAACTCTTCGGCCAGTTCGCGGCACACGCACGCCGCCGGGCTTTCATCGCCCTCGCGGCCGCCGCCGGGCAGGTCGATCAGGCCGGGCCAGGGGATGCCGGGTTTCACATCGCGGCGATAGGTGAGAATGCGGCCATCGATCAGCGCCGCCAGCTTGGCCCCGGCGAAATCGCTGCCGTCCCAGGGATGGATCACACGGCGTGGGCCTGAAGATGGCCCAGCATGGTCACCTCCAGGGTCTTTTCGTGGGTGGCTTCCAGCACCACCTCCGGCGCGAATCCGGCGATGCGGGCTTCTTCCCAGCGGCCGGCGCACAGGCACCAGCGGTCACCAGGCTTCAGGCCGGGAAAGCCATATTCGGGCCGCGGGGTGGACAGATCATTGCCCACCGACCGGCTGAACGCCAGAAACTCCTCCGTCACCACCGCGCACACCGTGTGCAGGCCGCGATCGGCCGCATCGGTGTTGCAGCAGCCGTCGCGATACCAGCCGGTCAGCGGGTCCATCGAACAGGGGGCGAGCGCGCCGCCCAGCACATTTCTTGCGGTCATGCCCGGCCTCTCCTGCTCCAGTGGGCGGCCCACACGGTGGCGGCCACCAGCAGCGCGGCCACGCCCTGGTGCGCCACGCCCAATGGAATCGGCACCTGGTTGATGATCACCAGTACGCCGAGCGCGAATTGCGCCAGCACCAGCCCGCCCAGCGCCAGCGCCCGCACCCCGGCACCCGCCCGCCACAAGCGCCACGCCACCAGCGCGATGGCCGCGGCCACGCCATAGGCCAGGCTGCGGTGGATGAACTGCACGCTCACCGGATCGGCGATGGCAGCGCGCGCGGTCGCCAATATCCCGTCGGGCACGATCATGCCGAACATCAGCGGCCAGGTGTCGCTGGCCAGACCGGCGCGCAAGCCGGCGGTGAAGGCGCCCCAGACGATCTGCACGCCGAGCAGCGCCGCCACCGGCCCCACCCAGGCGTGCGGGCGATCCTGCCGGGGCGCATCGCCATCGATCAGATCCAGCGCCGTCCAGAGACAGCCGGCCATGATGATCAGCGCGTTGCCCAGATGCACGGCCAGCCGTTCCGGCGCCACTTCGGTGCGATCGACCAGGCCCGATGCCACCATCCACCAGCCGATGGCGCCTTGCAGCCCGCCCAGCGCAAACAGGGCCAGCAGCCGCGGCTTGTACCCGCCCGGAATCTGCCGCCTCAGCCAGAACCAGGCCAGCGGCAGCGCAAAGGCCAGCCCGACCAGCCGGCCCAGCAGCCGATGCACATATTCCCAGAAGAAGATGCCCTTGAAGTCTGCCAGGCTCATGCCGCGGTTCATCAACTGATACTGGCTGGATTGCTGATACAGCGCGAACTGCCGCTGCCATTCCGCTTCACTGAGCGGCGGCAATGTGCCCGACACCACATCCCAGCGGGTGATCGACAGGCCGGATTCGGTCAGCCTGGTGATGCCGCCCACCACCACCATGGCAAACACCAGCACTGCAATGCCCAGCAGCCACAGCGCGAGGGCGCGGGGCCGGGAATCGGATCGGGGCAGGGAGACGGCAAGGCTGGCCATGGCGGCGGTGTAACGGCAAGGCGGCCGGCTGGCCAGCGGCTGCGGCACTCGGCCCTCAGCCGTGCCAGCTGAACACATCCTCCACCCCCACGCCGAAGAAGCGCGCGATGCGAAAGGCGCTTTCCAGGCTGGGGGAATATTTGCCCTGTTCGATGGCGATGATGGTGTGACGCGTCACGCCGATGGCCTCGCCCAGCTGGGCCTGGCTCACATTGCCGTGCGCTTCGCGCAAGCCGCGCACGCGATTGCCGATGGGCGGCGGCATCAGAATCCCCGCCGCAGCAGCCAGGCCGTGCCCAGATGCACCACGGCCTGGCTGGCCAGCAGGCCGGCAAACAGGGAATGGAACAGCATCAGGCCGTCGCCATGGCCCATGAACCACAGCAGTGCCGACACCAGCACCATGGTCAGCACATGGCCGGCCCAGGCCACGGCGCGGGTGGCGGCGGCGGTCTCGCGCTCATCGGCGGGGTGGTTCGCCTCGCCCCGGTTGATGATGGCCAGCACCGCTTGCACCAATATGCTGCCGGCGATGGTGAGGAACAGATAGGCGATCAGCGTGCCCACCGGCAGCGCGCCGCCCGGCTGCCACGCTGCCGTGCCCAGGCGGCCGAAATACCAGGCCGCCATGGCGATCATCAGGGCGCCCATCGCCCAGCCGGATTTTTCCCGCAACGACATATTGATCATTGGCTGCATCCTGTCCGATATGTCGAAAATCTTGGGGTTTATCCCCTTCGCATAGGTAGTTGCATGATTTGTCAGCGCGCGCTAGGATTAAGCAGTAGGTGTAACGTGGGGATTTCAAGTGGCCGAAACTTTGCAAGAGTTGCCCGACACGCGCCCGTTCGACGCGCAGCTTGGATACGACGTGCCCCGACTCTGGACGACGGGTGCGCAAATTTTTGGCAACGTCGATCATTTTTTGATTGTTTTTCGAGAGCAGACGGCCGGGCTAGATTCGTCTGGTCAAATGGTTGCACTTATCCGAAATGTATCCAGCGTTGCCATGCCAGTGGCCGCCGCAAAAGAACTTCACAAGGCACTTGGCCAAGTTTTGGACAGCATGAAAGATGCCTGAAGCTCGTCCTAGACTTTCTTCGTTTGGGTATGCGTTCTCAGCCGTCGCGGCACTGGGCGCATCAAACACCTTTCAAGCGGCGGCACCTGTTACCAACCAAAAATCAGCTTATATTGATCCAAAGGTATCAAAGGCGACGGAGGGCGTGATGGCGTATGATGAACGTCTAATTGATGCCAAAATGGAGGCTGTTGAAGCGCGAACAGATACGAAGTTTGCTCAATTGATGGGCGAAATTAAGCTTGTTGGGGCCTCTATTAGCACGCTCTCGGTTGATATTGGCAAAATTTCTACAGAAGTAAGCGAGGCCAAGGCGGCGGCCGCAAGCGGAAAAACCTATGTGATCGGCACCGGGATCGCCTTGGCCGGCTTCTTTGTGGGCGTTTTTGCCTACGGCTGGCAGATCGTTGATGTTATCTCCTCTCTGGCGGCGAAGTGATGACAACACTGCGTAAGGCTTTGGCCGACGGCAACCTTGAAGGCTTCATCAAAGAACGCGAAGCCGAAGGCGCGCCCGATGGCGATGCCGACAAGGCCGCCGATCTCACTCGCCGTCTTGCGGAAACTCCGAAATCAGTGAAGCGAACATCGAAGCCGGCACGTTCCGACGATTGAAGCGGAACTCGAACTCCTTGACGTAGCGTTGCAGGTGCTTGGGGCTCACGCTGGTGTGGGTGCCGCCGATGGAGCGCTTGAGGTGGCTCCAGAAATTCTCGATGCCGTTGACCGTCACGCCGGCCTTGGTGGCATATTCGCCGCGCGCGTGGTTCACGGCCTTGTGGTCAAAGCCCATGCCACCCAGCACGCGATAGGCGTGGTTTTCATCGGTGTGGATTTCCGCGCCGGCTTCCACGGTTTCGGCAATGATGGGCAGCAGGGTGTTGGCGCGGCGATCCGGAACCACAGAGGCCACCAGTTCGCCGTCACGCTCCATGGCACCAAACACCACAGCTTTGCCCTTGCCGCCTTGCCCTCCCTTGCGATAGCCGCCCACGAAGGTTTCATCGATCTCGACAACTTGGCCTTCGCCACCCAGTTCGCCGTCGCCATCAACGGCGGCCATATGCTGGCGGATTTCGTGGCCAATGCGCCAAGCGGTCTTGTAAGTGACGCCAAGCTGGCGCTGCAATTCCTTGGCGCTCACACCATGGCGCGTGGTGGTGAACAGGTGGATGGCATAGAACCACAGTTGCAGCGGCGTCCGGGTCTGTTCGAACGGGGTGCCCACGGTGGGGTGCAGGTGGTGGCCGCACCACTGGCACGAATAAGCCCGCTCCGCCTTGATGCGATACCAGTTCGAAGGGCGCTCGCATTTTGGGCAAGTGTGGCCGTGTCCAAAGCGAACATCAAACAGGTGGTTCAGGCAGGTTTCGTCATCGGGAAACTGCTTGAAAAATTCGCGGGTGGTGAGGGGCTTCGTCATGCCCCATTTTATACCGCATCCGTTCTACGTATGCAAGGGGGATACACCCCAAAATCTTCTACATATGTAGCCGATTCGCCACTGCATGTAAAATATTTTCGACACTGCCGCGTGTCGCAGGGCTTGCCGCCGGAATGTGATAATGTTACATGCCGATCATGGCCTCGCCGCCCTCTTCCCTGCTCGATCGCCTGGCCATCGGCCTGTCGGGCCTGTGCCTGCTGCACTGCATGGCCGGATTCGTGCTGCTCACGCTGTTTGCGCTCACCGGGGATTGGCTGGATCATCGTGTGCATGTGGTGGGGCTGGCGCTGGCGATGCCGCTGGCGGCGGTGGCGTTGTGGCGAGGCTGGCGTCGGCATGGCCAGGCCACCATCGCCATGCTGGGGCTGCTGGGCCTGCTGGTCATGGTGGCATCGTTGCTGGTGGCGCATGGCGATGTGCTGGAAATGCTGGTGTCGATGGCCGGCGTCTCGATGCTGGCCATCGCGCATTGGCGCAATCTCAAGGCGTTGCGCCGCGCATGAGGCGGGCATCTTGCACACGGCCGCCGCACGGCTGATAATGGCGCATGGGTTCCGCAATGCACAGCCACGGCCAGCATCACAGCCGCGATGATCTGGCCGCGGCCGCCCGGGGGCGGCTGCTGGCGGTGGGCGAACAATGGACGCCGCTGCGCGCCCAGGTCTTTGCCGCGCTCTCCGGCTTTGACCGGCCGGTTTCGGCCTATGATGTCACCGATGCGGTGTCGGCGGCGGCGGGCCGTCGCATCGCGGCCAACAGCGTCTATCGCATCCTTGATCTGTTCGTGGCCAGCAATGTCGCGGCGCGGGTGGAAAGCGCCAATGCCTTCATTGCCAATGTCCATCCCGATTGCCCGCACGATTGCATCTTCCTGGTCTGTGATCGCTGCGGCGGGGCGACTCATGTCGATGATGATCGCATCACCGGCGATGTCCGCGCAGCGGCGGCGGCCACCGGCTTCCGCCCGGTGCGCCCGGTGATCGAGGTGCGCGGTGTGTGCGCCAATTGCGTTTGATTGCAAGGGTTTGATCGGCCGGATTGGCCCTGTGTCAATCAAGGATGACAGTTTTGATGACAGGCGCTGCCAAGATCGCTAAGGGGAACCCCTTAAGTATCCAGACAGGCGAGCCGTTCTGATGAAGCTTGAAACCCCGCTCCTCGACCAGGTCAACATTCCGTCTGACCTGCGCAAGCTGGAGCCTGGGCAATTGCGACAACTGGCCGATGAACTGCGCCAGGAAATGATCCATGCCGTGTCCTACACCGGTGGCCATCTCGGCTCCGGCCTTGGCGTGGTCGAACTGACCGTGGCGCTGCATTATGTGTTCAACACGCCGGACGACAAACTGGTGTGGGATGTCGGCCACCAGGCCTATCCGCACAAAATCATCACCGGCCGGCGCGACCGCATCCGCACCCTGCGCCAGGGCGGCGGGCTTTCGGGCTTCACCAAGCGCAGCGAGAGCGAATATGATCCGTTCGGCGCCGCGCACAGCAGCACCTCCATCTCGGCGGCGCTGGGCTTTGCCGTTGCCAACAAGATGATGAACAAGCCGGGCCGCGGCATTGCGGTGATCGGCGATGGCTCGATGTCGGCCGGCATGGCCTATGAAGCGATGAACAATGCGCGGCAGGCGGGCAACCGCCTGATCGTCATCCTGAACGACAACGACATGTCGATCGCCCCGCCGGTGGGGGCGCTGTCGTCCTATCTGTCGCGGCTGCTGTCCAGCCGCAAGTTCCTGGAACTGCGTGAATATCTCAAGCAGATTTCCGGCCGGATGCTGCCGCCGCCGTTGCAGAAGGCAGCGGCGCGCGTGGACGAGTATGCCCGCGGCCTGGCCCAGGGCGGCGGCACCCTGTTTGAAGAACTGGGCTTTTATTATGTCGGCCCGATCGATGGCCACAATCTCGATCATCTGCTGCCGGTGCTGGAAAATGTCCGCGATGCCGCCGAAGGCCCGATGCTGATCCATGTCGTCACGCAGAAGGGCAAGGGCTATGCCCCGGCCGAAGCCAGTGCCGACAAATATCATGGCGTGGTGAAATTCGACGTGGTGTCGGGCACCCAGCACAAGGCCGCGCCCAAGGCCCCCGCCTATCAGAATGTCTTTGGCGACATGCTGATCGAGGAAGCGAAGCGCGATCCCACCATCTGCGCCATCACCGCGGCCATGCCCAGCGGCACCGGGGTGGACCGGTTCGCCAAGGCTTTCCCCGACAAGGCCTTCGATGTCGGCATTGCCGAACAGCATGGCGTCACCTTTGCCGCCGGCCTGGCCGCGCAGGGCATGCGGCCGTTCTGCGCCATCTATTCCACCTTCCTGCAACGCGCCTATGATCAGGTGGTGCATGATGTGGCGCTGCAAAATCTGCCGGTGCGCTTTGCCATCGATCGCGCCGGCCTGGTGGGCGCCGATGGCGCGACGCACGCCGGTTCGTTCGACATCACCTATCTGGCCACCCTGCCCAACATGGTGGTGATGGCGGCGGCAGACGAGGCCGAACTGGCCGACATGGTGCACACCGCGGCCATGCACGACAGCGGCCCGATTGCCCTGCGCTATCCGCGCGGCGAAGGCACTGGCGTGGCCATTCCGGCCACCCGCACACGGCTGGAAATCGGCAAGGGCCGCATCGTGCGGCTGGGCAGCAAGGTGGCGATCCTGTCGCTCGGCACCCGGCTGGCCGAAGCGCTGGCCGCTGCCGACACGCTGGATGCCAAGGGGCTTTCGACCACGGTGGCCGACATGCGCTTTGCCAAGCCGCTGGACATGGCGCTGATCCGCAAGCTGGCCGCCACCCATGATGTGCTGGTGACGATCGAGGAAGGCGCCATCGGCGGCTTTGGCGGCCATGTGCTCACCCTGGCCAGCGATGAAGGCCTGCTCGATGCCGGCCTGAAGCTGCGCACCCTGCGCCTGCCGGATATCTATCAGGATCATGATGCCCCGGCGAAGCAATATGCCGAAGCCGGGCTGGATGCCGCCGGCATCGTGCGCTGCGTGCTGGATGCCCTGCGCCACAACAGCGTGAACGCGGTGGACGAGGACGCAGCACGGGCGTGAGTTGGCCGCCTAACTTCATGTATGAAGTTGACTGGGGAGCGATTGCAACGCTTGCGACCGGATTTGTGGCCGTTGCGTCAGCAACCTGGGTAGCAAGCAGGCAAACCAAGATATTGAAACGACAGACCGAGTTGGCTTTGCAGACTATTCGGGTCGATCTGCTGCAAGACCGAAAATCGCTGATTGTCGAATTTGAAGAGCTTTGGTTCGCATGGTCGGCCTCAAACCGACTTAATTTTGACCAGACGATGTCACTGTATAGAATATCTCAACATATTCGTTTGATTTTCCCTGAAGCTGTACATACTGACATATCGAAATGTTGTTCGATATTTTTCAGGATTTTGCGCCTATTTGAAGCAGGTCAACGATCGAATGTGGGAAGCGAACGCCAAGCCGAACTCTTGGAAGAACGCTTTGCTCTCGAAAGAGAAGCTGAGCTTCTTATGGAGCCACTTTTGGACAGATTGATCAGTTTGGCTCGCGTTGATATCGGCTGAATTATCCTTTTTCAGTTTGTAAAAAATTGCGTGGATCAGGCATATTGTTGACAGTTTCGCGCCGTTGCGCCGGTACCATGTGGGAGGATAGACACGGCCTGCATAATGATATACAATGTCCCCACTAGATAAACATTGGTCTTGCTGCCATGCAGATTTCCAAATGGGGCAACAGCCTCGCCGTTCGTATCCCGGTTGACGTCGCTCGTGCCTTGGGCCTGAAGGAGGGCGACGAGGTGGAGCTTCGGGCGCTCGATGATCACCGCGCCGAATTGGCCCGTCGATTGACCCCCGAGGAGTTGGTGGCGCGCATGAAGGCTGTTGGCCTGCGTCTGCCTGCCGATGGCAGCTGGAAGATGACGCGTGAGGAAATGAACGGCGCTGACAGGTTGCTGTGAACGGCTTCATCGATACCAATATACTGATCTATGCCTTTGGCGATGACCCAAAGGCTGACTGTGCCGGCAAGCTCATCAGTGCCGGCAATCGCATCGGTGTGCAAAGCTTGAACGAGTTTGCCAACGTCCTGCGCCGGAAATTCAAGCTGGCCTGGCCAGCGCTCAACGAGGCGCTGATGCTGCTGCACGCGCAGCATGAGGTGCCGGTGCCGCTCACGCTGGCCGTGCATCTGGAGGGCATGCGCATCGCCGAGCGCTATCAACTGCCTATCTATGATGCCATGCTGCTCGCTGCCGCCATATCGGCCGGTTGTACAATCTTTTACAGTGAAGATCTGTCTGACGGCATGGTCGTCGATAACGGCCTGACCATCCGCAATCCCTTCGCCTGAGCGCCTGCGCCAAACGTGCGCTTTCCTTCTGCTGGCGGCCCGCCTACACGGCCTGCGTGCACGCCCCAACCGCCTCCCGCAGCCCCTCTTTGGGAGAAATATTGCTGCTGGGCAGCCTGACCGCCTTTGGCGCCGTCACCATCGATCTCTATCTGCCCACGCTGCCGGCGATTGCGCGCGATTATGCCGTGTCTGCCGCCGCTGTGCAGCTCACCATGTCCACCTTTCTGGTGGGGATGGCGGTGGGGCAATTGTTCTTTGGCCCGCTGTCGGATCGGATCGGGCGGCGGCCGGCGATCTTGCTGGGCTGCGCCGTTTATGTGCTGGCCAGCCTGGCCTGCGCGCTGGCCCCCACCATCGAGGCGCTGGTGGCCGGCCGCTTCTTTCAGGCGCTGGGCTGTTGTGCCGCCATGGTGACGTGCCGCGCCATCGTGCGCGATCGCTATGATCATCGCGATTCGGCTCGCATTTTCAGCCTGTTGATGCTGGTGCTGGCGATTGCGCCGCTGCTGGCACCCACCATCGGCGGCTGGATCGCCGCGGCGGCCGGCTGGCATGCGGTGTTCCAGGTCTTCATCGGCATCGGCATCGCCATTGCAGCGGCGGTCTGGTGGCGGCTGGATGAAAGCCGGTCGGCCGCCACGGCCGCCACGGCGGCCGCCACCTCGGTGCTGGCCGGCTATGCCGTGTTGCTGCGCCACCGCCGGCTGGTCGGCTATCTGCTGGTCGGCGCGGCCAATGGCGCGACGCTGTTTTCCTATATCGCCGGATCGGCCGATCTGGTGATCAACATCTGGGGCTTTGGCGAAGGCGAGTTCGGCCTGATCTTTGCCCTGTTCGCTGTCGGCATTGTCGGGGCTAGCCAGATCAACCGGCTGCTGCTGCGCCGCACTACGCCCGACAAGGTGCTGGGCGCGGCCAGCATCGGGGCGGCGCTGGCTGGCGCGGTGCTGCTGGCGGCTGCGCTGGTCGATGCGCCGTTCCTTGTCATCTTTCCGGCGCTGTTTCTGGCACTGTCGTCAAACGGGCTGATTGCCGCCAATGCGTCGGCCGGGGCGCTGAATGTCGATCCCTTGCGGGCCGGGGCGATTTCCGGGCTGATGGGCGGGGTGAATTTTGCCGTCGGCGCGCTGGCCTCGGCGCTGGCGGCGGCGCTGCACGATGGCACGGCGCTGCCGATGGCGGCCAATATCGCTGTGGCCCTGCTGGTGGCCGCCATGGCCTATCACGGCCTGGCCAAACCGCGATGAACGGTGCCGGCCTGTCTGCCCGGGCGCTGGGGCTGGCGCTGGCGGTGGTGATGGTGTGGGGCAGCAATTTCGCCGTGATCGGCGCCACGCTGCACGCGCTGCCACCCTTGCTGTTCGCCACGTTGCGCTTTGCCGCGGTGGTGTTCCCGCTGATCTTCTTCGTGCGCCGGCCGCAGGTGCCGTGGCGCATCGTGGCCGGTTACGGCATCGCCATCGGCGTGGGCCAGTTCGGCCTGTTGTTCATCGCCATCAGCGGCCACATCGCCGCCGGCCTGGCCAGCCTGCTGGTGCAATCCCAGGTGGTGTTCACCATCGCCATGGCGATGTTCACCAGCGGCGAACGGCTCAAGCCCCTGCAATATGGCGCGCTCGCCCTGGCGTTGGCCGGCGTGGCGGTGATTGCCGGCCACACCGGCGGCGAGGTGACGATCACTGGTATCGCCCTGGTGCTGGGCGCGGCCCTTGGCTGGAGCCTGGGCAACATGGCCCAGCGTGCCGCCGGCAAGGTGGACATGCTGGGCTTCATCACCTGGTCATCGCTGTTCGCCGTGCCGCCGCTGGCGGGCCTTGCGCTGTGGTTCGAAGGCTGGCCGGCGATCAACGCGGCGCTTGCTGCCACCACCCCGGCGATCTGGGCGGCGGTGGCCTGGCAGGCGGTGGGCAACACCTTGTTCGGCTATGGCGCCTGGGGCTGGCTGCTGGCCCGCTATCCGGCCACCAGCGTTGCGCCCACCTCGCTGCTGGTGCCGGTGTTCGGCATGGCCTCCACCGCGCTCTGGCTGGGCGAAGCGCTGCCGGCGTGGAAACTGCTGGCCGCCGCGCTGATCATCGGCGGGCTGGCGATCAACCTGCTGGCAACCCGTCAGGCCGGCGGCAGCCGGAAATTATAGGGCTCGGTCTTGTCGGCCGCCGCGATCCACGCCGGGCGGGACTGGATGCGACGGGCATAGGCGGCCAGATTGGGGAAATGCGCCCCCAGCCCCTGCATGGTGGCAATCTCGGCGATGAAGCTCATCATCACGTCGGCGCCCGACAGTTCATTGTTCACCAGCCAGTCGTTGCCGCCCAGGCACTGGCTGAAATAGGCGACGTGGCTGCCAATCTGTTCCTGGATGCGCGGCGTGAGCGGGGCGGCCGCATCGCCCAGCCGCGCGGTGTACAGCGCCAGCAGAAAGGGCGTCATCGCCGAACCTTCGGCAAAATGCAGCCACATCAGATAATCCTCGTGCGCGTCTGTCCCGGGCGAGGGCATGAAGCGGCCAGCCCCGTGATGGCGGATGATCCAATCGGTGATGGCGGCCGATTCAAAGATGATCTTGCCATCGGCTTCCAGCACCGGCGATTTGCCCAGCGGGTGGATGGCCTTCAATTCCAGCGGGGCCAGGTTGGTGACGGCATCGCGGGCGTAATGGCGAATTTCATACGGCGTGCCCAGTTCCTCCAGCAGCCACAGGATGCGCTGCGACCGGCTGTTGTTCAGATGATGCACGATGATCATGGCCATTTTCCCCCCGAATCGGTTATGGGCCCCATCATGGCGCTTTTAATCCCGGATGACGAACTTGAAGAAACATTCGTCCGCGCCAGCGGGCCGGGCGGCCAGAATGTCAACAAGGTGTCATCGGCGGTGCAGCTGCGCTTTGATGCCGCGCGGTCGCCCAGCCTGCCCGATGATGTGCGCGAGCGGCTGCTCAAGCTGGCCGGCCGCAAGGCGACGGCCGATGGCGTGATCGTCATCACCGCCAACCGCTTCCGCGATCAGCCGCAGAACCGCGCCGATGCCCGCGCCCGGCTGGACGAGATGGTGGCCAGGGCCTGCATCCGGCCGATCATCCGGCGGGCAACGCGGCCCACGCTGGGATCGAAACAGCGCCGGCTGGCCGGCAAGGCGGTGCGGGCCACCGTCAAGGCCGGCCGTGGCAAGGTTTCGACCGACGACTGATTTATCGGTATAGGACGCACTTCAAATCAGGCCAGTGGCGCATTAGGTTGGAGGTGTTGACCCCCCGCGAAAGGACCTGCCATGTCGGACGAAACCGCCATCACCACCACCGAAGCGGCCGATGCCGCCGCCGGCAAGCTGGACAAGATCAAGGCCGATCTGAAGGACCAGGCCGACAAGGCCATGGCCAAGGCCAAGGATGCCGCCGCCGCCGCCTATGACAAGGCCGCCGCCAAGGCGAAGGAACTGGCCGAAGTCGCCCCGGAAAAGGCCCGCGAAGTCAAGGAGCGCGCCCAGAAGGTGGCCGAAGAGGGCACCGCCAAGGTGCGCACCACCGTGCAGGAACAGCCGCTGGCGGCGCTGGGTGCCGGCATCGCGCTGGGCTTCGTGGTCGGCTGGCTGCTCAGCGGCCGCAAGAAGGATTGAGCCGGCGGGCGCAGGCTGCGAGGCCCACCACCCCCCCCCCGCAAGCGGGAGGGGTTGGTGGTGGGGACTTCCGTCCTTCAATGCGCCCCTTCCGGCTCCTGCATCAATTCCACCAGCACGCCGCCGGTATCGCGCGGGTGGACAAAGATCACCGGCACGCCGTGGGCGCCCATCCTGGGTTCACCGGTGCCCAGCACGGTTGCCCCGCGTTCCCGCATCGCATCGCGCGCCGCGATGATGTCCTTCACCTCGAAACACACATGATGCTGCCCGCCGCTGGGGTTCTTCTTCAGAAATCCGTGGATGGGGCTGTCGGCGCCCAGCGGCTCGATCAGTTCCAGCTGGCTGTTGGCGACATCGATGAAGGCCACCCGCACCCCTTGCGCCGGCAGATCGAAGGCCGGGGTGGAAAGGGTCGCGCCAAACAGCCGGCCATACATGGCCACCGCCGCATCGATCGACGGGCAGGCGATGCCAACATGGTTCAGGCGGCCCAGCAACAGGGGTGGCAGTTCGCTCATGTCATCTCCTCCTTCAGCGTGCCGCCCCTTGCATGGCCAGCAAAAGCCGGCAAGCTGGCACGATGATCTATATCGTCGTCAACGCCATTCCGATCGGCATCGCCACGCTGCTGGGCCTGGCGCTGGCCCAGTTCATCGATCGGCCCAGGGGACTGGGCGGCTGGATCATCGCGCTGGTCTCGGCCGGCTGGCTGGGGGCCATCCTGGCCGGCGCGCTGATCCTGGCCCCGCCCAGGGCCCCGGTCTGGGTGATGACGATCGGTTCGGCCGTGGTGATCTGGGCCGGCTTCGTGGTGCCGGCGCTGGCCACCTCGCTGCATCTGGCCGGCCAGCGTTGGCAACGCATCGGCAGGGCCTGTTCGTGGTGGCTGGCGGTGATGCTGGTGGAAGCCGTGGTGATGCGGCTGATCGGCCTGACCCCGCCCTGAACTTATCCTCCGCCTTTCGCTCTGCGGGCACCTCCCCCTTTGGGAGAGGATCATTCCGGCAAATGCACCGGCGGGGCCGGCTTGGCGCGTTTCAGGATCGGCAGCAGCAACAGCATGGCCAGCGCCATGATCGCCATGGCGCGGAACACGTCGATATAGGCGATCATCAGCGCCTGGCGGCTGACCGCGCCATCCAGCGCCGCCACCACGCTGCCCAGGCCGGCCGCGCCCAGGGTGGCCGGATCGGCCCAGGGCTGGGAAAAGGGCGTGATGCCGCTGCCCAGATCGGCGTGGCTCACCTGTGACTGGCGTTCCAGCAGGGCCACGGCCAGGCTGATGCCGATCGAACCGCCGATGTTGCGCAGCAGCATGAAGATGGCCGAGGCATCGGTGCGCAGCGCCATGGGCAGGCTGGAAAAGGCGATGGTGTTCAGTGGCACGAACACCAGCCCCAGGCCCAGCCCCTGCACGAATCCGGTGGTGATGAACGGCAATGCCCCCTGTTGCGGCGAAAACAGGCTCATCCCCCACAGCGCCATGCCGGTGAGGGTGAAACCGGTGCCCAGCATCAGGCGCGGATCCACCCCGCGCCCCAGCAATTGCCCGGCCGACATCATGGCGATCATCATGCCGATGCCGCGCGGCATCATCAGTTCACCCGCCGCCACCACCGGATAACCGAACATCGTCTGCACCATGGTGGGCAGCAGCGCGGTGGTGGCCACCAGCAGAAAGCCGACCATGGTGATGAACAACATGCCGGTCATGGCGTTGCGGTCGGTCAACAGCTGCCGATCGATGATGGCGCCCGGCGTGTTCACGGCATGCACGCCAAAGGCCCACAGCCCGGCCAGCGCCAGGCCGAATTCGATGCGCACCTCCCAGCTTTCCAGCCAGTCCAGCTGCTGGCCGCGATCCAGCCCCATTTGCAGCGCCGCCATGCCCAGCGCCAGCATGGCAAAGCCGGTCAGATCAAAGCGGCGCGCCGGCAGGTTCGGTTCTGGCAGCACGGCGGCCGCCCAGGCAAAGCAGATCAGGCCAAAGGGCAGGTTGATCAGGAACACCCAGCGCCAATCGAAACTGTCGGTCAGCCAGCCGCCCACCACCGGGCCCAGGATCGGCCCCACCATCACGCCCACGCCCCACCAGGCCATGGCCGGGCCATGTTTGGCCGGCGGCCACACATCCAGCACATAGGCCTGGCCCAGCGGTGCCAGAAACGCGCCGGCCGCGCCCTGCAACATGCGCCAGATCACCATTTCGGTCAGGCTGCCGGCCAGTCCGCACAGCACCGAAAACAGCGTGAAACCCGCCACCGACCACAGGAACAGCGTGCGCCGGCCCAGTCGCGCCGACAGCCAGCCGGTGAGCGGCGTCGCCACCGCGGTGGCCACGATATAGCTGGTCAGCACCCAGGTCACGCTGTCGGCCGCCGCGTTCAGGCTGGGCTGCATGTGCGGCAGCGCGACATTGGCGATGGTGGAATCCAGGATGGTCATGAAACTGCCCAGCATCACCACCGCCGTCACCACCAGCGGCGATGTCGGGGGGGCGGCCGCTGCGGCGCTCACCGTGTGATCACCTTTACTTCGGCCGAAAGCCCGGCGATCAACGGCACATCGTCGCGCGGTTGCAGCCGGATCCGCACCGGCACGCGCTGCACCACCTTCACCCAGTTGCCGGTGGCATTCTGGGCCGGCAGCACCGAAAATTCCGCCCCGGTGCCGGCCCCGATGCTCTCCACCCGGCCGCGCAGCGGCCGATCGGCAAAGGCGTCCAGCCGCACTTCGGCCGGCTGGCCCACGCGCATGTCGCGCAGTTCGGTTTCCTTGAAATTGGCTTCCACAAAGGCGCTGCCCGTCACCATCAGGCTCATCGTGGCCACGCCCTGCACGATGGCCTGGCCGCGCAGCACCCGGCTGGTCTGGGTGACGATGCCATCGGCCGGCGCGCGGATCATGCTGCGTTCCAGATCCAGCGCCGCCCGGTCCCGCCGGGCGGTGGCGGCCAGCACCAGCGGGTGGCTTTCCACCGCGATGCTGCGGCCCGCCGCCTCGCGGGCGCGGGCATCATCGGCCAGCGCCCGCGCCAGCTCGGCCCGCGCGTTGGCGGCATCATATTGCGCCTGCTGCAGCCGCGCGCGGGTGGCAAAGCCGCGCTGGATCAATTCCTGCTGGCGGGCCAGCTCACCTTCGGCCAGAGTCACCGCCTCGCGCTTGCCGGTCACATCGGCAGCGCTGCCACCCGTGCCGCTCTTCAGCTGCTGCACCTGCAGCCGCGCGGAGGCCAGCTCGGCCTCGGCCTGATCCAGCGCGATGCGGAACGGCCGCTGCGCCAGCCGGATCAGCACCTGCCCGGCCTTCACCTTCATGTTCTCGGCCACCAGCACTTCGGAAACCCGGCCCGACACGTCGGCCGAAAGCGCCACCTTGTCCATGCGCACATAGGCATTGTCGGTGGACACCTGGCCCTGGCCGGACTGCCACAGATACAGGCCGGCCGCGCCCAGCAGCAGCGGCACGCTGGCCATGATGATGCGGGTGCGCCAGCGGCTGCGCACGGGCGGCGGCTCGATCTTGGCGTGCATGGCTCAACCCTCCCGCAGCAGATTGGCGCGCAACCGGCCCAGCAGGCGGTGCAGTTCGGCCTGTTCGGCCTCGGCCAGCCCGGCCAGCATCTCGGCCCGCACGGCATCGGCCACCGGCGCCAGATCGTTCAGCAGATCATGGGCGCGCGGGCGCAGATACAATTGCCAGGCGCGGCGATCGGCCGGATCGGGGCGGCGCTCCACCAGCCCGGCGTCCTCCAGCCGGTCCACCATGCGGCCCACGGTGATCGTCTCCACCTCCAGCCGGTCGGCCAGGGCGGCCTGGCTGCTGCCCTCCACCCGCGCCAGCGCGATCAGCACCTGCCATTGCGCGCGCGACACGCCGATGGCCCTGGCCCGCGCATCAAAGCGGCGGCGCAGCAAGCGGGCAGCATCCGAAACCAGGATCCCGATGGTATCGGCCACGGCAAAGCGGCTGGCCGGCGGCGACTCGTGCTGAACCTCGATCATCCCGCAAACTAACATATATGCTTATCATCATCACAGCGATGATCAGCCGCATCATATGAAAAGCAGCCCGTGATGCGCCTTGCCAGCCGGCAAGCAAGCGCGATACTTGCCGTGATGATGGGGGCAATGATGATGATCAGCACAGCATCAGGCTGGCCGGCGCGATGATCCCGCTGACCGAAGTTGGCCTGTTCAGCCACTTGATGGCGGTGATCGCCTATCTGGGGCTGGCGGTGGCGGCCCTGTCGCGCCAGCGCGCCACCTTCAACCTGATGCTGGCCGGTGCCGCGCTGATCACGGCGGCCTGGGCGGCGGCCTTTGTCTATGCCTATCTGGTCGATCCGGATGCCACGGCCTGGCTGTCCCGGCTGCAGACCATCAAGCTGGGCAGCTGGATTGGCCTGTTGCTCTATGCGTTGCGGCCGGAATGGCTGGGTGGCCACGGCAACGCGCGATCATCCTTCTGGGTGGGCGGCGTGCTTGGCTTTATGATGACGATGCAGCTGGTCATCGATCTGTCGGGTGCCACCGAAGGCATGTTTCTGGGCACCGGCGGCACGGTTGGCAGCTTCTTTCTGGTCACGCGGATCGCCGTTGCGGTCACCGGCGTGGTGCTCAGCCACAATTTCTACATCAATTCGCTGCCGGCGGACCGGTCGGGCTTCCGGCTGCTGGCCATCGGGCTGGCGGCGCTGTTCCTCTATGATCTGAATTTCTACACGCTGGCGTTCCTGCTGCCGCCCGGTTCCACCGA
This sequence comes from Alphaproteobacteria bacterium, assembly GCA_018970445.1. Classification (GTDB taxonomy): domain Bacteria; phylum Pseudomonadota; class Alphaproteobacteria; order Sphingomonadales; family Sphingomonadaceae; genus Sandarakinorhabdus. The sequence continues at coordinate 23,057 of JAGWWF010000010.1, read as the reverse complement.
TCTCTACAACATCCGCGGCGCGGTGAATGCCTTGCTGGTCATCCTGCTGGTGTTCGCCACCCGCGACAGCCTGGTGAAGGGGGCCCGTGTCTCCCGCTCGGTCGCGTTTCAGACCGTGGCCTTCTCAGGGGTCGGTTTCTACCTGATCGCCATGTCGCTGCTGGCCTATCTGCTGCGGCTGGTGGGCGGCAACTGGGGCACGCTGCTGCAAGTCACCTTCCTGTTCGGCACCATTCTGCTGGGCGTCGTGGTGCTGGCATCGGAACGGTTCCGTGCCCGCCTGCGTGTGGCCATTGCGCGCAATTTCTATCGTTATCAATATGATTACCGCACCGAATGGCTGCGCTTCATCGCCACCATTTCGGCCCCCGGTGATGCCAACACGCTGCCGGTGCGGGCGGTGCAGGCGCTGGCGCGCGTGCTGGATGCCCGCGGTGGCTGGTTGCTGGTGCCCGATGATGATCGCCTGCAACCCATGGCCAACTGGGAAATGGCGCATATCGAACCGGAACCAATCGCCATCGACAGCCCACTGGTGGCCTGGTTGCAGGATCAGGATCGCGCCCTCGATCTGGATCGGGTGCGCAGCGGCGAGGTGCCGGGCTCGCCAGCCGTGCCGGGCTGGCTGCTGGATGATCGCCGGCTGTGGCTGGTGGTGCCGGCGGTCAACCGCGACACGCTGGCCGGTGTGGTGCTGGTGGGCCGCAGCATGGCGCCGCGCATCCTGAACTGGGAGGATGAGGAGCTGCTGAAAACCCTGGGCCGGCAGGTGGGCAGCTATATCGCCGAAAGCAGTGGCCAGGCCGCACTGGAGGAGGCGCGGCGCTTCGAGGAGTTCAACCGCCGCTTTGCCTTCATCCTGCACGATATCAAGAATCTGGTCAGCCAGTTGTCGCTGCTGGCCCGCAATGCCGAACGCCATGCCGACAATCCGGAATTCCGCGCCGACATGGTGGAAACGCTGAAGGTTTCGGTCGGCAAGATGAACGCGCTGCTGGCCTGGCTGTCGCAGCGGTCGCGCGGCGGCGATGGCGATGATGCGCCGCTGTCGCTGGCGGCCTTGCTGCGCCAGCTCGCCAAGTCGCGCGGCCCGGCCTGGCCGGCGCTCAGCCTCCATCTGCCGCAGGATGATGATGCGCTGATGCTGATCGGCAATGCCGGACGGCTGGAACAGATGCTGGCGCATCTGCTGCAGAACGCCATCGATGCCTCTGCCGCCGGTGCGCCGATCCGCATCGATGCCGCCCGGTCTGGAACCGAACTGATTGTTTCGATTGCCGATCGCGGCCATGGCATGTCGGCCCGCTTCATCCGGCAGGAATTGTTTCAGCCCTTCCAGTCCACCAAGGCCGGCGGCTTTGGCATTGGCGCCTATGAGGCGCGTGAAATTGCCCGGGCCCATGGCGGGCGGCTTGACGTTGCCAGCCGGGAAGGGGAAGGAACCACCTTCACCATCTGCCTGCCCGCCGCCGGGCACGGCCCCGCGATGGCAGAGCTGGAAAGGGGAGAGGCGTGAGCGACAAGCCCAAGCTGCTGGTGGTGGAGGATGATCCCGGCCTGCAGCGCCAGCTGAAGTGGAGTTACGAAGACCAGGAGGTGATCATCGCCGGGGATCGTGACGCCGCGCTGGAAGCGTTGCGCACCCATCAACCGGCGGTGGTCACGCTGGATCTGGGGCTGCCGCCCGATCCCGATGGCGTCACAGAAGGCTTTGCCACGCTGGAAGCCATATTGGCGATGCGCCCGGCCACCAAGGTGATCGTCGCATCCGGCCATGGCGCCCGCGAAAGCGCCCGCCGGGCTATCGCGCTGGGGGCGTTCGATTTCTATCACAAGCCGGTGGACATCGACGAACTCGGCCTGATCGTGCGCCGGGCCTATCACGTCGCCACGCTGGAGGCGGAAAACCGTCGACTCGCCGAATCGGGCAGCGGCGTTGACAAGGTGCTGGGCGGCCTCGTCACCCAGTCCCCTGAAATGATCAAGGTGGCGCGCATGGTCGAACGCGTCGCGTCCGCCAATGTCTCGGTCATGCTGCTGGGCGCGTCGGGCACCGGCAAGGAGGTGCTGGCGCGCGGTCTGCACAATGCCTCGGCCCGTGCCAATGGCCCGTTCGTGGCGATCAACTGCGCCGCCATTCCCGAAAATCTGCTGGAATCCGAACTGTTCGGCCATGAGCGCGGCGCCTTCACCGGTGCGGTGAAGATGCAGGAAGGCAAGATCGAACTGGCCCAGGGCGGCACCCTGTTCCTGGATGAAGTGGGGGATATTCCGCTGCCGCTGCAGGTGAAGCTGCTGCGCTTCCTGCAGGAACGGGTGATCGAACGGGTTGGCGGGCGCAAGGCCATTCCGGTGGATGTGCGCATCGTGTGCGCCACCCACCAGAATCTGGACGAGATGAAGGCCAGCGGCCGCTTCCGCGAGGATCTTTTCTATCGCCTTGCCGAAATCGTCGTGCGCATCCCGGCGCTCAAGGATCGCCCCGGCGATGCCGCCCTGCTCGGCCAATATTTCCTCAATCGCTATGCGCGGGAAAATGGACGTGATTTCAAGGGATTCACGCCAGATGCCATCGCCGCCATGGCCGATTGGGCCTGGCCCGGCAATGTGCGCGAGCTGGAAAACCGCATGAAGCGGGCGGTGATCATGGCCGAAGGCAACCGGCTGACCGCGGCCGATCTGGATCTGGTCAACAAGATCGACGAAGCCGCCCTGAGCCTGAAGACAGCCCGCGAAACGGCGGATCGCCAGGCCATCCGCCGCGCGCTGGCGCACAGCGACGGCAACATGAGCCTGACGGCCAAGCTGCTCGGCGTCAGCCGGCCGACGCTGTATGATCTGATGAAACAATATGGCATCGAAAACGCCGCCTGACATGACAAGCCTGTTGCATATGGGGGCAATAGCCCGTAAGCCGCAGCCCGGTTCGGAGCGTAGCGCAGCCTGGTAGCGCATCAGACTGGGGGTCTGGAGGTCGCAGGTTCGAATCCTGTCGCTCCGACCATTTCTCCTCCATCCAGCCCCCAGCACCCGGCAACATCACCCGGTCTGTCCTACGCGAACCTTTTTGGTTACAATCTTGCCTTCCACTCACCGGAAAGGCATAGTCATGTCGGTTCTCAATGCCCTGATCGCCCCCATTGCCGGCCTGATCGACAAGATCATTCCCGATCCCAAGGCCCGCGACGCCGCCAAGCTGGAGCTGGTCAAACTGCAGAACAGCCAGGAACTGGAACTGCTGAACACGCAATTGTCAGCCATCGTGGCCGAGGCAAACAGTGCCGATCCATGGACCAGCCGGGCCCGGCCCAGCTTCCTCTATGTCATGTATGCACTGCTGTTGTGGTCGATCCCGATGGGCCTGATCGCGGCGGTGCAACCGCAGATGGCGCACGACATCGCCCAAGGCATGACCCGCTATCTCAATGGCCTGCCCGAACCGCTCTATGCCTTGTTCGGCACCGGCTACCTTGGCTACACCGCCGCCCGCCAGTGGGGCAAGGCAAAGGGGACGGACAAATAGCGCCTATCCCGCCCGATACACCTGCGCCAACCGGGCATAACCTGCGACCCCGGCCCGGTTGGCGGCCTGCTCGGCATCAGTCAATGCGCGCAGGAACGTCGCTGGCCGGCCGGCCCACAATTCCCCGGCCGGCACGCGCTTGCCGGGGGTGAGCAGGGCACCGGCCGCCAGCATGGCGGCGCCTTCCACCACTGCGCCATCCAGCACGACGGCCCCCATGCCGATGAAGGCGCCGCTTTCGATCCGGCAGCCGTGGATGATGCAACCGTGGCCGATCAGCACGTCATCGCCAATGTGGGTGTCGAAGCGCCCGCCGGTGACATGCACGATGCTGCCATCCTGGATGTTGCTGCGCGCGCCCACGCTGATGCGGCCAACATCGCCGCGCAGCACACAATTGAACCAGATCGAACTGCCGGCCCCGATCGACACCTTGCCGATGATCTGCGCGCCCGGCGCGATATACACATCATCGGCAAGCTGCGGCCATTGCGAACCAAATGGGTGAAGGTTCATGCCGTCGCCTCATAGACGATGTGCGGCCTCAACCGGCTGCCAGCGGCCACGCGTGGGTGATCGAAATCCAGATCGGCGCGGCGCGTCATGCCCAGCCGCTGCATCAGGCCCCAGCTGCGCGCGTTGCCCGGCACCGTGAAGCTGACGATGCGGCTGAGGCCATAGCCAAAGCCCCAGGCCAGGCTGGCCTGCGCCGCCTCGCGGGCAAGGCCCATGCCCCAGGCGCTGCGCGCCAGCCGCCAGCCGATTTCCACGTCATTTTCGACCGGGCAGGGGAAGTTCACCCGGTTCAGCCCGCAAAAGCCGATGAATTCACTGCTGTCGCGCCGTTCCACCGCCCACATGCCAAAGCCCTGATCGGCCATCATGGTGCTGATGCGATCCACCAGGGCATCGCTGTCGGCCCGGCTGAGCCGGCCAGGGAAGTGTGCCATCACTTCGGCATCCTGGCCCATGGCGGCAAAGGGCGCGCGATCGGCCTCCACCCAGGGGCGCAGGATCAGGCGCGCGGTTTCGATCACGGAAACAGCGGGGCCTGTTCCAGCCCCATGGTTTCCGGCAGGCCGAACATCAGGTTGAAATTCTGGATGGCCTGGCCGCTGGACCCCTTCACCAGATTGTCGATGGCCGCAATCACGATGGCGCGGCCGGGGATGCGATCGGCAAACACGTTGATCACGACATGGTTGGAACCGCGCACCATCCGCGTGGCCGGGGCAACGCCGGCGGGAAGCAGATGCACAAAGGGTTCGTCGGCATATCTGTCGGCCAGCACTTCGCGCAAATAATCCGGGCCGTGCGGCGTTTCGACGATGCAGGTCACCAACTCGCCGCGGTTCATCGGGATCAGGTGCGGCGTGAAGCTGATCGTCACGGCCCGCCCGGCGCGCAGCGACAATTCCTGTTCCATTTCCGGCATGTGGCGATGGTGGCCGATGCCATAGGGATGCACGGCCTCCGCCACTTCACCAAAAAGGTTCGCTTCCTTCAGGCTGCGGCCAGCGCCAGACACGCCCGAAAGCGCATTGACGGTGATATTGTCGGCCGACACCGCGTGGGCGGCCACCAGCGGCAGCAGCGCCAGCAGCACGGCGGTGGGATAACAGCCGGGGCAGGCGGCAAGGCGCGCGGCGGGCAGCGCCGCGCGGGCAAATTCGGTCAGGCCATAGACGGCATCCGGCAGCAGCGCCGGCGCCGGATGCTTGGCCCCATACCAGGCCGCATAGGTGGCGGCATCCTTCAGCCGGTAATCCGCCGAAAGATCGATGATGCGCGGGCCGGTGATGGTCGAGAGCAGTTCTGCCGAGGCGGCGTGCGGCAGGCAACCGAACACCGCATCGATGGCGGAAAAATCAATCTCTTCAGCCCGTACCAGCGCCGGCAGGCCCGGATACATGGCAAAATGCGGCCACACCTGCGCCATCGTCTGCCCGGCCCTGGCATTGGCGGCCAGCGCCGCGATTTCGATGCGCGGATGGGCCAGCGCCAGCCGCACCAGATCGGCCCCGGTATAGCCCGAAGCCCCCAACACCGCGATGCGAAGCCGATCCTCTTGTGCCTGCATCATTTATTCAGCATTCTATTTTTGAGGTCTTCTATAAGAGCCAGCGTTCTCTTGTCTTCGATAGACGGATCAGAAACTTGGAGATACTCAACAGCAGCAAAGTTGTCGCCGCGCCTTCTGTTCAGTGGCGGCTCCATTGTCTCAATAAGAAGCGCTTCCAAAGTTTCAATCACAACTTCGTGCGACCAAGCAGTTGATGGAGCAGCAAGTTTCCCACCATCATCGACAGCTCTCAGGCCAAACCACGAAAATCTATCCCAGCGACCTCCTAACCTGTCGGTCGTGTGAGCCAGTAAGCGAGCACCTAGAGTATCGTTTGCTCTTCCGACGTAAATAACTCTGTCTCTATCGTGAAGAAGATAGACACCTACCTGTTCATTGAAGTTTACGGGCGTTGCGCCTTCGCTTTGGCGACCAAGGAGTTTTGGTTTTGTAACCCAATTTACAGCTTCTCGCTGCCAATACATGCCAAATGCCTTCAATGCACCAGTATCAGCGTCATCATCTAGTAGTTGGCTTGTGTCGTCTTTTTCTGGTGGTTGATCGTTTATTTTAATCACGTCTGTCAACGTGTACAGGCCTCCTCCGAGTCTCACGAATTGACCACTTCCTGATGAAATAGATTTGCTCAGCGCGATGGCAACCGAAGCGGACGGGTTGGCAACAGATTTCAAGCCATGCATTGAAATTTGTTCAGCAATATCTGTATATTTCAGAGCTTTTTTGTTTTTTAAAAGAACTTGCTTGATAGCCTCTTCCCAAGAGATTTCAGGAGAATTTTTCTTCGGTGTTGGCTGCTTTTGAGGCATTGAAATGTGTCCTTCTTAGAAATTGGCCATCACGCCCCCATCAGGCGCGCCGCCAATGGCGCGTGATAGGTCAGCACGCCCGAACAGCCGGCGCGGCGGAAGCTCATCAAGGCTTCCAGCACGCCCTTGCTGCGATCCAGCACGCCGGCGGCGATGGCGGCTTCCAGCATCGCATATTCGCCGCTCACCTGATAGGCGAACACCGGCACATCAAAGGCATCACGGAGCCGTGCGATGATGTCCAGATAGGGCATGCCCGGCTTCACCATCACCGAATCGGCGCCTTCTTCAATGTCCATTGCCACTTCGCGCAGCGCCTCGCGGGTGTTGGCCGGGTCCATCTGATAGGTTTTCTTGTCGCCCTTCAGCACGCCGCCGCTGCCCACCGCATCGCGATAGGGGCCATAGAAGGCCGAGGCATATTTGGCCGAATAGGCCATGATCTGGGTGTTGTGGAAGCCGTCGCCTTCCAGCCCTTCGCGGATGGCGGCCACACGGCCATCCATCATGTCGGATGGGGCGATGATGTCGCAACCGGCGCGGGCCTGGTTCAGCGACTGGCCCACCAGCATCTCCACCGTGGCATCGTTCAGGATTTCGCCCGTCTCGCCGAGCAGCCCATCGTGGCCGTGGCTGGTGTAAAGATCCAATGCCACATCGGTGAGCACGCCGATTTCGGGCGCGGCATCCTTGATGGCGCGGATGGCGCGGCAGATCAGATTGTCCGGGTTCAGTGCCTCCTTCGCATCCTCGCTGCGCCGTTCCGGCAGGGTGTGCGGGAACAGCGCGACAGCGGGAATGCCCAGCGCTGCGGCCTCCTTGGCGGCCTTGGCCAGCCGATCGACGCTCAACCGCGACACGCCGGGCATGGTGGCCACCGGCACGGCTTCGTCATGGCCTTCGGTGGGAAACAGCGGCCAGATCAGATTGGCCGGGCTCAGGCTGGTTTCGCGGTGCAGATCGCGGCTCCAGGCGGTCATGCGGGTGCGGCGCAGGCGGGTGTGCGGAAACATGCTCATGACCGTGGCTTTACGCCGCCCGGCCGTGTCTGTCACCGCCCTTGACGCGCACCGCCGGCCCTTGCGAAATGCGCAGGGCAAGCGGAGATACGCCCATGGACAAGAAACAAGTGGCCAGCGGCAGCGCCCTGTTCTTCACCTGCCTGTTGTTCGGCATCGTGTTCGATCAGATTGCGCTGGGCATTATCTTCGGCCTGCTGCTTGGCGGTGGTGCCGCCAAGGCGACCGAGGGCAAGGACTGACATTTGCGTGTCCGCCGCCGTGTGGCTGGCGCAATCTGCTTGATCTGGCAGCAAGATGCGCCACACTCGGTCGCAACAGGCAAAATCGGGGAAGATCATGCATCGGACATTGTGGCTGGCAGCCCTGCTTGCCGGCGTTGCCACCGGCGCGCAGGCGGCGCCGCGCCATGCTGCCAGCATCGTGCGCACCCAGTTCGGCATTCCGCACATCAGCGCCAGCGATTGGCGCGGCGCCGCCTATGGCGTCGCCTATGCCTATGCCCAGGACAATCTGTGCCTGCTGGCCGAAGAATATGTGACGGTGAACGGGGAACGCTCGCGCCATTTCGGCCCGGCGGGCAAGGCGGTGGTGGCCTTTGAGCCGATCGACAATCTGGCATCCGATCTGTTCTTCCGCAGCCAGATCGACATCGCCGCCCTGCGCAAGGGCCTGGCCCGGCAACCGCGGGCCGCCGTTGATCTGATCGATGGCTATGTCGCCGGCTACAACCGCTTCCTGCGCGATGCCGGGCCGCAGGGCGTGCCGGCCGCCTGCCGCGGCAAACCCTGGGTGCGCGCCATCACCCGCGACGACATGCTGCGCCTGAACGAGAAGCAGATGCTGCTGGCCGGATCGCTGCCGCTGGCCGCCGGCATCGCCAATGCTGCGCCGCCGGCGGCCAAGGCCGTTGCCAGCGCCGGACCGGCCATGGCGCTGCCCGGTGACGGCGAGACCGGCATCGGCAGCAACGGCTGGGCCTTTGGCGGTGATGTCACCAGCGATGGGCGCGGCCTGCTGGTGGGCAATCCGCATTTCCCGTGGAACGGGCCCAACCGCTTCTGGCAAATGCATGTCACCATTCCCGGTGTGTACGACGTGATGGGCGGCGGCCTGGCCGGCACGCCGATGCCCACGCTGGGTTTCAACAAGGATGTGGCGTGGACCCACACGGTCACCGCGTCGCGTCACTTCACCTTGTTCCAGCTCACGCTCGATCCCGCCGATCCCACTGCCTATCTGGTGGACGGCAAAAGCGTGAAGATGACGAAAACGCAAGTGACGGTGCCGATGCCCGATGGCACGCCGCCCGTCACCCGCACGTTTTATGGCAGCCGGTTCGGCGCGCTGACGGTGGTGCCGGCGGCACTGATGGGGTGGACGGGCAAGAACGCCTTTGCCATCCGTGATGCCAATCACAACAACCAGCGCGGCCTGGCGACCTGGCTGGCCATCGGCCAGGCGAAAAGCGCGGCAGACATCCGCGCCGCGGTGGAAACCTCGCTGGGCATTCCGTGGGTGAATACCATCGCGGTGGATCGCGCCGGCAATGCCCTGCTGGCCGATGTGACGGCGGTGCCCAATGTGTCGGCGGCGCACATCGATGGCTGCGCCGTGCCGGCCACCCGGGCGCTACTCGCCTCCCGCGCGCGGCTGGTGCTGCTGGATGGAAGCCGGGCGGCCTGCGATTGGCAGGTGGCCAGGGGCACGCCGGCCCCCGGCCTGATGCCGGCCGCCGATCAGGCGGTGGTGGCGCGCACGGATTATGCCGCCAACAGCAACGACAGTTACTGGCTCAACACGCCGCGCGCGCCCTATCGCCTGCTGTCGCCCATATTGGGCCCGGCGCAATCGCTGCGCACGCTGCGCACCCGGTCGGGCCTGGTGGAAATCGAATCGCAGCTGGCCGCCGGCAAGCTGGATGCCCGCATCGCCAGAACCATGGCCTTCGCCAACAAGAGCCTGGCCGCCGATCTGGTGCTGCCGGCGTTGCTGCCGCTGTGCGTGGCCGATGCCAGCCTGGCCGATGCCTGCACGGCGCTGGCGGGTTGGAACCGCCGGTTCGATAACGACAGCCGCGGCGCCTATCTGTTTGCCGCCTTCTGGAACCGGGTGGAGGGCAACCCGGCAATCTGGCGCACGAAATTCGATGTCGCCGATGCGGTGAACACGCCGCGCGATCTGATCACCGATGGCGCGGTGGGCGAAACCCTGCGTGCCGCGCTGAAGGCGGCGGTGGAACGGTTGCGCACGGAAGGCATCGCGCTGGATGCGCGCTGGGGCGATGTGCATTTTGCCCAGCGCGGTGCCGATCGCATTCCCATCCACGGCGCGCATGGCGAACTGGGCGTGCTGAATGTGCAGCAGGCGGTGGTGGTGCCGGGCGGCATGACCCCGGTGCACGGCACATCCTATATCCAGGTGGTGGGCTTTGATGCCATCGGCCCGGTCGCCGATGCGCTGCTCAGCTATTCGCAGTCCACCAATCCGGAATCACCGCATTTTGGTGACCAGACCAGGGAATATGCCGCCAAACGCTGGCACCGCCTGCCGTTCACCCCGGCCGAGATCGCCGCCGCCCGGCTGGGCCCGGGCCTGACGATCACCGAATAGCGCCGATCACCCCACCGGGCGGCCACCCAGCGTTTCGGAAAGTTTCGCCGCGATGGCGCTGCGGGCGCGGGCGGACAGCGCCTTGCGGTCGGGCGTATTGTCCGGGCTGAACGGCTCCAGAAAATGCACCCGCGCCTTCCAAGTGCCGGGGTGGGACAGCAGGCGCCAGGCGTTGGCGGCGCCGGTTTCCATGCCCACCCAGGCCAGGTTGCGGCCGGCTTCGTCGCAATCGATCACCACTGGCTGGATGCGCGCGCCGGGCGGCGGCGGCGTGAGCATGGCGAACAGCGGCGCCTTGAACGGCAGCAGCCGGCGGCCATCGCTGCACGTCGCTTCGGGAAACATCGCGATGCGGCTGTGGCGGGTGAACTGCTCGCGCATGGCCGCGATCTGGGCCGGCACGCCCATGCGGTCGCTGCGGTTGACGAAGATCGTGTCGTTCTGGCGGCAGATGAAGGCCAGGCCCGGCCAGATGGCGATGCCATCCTGCGCCACGAACACCGTGCCGGTTTGTCCGCCCAGGATCAGCGCATCGGTCCAGCTGAGGTGATTGGCGATGTAGAACACGTCGCGCGCCACCGGATCGCCGATGCGGCGCACCCTGATGCCGCAGGCGCGGGCACCCCAGCCCAGAAAGCGCCGCGCCCAGGGCGATGGCCAGCCCAGCCGCCGCCACAGGGCATGGGCCGGCACGCACAGGCCGGCAATCGCCACCAGCCACAACGCCCGCCCCGCAACCCGCAGCGCCCCGGCCGGATCGCCGGCACAGGCGCGGCCAAAGGCGGCCAGCGCGCCCAGCGGCCCCGGCACCGGTGGCGCGACAAAGCCGCTGGCATCGGGCAACGGTGGCGGCCAGGTTTCGGGCCAGTCTTCAGGGGCAGGGGCGGCATCCATCGCCGCCCTTCTTGCCGCAACTGCGCCTGCACCGCTACAGGCCAATCATGGCGCGCGTGCTGATGCTTGATTCCGGGGTGGGCGGCTTGTCCGTGCTCGATGATGTGCGCGCGGCGCTGCCCGCGATCGATATCGTCTATGTGGCCGACAACGCCGGCTTTCCCTATGGCACCAAGACCGAGATGGAGGTGGCCACCCGCGTGTGTGCGCTGCTGGGCCGGCTGACCGAACGGCTGGCACCCGATCTGATCGTGATTGCCTGCAACACGGCATCGACCATCGCGCTGGCCCATGCCCGTGCCGTGCTGGATGTGCCGCTGGTGGGCACGGTGCCGGCGATCAAGCCGGCGGCGGCACAATCCCGCAGCCGCGTGATCGGCGTGCTGGGCACGCTGGCCACGGTGCGCCAACCCTATGTGGCGCGGCTGTCGGCCGATCATGCCGGCGATTGCACCGTGCTGCTGCACGGCAGCGCCCGGCTGGTCGAACTGGCCGAGGCGCAGCTGCGGGGCCAACCGGTGACGGCGGCCGATATCGCCCCGGAACTGGCGGGGCTGATGGCGCAACCGGGCGGGGATCGACTGGACGTGGTGGCGCTGGCCTGCACGCATTTCCCGCTGCTGCTGCCGCAATTGCGCAGTGCAGCGCCGCAACTGGCCTTTGTGGATGGCGGGCCGGGCATCGCGCGGCGGGTGGCGCATCTGCTGGGGCCGCGCGGGCAGCAGGGCGATGGCCGGGCCTGCGCCCTGTTCACCCGCGCTGATGACGAGGTTGACGCCCTTGCCCCGGCATTGCACCGCTATGGCCTGATGATCGCAAGGTGAGGCAGCGATGGCTTTGAACGATGAAGATCTGATGGCGCGCATGAACAGGTTCGTGCCGCCCACCGCGGCGCTGCTGGGCCAGGAGATACTGGAGATCGACAGCGCCGCCGGCTGGGTGAAGATGAAGTTCCAGCCCATCGATGCCTGCCGCAACCCAATGGGCAATGTGCAGGGCGGCATCGTGGTGGCCATGCTGGATGATGCCGCCGCCTTTGCCGCCATCATCAAATCGGGCAAGCGCATCGGCATCCCCACAATCGAGCTGAAAACCAGCTTCTTTGCCCCCGCCCGTGCCGGCGTGCCGCTGTTTGCCACCGGCCGCTGCCTGAAGCTGGGCAAGCGCATCGCCTTCATGGAGGCGGATCTGTTTGACGAGGCGGGCACGCTGCTGGCCCGGCTCACCACATCGGCCGTGCCGATCGATCTGGACGGCCCCAGCAACCTGGTGGAGCGGACATGACCAGCGAACCCGAAGTCCTGTTCGAAACCCGCGGGGCGGCGCTGTGGATCACGCTGAACCGGCCGGCGGCGCTGAACGCGCTCAATCACGCCATGGCGGTGGCCATACACCGGGCGCTGATCGATGCGGCCGGCGATCCGGCGGTGCGGCACATCGTGATCAGCGGCGCCGGGGATCGCGCCTTTTGCGCTGGCGGCGATGTGGCCCTGCTGGGCCGCGAAGGCCGGCAGAACCGCGCCCTGTGGGAAAATTTCTTCCACGACGAATATCGCATGAACCAGGCCATCGCGCGGGTGCCAAAACCCTGGGTGGCGATCATCGATGGCATCACCATGGGCGGCGGCGTTGGCCTGTCCATCCACGGCCGCTATCGGGTGGCCAGCGAACGCACGCTGTTTGCCATGCCGGAAACCGGCATTGGCCTGATTCCCGATGTGGGTGGCACCCATGCGCTGGCCGCCCTGCCGGGCGAAATCGGCACCTGGTTGGCGCTGACCGGGGCGCGGTTGAAGGCGGCGGATCTGCGCTATGCCAAGATCGCCACCCATTTTGTGCCGTCGGCGCACCTGCCCACCTTGGCCGATCTGCTGGCCACCAGCCATGAACCCTTGGATGCGCTGCTGGCCAGTTTCGATGAGGATGCCGGCATCGCGCCGCTGGCGGCCTATCGCGATGCCATTGATTTCCATTTCGGCCACGACCGGATGGAGGACATCATGGCCAGCCTGGACGGCGGCGACGACTGGGCCCGTGATCAGGCCGCCATCATCCGCCGCATGTCGCCCACCAGCTGCAAGTTGAGCCTGGCCGGCCTGCGCCTGGCGCGCGGCGTGCCGATCGAGGAGGCGCTGATCACTGAATATCGCATGGTGTGCGAGATCCGCCACGGCCATGATTTCTTCGAAGGCATCCGCGCCCAGCTGATCGACAAGGATCGCAACCCGCAATGGCAACCCGCCACCCTGGCCGGGGTGAGCGAGGCCGATGTGGCCCGCCATCTGGAGGTGCCGGACAGCGGCGATCTGACCTTCGAATGAAGTGATTGCCCATGAAAAAAGGGGCGACCCGCCGGGCCGCCCCTCCTTCAGGTGTTGATCGCCGTTGGCCGATCAGGCGGCAACGGTGATGGTGCGACGGCGGCGGGCAAAGCCCACCAGGCCCATGCCGGCGATCATCATGGCCCAGGTGCCCGGTTCCGGAACCTGCGCGATCGGCGCCGGGTTGGACGAGAACTGGCCGTTGGCCAGCGCGCGGAAGCTGCGCAGCGCCGAATCCGGCGTGCCGGTGGTGTTCCAGCTGTTCAGACGGGCCGCGGTCACCAGCTGCGTGGTGATCGAGTTCAGGCCGAACGACATGTCATAATCCGAACCGCCGACGAAGGTGAGGAAGTCGGAGGTGTAGCTGATGCTGGTTTGCGGGGTGGAGCCCAGCAGACCGCCCGACGTGCCACCGCGGTTGCCCGACAGCGTTGCCTGCGAGAAGGTCCCCGACAGCAGGTTGGACCCGGGGGCAAAGGTGCGGTTGAAGAAGTTGATGGTGGTGTTGTTGGTGAACGAGAAGCTGCCGCTCAGGTTGGTCTGCACGATCTGCGAACCATCCAGCGTCGCCACCGTGCCGGTGACGGTGCCGTTCATGGTGAAGGACGCCGAAAGATCGTTCACGAACGGGTTCAGGCTGTCTTGCAGGAAGGTGAACTTCACCTCGCGCGAACCGGGGGTGGTGCCGGTGTTGGTGCCGATGGTGAAGAAGCTGGCGTTGAAGCGCAGCGCACTCGCCTGGTTGGTGGCGACATTGTTGGTGTTGGCACCGTTCTGCCAACGGAAGTTGGCGGTGTCGCCACCCTTGGCCGAGAAGTTGGCAAAGGTGGTCACATCGGTTGCCGCTGCCGGCACAGCAAAGGCGGCGGCGGCAACACCGGCCATGATCATCAGATTGCGCATTATGGGTCTCCTGTTCAGTTCGACCGCCGCCCCCGCAGGCGTGGCGTCGCCGTTAACGATGCAACAACCATGCCATTCATGTGATTAAGACTATCTTATTGATTTTGAATAATGTTGATTTTCGTTAGGATTCGTATCTGTCAGGCAGGACTTACAACCAATCATTTACCAATATGAACAATGGTTCGGCCCGCCGCCGTTGCCCGCAGTCGCACTGCCGGTTATGGGAATGGCATCGCGGCCCGCCGGCCGCGGCACGAGACCGCCCCATGACCATCATCGCCCTTGCATCCGATCATGCCGGCTTTGCCCTGAAGGCGGCGCTGGCCGCCGATCTGGCCACGGCCGGCCACCAGATCATCGATCTGGGCCCCGACAGCGAAGCCAGTGTGGATTATCCCGATTATGGCTGCGCCCTGGGCGAGGCGCTGGCCGCCGGCCGCGCCGAAACGGGCATTGCCATCTGCGGTTCGGGCATCGGCATTTCCATCGCCGTCAACCGCATTGCCGGGGTGCGTTGTGCACTTGTCACCAGCGGCCTGATGGCGCGGCTGGCCCGCCAGCACAATGATGCCAATTGCATCGCGCTGGGCAGCCGGATAATCGGCATCGAAGTGGCGCGCGATTGCGTGGCCGAATTTCTGAACACACCCTTCGAAGGCGGCCGCCACGCGGGCCGCGTCGCCAAGCTGGGTTGAGGGAGACCATCGATGAGCAGCCAACCCCTTGCGGATACCCGCCCCGATGGCTTTTTCGCCACACCGGTCGCCGGCAGCGATCCGGCCATTGCCGCGGCCATCGCGGCCGAGCTTGACCGCCAGCAGAACCAGATCGAACTGATCGCATCGGAAAACATCGTCAGCCGCGCCGTGCTGGAAGCGCAAGGCAGCGTGTTCACCAACAAATATGCCGAAGGCTATCCCGGTAAGCGTTATTATCAGGGCTGCCACCCGTCTGATATCGTTGAACAACTGGCCATCGACCGGGCCAAGGCGCTGTTCGGTGCCGCCTATGCCAATGTGCAGCCGCATTCGGGGGCGCAGGCCAATGGCGCGGTGATGCTGGCGCTGGTCAAGCCCGGCGAGACCATCCTGGGCATGAGCCTGGATGCCGGCGGCCACCTCACCCACGGCGCCCGGGCGGCGATGAGCGGCAAATGGTTCAACGCCGTGCAATATGGCGTGCGGCGGGAAGACCATCTGATCGATTATGACGAGGTGGAGCGTCTGGCCGTGGAGCACAGGCCGGTGCTGATCATCGCCGGCGGTTCGGCCTATCCGCGGATCATCGATTTCCCCCGCTTCCGCGCCATTGCCGACAAGGTGGGCG
Organism: Alphaproteobacteria bacterium; assembly: GCA_018970445.1. Taxonomy (GTDB): domain Bacteria; phylum Pseudomonadota; class Alphaproteobacteria; order Sphingomonadales; family Sphingomonadaceae; genus Sandarakinorhabdus. Next base: position 7,566 of record JAGWWF010000010.1, on the reverse strand, counting down.
CCCGCCTGCATGTCGACATGGCGCATTTCGCCGGGCTGGTGGCCGCTGGCCTGCACCCATCGCCGATCCCGCATGCCGATGTTGTCACCACCACCACCCACAAGACGCTGCGCGGGCCCCGCGGCGGCATGATCCTGTCCCGCGATGCCGAACTGGGCAAGAAATTCAACAGCGCGGTGTTCCCCGGCCTGCAGGGCGGCCCGCTGATGCACGTGATCGCTGCCAAGGCGGTGGCCTTTGGCGAGGCGCTGCAACCCGAATTCAAGGATTACAGCCGCGCCGTGATCGCCAACGCGCAGGCGCTGGCCGCCCGGCTGGTGGCGCGCGGCTGCGCCGTGGTGGCCGGTGGCACCGATACCCATCTGGCGCTGATCGATCTGTCGCCCAAGGGCCTCACCGGCAGGCAAGCGGATGAAGCGCTTGAACGCGCCGGCATCACCTGCAACAAGAATGGCGTGCCCTTTGATCCGCTGCCGCCAACGCAGACCAGCGGCATCCGCGTCGGCAGCCCGGCCGGCACCACCCGCGGTTTCGGCATCGCCGAATTCCAGGCCATTGGCGACATGATCGCCGACGTGCTGGACGGCCTGGCCGCCCATGGTGCCGAGGGCAATGGCGAGGTGGAACGCGCGGTGAATGTGCGGGTGCGGGCGTTGTGCGCGCGCTTCCCGATCTATTCATAAGGCCGGGCGGTGCGCTGCCCGTTCTGCGGCCATGACGACACCCAGGTGAAGGACAGCCGGCCGACCGAAGATTCGGCCGCCATCCGCCGCCGCCGGCAGTGCCCGGCCTGCGGCGGCCGCTTCACCACCTTTGAGCGGGTGCAGTTGCGCGAGCTGATCATCATCAAGAAGACCGGCCGCAAGGAACCGTTCGAGCGTGACAAGCTGGCGCGATCGATCGAGATCGCCTGCCGCAAGCGCCCGGTGGAGCCCGAACGCATCGAACGGCTGGTCAACGGCGTGGTGCGCCAGCTGGAGTCGCTGGGCGAAGCCGAAATCGATGTTGGCGTGGTGGGAGAACTGGTGATGGAGGCCCTGCAAGCCCTTGATCCGGTGGCCTATATCCGTTTTGCCAGCGTCTATCGCGATTTTCGCGAAGCCCGCGATTTCGAAACCTTCGTCGGCGGGCTTTCGGCAGCGGTTCGCGGCGTGGTGGCCAAGGGTGACTGATCGCAGTCCGCTGCAACGGGTCGACAAGAGAATTTGACAACAGCCCGGCGCACATTGAGCGCGGTCAGGCATGCAACCAGGATGGGATCGGGCCTACAGCCCCGCCGCCGTCAGCATGGCCGAGGCCCCGGCTTCGGCATCATCGCTGCCGGTGCGGAAGAAGGCGAACAGTTCGCGCGCGGTGCCCGCCGGCGACGCGGGCACCGCATGAGCCTGGCGGGCGGCGAATTCGGCCGCATCGGCCAGCACATCCAGCCGGCCCGTCCGCCCGCACAGGCGGATCATGTCATCATTGCGCAGCCGCGCAATCGGCCCCCCCGCCATCGCTTCCGGGCACAGATGGATGGCGGCCGGCACCTTGCCCGACGCGCCCGACATGCGGCCATCGGTCACCAGCGCCACCTTGAACCCGCGATCCTGCAACACGCCCAGCGGCGGGGTCAGCTTGTGCAGTTCGGGCATGCCGTTGGCCTGCGGCCCTTGCCCGCGCACCACCACCACCACATCACGATCCAGTTCGCCGGCCTTGAACGCGGCCTGTACCGCATCCTGGCTGTCGAACACGCGGGCCGGGGCCTCGATCACCCAGCGCTCCTCGTCAACCGCGCTGGTCTTGAAAATGGCGCGGCCCAGATTGCCGGCCACCAGCTTCATGCCGCCATCGGCGCGGAACGGGTTGGCCACGGGCCGCAGGATGGTTTCATCGCGGCTGGCTGGCACATCGGCCCAGGCCAGTTCGCCATCAACCATCAGCGGATCGCGGGCATAATCGGCCAGGCTGCTGCCGCCGGCGGTGGTGATGTCGCCGTGCAGCAGGCCGGCATCGAGCAGGGTGCCGATGGTGAAGGCCATGCCGCCGGCGGCATGGAACTGGTTCACGTCTGCCGCGCCGCCGGGATAGACGCGGGCGATCAGCGGCACCGCGGCCGACAGTTCGTCGAAATCCTGCCAGTCGATGGCGATGCCGGCGGCGCGCGCGATGGCCGGCAGGTGGATGGCATGGTTGGTCGATCCGCCGGTGGCCAGCAGGCCCACCGCGGCGTTGACGATGGCGCGTTCATCCACGCATGTGCCCAGCGGCCGTTCATCGCTCTGGCCGATGGCGATGGCGGCCAGCCGGTGCATGGCGGCGCGGTTGAGGGCGTTGCGCAGCCCGGTGCCGGGGTTGCAGAAGGCGGCGCCGGGAATGTGCAGGCCCATCACCTCCATCATCATCTGGTTGGAATTTGCGGTGCCATAGAATGTGCAGGTGCCGGGGCTGTGATAGGACGCGCTTTCGGATTCCAGCAGCTCGGCGCGGCTGGCCTTGCCTTCGGCGGCCAGCTGGCGGATGCGCTGTTTTTCCTTGTTGGGCAGGCCCGATGGCATTGGCCCGGCGGGAATGAACAAGGTGGGCAGATGGCCAAAGCGCAGTGCCCCCATCAGCATGCCGGGCACGATCTTGTCGCAGATGCCCAGCAGGGCCACCGCTTCGAACATGCCGTGTGACAGCGCGACGGCGGTGCCCAGCGCGATGGTATCGCGGCTGACCAGCGACAATTCCATGCCGACCTGGCCCTGTGTCACGCCATCGCACATCGCCGGCACGCCGCCGGCGACCTGGGCGGTCGCCCCGGCTTCGCGGGCAAACAGCTTGAGCTGCGGCGGATATTGGCCATAGGGCTGGTGGGCCGACAGCATGTCGTTGAAGGCAGTGACGATGCCGATGTTGGTGCGGTTTCCGGCCTTGATCGCCGCCTGATCCTCCAGCGCGCCGGCAAAGCCATGGGCTAGGTTGGAGCAGGACAGGCGCGGCCGGCCCATGCCGGCGTCCCGCTCGGCCGCGATCAGATCGAGATAGCGGCGGCGGCCTGCGCGGCTCTTTTCGATGATGCGGTCGGTGACGCGGGCGATGGTGGGGTGCAGATTCGTCATGGCCCAAGTCTAGGCGGTTGTGCGGCCGAAGGGCAGGGGTGAATAGCTATGCACGCCGCCAGCGGCGATCGGCCAATATCTCGCGGGCGGCATTGTGGCCGGGCGCGCCGGTGACGCCGCCACCCGGATGTGCGCCGCTGCCGCACAGATACAGGCCCCGGATCGGCATGCGGGTATCGCCATGGCCCAGCACCGGGCGCGCGGCCCACAGTTGATCCAGGCTGATGCGGCCGTGGAAGATGTCGCCGCCCACCAGCCCGAACTTGCGTTCCAGATCGAGCGGCGAGTGGATTTGCCGGGCGAGGATGCTGGCCCTGAAATTGGGGGCGTGGGCGGTGACGGTGTCGATGATGAGATCGGCGACGGTCTCGCGGTGATCGTCCCAGCTTTGGCCTTTGGGGAGTGTTGGCGCGAACTGCTGGCAGAACAGGCTGGCGACATGGGCACCGGGCGGGGCGAGGCTGTCATCAAGCGTGGAGGGGATCAGCATTTCGACGATGGGTTGGCGCGACCAGCCGTGGATTTTCGCATCGGTGAAGGCGCGATCCATGTAATCCAGACTGGGTGCGATGATGATGCCGGCCCCCAGATGCGGGCCGGGGCCCGGCAGCACGGAAAAATCGGGCAATTCCGACAGCGCGACATTCATGCGGAACGTGCCGGAACCGCAGGCATAGCCATCCATGGCGCGGGCGAAATCGGCCGGAACATCGGCGCGGGGCACGAGCTGGCGGAACAGGAGGGCGGGGCCGGCGTTGCTGGCGATGATCGGCGCGTCCAGCGTGCGGCCATCGGCCAGCGTGACGCCGGTGGCTCTGCCGGAGACGACATTCACGCGGGCAACCCGCTCCTCCAGCCCGATGGAGACGCCTTGGGCGGCGCAGGCCTTGGCCATGGCCTGGGTGATGGCGCCCATGCCGCCGATGGCGTGGCCCCAGGCGCCCTTCACGCCGTTCACCTGGCCAAAGACATGGTGCAGCAGGACATAGGCGCTGCCCGGCGTGTCGGGGCTGGCATAATGGCCGACGATGGAATCAAAGCCCAGCACGGCCTTGATCGGCGTGGATTCGAACCAGCCATCGAGGAATTCGCGGGCCGACCGGGTGAACAGGGCGAACAGGTCGCGCTGTTCATCGGCGGCCAGGCCCAGCAGCGGCCAGCCTTGCGCCGCCAGCGCGGCCATCCCCTTCAGCCCGCGCCCCGGCGGCGTTTTCAGCGCGAGGCGGCGCAGCTGATCGGCGACGCATGCCAGCCGCGCATCATAGGCGGGCAGGGCGGCGGCGTCCTTCGCGCTGAAGCGTGCCACCTCGGCCTGCGTCTGGCTCGCGCCAACCTTCAGATAATCGCCGTCGAGCGGCAGGAAATTGTTCAAGGGGCGCAAGACGATGCGCAGACCGTGATCCGCCAGCCGCATGTCGGCCATCACCTTTTCCTGCAGCAGCGAGACGGTGTAGCTGGCGGTGCTGTTGCGGAAGCCGGGCGCGAATTCTTCCGTCACGCAGGCCCCGCCCACCACGTCGCGCGCCTCGCAGACATGCACCTTCAGGCCGGCCCTGGCGAGATAGAAGGCGGTGACCAGCCCGTTGTGGCCGCCGCCGATGATGATCGCGTCGTATCGCATCGTCCATATCCCTTGCCTGCCGCCGCACCCCATTGCAACGGCCGCCGCATCCGCTATGCGGGGGCAACAGGCGTTCTGGGGAACAGGCGGGGAGGCCGGGTCTTGGGCGGGTCAGACGAGACGATCGACGATGTGATCGATCCCAGGCGGGATCGGCTGGTGATCCTGGCCAGCAGCCTGGGCACCGTGTTCGAATGGTATGATTTTTTCCTCTATGGCATCCTGGCCAGCCTGTTGGGCAAGCTGTTCTTTGCCACCGGCAACCCCACCACCGAATTGCTGTTCAGCCTGTTCGCCTTTGCCATCGGCTTTTTCTTCCGGCCGCTGGGCGCGCTGGTGTTCGGCTGGTTCGGCGACAAGGTGGGGCGCAAATACACATTCCTGATCACCATCGCCATGATGGGCGGGGCCACCGCCTGCATCGGCCTGCTGCCCACCTTTGAACAGGCCGGGATTGCCGCACCGATCATGCTGCTCACCCTGCGGATGTTGCAGGGGCTGGCTCTGGGCGGTGAATATGGCGGAGCAGCAATTTATGTGGCCGAACACGCGCCCAAGGGCAAACGCGGCGCCTACACCAGCTGGATCCAGGCAGCGGCGGCCGGCGGGTTCATGCTCACGCTGGGCGTGGTGCTGGCCACCAAGGCGATCATTCCCGAAGCCGAATTTGCCGCCTGGGGCTGGCGGGTGCCGTTTCTGGTGTCCATCCTGCTGCTGGGCATTTCGATCTGGGTGCGGCTGAAACTGTCGGAAAGCCCTGTGTTCCAGAAGATGAAATCGGCCGGCACGGTTTCAAAGAACCCGTTCAAGGATGCGCTGTCGGCCCCTGGCAACAAGGGGCGGTTGCTGGTGGCGCTGGCGGTGTCGGCCGGGTTCACGGTGATCTTCTACACCAGCCAGTTCGGCACGCTTTATTTCCTGCAGAACACCGCGCGCCTGCCAGAGACCCAAGCATTGCTCTATCTGGCGGTGGGGGTGCTGGTGTCGGCCCCGGCCTATATCTATTTTGGCGGGCTTTCGGATCGCTTCGGGCGCAAGCAGGTGCTCAGCGCCGGCTTTGCGCTCACGCTGGTGGCGCTGTTCCCCATCTTCGATCTGATGGCCAAGGGTGCAAACCCGGCGCTTTCGGAAGCCATGGCCACCGCGCCCGTCACGGTGGATCTGCCGCCGTGCGAATACAACATCTTCCTGAAACAGGAATATGAATGCGGCAAGGCGCTGGAATGGCTGACCAAACGCGGGGTTTCCTATGACAAGCGTGATGCCGGCACCCTGGCCCTGAATGTCGCCGGCGCGCATCTGGAAGGCTTTGACAAGGACAGATGGGGTGCCGCGCTGAATGCGGCGGGCTGGCCGGAAAAGGCCGATTCCGACCGCATCGTCGCCTGGCAGTTGCTGCTGGCGGTGATGGCGATCGGGCTGCTCAGCGGCTGGACCTATGCGCCGATTGCCGCGCTGCTGGTGGAAATGTTCCCGGCGCGGGTGCGCTATACCAGCATGTCGGTGCCCTATCACATCGGCACCGGCTATTTCGGCGGGTTTCTGCCGGTGGTCTCGCAATATATCGTGGTGTCCACCGGCGATGTGTTTGCCGGCCTGTGGTACACGATTGCGGTGGTGAGTGTGGGCCTGATCGTGATGCTGCTGTTCCTGAAGGACACGCGCGACATCAACATCCACGATTGAGGGGCAGGCATGACAGGTCCGCTGGCCGGCTATCGCATTGTCGATTGCTCGCAGATTGTTTCCGGCCCGATGGCCGCCACCATGCTGGCCGATCAGGGGGCCGAGGTTATCAAGGTGGAAAGCCCCGGCGGCGATCCGGTGCGCACGCTGGGGCCGCGGAAGGGCGATCTGTCCAGCATGTTCATCGCCGTCAACCGCGGCAAGCAGGGCCTGTGCCTGGATCTGAAATCGCCTGATGGGCTGGCGGTGCTGGAACGGCTGATTGCCACGGCCGATGTGCTGATCGAAAATTTCCGCCCCGGCGTGATGGCGCGGCTGGGGCTGGATTGGGATCGGGTGCGCAGCCTCAACCCGCGCATCATCTATTGCAGCATCACCGGCTTTGGCCCCGACGGGCCGTATCAGAATGTGCGCGTCTATGATCCGGTTATCCAGGCGGTGTCGGGCATTGCCGCCTCCCAGGTTGATCGGGAGGGCACGCCCGGCCTGGTGCGGCATCTGGTGGCCGACAAGGTGACGGCGTTGACCGCGGCGCAGGCGATCACCGCGGCGCTGCTGCGGCGGGAACGCACTGGCGCGGATGCAATCGGCGAACGGGTCGAGGTGGCGATGCTGGATGCCGCCATCGCCTTCAACTGGCCCGATGGCATGTACAACAATAGCTTTCTGGACGACGCGCCGGAACGCTGGCCCGAATATGGCGCGCAGATGCGGCTGTGGAAGGCGGCCGATGGCCAGGTGGCGATCGGCGCGTTGCAAACGGCGGAATTCGTGGCCCTCACCCGCAGCCTGGGGCGCGAGGATCTGGCCGCCGATCCGCGCTTTGCCACCACCGCCGGCCGCATCCGGCACCAGCGCGAATGGGCACCGCAGGTTTCCGCCGAAATCGCCCGGCGCAGCCGTGCCGAACTGATGGCCGGATTCGTTGCCCATGGCGCGGTGGGCGGCCCGGTGGTGGCGCTTGATGATGTGCCGGCCGATGCCCAGGTGCAGCACAATGGCATCTGTATCGAAGTGGCCCATGAAGAAGCCGTGGGCCGCGTGCGCCAGGCCCGCGCGCCAGCGCGCTTTGGCGCGCCGCTGCCGCCGCCCGGCCCCGCGCCGCATCTGGGGCAGCACAGCCGGCAGACGCTTGCCGCCCTGGGTTATGATAATGCCGCCATTGCCGCCCTG
>JAGWWF010000029.1 GCA_018970445.1 Alphaproteobacteria bacterium | reverse complement strand
GCAGCCTTGGGGGCGGAACGGCACATCGTGCTGCCGCTTGATCTCACGGGTTTTGGCGGATCGGCGCTCACCGCCGATATCGATGTGCCCAAAGGCGGCGTGGAACCGGGCATTCCAGTCACCTATGTGCCGGCGCGCAACACCATCTTCCTGTCCGTCGCGCTCGGCTGGGCCGAAGCAGCCGGGGCGCGCGATCTGTTCATCGGCGTCAACGCACTGGATTATTCCGGCTATCCCGATTGCCGGCCGGACTTCATCGCGGCGTTCGAGGCGATGGCCAACACGGCCACCAAGGCCGGCGTGGAAGGCGAAGGCTTCACGGTGCACACGCCGTTGATGCACCTGGACAAGGCCGGCATCATCGCAGCGGCTCAGGCGGTGGATGCGCCGCTGCACCTCACCTGGTCCTGCTATGACCCCAGCCCCGCCGGCACCCCCTGTGGACTGTGCGACAGCTGCCGCCTACGCGCCAAGGGCTTTGCCGAAGCCGGGATCGCAGACCCCGCCCAATGAGCTACGCGGTCAAGGAATTGTTCCTCACCCTGCAGGGCGAAGGCGCGCAGACCGGGCGGCGAGCGGTGTTCCTGCGCTTTGCCGGCTGCAATCTGTGGACCGGGCGCGAACAGGATCGCGCCACGGCGGTGTGCACATTCTGCGACACGGATTTTGTTGGCACCGACGGGCCGGGCGGCGGCAAGTTTGCCATGGCCGCGGCGCTGGCCGATGCGGTGGCGGCCTGCTGGGGCGAGACAATGCCGCACCGGCTGGTGGTGTGCACCGGCGGCGAACCGCTGTTGCAACTGGATGCAGCGCTGGTGGACGCTCTGCACGCCCGCGGTTTCGAGATCGCCATCGAAACCAACGGCACGCAGGTGCCGCCGCCGGGCATCGACTGGATCTGCGTTTCCCCCAAGGCCGATGCGCCGTTGCAGCTGACCAGTGGCAATGAACTGAAGCTGGTGTTCCCGCAGCCAAAGGCCATGCCGGAGCGGTTCGAGGGGCTGGATTTCCAGCATTTCTTCCTGCAACCGATGGACGGGCCGGCGCAGGCCGAGAATATTCAGGCAGCGATCGCCTGGTGCCTGGCCAACCCCAGGTGGCGGCTTTCGCTCCAGACCCACAAGCTGACGGGGATTGCGTAAACACCGGAAACCGTCATGCTGAACTTGTTTGGCTTGACCCGGTTCTGACAATTGCAAGGCCGCTATTTCGCTGCCCCCCGCGCCTTCTCCGCCGCCACCCAGGCCCGCATTTCCGATTCCATCACCGGCAGCGGCACCGATCCCAGCCCCAGCAGATGATCGTGGAAGCGGCGGATGTCGAACCCGGCGCCGAGGGACGTTTCCGCCTCGCCGCGCAACGTACGGATGCTCATCTCGCCCAGCTTGTAGGCCAGCGCCTGGCCGGGCCAGCTGATGTAACGATCCACCTCGATCTCGATATCGTGGCGGGCCAGTGCGGTATGCTCTTCAAGATAGGCAATCGCCTGATCGCGGCTCCAGCCCATCATGTGCAGGCCGGTATCCACCACCAGCCGGCTGGCCCGCCAGTTTTCAAAGCTGGCGCGGCCAAACTCCTCATAGGCGTTGCGGTACATGCCCAGTTCCTTGCCCAGAAACTCGGTGTAAAGCCCCCAGCCCTCGCCATAGCCGGAGAAATAGGTGCGACGGCGGAAGGGCGGCGCGGCCGGGGCCTCCAGCGCCATGGCGCCCTGGTGGCTGTGGCCCGGCACGCATTCGTGCAGGGTGAGCGCGGTGAGCATGAACAGCGGCCGTGATTTCAGATCATAGGTGTTCATGTAACAGGCATCGAGCCCGCCGCGCCCGGAGGTGTAGGTGGGCGCGATGGCATCGGGAACGGGGCGCAGCGTGAAGCGATAGCGCGGCAGCGTGGTGAAGATCTGGCTCAATTTCCCGTCCATCCGCTTGATGACATAGGCGGAAAAGCCGAGAAGTTCATCCGGCGTGCGGGCATAGAATTGCGGATCGGTGCGAAGAAAGACCAGGAAATCCTTGTATTCACCCTTGAAGCCCGATTGCACCATGGCGGCGCGCAGATCGGCATCGATGCGGGCGACCTCTTTCAGACCAATCTGGTGGATGGCTTGCGGCGTCAGATCGGTGGTGGTGAATTCCTTGACCTGATCGCGATACCAGGCGGTGCCATCGGGCAGATCGCGGGCGCCGGTGGTGGTGCGCGCGCCGGGCAGATATTCGCTGCGCACAAAGGCCAGCATCTTCGCCTGTGCCGGGTTGACGATGCGATCGATCACGTCGCGGGCCTCGGCACGCAGCGCCTCCTGTTCGGCGGCGGGAATGCTGGCCGGCATGGCGCGAAAGGCGCCATAGAAGGGGCTGTCGTTCGCCGGCTTGATCTGGGCGGCCAGCGTTTGATCGCGGCCTTTCAGCGTGATCGCCGGCGGGGTGAAGCCGCGCTTCAGACCGGCGCGCATGTTGGCCAAATGCTCGTCAAACCAGCGCGGAATGTCACGCATCCTGTTGATATAGTTGCGATATTCTTCTGCCGTGCGGAACGGCGCCTGGGCAGGCAGATAATTCCACACGTTCACATCGCTGTTGATCGGCATCTCATAATTGCGCCACCGGATGCCCACCACCTCGGCACGCAGTGATTCGGCCAGAACCGCCTTGTTCAGCCGTTCGGGCGCAGACAGTTCGGCATCGGGGATGCTGGCCAGCTGGTCCAGCATGCCTTGCCAGTATCGCTGCTGTTCGGCCTGGCAGGCCGGCGTCACGCAGGGCAGCCGCGGGCCGGGCCTGGTGTCCAGCCCGTCCTGCACCTGGCCGGTGCGCGCCAGCCGCCATTGCCATTCGGCGTCGTAAATCGCCTTCAGCCGCTGATCGGCGGCCAAACTCACTGGTTGCGCGCTGGCGGCACCGGCCAGCAAGAGGGCAGCGATGGTGAGGCGAATCATGGTCGTTCCTTCCAGTTCGGGTTCAGCCGCGGCCGCGATAGGTCGGCACGCCCTGATCGGGCAGCCACAGGCCAGCGGGCACCGGGCCGCTTTGCCAGAACACATCGATGGGAATGCCGCCGCGCGGATACCAATAACCCCCGATGCGCAGCCAATGCGGGCGCATTTCGGCCACCAGCCGCTGGCCGATCCCAACCGTCACATCCTCGTGAAAGCCGGCATGGTTGCGGAACGATCCAAGAAACAGCTTCAAGGCCTTTGATTCCACGATGCTTTCATCGGGCACATAATCGATCACGATATGGGCGAAATCCGGCGCACCCGTCACCGGGCACAGCGACGTGAATTCCGGGCAGGTGAAGCGCACCAGATAGATCGCGCCGGGGCGCGGATTGGGCGGATAATCCAGCACCGCGGCCTCCGGGCTGGCCGGCAGGGCCGATGATTGGCCCAAATGCAACACGTCGACCACTAATTCTCTCCACTCTGTAACAAAGCTGCCTGACGGGCTGACATGGGGGGTGACAGGCGCTGGCCGCGCAATTATGTCACGCCTCTATCCTTTTGCCAGACAATGATCCTTGGGAGTATCCGCATGAACCTTCTGGTGTCCACTGAATGGCTTGCCGCAGAGATGGGCAAGTCCGATCTGCGGATCATCGATGCCACGCTGTTCCTGCCGGCCCATGCGCGCAATGCCCGCGCCGAATTCGAAGCCGCGCACATCCCCGGTGCCGTGTTCTTCGACATTGAGGAGGTGTCGGACACCGCCAACCCGCTGCCCACCATGTTGCCGCCGGCCGAAAAATTCGCCAGCCGCTGCCAGGCGCTGGGCCTGGGCGATGGCAGCCGCATCGTGGTGTATGACAACAGCCCCATCCGTTCGGCTGCGCGCGTGTGGTGGATGCTGCATCTGTTCGGCGCGCATGAAGTGGCGATCCTGGATGGCGGCTTTGGCAAGTGGCAGGCCGAAGGCCGCCCGGCGGAAAGCGGCAAGCCGATCGTGCGCCACCGCCATTTCACCGTGTGGGCCGACAAGAAGCTGGTGCGCGATGCCGCCCAGATGACCGAAAACCTGCGCACCCGGGCCGAACAGGTGGTCGATGCCCGCTCTGCCGCACGCTTCACCGGGGCGGAAGCCGATCCGCGCCCTGGCGTGCGCCCCGGCCATATTCCGGGTTCGAAGAACATCCCCTATGCTGCCCTGTTCAACGAGGATGGCACCTACAAGACCGTCGCCGAGATCAAGGCGCTGTTTGATGGCGCCGGCATCGATCTGGCCAGGCCGCTGGTTGCCACCTGCGGTTCGGGCATCACCGCCCCCGTGCTGGCCTTTGGCGCGGCGCTGAACGGCAAGGCCGATGTGGCGGTGTATGACGGCAGCTGGAGCGAGTGGGGTGCCAACCCGCACAATCCGGTCGTGATGGGCCAATAGGCGTTGGGCTTGTGACCGCACGCCGGCCGCCGCGGGCTGACCTGTCGGGCCTGGGCATCGGCACCCGGCTCGCCCAGGCCGGGCGCGATCATGCCGTGGACATGGTGAACCCGCCGGTGGCGCGGGCATCGACCATATTGTTCGACAATCTTGCCGATCTGGACCGCGCGATCAGCGATCCCGATGCCGGGCTCTATTATGGCCGGCGCGGCACCCAGAGCCACTGGGCGCTGGAAGACGCGCTGACCGGGCTGGAACCGGGCGCGGCCGGCACCAAGCTGTTCCCATCCGGCGTGGCGGCGATCGCCACCAGCCTGCTGGCCTGTCTGAAGGCCGGCGATGAACTGCTGATCACCGACAGCGCCTATGAACCAAGCCGCATCTTTGCCGATCAGCTGCTGGCGCCGCTGGGCATCACCACCCGCTATATCGATCCGCGCTGCGGGGCCGGCATTGCTGAGATCATCTCTGAACAGACGCGGGCCATCCTGCTGGAATCACCGGGTTCGTTGAGCTTTGAGGTGCAGGACCTGCCGGCCATTACCGCGGTGGCGCGGGCGCACGGCATCACCACGCTGATCGACAACACCTGGGCCACGCCGCTGCGGCTGCAAGCGATCAGCCTGGGGGTGGACATCAGCATCCAGGCGTTGACCAAATATGTCGGTGGACACAGCGATGTGATGATGGGCAGCGCCACTGCCACGGCGGCGCTGTGGCCCCGGCTGAAGGCCGCCACCTATCGGCTGGGCCATTTCGTTTCGGCCGATGATTGTGCCCTGGCCCTGCGCGGGCTGCGCACGCTGGGCTTGCGGCTGGATCGGCACGAAGCCTCGGCCCTGGCCATCGCGCGCTGGCTGGAGACGCATCCGGCGGTGGACAGGGTGTGGCACCCCGCCCTGCCCTCCCACCCCGATCACGCGCTGTTCTGTCGCGATTTCAAGGGCTCAACCGGGCTTTTTGCCATGGTGTTGAAACAGGGCAGCCGGCCGCACACCGCCGCGCTTATCGATGGGCTGGCCCATTTCGGCATCGGTTTTTCCTGGGGCGGCTATGAATCGCTGGTGCTGCCGGTGGAGCTGGACCGCATCCGCACTGCAACCCGCACCGCGCTGCCGGGGCCGATCGTGCGGCTGTCGATCGGGCTGGAAGACACAGGCGATCTGATCGCCGATCTGGATGCAGGGCTGGCGCGTTATCTGGCGCAATTCTGACCCGATCCTTCCCCGGAGGGGGAGGATCATGGGTCAGTCCACGTCGTCCACGTCCACCGCTTCGCCGGTGACGCGCTGCGACAGGGCGGCGGCCATGAAGGGATCGACATCGCCATCCAGCACGTCGGCCGGGCTGGTGGAGGTGACGCCGGTGCGCAGATCCTTCACCAGCTGGTAGGGTTGCAGCACATAGGAGCGGATCTGGTGGCCCCAGCCGATGTCGGTCTTGCTGGCTTCGGTCTTGGCGGCTTCGGCCTCGCGGATGGCCAGTTCGCGTTCATACAACCGGGCCTTGAGCATCTTCATCGCGGTGGCGCGGTTCTTGTGCTGGCTGCGTTCGTTCTGGCAGGCGACGATCACCCCGGTGGGGATATGGGTGATGCGGATGGCCGAATCGGTGGTGTTGACATGCTGGCCGCCCGCGCCAGAGGCGCGATAGGTATCGATCTTCAGATCGGATTCCTTCACCTCGATCTCGATCTCGTCGTCCACCTGCGGATAGACCCAGACGCTGGCAAAGCTGGTGTGCCGGCGCGCCGCGCTGTCATAGGGGCTGATGCGCACCAGCCGGTGCACGCCGCTTTCGGTCTTGGCCCAGCCATAGGCCTGGGCGCCCTTCACCAGCAGGGTGGCGTTCTTGATGCCGGCGGTTTCACCGCTGTTGAAATCGATCAGCTCGACCTTGTAGCCGTGCTTTTCGGCCCAGCGCTGATACATGCGCAGCAGCATCGAGGCCCAGTCCTGGCTTTCGGTGCCGCCCGCACCGCTGTTGACTTCGATATAGGTGTCGTTGTTGTCGGCCTCGCCCGACAGCAGGGCGGCAACCTTGTCCTTCTCGGCCCGCTGGGCAAGCGCCTTGAGCGCGGCAACGCCATCTTCGGCCAGCGCCTCGTCGCCTTCCAGTTCGGCCAGTTCGATCAGCTCGCTGGTGTCGGCCAGGTCGCGTTCGATGTCGCGCGTCGCGGTGATGGCTTCATCCAGCCGGCGCCGCTCGGTCATCAGGGCCTGTGCGGCCTTGGGATTGTCCCACAGCTTCGGGTCTTCCACCCGCGCGTTCAGTTCATCCAGGCGGCGAAGGGCACGATCCCAGTCAAAGAGACCTCCTCAGCAGGTCGAGCGCCTGCTTGATCTGGAGGGCGTGATGTTCGGCTTCGGCTCTCATGGCGGTGCGGATAGGGCGCGCGCCGCCGGCTGGCAAGAGGTGCTGCGTCAGTAAATCCCGCCTTCGGCTTCCAGAAACTCCGCATCCGATCGCACGCGGCCACCGCTGCGCCGTTCCAGCACATCCTGGGCGCGGTTGATGCGGCGCGGTTCGCTGTCGGGCTTGAAGGCCTCCCAGATCACCGCGGGGCGCGGGCCAGGATCGGGCCACAGGCCGAACACCCGTCGGCCGGAACGGCGATCCACCCGCACCATGCGCACGCCTGCGGGGATGGCGAACGGCAATGTGGGCCAGTCCTTCAGGGCCACCTGCCCCCATTGCCGCCAGATCGGCGCGGCCGTGGTGCCGCCCTGGGCCTGATTGCCAAGGCTGCGCGGCTGGTCATAACCCAGATACAGGCCGGCCACGATATCGGGCGTGCCGCCGATGAACCACACATCATTGGGGCCGTTGGTGGTGCCGGTCTTGCCGGCCAGCGGGCGATTCAGGCTGGCCAGCACGGTGCCGGTGCCGCGCTGGATCACGCCTACCATCACATGCACGATCTGATAGGCGGTGCGCGGGTCCATCACCTGCACCACCCGGCCCTGCGGGCGCGGCATCGGCCCGCCATTCCAATCGGGCGCGTTGCAGCCGGGGCAACCGCGATTGTCCCGCCGCCAGATGACCCTGCCGGTGCGATCCTGCACATAATCGATCAGACCGGGTTCCAGACGGCGGCCTTCGTTGAAGATCTGGGCATAGGCGTTGGTGAGGCGCAGCACCGTGGTTTCACCCGCCCCCAGCGCGATGGAGAGCACCGGCTGATAATCGCCGATGCCCAGCGCCCTGGCCTGCGCGGTGATGCGGTCCATGCCGGTGGCATCGGCAATGCGCACCGTCATCAGATTGCGCGACTGTTCCAGGCCCCAGCGCAGCGTCTGCGGCCCGGCGCTGCGCAGATTGTTGAAATTCTTGAAGCATTTCGTGCCCAGCAATTTCGTCTGGAACACGCAATAGGGGCCATCGACCACGATGCTGGCCGGGGTGAAGCCATTGTCCATCGCGGTGGCATAGACGATCGGCTTGAAAGTGGAGCCGGGCTGGCGAAGGCCTTGCGTTGCCCGGTTGAAGGCCTGGGCGCGCGGATCAAAGCCGCCGACCATGGCGCGGATGCGGCCCGATGCCACTTCCTCTACCACCATCCCGCCCGAAATTTCAGGCGGTTGGCGCAGCGCCCAACCGGCCGGCGTGCGTGCGACCGCGATCACGTCGCCGGGGCGCAGCACCTGCGCGGCCGAACGGTTGCTGGTGCGGAACGGCCGTGCCGCCAGCCGGCCGGGCAAGATACCGCTGCTGCCATCGGTGAAGCCGATGCGGGTATCGAGGCCGGATTTGGTCAGCACCACCGCCTTGGCCCAGTTGGGATAGCCCAGGGGAACGATCGTGCCCGACAGGCGGCCGGGCCAGCCGCCGCCCGTTTCGATGCGCGCAATCGGCCCGCGCCACGGGCGGCCGGCTTCATAGCGGGTCATGCCATCGCGCATCGCCTGTTCGGCGGCCGCCTGCATGACAGGATCAAGCGAGGTGCGCACCCACAGGCCGCCGCCATAGACGCTGTTGGGGCCATTCTCCTGCCCTTCTCCAAAGCGGGCGATCAGGGTCCGGCGCACCTCCTCGATGAAATAATCGTCGCGCGGGCGCGGCAAGGCGCGGTTGGGGATGGCGGCCAGCGGCTGGGCGGCGGCGGCGGCGCGTTCGGCCTCGCTGATATGGCCGTTTGCGGCCATCTGGCGCAGCACATAATCGCGCCGGGCCAGCGCCCGCGCCCGCTGCCGCACCGGATCATAGGTGGAGGGCGCCTTGGGCAGGATCGCCAGATAGGCCATTTGCGCCAGATCGAGCCGATCGACCGACACACCGAAATAGGCCTGGGCCGCCGCCTCCACCCCATAGGCGTTGCGGCCGAGGAAGATCTGGTTGAGGTAGATTTCCAGGATCTGCTGCTTGCTCAGCGCCGCTTCCAGCCGGCGGGCAACAATGGCTTCCCTGATCTTGCGCCACAACGAGACTTCGCTGCCCACCAGGCCCTTGGCCACCTGCTGGGTGATGGTGGACGCGCCCACCGGCCGGCGATCACTGAACAGCGATTCGATGTTGGTGGCAACCGCCGATGCAATGCCCAGCCAGTCGATGCCGCTATGTTCGAAGAAGGTCTTGTCCTCTGCCGAGACATAGGCCTGGATCAGGCGCGGCGGCAGTTCGGCATAGGGCACGAAGATGCGGCGTTCGCGGGTGTAGCTGGTGACGATCTCCCCGTTCACATCGCGCACCATCGAGGGCAGCGCCGGGCTGAAGCCGGCCAGTTCGGCCTGGGTTGGCAGGCCACTGGTCGCCCGCCAATACACGACGCCGGCCAGCAACAGCGCAGCCAGGATGAGCAGCAGAAGGCGCAGACGGGTCACGCCAGCAGCGATAGCGGGCCAGCGGCTCATTTGCCAGTGAGGTGGCGTTCGATGGCGCGGGCGACGCCCCTGGCCACCCGGCGGCGGCCTTCGCTGGAAAACAGCCGTTTGGCATCGTCACGATTGGTGACATAGCCGGTTTCCAGCAACACCGAGGGTACATCGGGTGCCTTCAGTACGGCAAAGGCGGCGAAATGGTGGAATTCGCCGCGAAAATTCACCTCCTGCTCTTCCAGCGCGTCCTGCAGCGTGTCGGCAAATTGCGCCGAGACATTGCCGGTGGCGCGGCGGACCAGATCGACCATGATTTCCCCCACCTCTGGCGCTTCCACCCCCAGATTGACGCCGCCGATGATATCGGCCTTGTTTTCACGCGCGGCCAGCCGTTCGGCAATCGCATCGCTGGCCACGGCCGACAGGGTGTAGACCGATGCGCCCCTGGCCGAATCGTTGGGCGCACTGTCGGCATGGATGGAGATGAACAGATCGGCCCGGGCATCGCGCGCGATGCGCACGCGGCCGCCCAGCGGGATGAAGATGTCGCTGTCGCGCGTCAGCTTCACCCGCACCTTGCCATTGTCGCGCAGGATCCGGGCGACCTCGCGCGCGATGCCAAGGGTCACATCCTTTTCATAGCCGCCGTCCACCGAAATGGCGCCGACATCCTTGCCGCCATGGCCGGCATCGATCACCACCAGTGGCTTGCCGCCGCCGCGCGGCCTGATGCCGCCGGGCTGGGCGCCGGTGGCGTTGCGCTCGGCGGGCGGTTTGGGCGGGGCGGCTTCGGCCGCTTCGGCCGCCGGGGGGGCAGGCGGCTGGCCAAAACCGGCCGGCAGGGCAAAGCCGCCATCGGGCTGGGTGGGCGGTGGCGGCGGGCCATCGCTGCGCAGCAGCGGCAGCGGCCGGCGCCCGCGCGCCACGGCGGCGCTGAACAGGGGCGGCGTGGTGCGATCAAGCAGGATCGTCACCTGGTTGCCGGTGGCGCGCGCCTCGCGGATTATCACCGGCGCCTTCAGATCGATGACCAGCCGGGCGGTGCCGGGAGCAAACATCGCCAGCCGCAATCCGGCCACGCGGTTGCTGCCCGGCGCGGTGATCGCCGGATCGACGACGCCTACAAAATCCACCACCAGTCGATAGGGATCGGCCAGGGCAAAGCCCTGCGCGGCCGGCAACGGGCCATCGGCGGTGATGACCACCCGGCCGGGCAGGCTTTCAACGCCGGTGATGCGCGCCGCCAGCGATGGCACCGCCCAGATCAGACAAAGGAACACGAGAATTGCGCGCACGCCAGAGGGATAGAGGCGGCCGGCCAGCGGGGCAATGGCCTGGCCTGCGTCAACCCACCCGTTGACCAGCCGGCGGCAAGCGGCCAGCAGGCGCGGCCATGGGGGAGTTCTTGCCTGTCGCGCGCATCACCGCCGCTGCCGATCATGATCGCTGGCTGGTGCCGCCCTGTGCGCTGGCCATCCATCTGTGCATCGGCATGGCCTATGGCTTTTCGGTGTTCTGGCTGCCGTTGAGCCACGCGCTGGATGCGCCGGCCTGCACCAGCCTGGGCGCGGCGCTGGCCAGCACGGCGTGCGATTGGCGGGTCAGCGATCTGGTGTGGGTGTACAGCCTGTTCTTCGTGGTGCTGGGGCTGGCGGCAGCACTGTTCGGGGCCTGGGTGGAACGGGTGGGCCCGCGCCGGGCCGGGCTGGTGGCCACGGCCTGCTGGGCCGGCGGGCTGGCGCTGGGCGCGCTGGGCGTGGTCGTTCACCAATTGTGGCTGTTGTGGCTGGGCACCGGCGTGATCGGCGGCATCGGGCTGGGCATCGGCTATATCACGCCGGTTTCCACCCTGCTGAAATGGTTCCCCGATCGGCGCGGCCTGGCCACCGGCATGGCGATCATGGGCTTTGGCGGCGGTGCCATGGTGGGCAGCCCGGCGGCCGATGCGTTGATGGCAACCGGGGCCAGCCCGGCCGCGACGATGCTGTGGATGGCCGGCTGCCATGCAGTGCTGATGGCCGCCGGCGCATTGGGCTTCCGCCTGCCCCCGCCGGGCTGGCGGCCGCCCGGTGCGGCGCAAGCGGTGGCGGGCGGGCGCTTTGTGCCGCTGGCGCTGGCCTGGCGCACGCGGCAATTCTGGCTGCTGTGGTGCGTGTTGCTGATGAATGTGTCGGCCAGCATCGGCATCATCGGCCTGGCATCGCCGATGGTGCAGGAAATGTTCGCCGGCCAGTTGATCGGCGCCGCGAACATCCGGTTCGAACAGCTTGATGAAGGCCAGAAGGCCGAAGTTGCCACCATGGGTGCAGCGTTCGTGGGGCTGATCAGCCTGTTCAACATCGCCGGGCGATTTTTCTGGTCGTCGCTGTCGGATCGCATCGGCCGCCGGGCGCTGTATCTGGTCATGCTGGCGCTGGCCGGGCTGGTCTATGGCCTGTTGTTGCCAGCCGGGCCGCCCCTACCCTTGTTCCTGGCCGGCTTTGCGCTGATTGCTTCGATGTATGGCGGCGGTTTTGCGGCGGTGCCGGCGTGGCTGGCCGATCTGTTCGGGGCGCGGGCCGTGGGCGCCATCCATGGCCGCCTGCTCACCGCCTGGTCCACCGCCGGGATCCTGGGCCCGCTGCTGGTCGCCAGCGTGCGCGATGCGCGGCTGGCGGCGGGCGCGGCGCGCTCCGATGTCTATGGCCCGATCTTTGCCGGCCTGGCCGGCCTGCTGCTGATCGGCTGGCTGGCGGCGCTGGCGGTGCGGCCCGTGCCCGACCATCTGTGGCGGGATGATCCGGCATCCGCAGCGGCCGCCACAGGCCCGGCCAGCGCGCCACGCGTCCGCTGGCCGTTGCGCCTTGCCAGCTGGGGGCCGCTGCTGGCGCTGCTGGGCTGGGGCGGCTGGTTTGCCGTGCGCAAGGCACTGCTGCTGCTGCTGTAGGGGCCGGGCAACAGTGGCCGCCGCTTGCGCGGCAGGCTCTGCTGCAAACAAGCGGGGCTGCCGGTTTCCCGACAGCCCCCATTGTCATCCGGTCGCAAAAGGCCGGTGTCTGGTGTCAGCAAGCCCCGATCTCGACCGGGGCCACCAGCGCGATTGCGCCAATGATGAAGCAATGAGACACTGGATCACCTCCTTTCAGCTTGTTGAACAAGATCGCCAGTGTCAGAGGAAATGGCGATGATCGCAAGGGGCATAATCACGCAGCTGCGCATCGGCCGGCCGCAGCCGGTGGCGGGCGTGGCCCGGCCCACCGCCTATCACCGCCAGCCGGTGGCGGGGCCGGTGGCGGTGGGGCCGCTGGGCCTGGCCGGCGACCAGGTGGGCAACGCCTACGTGCATGGCGGGCCCGACAAGGCAGTCTATGCCTATCCGGCCAGCGGCTATCCACTGTGGCAGGCCGAATTTCCCGATCTGGCCAGCCGGTTCGGCCCGGGCGCCATGGGCGAAAATCTGCTGGTCGACGGGCAGGACGAAGCCAGCCTGTGCCTGGGCGACGTGATCCGCTGCGGCAGCGCCACCTTGCAGATCGCCCAGATCCGCGAGCCCTGTTCCACCTTTGCCGCCGTGCTGGGCAGCCGGCGGGTGGTGAAGGCCATGGCCCGATCCGGCCGCTGCGGCTGGTATCTGCGCGTGCTGGAACCGGGCGAAATCGCCGCCGGTGATGGCCATGATGTGATCGATCGGCCCAACCCGGCCTGGCCGATTGCGCGCTTCACGCCGATTGCCGCCGGGCGGGCCGGGCGGATCGAGGAGCTGGAGGAACTGGCCGCGATGGCATCCCTCACGCCTCGCTGGCGGCAGAAACTGGCGCAGGCGGCCGCCCGGCTGCGGCACGGGCCGTTCTGAGCGCCTTGTATTCCAGCACGGCAATCACGCCGGCGCCCAGCACGAACGGCACGAAGGTATACATCAGGCGGAACAGCGCCACCGCGGCCAGCACACCCGCCTTGTCCGCTTCGGGCATCAGGCCAACGATCACCAGTTCGAACACGCCAATGCCGCCGGGCGCATGGGCCAGCGCGCCCGACACCATGGCGACGGCATAGATGACGAGGAAGGTGAGCAGATCGGGCACACCGGCCACCGGCAGAAGCAGGATGTAGAGCGCGCCGCCGGCAAAGGCCAGATCGATGGTGCCGATGGCGATCTGTTGCAGGGTTTCCTTGCCGTTGGGGATGGTGAAGCGATAGCGCCACAGCCGGAATTCGCGCCGCCAGCTGGAGGCGAGCAGTGTGTAGAGCGCAACGCCGGCCAGAAACAGCACGCCGATGAATTCCTCCACCGCCGGCGGCGCCCATTCGCGGATCTGCTGCGGCATCAGCGTCGGCGACACCACCAGCCCCAGGCCAGCCACAAAGATGATGCCCAGCCAGAACGTCCAGCCGCACAACAGGATGATCATGGCGATATCGGCCGGCCGCACGCCTTCGCGGGTGTAGATGCGATAACGCACGGTGCCGCCGGTCAGGATGGTGACGCCCAGCGTGTGGCTCATGGTGAAGCTGGCGAAGCTGGCAGCGGCCAGCGTGGGCCAGCCAATATTGTAGCCCAGATGGCGGGTGGCGAACCAGTCATAGCCGATCAGCACGACATAGGAGAGGAAGGTGGACACAGCGGCCAGAACGACCAGATGCGCCGGAGTGGAATTGATCTCGCGGATCACATCGTCCAGCGTGACCTGGCCGGAAATCTTCTTGAGGCCCCACGCCGCCAGTGCCAGCACCAGCAGGCCCAGCGCGGCACCGGCCCAGGTGGTCCAGGTGGCCCGCGGGCGTGACGGCGCGGCCGCTGCCCCCGCTTGTTCTGCCGACACGCCCAGACGCCAGTTCCTTTCTCGTCACCGGTGGGCCCGGAGGGATTCGAACCCCCAACCTAGCCGTTATGAGCGGCCAGCTCTAACCGTTGAGCTACAGGCCCGGCCCGGTTGCCAAGCGGTTAGCCCAGCCGATGGGAAATGGGAAGGCCAACCGGCCGTGTGCAGTGGGCGCTTGGTCGCAGCCGAAAAAAATGGGCCGGATGCTGGGGTTCAGCATCCGGCCCGAAAATTCGCCCGGAATGGCGCCGGGAGGGGAGGAGTGGCGCTTCCGGGCTGGCATGGTGCCTCAAGGGGGGAGGAGAGGCACCAGCCGGCCGGGTGAGCCGCGGGAGGGGAGGAGTGCGGCGGACCCGGCGTGACCGCTATCGCGGCGACACGCTTTATCTACGGTTTCGCGCCGCGTTATTGCACTGCACAATATCGCGTTGCAGCCATGTGTTTTTTGCATGGCATTGGGGTGCAGAAGCCGGCAGATATTTGATTTTGCACAAATTTTCGACGCAGCCAAAATTGCTGCGACAGGCTGCCTCACATGTCGAGCGCCTGGCTGGTCATGCGGTCGACCAGAAAATCCCGCAGCGCAGCAATGCGCAGCGATCGGCGCAGTTCGGATGGATAGGTGAAGAAGGTGCGGAACACCGGCCCTTCCACCTGCGGCAGCACCACCTGCACGCGGCCGGATGACCGGATGAGATAGGATGGCAGGGCGGCGATGCCGGCCCCGGCCTCCACCGCCTGCAGCACGCCATGGCTGTTGTTGATGGTCAGCGCCGCCGGGCGGGGGTGGCCTTCATGGCCGAGTTCCAGGATCCAGTTGATGCCCTTCAGATAATCGGGCGCGGCCTCGCCATAGGCGATCAGGCGATGGCGTTCGAGATCGGCGATGCTGGCGGGTTCGCCGTGCCGGGCGAGATAATCGGGGCTGGCAACGAGATGATGGCGGATATTGGCCAGCGGGCGCTGCATCAGCTCGCTCTGGAACGGCCGGTGGAAGCGGATGGCGACATCGGCCTCCCGCTTGGCCAGATCCAGATCGGAATCGGTGAGCATCAGGTGGACGCTGATATCGGGATAGAGATCGAGGAAATCGCCCAGTTGCCGCGCCAGCCAGGTCGAACCGAACGAAACGGTGGTGGTCAGCCTTATGGCACCGGTGGGCCGGTCGCGGCTGGCATCGATGGCCTGGGCGGCGCGGTCGATGCGTTCGTGCATGTCGGACGTGGCGCTGCGCAGTTGCTCGCCCTCGTGCGTCATCGCCAGGCCGCGGGCGTGGCGGTGGAACAGCTTGGCCCCCAGGCTTTCTTCCAGCGCTGCGATCTGGCGCGACAGGGCGGGCTGGCTCATGTGCAGGCGGCGGGCGGCTTCGGTGAAGCTGCCGGCTTCGGCCACGATGTCGAACAGGCGCAGCTTTTCCCAATCCAGGCTCATGGCGGCGACCCGCCTGCCCGCGCCCGGCGTTGTCGATCCTCATCCTGCAGGCGGGCGACCCTGCGCCGCTCGATCGCCATCTGCCAGCGCATGGCAAGCCACGTGGCAAGCACGGTGAGCACCACAAACCCGATGAAACCGGCACGCAGCGCATCGCTGCGGCCGAACAGCGCGACCAGCGCGAACAGCAGCAGCCATGGCACAATCAACCAGCGCAGGAACGTGGCCATCATCGCGCCCGCCCTCCTCAGGCGTCAACCGTGCGCCAGAAAGCGTTCCGCTTCAAGCGCGGCCATGCAGCCCATGCCGGCCGCCGTGACGGCCTGGCGGTACAATTTGTCCTTCACGTCGCCGGCGGCAAACACGCCGGGAACGCTGGTCGCCGTGCTGTCGGGCGCGGTGAGGATATAGCCTTCGTCATCCATCGTCACCTGCCCGGCGAACAGGCTGGTGGCCGGCACATGGCCGATGGCAACGAACAGGCCATCGGCCGGCAGGTGGCGGGTGCTGCCATCACGGGTGTCGCGCAGGGTGACGCCCTCCACCTTCAAGGGCATGTCGGTGCCATGCACCTCGGCCACTTCGGCGTGCCAGTGCATCTGCACCTTGGGGTTTTCCAGCAGGCGGGCCTGGTTGGTCTTGTCGGCCCGCAGCTCGCCGCGGCGGTGAACCAGATGGACCTTCGAGGCGAACTTGGTCAGGAACATCGCCTCTTCCACGGCCGTGTTGCCGCCACCCACCACGACAACCTGCTTGCCACGGAAGAAGAAGCCATCGCAGGTGGCACAGGCCGAAACGCCAAAGCCGCGATATCGGGTCTCGCTGTCCAGCCCCAGCCAGCGGGCCTGGGCGCCGGTGGCGATCACCAGCGTATCGGCCGTCCAGCCCTGCCCGCTGTCCGTCTCCAGCACGAACGGGCGCCGCGACAGATCAACCCTGGTCACGATATCGGTGATGATCTCGGTGCCGACATGGCGGGCCTGGGCCTCCATCTTCACCATCAGATCGGGGCCCATCACCATGGTTTCGCCCGGCCAGTTTTCCACTTCGGTGGTGATGGTGAGCTGCCCGCCCGGTTGCAGGCCCTGGATCAGCACCGGGGCCAACATGGCGCGGGCGGCATAGACGGCGGCCGTGTAGCCGGCCGGGCCCGACCCGATGATGATGACCTTGGCGTGACGGGACATGGCAATCTTTCTCCACATGGGCGGCGATGCGGCCGCGACAGGGCGACTGACTTAAGCCAAATCGCCGGATATTCCAGCCCGCTGTGGCGCGCTGGCCAGGGCTTGCGCAAGAGACGTGGTTATCATCCTGCATCTTGCGCGGTTTTGAAACAATGTTATCAATCCTGGCACGGAAACATTGGAGTCTTGCCCTTGGTCCACCGCTCGCGCCTGCCGATCGACGATATCGACCGGGTGATCCTGCGCCATCTGCAAAGCGAAGGCCGCATCACCAATGTCGATCTGGCCAACCGCGCCGGGCTGACCGCGCCACCCTGCCTGCGCCGGGTGCGCGCGCTGGAGGACAATGGCGTCATCCGCGGCTATCACGCCGATCTGGACAGCGTGGCCCTGGGCTATGGCATCACGGTGTTTGCCATGGTCAGCCTGAAAAGCCAGGCCGAAGCCGATCTGCGCGCGTTTGAAAATCATGTCGCCAGCCTGCCGCAGGTGCGCGAATGCCACATGCTGAACGGCGAGATCGACTTCATGCTGAAGGTGGTCGCGCACGATCTCCAGGAGTTCCAGAAATTCCTGACCAGCCAGCTCACCCCGGCGCCGAACGTGGAAAGCGTGAAGACCAGCTTCGTGATCCGCACCAGCCTGACACGCCCGGGTGTGCCGGTTGATTGATCAGATGAATTCGATCACTTCGATCTGATAATATTTCTCGCCCGACGGGGTGTGCACCTCCACCTCGTCGCCCTTGCGACGGCCGATCAGGGCGCGGCCCAGCGGTGATGAAAAGCTGATGCGGCCGGCCTTCACATCGGCTTCATGCTGGCCGACGATCTGATATTTCACCGGCTTGTCGTCTTCATCGAGCAGCTGCACCGTGGCGCCAAACACCACCTTGTCGCCCGAAAGCGTTTTGGGATCGATCACGATGGCGCGGGCCAGCATGTCTTCCAGTTCGATCACCTGGGCCTCGATCTGGCCCTGGCGTTCCTTGGCGGCGTGATATTCGGCATTTTCCGACAGATCGCCATGGGCGCGGGCTTCCTCGATGGCTTCCACCACCGCCGGACGCTCCACTTCCTTGAGCTGCCGCAACTGCACCAGCAGGGCCTGATGGCCGGTCGGCAGCATCGGCACCTTGTCCAAACTCGCCATGATGATGGTCTATCCTGCAAGACGTTTCAAAGATTTGCCCCTGAGATCATGCCGGTAAAGCATGAATCCAGGGGCTGGTGAACGGGCCAATCGGCCCATCAGGATTGGTGATGATAGGATTGAAGCGGCCGAACTTCAAGGCTACGCCGCCGCAGGGCCGCAATCGCCGCCACCGCCGCCCGGCTGGCCGGGGCCGTGGTGTAATAGGGCACGCGGCCATACAGGGCCGAAGCGCGGATCGACTGGCTGTCCTTCAGTGATTGCAGGCCTTCGGTGGTGTTGAAGATCAGCGCGATGTCGCCATCCTTGATGCGGTCCACAATGTGGGGCCGGCCTTCGGCCACCTTGTTCACCCGCGTCACCGCAATGCCGGCCGCTTCCAGCACGGCGGCCGTACCGCTGGTCGCCACCAGGCCAAAGCCCATGCTGACCAGATCGCGCGCCGCCGCGATGATCTGCGGCTTGTCGCTGTCCTTCACGCTGATGAAGACGCGGCCTGCATCGGGCAGCCGGGTGAAGGCGCCCAGCTGGCTCTTGGCAAAGGCGGTGGCGAAATCGGCATCAATGCCCATCACCTCGCCGGTTGAGCGCATTTCGGGGCCCAGCACCGGATCGACACCGGGGAAGCGGGCAAAGGGGAACACCGCTTCCTTCACGGCAATGTGATTGCCGACATTGCGGGGGGACAGATCGAAATCGGCCAGCCGCTCACCCGCCATCACGCGGGCGGCAATCTTGGCGACCGCGATGCCGGTGGCCTTGGCGGTGAACGGCACGGTGCGGCTGGCGCGCGGGTTCACCTCGATCAGGAACACCACGCCATCCTGCACGGCGAACTGCACGTTCATCAGGCCCTTCACCTTGAGAGCACGGGCCAGCACGCCAGTCTGCCGTTCGATCTCGGCGACGATGTCGGCCGGCAGGCTGTAGGGCGGCAGGCTGCACGCGCTGTCGCCGGAATGGACGCCGGCCTCCTCGATATGCTGCAACACGCCGGCCACGAACACGGTCTCGCCATCGGCCACCGCATCCACATCCACCTCGATCGCATCGCGCAGATAGCGATCGATCAGCACGGGCGAGCTGCCCGACACCACCACGGCTTCGCGAATATAGGTTTCCAGCTGGGCGCGGGTGTCGACAATTTCCATGGCGCGGCCGCCCAGCACATAGGATGGCCGCATCAGCACCGGATAGCCGATGGTTTCGGCCACGTTCACCGCTTCCTCGGCGCTGCGGGCGATGCCGTTTTCGGGCTGGCGCAGGCCCAGCTGGTCGATCAGGGCGGCAAAGCGCTCCCGGTCTTCGGCCAGATCGATGCTGTCGGGGCTGGTGCCCAGGATGGGGATGCCGGCATCCTGCAGGGCCTGGGCCAGCTTCAGCGGCGTCTGCCCACCCAGCTGGACAACCACGCCAACGAGTTCGCCATTCTTCTGTTCGGTGTGCAGGATCTCCAGCACATCCTCGGCCGTCAGCGGCTCGAAATACAGCCGGTCCGACGTGTCATAATCGGTCGACACGGTTTCCGGGTTGCAGTTGACCATGATGGTTTCATAGCCGGCCGCATCCAGCGCAAAGCAGGCATGGCAGCAGCAATAATCAAATTCGATGCCCTGGCCGATGCGGTTGGGCCCGCCGCCCAGGATGACGATCTTGCGCGCCGCGGTCGGGTTGCTCTCGCAATCCGGTTCGCCAAAGCTGGGGGCTTCGTAACTGCTGTACATATAGGGCGTCTTGGCCGCGAATTCGGCCGCGCAGGTATCGATGCGCTTGAACACCGGGCGCACGTTCTGGGCGCGGCGGGCGGCGGCAACGGCGGCTTCGCTGCTGCCGGCCAGCGTTGCCAGCCGGGCATCCGAAAAGCCCAGCGATTTCAGGCGGCGGAAGCCCGCGGCATCCCTGGGCAGGCCGTTCGCCCTCACCCCGGCTTCCACGTCCACCAGCTCCTGCATCTGGCGCAGGAACCAGGGCTCGAACTTGGCGATCTGGTGGATGCGCTCCACGCTCATTCCGGCGCGCAGGGCATCGGCCGCCACCAGCAGCCGGTCGGGCGTCGGGCTCGACAGTGCCGCCTCGATCTCCTCGATGCTGGCGCCTTTCAGATGCGCAACTTCGTCAAAGCCGGTCAGCCCGGTTTCCAGCCCGCGCAGCGCCTTCTGCACGCTTTCCTGCCAGTTGCGGCCGATGGCCATCACCTCGCCAACCGATTTCATCGCGGTGCCCAGCGTGACCTGCGCGCCCTTGAATTTTTCAAAGGCAAAACGCGGAATCTTGGTGACGATATAATCGATGGTCGGCTCGAAACTGGCCGGGGTCGCCCCGGTGATGTCGTTCATGATCTCGTCCAGCGTGTAGCCCACCGCCAGCAGCGCCGCGACCTTGGCGATCGGGAAGCCGGTGGCCTTGGACGCCAGCGCCGAGGACCGCGACACGCGCGGGTTCATCTCGATCACCACCAGCCGGCCATCCTTGGGGTTCACGGCGAACTGCACGTTGGAACCGCCGGTTTCCACGCCGATCTCGCGCAGCACCGCGATGCTGGCGTTGCGCATGATCTGATATTCCTTGTCGGTCAGCGTCAGCGCCGGCGCGATGGTGATGCTGTCGCCGGTGTGGACGCCCATCGGATCGATATTCTCGATCGAACAGATGATGATGGCATTGTCGGCCCGATCGCGGACCACCTCCATCTCATATTCCTTCCAGCCCAGCACGCTTTCCTCCACCAGCACTTCGGTGGTGGGGCTGGCGTCCAGGCCGCCGGTGACGATGCGGATGAACTCCTCGCGGTTATAGGCAATGCCGCCGCCGGTGCCGCCCATGGTGAAGCTGGGCCGGATGATGGAGGGCAGGCCCACCTCCTCCAGCGCCGCCAGCGCTTCCTCGATGCTGTGGGCGATGCGGCTCTTGGGCGATTCCAGCCCGATCCTGTCCATCGCATCGCGGAATTTCAGCCGGTCTTCGGCCTTGTCGATGGCCTCGGCATCGGCGCCGATGAGCTGCACGCCATATTTTTCCAGCGTGCCATCGCGCGCCAGCGCCAGCGCGGTGTTCAGCGCCGTCTGCCCGCCCATGGTGGGCAGGACGGCGCAGGGTCGTTCCTTTTCGATGATCTTGGCGACGATTTCAGGCGTGATCGGCTCGACATAGGTCGCGTCCGCCAGCTCCGGATCGGTCATGATCGTCGCCGGGTTGCTATTGACCAGGATGATGCGATACCCCTCCCCCTTCAACGCCTTGACCGCCTGCGTGCCCGAATAATCGAACTCGCAGGCCTGGCCGATGATGATCGGGCCAGCGCCAATGATGAGGATGGAGTGGATGTCAGTGCGTTTGGGCATTTGACTGCATTGCTTTCATTGCATACTTTGCTGGCAAAGGAGACGAACCGTGGCAACACTGACCGTGCGCAACGTCGACGATAGCGTGAAAACCCAGGCCCGTCTTGCCGCCGCGCGCAACGGGCGCTCGATGGAAGCCGAAATCCGCGCCCTGCTGGAAGCCACCTACCGGCCGGCAGACGACCGCGCGGCGCGCATCAAGGCCATGTCTGGCACCGCTCTCGTCGATCATCTGGTGGCCGTGGCTGGCGGTGTCGAACTCGTCCTGCCAAGCGATGCCACCGACAGCGACCGGGATATTTTTGGTGCTGATTGATACCAATGTCTGGAGCGAATTGGCCCGCCCCCGACCCGATCCCGCTGTGCTGGCCTGGATGGCAGCACATTTCGACCAGTGCATCCTGTCGGCCATTGTCGTCGCGGAAATACGATTTGGCATCGCGCTTGCGCCCGACCCAACAGCGCAGGGACGGCTCCAGCAATTTCTGGATGATCTGATCATCCGGCTGCCGGTAACGCCTTTCGGGGACGCGGCGGCACAGGCCTGGGGGCCAATGCGCGCCGATCTGCAAAAGCGCGGCAAACTGATCGGCGAACGCGACATGCTCATCGCCGCCCACGCGCTGTCCCTGCAAACGTCGCTGGCGACACGCGACGTGTCCGACATGGCAAGAACCGGAGCGCGCATCATCAACCCCTGGACCGATTGAAGGGGCCGCAAACGCAGGCCTGGCCGATGATGATCGGGCCGGCGCCAATGATGAGGATGGATTTGATGTCGGTGCGTTTGGGCATCAGATATTAATCTCAACTACAGGGCGGGCTACCGGGAGTATTACAACGCCTTCATGATCTACTGAAACTCGTTTGATTTCATCTAGAAGTCGAACTGGTCTTTCAGCACGATCAGAATCAATAAGAATTGGCTGCGCTTGCCTGCTCATCACAAGCTGCCAATGGCTCCCACCTTTAGGTCCCGTTATTACAGCCCCACCTGCCGAGGCTATCGCAACCAGCAACTCTCGACCCTTTTTGGATCTGGGGGCAGCTATTACGTCTGACAAAAAGTGGGTCACGAAACCAAGACGAAACATCTTGATTTGGTCATCGAGAACGGATTTCAACTGGCTAGCTGTAAACCCCCTCGTAAGAAAATGCGGCGTCAGCCAACCCTTCCTTTGGTAAGTCTCCAGCAGATAGAACATGCCATCCTGAGCTTCATCTTCTCGCCAATATTCGACAGTCTGCAAAAAGTTCAGAATTGAATACAGGCCGCACATGGCGTCAGCATGCCCCTGCTGTGCGGCCTTCATAGCGCCAAGCCCGTCACAAATTTGTTGAACAGATATTGGCTGTCCTGCGGGCCGGGGCTGGCTTCGGGGTGATATTGCACGGAAAACGCGGGCCGATCCGTCAGTTCCAGGCCGGCCAATGTGCCATCGAACAGCGAGATATGGGTGGGCCGCGCGGTGGCGGGCAGCGTGTCGGTATCCACGGCGAAACCATGGTTCATCGAGGTGATCTCGACCCGGCCATCGGACAGCCGCTTCACCGGATGGTTCGCCCCGCGGTGCCCTTGTGTCATCTTCAGTGTCTTGGCGCCCACCGCCAGCCCCAATAGCTGGTGGCCCAGGCAGATGCCGAACAGCGGCAGGCCGGCGTTCAATATCTTCTGAATGGTCGGCACCGCGTGCACGCCGGTGGCGGCCGGATCGCCGGGGCCGTTCGACAGGAAGATGCCGGCGGGGTTCAGCGCCATGATCTCGTCGAAACTCGCCGTGGCCGGCACCACCGTCACCCGCGCGCCGGCGGCGACCAGGTTGCGCAGGATGTTGCGTTTCATGCCATAATCGATGGCCACCACATGCGGGCCATCCGGGTTGCCGCTGTGCACGGCATAGCCGCCGGCCAGCGTCCACAGGCCATCATCCCAGCTGTAATTCTGGGTGGCGCTGATCACGCTGGCCAGGTCCATGCCTTCCAGCCCCGGCCAGCCGCGCGCCTGGCCCAGCAGCTGCTTGATGTTGAACTGCCCGGCCTTGTTGTGGGCGATCACGCCGTTGGGGGCACCGGCCTCGCGGATGCGCTTGGTGAGCGCGCGGGTATCGATGCCGGAAACGCCGATGCGGCCCCATTTCTTCATCCAGTCGTCAAACCGGCGCTGGCTGCGAAAATTGGCGGCCGGTGTGACGGGTTCGCGCACCACACAGCCCAGGGCGTGCGGATTGGGCGATTCGATGTCGTCATCATTGGCGCCGACATTGCCGATGTGCGGAAAGGTGAAATTGATGATCTGCCCGGCATAGCTGGGATCGCTCATCACCTCCTGATAGCCGGTCATCGCGGTGTTGAAGCACACCTCGCCCACCGCGACGCCTTCGGCGCCAAAGCCATGGCCCCAGATCACGCTGCCATCGGCCAGCACCAGCACGCCGGTCGCGCCTTTGGGTTGGGCAGGCGCTTTGGCATCGGCCATGGGGCGGTTTCCTTTGGGTTGCGGGCAAACGGCCGCGCACCTAGGGGTGTGCAGCGTTGCCGTCAATCTATTCTTTCACGCTCCAAGACGCTATCGACGGCCAAACATCAATCCGCTTTTTCCGTAACGAGGACGCCATGCTGCGCGATGCCATCAAGACCGCCACGATCGAGGCCATGAAGGCCCGCGACAGCGCCCGGCTGGGCGCGCTGCGCCTGATCAGCGCCGCGCTGAAGAACAAGGATATCGAACTGCGCACCGGAACCGCACCTGGCGATGATGATGTGCTGGTGGCCGATGTACTGATGAAGATGGCCAAGCAGCGCCGCGAATCGATCGAGATGTATGACAAGGGCGGCCGCGCCGAACTGGCCGACGCCGAGCGCGCCGAACTGGCGGTGATCGAAGGCTTCCTGCCCAAACAGATGGACGAGGCCGAAGCCATGGCGGCGATCAGGGCCGTGGTGGCCGAACTGGGCGCGACAAGCGTGAAGGACATGGGCCGGGTGATGGCGGCGGTGAAGGAACGCTTTGCCGGGCAACTGGACATGAGCAAGGCCAGCGGGCTGGTGAAGGCGGCGCTGGGATGACGTGCCCGGCATGACCCTGTCCCCCGCCTTTCTGGACGAGCTGAGGGCGCGCGTGCCGATTTCGCCGGTGGTGGCACGCCGGGTCAAGCTGGTGCGGGCCGGGCGGGAGATGAAGGGCTGCTGCCCGTTCCACAACGAGAAATCGCCCAGCTTCTATGTCAATGACGACAAGGGCTTTTACCATTGCTTTGGTTGCAGCGCGCATGGCGACGTGATCCGCTTCCTCACCGACGCCATGGGCCTGCCGTTCATGGAGGCGGTGAAGCAGCTGGCCGCCGAGGCCGGGATGGAGGTGCCGGCCCCTTCCCCCGAAGCCCGCGCCCGCGCCGAGGTGGCGGACAGTCTGGTCGAACTCACCGCCCGGGCCGCTGCCTGGTTCCAGGCGCAACTGGCCGGCGATCAGGGCGCGGCCGCACGTGCCTATCTGGATCGGCGCGGCCTGAGGCCGGAAACGGTCAAGGCGTTTTCCCTGGGCTTTTCGCTGGACAGTCGCACCGCCCTGCGCAGCCATCTGAAGGATGCGACCGCGCAAACGCTGCTGGACGCCGGGCTGATCGGCAAGACCGATGCCGGGGAGACGTTCGACCGGTTTCGCGGCCGGCTGATGTTTCCGATCCGCGATGCGCGCGGCCGGGTGGTGGGCTTTGGCGGCCGCGCGCTTGGCGACGTGCAGCCCAAATATCTCAATTCCGCCGATGGCCCGCTGTTCGACAAGGGGCGGCTGCTCTACAATCTGGATCAGGCCGGGCCGGTGGCCCGCAAGACCGGCCGGCTGATCGTGGTGGAAGGTTACATGGACGTGATCGGCCTGGCCCAGGCCGGCCTGGCCGAGGCCGTCGCCCCACTGGGCACCGCGATGACCGAACAGCAGCTGGCGCTGGCCTGGCGGCTGGTGGATGTGCCAACCCTGTGTTTTGATGGCGATGCCGCCGGCAACCGCGCCGCCAGCCGCGCCGCGCTGCGCGCCCTGCCGCTGCTCAAGCCCGGCAAATCACTGGCCATCGCCACCCTGCCCCAGGGCCAGGACCCGGATGACATCTGCCGCAGCGGCGGCGGGCCGGCGTTCGAGGCGGTTCTGGCGCAGGCGGTGCCGTTGATCGACCATGTCTGGACCATGGAAACCACCGGCCTGGAACAGGCCACGCCGGAACGCCGGGCACAGGCACGGGCCCGACTGCGCGAGGCAGCGGCCAGCATCGCCGATCCCGATGTGCGCAGCCTGTATCAGGCCGAATTCAGCCAGCGCTTTGAAACCGCCTTCATGGCCCGTCCGCAGCGGCCAGCCTGGCAGCCGCGCAAGCCCGGCGAAAAGTGGCAGGCGCCAATTCCGGGGGCGTCGCCGGCATTGAAGGCGCTGGCCAGCCGGCGCGATGATCCGCTGGTGACGGCGTTGATTGCCGGGCTGCTGCTGCGCCCGGCGCTGGCCGATGCCCATGGCGATGCGCTGGCGGCGCTGCGGCTGGACGGTGGCGAGGACGCCGCGGTGCTGGCGGCGGTGCTGGCGGCGACGGCCCGCGATCCGGCCCTTGAAAAGGCCGCCCTCCATGCCCAGCTTGCAGGGCAAGGATTGGGCCCGGCGGTTGATCGCCTGCTGGCCGGCACCGGTCTGGCCTTCAGCTTTGCGCGCGGCGATGGCGATGCCGGCATGGCCGCCAGCGATTTTGCCGTGGCGGTGCAGCAGGTGACGGCGCGGCTGGGTCTGGTGCGGGCGCTGGAAGCGGCCACCGCGCGGTTCCAGGCCAGTCTGGACGAAGCGGATTATGAAGCCCAGCAGGGCCTGCGCCGTGATGTCGAGGCGCTGGATGCGGCGATGATGAGACTGGCGGAATCGCGCCGGGAAGGCTAGAGCGTGTATAATAGATGCGCAGCCACGCCCTGCACCGCCCGACCTTCCGCCGGGCGGGCGGGGTGATTGACGTTAATCGGGGGCCGATCCGCCCCCAGCAAGCCGAGGATGTTGGACCGCATGGCCAAAGCAGGCGCCGCCGAAACCACCGAAGCCAAGGGCGAAGGCGATGCCCCGCTCATCGATCTCAACGAAGCATCGCTCAAGAAGCTGATCGCCCGCGCCAAGAAGCGCGGATACATCACCTATGACGAGATCAACGAGGCGCTGCCGCAGGACCAGATGACCAGCGAGCAGATCGAGGACATCATGTCCGCTATCAACGAGATGGGCATCAACATCGTCGAGAATGAAGACACCGCCGACGAGGCCGACACGCCGGAAGAGGAAGAGCCCGAAGCCGAACCGGTGGATGGCGATCTGGCCCCGGCGCCGGTGGCGGCGGCAAAGGCCCCGCTGGACCGCACCGACGATCCGGTGCGCATGTATCTGCGCGAGATGGGCGCGGTGGAACTGCTGAGCCGCGAAGGCGAAATTGCCATCGCCAAGCGCATCGAGGCCGGCCGCAACACCATGATCGCCGGGCTGTGCGAAAGCCCGATGACGTTCAGCGCCATCATCGAATGGTCGAACGCGCTGAACGAAGGCCGCATGCAGCTGCGCGAAATCCTTGATCTGGAAGCCATGCTGGCCAAGGTGCCGGGCGAGGACGGCGAGGACGTGGCCGAAGGCGGCGACCTGCCCACCGTGCAGTTCAAGGAAGATGAAGAGCCGGAAGCCGAAAGCGCCCCGGCCGATGAAGAGGATGAATTCACAGAACGCCGCGCGCCGCAACGCGCCGAGGCCGAGGATGATGATGAAGGCGGCCTGTCGCTTGGCCAGATGGAAGAGCAGCTGAAACCGGCGGCGCTGGAAAAATTCGCCGAAATCACCGGCACCTACAAGAAATTCCAGAAGCTGCAGGATGCAAGGCTTTCAGCCATGCACGGCGGTGCCGCCTTTGCGGCTTCGGAAGAGAAGAAATATCAGAAGCTGCGCGAGGAGTTGACGCGCGGCGTGCAGTCGATCCACTTCAACAACAACAAGATCGAACTGCTGGTCGAGGCGCTGTACACCCAGAACAAGCGGCTGATGGTGCTGGGCGGCAACGTGCTGCGCCTGGCCGACAAGCACAAGATCAACCGCAAGACGTTCCTGGATGAATATGTTGGCCACGAGCTGGACGAGGGCTGGCTGGGCCGGGTGGCCGGCATCGACAAGCGCTGGGCCGCCTTTGCCGCTGCCGAAGCCATTGGCGTTGACAAGAACCGCCGCGAGCTGGCCAGCATTGCCGAGACGACGGGCGTTGACCTCAATGAATTCCGCCGCATTGTCAACATGGTGCAAAAGGGCGAGCGCGAAGCCCGCATCGCCAAGAAGGAAATGGTGGAGGCCAATTTGCGCCTCGTCATCTCCATCGCCAAGAAATACACCAACCGCGGCTTGCAATTCCTTGATCTCATTCAGGAAGGCAATATCGGCCTGATGAAGGCGGTGGACAAGTTCGAGTATCGCCGCGGCTATAAATTCTCCACTTATGCCACCTGGTGGATCCGGCAGGCCATCACCCGCAGCATCGCCGATCAGGCGCGCACCATCCGCATCCCGGTGCACATGATCGAAACCATCAACAAGCTGGTGCGCACCAGCCGGCAGATCCTGCACGAAATCGGCCGCGAGCCGACTCCGGAGGAACTGGCCGAGCGGCTTTCGATGCCGCTGGAAAAGGTGCGCAAGGTGATGAAGATCGCCAAGGAGCCGATCAGCCTTGAAACGCCGATCGGCGACGAGGAAGACAGCCACTTGGGCGATTTCATCGAGGACAAGAACGCCGTCATCCCGGTTGATGCCGCCATCCATGCCAACCTCAAGGAAACCGTCACCCGCGTGCTGGCATCGCTCACCCCGCGCGAGGAACGCGTGCTGCGCATGCGGTTCGGCATCGGCATGAACACCGATCACACGCTGGAGGAGGTTGGCCAGCAGTTCAGCGTGACGCGCGAGCGTATCCGCCAGATCGAGGCCAAGGCGCTGCGCAAGCTGAAGCACCCATCGCGCAGCCGCAAGATGCGCAGCTTTCTGGACGTCTGATCGCGCTTCACCCGGCGGCAAGCGGCGGTGCGGCAGACAACGCAGCCAAATGTGCCGGCGCCTGTGGCAACTTGTCGTCGTTCCGGTCGCAGGCTAAGCGAGGATGCCATGAACAGGAAATCCCGTCTCTTGCTGTTGCCGTTGCTGGCGCTGGGCCTGATCGCGGCGGCTCCGGCCGACGATGTGCGGCTGGAACCCCTGCGGGAGGCGATCATTTCCGATGCGCGGGCCGCCGATCCGGCCGGCATGGCGTTTGAACGCACCACCACCGCGGTGCGGCGCGGGCCGGGCATCAAGGACAAGACGGTGACGGTGGAACGCTGGGACGGCCAGCGCTGGACACTGGTTTCGGTGAACGGCAAGACGCCTTCGGCCAGCCAGTTCAAGAGCTTCCGCAAGGCCACCGCTGCCAATCCGGTGCCCGGCTATCACCGGCTGGCCGCCCTGCTGGCCGCCGCATCCGATATCCAGACCGACAATGATGGCCGCAAGGTGCTGAAAATCCCGGTGCTGCCGCCCGGTTCGGTGCGCACCGACAGCGCCGACATCTCCAGCCATCTGTCGGGCGAAGCGGTGATCGCCACCAACGACGGCAAGCCCTGGGTCGCCCGGCTGAAGGTGCGGGCGCGGGAGAATTTCAAGCTGAACCTGCTGATCAAGGTGACCGGCTTTGAACAGACGTTCGATTACCGGCTGGGCCCCGACGGCAAGCCGCGCCTGGCCAGCCAGTCGGCCGACAGCCGGGGCAGCATGTTCGGCTTTGCCGGCGGCCAGACCGACGATGTGGTCTACGCCTATCGCTGAGGCAGCGGCGCGCGATACTGGGCGCCCAGCGCGGTTTCGATTTCGGCCACGGTGAAGGCGCGCGACGCCTGGGTGGCAAACAGTGCATCGGCCGGGGTGACGAAATCGAACAGGGTGAAGCTGCTGGTGATGCCGGCGCGGGTACCCCGGTTCGATCCGAAATTGATCAGCACGGCAAACTTGTCCTGCCCACGGGCGGCAGTGGCGCGCGCGGCAGCAACCAGCAGCGCCTCGTTCACCGTGTCCAGCGCGGCCGAACGGGCCGAAACAATGCTGGTGGCCGCGCCATCGCGGGTCGGCTTGGGCTGCATCACCTTGGATGTGGGCGCGATCAGCTTGCCAAAGTCCTGCGCTTCGCTGGCATCTTCCCAGCGCGGCAGGGCCACCACCAGATTGTTGAGCACGCCCTTTCCAGTGAGCGCCTCGCGCACCACCTTCATGGCGTCGGCCCGGATCTTGGCCGGATCAATGCCGGGCACCGTGCCCGGTCCGCCCCTGGCCTGCACATTGGCGATGATCTGCGCTGTCAGGCTGGCCGGCGACAGCCAGCGCGGCCGCCCGGCGAGCAGGCCCTTGGCCTCCTCGATCTTGCCCTGATTGAGCGCCACCTGCGCCTTGGCGAGCTGCACCATTTCATCGGCGCGGGCGACCTGCTGGGCCGCTGTCTGGGCATTCTGATCGGTGCCGCCGGCCTTGGCGGCCAGCTCGTCGATATCCTGGCCCACGCGGGCCAATGTCTCTTCGGCACCCTTGGTGTCGCCGGCCAGCGCCTGCAACGCGGCCTGATGCGACAGGATGACCACGCCCGGTTTGGTGAAGGTGGCCACCAGCGTCTTGATGGCCGCGGCCGCCCCCGCCCAGTCACCGGCGCCCGACAGGTTCAGCACCGGGCGCATGTTGGGCGACATTTTCCAGTCACGCTCCAGCAGGGTCTTTTCCTCCGGCGTGATTTCCGGAGTCAGCGTCATGATGCGCAGCGCCTCTTCGGCCATATACAGGCCGGTGGGCCGCGCCTGTGCGGCCTGATGGGCCAGTTTCTCTGCCTCGGCCTGATTGCTCTGCGACAGGCGGGCAAAGGCTTCCAGCATGATCGTCGAGGCGCCCAGCGTGCGATCGAAATGCGCACGCACCAGCGGCGTCAGCTCCACGGCGCGGGCAGCGCGGGCATCGGCGATGGCATCATCGAAGCGGCCCATCTCGAACTGGCGCACGCCGCGCATCAACAACACTTCGGCACGGCGCACCGGGTTGCCGGTGGTGCGGCTGTCGGTCAACGCTTCGGTGCAGGCGGCGATGCCCTTTTCGCCGGCTTCGCGGGCGCCGGGATTGTCGGCCTCGGCACTGCCGAACAGGCCCAGCGTGCCCAGGATCAGCAGGCCACGCCCCACCTGTTCGCCCGGTGTCTGCCGCCGGCCATAGCCATCGCAGCGGATCAGGGCCGAAGGTGCGGCCAATGCCGGTGCCGCCGTGGCCGCCAGCAAGATGCCGGCAACCGCCAACCGAAACGCATGACCCATATATCCCCCCGCGGCGAATCCTGTGTGTTGCGGCCTTATGGCACCGCGCCCGCCCTTCGCACAATGACAGGATTGCAAGCCGGCACGCGCTTGCCTAACCCAGTGGGGCAAGAAGGGGAATTTCACATGCGCTTCCAGGGCACGTCCGGTTATGTGGCCACCGATGATCTGAAGGTGGCGGTGAATGCCGCTGTCACGCTGCGCCGGCCGCTGCTGGTGAAGGGCGAACCCGGCACCGGCAAGACGGTGCTGGCCCACCAGATCGCCCAGGCCTTTGATGCGCCCCTGATCGAATGGAATGTGAAATCCACCACCAAGGCGCAGCAGGGCCTGTATGAATATGATGCGGTGAGCCGCCTGCGCGACAGCCAGCTGGGCGATCCGCGCGTGTCCGACATCGCCAATTACATCAAGCGCGGCAAGATGTGGGAGGCGTTTACCAGCGAACGCCTGCCGGTGCTGCTGATCGACGAGATCGACAAGGCCGATATCGAATTCCCCAACGATCTGCTCACCGAACTGGATCGCATGGAGTTCGATGTCTATGAAACCGGGGAACGGGTGAAGGCCGCCCAGCGCCCGATCGTGATCATCACCAGCAACAACGAGAAGGAACTGCCCGACGCCTTCCTGCGCCGCTGTTTCTTCCACTATATCAAGTTCCCCGATCGCGACACGATGGAAGCCATCGTGCGCGTGCACTTCCCCGATATCCAGCGCGCGCTGGTGGGCGAGGCGCTGAACATCTTCTTCGACATGCGCGAGGTGCCGGGCCTGAAGAAGAAGCCCAGCACCAGCGAACTGCTCGACTGGTTGAAATTGCTGATGCACGAGGATCTGCCGGTTGACGTGCTGCGCAACCGCGACACCAAAACCCTGATCCCGCCGCTGCACGGCGCGCTGCTGAAGAACGAGGCCGACGTGATGCTGTTCGAGCGCCTGGCCTTCATGAGCCGGCGCGGGCAGTAACCCAGGCCCGGCGCGGCCGGTTCAGGCCGGCCGCACCCGCCGCGCGCGCAGGCTGGTGCCCACCGCGCCTAAGCCAATGATCAGCAGCGCCCAACTGGCTGGTTCGGGCACGGCAGAGACCTGGACCAGCCCGCTGGCAGCACCGCCGCTGCCGCCCGCGTTGCCGCGCGATCGGCCAGTCGGCCCAAACTCGACGATGCCAAAGCCGCCACCGGCGCCGCGCGCCAGGATGTTGTAGAAGCCATCGGCGGGCACCACATAGGTTTCGATGGTGCCGGTATAGACAAAGCGGGCGGCATCGGCACTGGCCGACAGTCCAAGCGCGGCCGCAGCCAGCAAGAGATGAAAACGCGCCATGACCAGGCCGCCAACCATGATCGAGGCAAAGCGTATCGGCTCCCGCCAGCACAGGTCAAGCCCCCTCTGGTGGCGAATGCACCAGCAGCCGCGAGCGTTGCCAGCGTGCGATGATCAGCGCTGGCGGCGTCTGATATTCTCCAAAGCCCCTTCCAAGGCAAATCTGGCCCGTTCCTCGCAGCTGGCCCTTCTCCGGTCTTGTTCAGCCATGCAGGCCTGCTGCACGTCAGGCCGCGCGGCAACATGGCTGTTGCCGATGCAGCCATTGCGAATGGCAACTTCGTGGATCACTGCGCACTGACGCAATTCCGCCTGGTAACGCTTCTGGAACAATTCCGGCGTCAACGGCTGCTGCGCAAATAATGCGTAAGCCGGCAATAGAGCAAAAAACCCAATGACCCATCGCCAACTGGCTATCAACGCTTTCATGCCTTATGAGTATTCAAGACATCCTCAAAATCAAGGGCGTTTTCAAGAAAAGACCCTGTAGTGAATATCACCGCAGCATCAGGCCGCCATCGATCGCCAGGCTCTGTCCGGTCACATAGCTGGCGGCCGGGCTGGCAAGGAACAATATGGCCTGGGCCACTTCGGCCGGATCGCCCCAGCGCTGCATCGGGATGGCCTTCATCAGCCGCTTCTCCCGCTCCGGATTCTGCCGCGCGCCTTCGGTCATGCGCGTCTCAATGAAGCCGGGCGCCACCAGATTCACCCGCACGCCATCGGTGGCCCATTTGTCCCCCAGCGCGCGCGTCAGGCCCAGCAGCCCGGCCTTGGAGGCGGTGTAGGCCGGGGTTTCCTTGAGCGCGAGGAAGCTGGCCAGGCTGCCGACATTGACGATGCTGCCGCGGCTGGCCTTGAGCAGCGGATGCAGCCGCACCGACAGGTCCATCACCGCGTTCAGATTGGTATCGATGACCAGTTCAAACTCTTCCTGTTCATATTCGCGCGCCGAACCACGGCCGGCGTTGTTGATCAGCACATCCAGGCTGCTGAAATGCGCCGCCACTTCGGCACGCGCCTCCGGCCAGGTAAGATCGGCCTGGATATAGGCGACGCCTTGGGGCGGATCGTCATAACAACTGACATGGCTGCGCGTGCCGGTGATGGTAACGCGTGCGCCAAGGCCCAGAAACTGCTCCGCCACCGCCTTGCCGATGCCCTGCGTGCCGCCGGTGACCAGCACCGACAGGCCACGCGCCCAGCTGTTGCCGTTCAGGCCGTTCATGCGACAAGTCCTCCGTCGACCACCAGCGAGGTGCCGGTGACATAGCGCGCCGCAGCCGACGCCAGAAACATTATGGGGCCGGCGATATCATCGGGTTCACCGATGCGGCCCAGCGGCACTTGGGCGGTCGTGGCCGCCAGCCGGTCGGGATGTTCCCAGGTGATGGCGGTCATCTTCGATCGCACCAGGCCCGGCGCGACCAGATTGACCCGGATCCCCTCCCCGCCCAGCGCCTGCGCCAGGGTGCGGGTGAGGGTGAGCAACCCGCCCTTGCTGGCCGAATAGGCCGGCTGGCCGATGGTGCCCTTGAAGCTGGCGACACTGCCAACAAAGATGATGCTGCCCCGCGCGGCGGCCAGTGCGCTGCGAAACCGCATCGCCAGCGCCATCGGCCCGGTGAGATTGGTGGCGACCACATCGGCAAAGGTTTCGGGCACGAACTCGGCACGTTTGTAGGCGACTTTGGCACCGGAAACGATCAGCGCGTCCAGCCGCTCCACGCCCGGATCAAACGCCGCCACGGCGGCCAGATCGCCCTGATCCAGCCGGTGATACTCCATGCCGGCCAGATCGCCATCGCTGCCGGCATAATCGGCGGCGCTGGCACGGGTGCCGGTGACGATCACGCGCGCACCGTCGGCCCGAAAGGCGCGCGCGGCGGCGTTGCCGATGCCGGTCGATCCCCCTGTCACTAGCACGGTCTTGCCGGCCCATTCGCTCACGGCCACTCTCCCCCGATGATCTGGCAAGGGGGATTTGGGCTATGGCGCTTCTGACGGGCAAGGTCGCGATTGTGACAGGCGGCGGGCGCGGATTGGGGCGATGCCATGCGCTGGCGCTGGCCGCCCACGGTGCCGCGGTGGTGGTGAACGATCTGGGCGGCAGCGTGGTGGGCGACGGCCCTGACGAAAAACAGGGGGATGCGGCCAGCGCCGTGGCGGCCGAAATCATCGCTCTTGGCGGCCGCGCCGTGGCCAACCGGGCCAGCGTGGCCGATTGGACCGGGGCGAAGACCATCATCGATGATGCCATGGCGGCCTTTGGCGGGCTGGACATCGTGGTGAACAATGCCGGCATCAACCGCCCGGCCAGCCTGATCGCGCTGACCGAGGCGGATTATGATCTGGAAACCGGCGTGCATCTGAAAGGCACCACCGCCGTGTGCCACCACGCCGCCGCGCTGTGGGCACGGCAGGGCCGCCGGGAGGGTCGCGCCATCATCAACACCACCTCGCCGGTGGGGGTGCA
This sequence comes from Alphaproteobacteria bacterium, assembly GCA_018970445.1. Taxonomy (GTDB): domain Bacteria; phylum Pseudomonadota; class Alphaproteobacteria; order Sphingomonadales; family Sphingomonadaceae; genus Sandarakinorhabdus. The sequence continues at coordinate 4,759 of JAGWWF010000029.1, read as the reverse complement.
TCCGATGCCCGATGGCGGCCCTTATTGCGCCGCCAAGGCCGGTATTGCCGCGCTCACCCTGGTGGCAGCGCAGGAATTGGCGCATCTGGGCGTGCGTGCCAACGCCATTGCACCGGCGGCGCGCACCCGCATGGTGATGGCCAGCCCCAGCGTGGATCGGCTGATGCCGCGAAGCGACGGCTTTGATCGCCATCTGCCCGATCATGTCTCGCCGCTGCTTGTCTATCTCGCCAGCGGGTTGAACCGCTTCACCGGGCGGGTGTTTGGCGTGGAAGGGCCGGATGTCGCCCTGTATCAGCCATGGAGCGCCGACTGGCTGGTGAGCGGCGACGGGCAGTGGCCGGTTGACGCCCTGGCCGATGCGCTGGCTGCTCTGCCCGAACAGGCGCCGATCCGCGCCTTCTACCCCGGCGGCCGCATCGACACGCTGATCCCGCCAAATCGCACGCTCAAGGCCCTGCGGGGATGACGGCCGTCGTTTCGGTGTTTTCAGCCTCCCCCGACGGCGGGCGCGGGCTGGCGCGCGACATGGCGGTGCGCTGGGCGCTGATCGAGGCCGGGGTGGCCCATGATTTGCGGACGCTGTCGTTCGCTGAACTGAAGACGCAGGCGCACAAGGCCCGCCAGCCGTTCGGGCAAATCCCCACGTATGAGGCCGATGGCCTGACCCTGTTCGAATCGGGTGCCATCGTGCTGCACATTGCCGAAACACACGGCCTGCTGCCGCAGGACTACGCGGCGCGGGCGCGCGCCATCGTCTGGATGTTTGCCGCCGTCAGTACGCTGGAGCCGGTGATCGTGGAGCGTGAGGTTGCGGTGCTGTTGGAATGCGACCGGCCATGGACGCCGGAACGCCTGCCGCTCATCGCCGCCCGCCTGAGGGCGCGGCTGGCCGATCTTGCCGACGCGTTGGGCGACCGGCCCTGGCTGGAAGCTGGGTTCAGCGCGGCCGACATCATGATGGTGTGTGCCCTGCGCCGGCCGGCGGCGGTGCTGCTCCTGCCCGAATTTCCGGCTGTGGCCGCCTATGTCGCCCGCGCAGAGGCGCGGCCGGCGTTCATGCAAGCTTTTGCCGATCAGAAGGCGCGCTGGCAGGCCGATCAGGCCCGCCGGGCCTGACGCTTGCGCAGGGCCAGCACCGGGCCTTCGATCAGATGCCATGACGCTGCCGCCAGCAGCGTGACCGGCAGAAAACCGATCAGCAGCAGCTGCCACCATTGATCCAGCGCGAGGAAATGCTGGATCGTCTGCAGCACGGGGAAGTGCCAGAGATAGACGCCATAGCTGTAATCGCCGCCGCGATAGACGCGCGGCACCGGCAACCGCTGCAACCCCGCCCAGGCCACCAGATAGGCCGAAGGCGCGATCATCAGCAGGATCTTCACCGGGTCTTCATGCCAGCGCTGGCCATCAAGCAGCAGCGAACCGGCGGCAATCAACAGCAGGCAGGCGGCCGCAATACCGCCGTGCCAGGGAATGCGGTGGCGGAACAGCCAGATGGTCGCGCCCCCCAGAAAATAGGGGTAAAGCAGGCCGCCAGCACCAAAGACTTGGCTGGCCAGCCGCCCGGCAACCCCTGGCAGGCCCGGAGCATTGCCGAGCAGCACCCAGGCTGCAGCCCAGGCCAGGGCCAGCGCCGGCACCACCCAGGCCCGGCGGGCTATGCCACAGGCCACCATGATCGCCATCATGATGTAGCAGCCGATTTCCCAGCGCACCGTCCACAGCGAGCCGTTGACGGCGTCAGGATAGAGATTGCCTGCGAACACGGCAGGCAGGCGATATTCGGGAATGGCGGCCAGATTGCGGGCATAGCGCCAGAAACCGCTGTCGGTGAAATAATCGGCCAGCGGCAGGCTGGTGGCCAGCGGGCCGGCCACCAGCATGGCAAAGCCGGTGACGGCAAACAGCGCCGGCAAGATGCGGGCAGCGCGGTTGAGCAGATAATCCTTCACCGGCAGCCGCAAGGCCGAGGCGGTGACCAGAAAGCCCGACAGGGTGAAGAACATCGGCACCATCAGGCTGAATGGCAGCCACACCGGGCTGGCCAGGCCGGCATCGATGCTGCCGCTGCTGAGCGCGATGCAGTGCCAGACCATCACTTCATAACACAGGACCAACCGCACCAGATCAAAGCCCGGACCAAAGCCGCCGACGGCGTCAAGCCGGTCCTGAAATGTCTGCATTGTCAATGCCCCTGAAGCGCGGGTCCGGTATAGGAATGGGGCAAGGGCCTGTCCAGCCGAGTGCCCCCCTGATCCTGTTTTCCCCTGTCAACATCACGCACTGGCAGCGGTGCCGCCGGCTGCTATGCTGTGGCCATGTTCCTTACCTTTCTTGATGAGCTGCGCGCAGCCAAGATTCCGGCGTCCATGAAGGAGCATCTGATCCTGCTGGAGGCGCTGAAGAGCGAGGCGATCGATTTTTCGATTACCGATTTCTATTATCTGGCTCGCGCCACCTATGTGAAGGACGAAGGCCTGCTTGACCGGTTCGACATGGTGTTCGGCAAGGTTTTCAAGGGTCTGGAGCCGACCCTTGAGACGGGTGAAGCCGAGATTCCGGCCGAATGGCTGAAGATTCTCGCCGAAATGAACCTGACCCCCGAAGAAATGGCCGCGCTGGAAAAGCTGGGCTGGGACAAGTTGATGGAGACGCTGCAGAAGCGGCTGGAGGAGCAGAAGAAGCGCCACGAGGGCGGCAACAAGTGGATCGGCACCGCAGGGAAATCGCCGTTCGGGGCGCAAGGGTCCCATCCGGAAGGCGTGCGCATCGGCCAGAAAGACGGCCGCAAGCAGAGCGCGGTGAAGGTGTGGGACAAGCGCGAGTTCAGGAATCTTGATTCCACGGTGGAACTGGGCACGCGCAACATCAAGGTGGCGCTGCGCCGGCTGCGCCGCTTTGCCCGTGAGGGCGCCGCCGACGAGCTGGATCTGGATTCCACCATCCGCGGCACCGCCAAGCAGGGCTGGCTGGACATCGTGATGCGCCCGGAACGGCACAATGCAGTGAAACTGCTGCTGATGCTGGACATTGGCGGTTCGATGGACCCGCACATCAAGCTCTGCGAGGAGCTGTTTTCGGCCGCGAAATCGGAATTCAAGCATCTGGAATTCTTCTATTTCCACAATTGCCCCTATGAGGCGGTGTGGAAGGACAACAAGCGGCGCTGGACCGAACGCACCCCGATGATGGAGGTGCTCCACAAATTCCCGCATGATTACAAGCTGGTGTTCGTCGGCGACGCCTCGATGAGCCCCTATGAGATCAGCTATGCCGGCGGCAGCACCGAACATTGGAACGAGGAACCGGGCGAGGTGTGGCTGCGGCGGATGACCGACATCTATCATTCGTCGATCTGGCTGAACCCCATCCCGGAAAAACATTGGGACAATGGCCAGTCCATCCGCATGATCCGCGAGATCATGAACAACCGCATGTTCCCGCTGACGCTGGAAGGGCTGGATCGCGGCATGCGCGAGTTGAGCCGGAAGAAATGAAATTTCAATGATTTACGAAACAATTCTGGTGGAAACGCGCGGCGCGGTCGATTGGCTCACGCTCAATCGGCCGGATCAGCTGAACAGCATCAACAATCGCATGGTGGCCGAGCTTTCGGATTATTTCGGCCGGCTGTTCCACGCCGCCAATACCCGCATCGTTGTGATGCGAGGTGCCGGCCGCGCCTTTTGCGCCGGGCTGGACATCAAGGCACAAGGCACGGAAATCGCGCCATTTTCCGGCGGTTTCGGCTTTCAGGGCTGGCTGGCGGACGTGTATGTGAAGATGCGGCGCTGCCCGCAGCCGATCATCAGTCTGATCCAAGGGCCGGCCTGCGGCGGCGGCTTTGCCTTCGCGCTGGCCAGCGACATCCGCATCGCCGCCCGATCGGCGCGGATGAATGCCGCGTTCATCAAGCTGGGGCTGACAAGCTGCGACATGGGCACATCCTATTTCCTGCCGCGGCTGGTGGGCGCCAGCCTGGCCGCCGAACTGATGCTGACCGGGCGTTTCGTGGATGCAGACCGCGCGCTGGCGACCGGATTGGTGAGCCAGTTGACAGAAGACGACGCACTGGTGGCCGCCGGCGAGGCATTGGTGGCCGAAATGCTGGCCACCTCGCCCATTGGCCTGCGCATGACCAAGGAAGGCCTGGGCTTTGCCATTGATGCGCCCAGCCTGGAAGCGGCCATCGCGCTGGAAAACCGCAACCAGCTGATGGCGGCGGCCAGCGACGATTTCAGGGAAGGGCTGGCGGCCTTTCTGGAAAAGCGGCCGCCGCGCTATTCGGCCTAGGCCCCCAGCCGCGCAACAAGGCCGACCGGATCGACCCGCTTCACCTGATCCCAGCGTTGGCGGGCGGCATCGCTGCAGAAGCGGCTTTCGCCCAGATCGCCGCGATGGCCGCCCTGGGCCGCCGGCTTGCCGGTGCGCACCGTGCCGCTGACCAGTTCCACCACCACCCGCACCGGGCCGGCCGGGGTTTCGACAAGGCCGCACACGCCGGGACGGCCCTGGCCATCCAGCCCGGCAATCGGGGCCAGCAGGCCGCTTCCCGGCTGGCCGGCGCGGGCCAGCAGCGTTTCGGCGCGGCGGGCGGCCTGCTGTTCGGGCGGCGCATCGGGCGCGCAGGCGGCCAGCGGCAGGAGGATGAGCAATCGACGCATGCTGGAGCGCTTAGCAGAGCCGGGCTGCCCCTGCCCTGCTGACACGGCGTCGCGGGGGCTTGTGGCCGCCCGCGCCCCCTCCGCCCTGCGGG
>JAGWWF010000009.1 GCA_018970445.1 Alphaproteobacteria bacterium | reverse complement strand
CAGGTTGCTGCCGTTGAACAGCATCCAGACGAGGCAGTCAGATTTGAACTCATTGGTCAGTGGTTCGGAGGGTTGCAGAAACTGGTCGCGGTCGTTCAGCCATGTTGGCTTGATAAGGCGGCGGGCACTGAATACAACAGCAGACTGCCAGAGGTTTAGCCTAGTGACGAAGAACGCTCCGGCACTGTTGTAACCAGATGACAAAAGTGCTGTTGCATTGCCCGCGTTCTGGAAGTCATTACCTTTGCATATCATGCTTGCGATCGCACCATCTGCCCAATAACGTCCACGGACGTCATTGGTTCGGTCGGTCGGAACTAGTGCATTATTAAGAGGCAGCGCGGGCGTGCGGTTGGATCGTGGCCGAACAATCCACTCAGCAAGGGATGCTCTTGGCAAGTCGCGATAAAATGATTTTTCGCCTATCGCTAAGCCGGTGCGATCTAGCGCAATCGTATCTATACGATCAGTGGGAGCATTTTCTGCCAGGTTCCAGACGAGGAAGCCGATTGGAAAATCACCCTTTAGCGTATCAAAGACACGGCTATGAACAACAAAACCATCTAGATACTTGGCCGTCCAACGGCGACGAAATTCATCAAAATTTGGTGAGTTTACATATTTCAATTTACTAAACATTGCAAGCTTCGAAATTGGAATCTCCTTCATGATACGATGCAAAAATTGCACAAAAAGTTCACGCGCTGCATAGCCTAGATCGGTCATGCTATAAGAAATTCGCGTTTTCCCAACGCCTGTTTTTATTGCGGCAGCCCCGCCGCCGGTTTCTTTTCTGCTGTCGACATTCATCGCTTCGGCATATGGCGGATTGATCAGTACCAAGATCGGCTTCGCGCCTTTCTTGCCTTCGCGCGCATCGGCAATTGCCTGCCGCAGCGCCAGCGGCAGCTTGTTCGATAGGCTGTAATCAATCTCGCCGAAATCGGTCACGTCATCATTGAGATAGTCATATTGGAAAATCTCCGCCCCGGCGAAGGCCGGGTTGGATTTCATGATCGTCACATCGGCCTGATCCAGCGTGGACATGAAGACGTTGCGCAAATTGCTGTGCTTGGCTTCCAGATTGCCGACGCCGGCGCACATGTCCCACACCAGATAGCGTTCCTGCCAGTCTTCACCCAGCGTGGCGCGCAACTGGTCATAGGCTTTGTCCACGATATGCAGCGGTGTGTAGAACGCGCCCTTGAACTTCTGTTCGTCCACCGGCAGCAGGCTGTCGCGCCGTTCCAGCAGATAGTGGCGGTGTTTCTGTTCCGGTGGGCGGTGATAAATGGCCCAGAAATTGCGATAGCCGCGCTCGCTCGCCAGTTCGTAGGTCTCGCCATCGAGCAGGAACACCGGCTTCGTTCCGGTGAACAGCAAACGCGCACCGGCAGGACGCTGCATCGCTTCCTCGGTGCCATCGTGCATGATATCGGCAAAGAACAGCACGGCATAATCGGCCAGCCTGGTGACGCCGAGTTCGCTGCCCACCATGTCCACCCAACGATCGAACACCTGGCGCAGATTGTCGGGCGTGATGGGCGTGCGGATGATGCGTCGTTCGCGGATGGCATCCTTCACGGCTTTGATGAAGGCGGCCTCGTCGCCGGCAATCGTATATTCAACGATGTGCGCCTGCACATAAGGGGCGACTTGCTGCGCCAGTTCCTTGCCAGCCTGCGAACCGGATTTCGGCCAGATGATGGCCTTGTCCTCCAGCAGCGGCAGCGCCTTTTCGGTTGGCATGATGGCGGCCTTTTCGCGGTCTATCACCGCAAGGAAGGCCGGGATTGGTTCGCCGCGCTTGCGCGCGGCGCGAACATAAACCAGCAATTGCCCGAACATGATGATGGCGGGCGTGGGTGCGTCTTTGGCTTCGAACCAGATTTCCTCGGTCTGGATATCGACCAGCCCCTTGAAATAGGACTTCAAGCCAAGCGCTGCGATATACGCATCCTTCACGTCTTCTTCGGTCTTGGCTTGGGCAAGTCTGTTCAACAGCGTCACAAATCACCGCCTCCGGATCAATGTTTAGGGCATGGCATGACAAGATGCCAAGTGACGAACGCATTGAAAAGCTGGACCCCGGATCAAGTCCGGGGTGACGGTTGGGGGTGTCCCTCGACAGGCTTGGGATGAGCGGGGTTGAGGGCTGCCCTGAATCGGATGGGTCAAGGGGCTGTGCCCCTTGCCTGTCACCCCGGCGCAGTCCGGGGCGGAGGCGCTTTTCACTTTCTGGTCCGGCGCTGACGGGCGCGGCCGGCGGCAAAGCCGCCGAGTCCGCTGGGGCTGCACGTGAAAGACGAAGCAAGGGCGCGGCAAAGCCGCGTCGTCGAACGGGATCAGGCGGCTATATGCCGCCAGCCCCGCCGGCCGGGCATTGCGCGGAGTCCGGGCACTGTGCTGCGCACTGTGCCCGGCCCGCTTAGCCAAACTCCATGATCACCGCATCCACCGCCAGGGAATCCCCCGGCCTGGCCAGCAGTTTGGCCACCACGCCGGATTTTTCGGCGCGCAGGATGTTTTCCATCTTCATGGCTTCCACCGTGGCCAGCTGCTGGCCGGCTTCCACGCGATCGCCTTCGGCAACGGCGATGGAGACGATCAGGCCGGGCATGGGGCAGAGCAGATATTTGCTCATGTCCGGCGGCACCTTGGGGATCATGTGGCGCGCGAGGGTTGCGGCGCGGGGGGTGAGGGTGCGGGCCTTGTGGGCCGCGCCGCGGGTGGTGAGGGTGAGGAAACTGCCCTTCTTCGCCACGTTGATGGCCACCGCTTCGCCGTTCACGCTGCCGGCGAACACCGCATCGCCGACGCGCCAGCCGGATTGCACGATCAGGTCGCGGCCATCCACCAGCACGTCGTGGTTGCCGGCTTCGCCGGTGACTTCCACGGGGATCTGCTCGCCGTCCAGCTCCACCACCCAGGCGATGCCATACACCGCGCCGTCGCCGGAAAGCTGGCCATCGATCAGGCTTTCGCGGGCCACGGTTTCGACGTGGATGATGGCGGCGGCGGCGATGAGGGCGTCGCGGGTGGCGGGCTGCACGGGCGCGCCGTGGAAGCCGTCCGGATATTCCTCGGCGATGAAGCCGGTGGTGACGTTGGCGCCGGCCTTGAAGCGATCATGCTGCATGATGGCCGACAGGAAATCGATATTGTGGTTGATGCCCTTGATCAGATAATTGTCCAGCGCCTGGGCTTGCGCTGCGATGGCATCGGCGCGGGTGGGGCCCCAGCTGATCAGCTTGGCGATCATCGGATCATAATACATGCTGATTTCGGCGCCTTCGACCACGCCGGTATCGACGCGGATCAGATTGCCCTGTTCGTCCCGCCCGGCTTGTGGCGGCTGGCAGCGCGACAGCCGGCCGATGGAGGGCAGGAAGCCGCGATACGGGTCTTCGGCATAGACGCGGGTTTCGATGGCGTGGCCATCCAGACGCACGTCGGCCTGGGTGAAGGGCAGGGCTTCGCCAGCCGCCACGCGGATCATCAGTTCCACCAGATCCAGCCCGGTGATGCATTCGGTGACCGGGTGTTCCACCTGCAGCCGGGTGTTCATTTCCAGGAAATAGAAGCTGCGATCGGCGCCGGCGATGAATTCCACGGTGCCGGCGCTGAAATAGCCGACGTTGCGGGCCAGGGCGACGGCCTGCTCGCCCATGCGCGCACGCATTTCGGGCGTGACGAAGGGGGAGGGGGCTTCCTCCACCACCTTCTGGTGGCGGCGCTGGATGGAGCAATCCCGCTCGTTCAGATAGATGATGTTGCCCTGCTGGTCGCCGATCAGCTGGATTTCGATGTGGCGTGGCTGTTCGACGAATTTTTCGATGAACACGCGGTCGTCACCAAAGCTGGCCAGCGCCTCGCGCTTCACGCTGTCAAAGCCTTCGCGCACATCGGCTTCGGACCAGGCCAGGCGCATGCCCTTGCCGCCGCCGCCGGCCGATGCCTTCATCATCACCGGATAACCGATGCCGCCGGCGATCTCGACCGCATGATCGGTGCCGTTGATTTCGCCCACGAAACCGGGGACGACGGACACGCCGGCGGCCTTGGCGCGGCGCTTGGATTCGATCTTGTCGCCCATGGCGGCGATGGCGGCGGCCGGCGGGCCGATGAAGGCGATGCCGGCGGCGGTGAGCGCTTCGACGAAGCTGGCGCGTTCCGACAGGAAGCCATAGCCGGGGTGCACGGCCTCGGCACCCGTCGCCTTGGCTGCGGCGATGATCCTGTCGGCCAGCAGATAGGATTCGGCGGCCGGCGACGGGCCGATGTGCACGGCTTCATCGGCCAGGGATACATGCAGCGCCTGCGCATCGGCATCGGAATAGACCGCCACCGTCTTGATGCCCATGGCGCGGGCGGTGCGGATCACGCGGGCTGCGATTTCGCCGCGATTGGCAATCAGGATCTTCTTGAACAAGACGCCGTCTCCCGAACGTGGGTCACCCGGCTTCCATAGCGGGCTGGCGCAGGCTGGCAACAGCGCGATTGGGCAGGGGGCCTGTGACACGGTGGCGGGCGCAATCGGGCGCAACCGGGGGCGCGGGTCTTGCGTAGCTGGGGCAGGTGGCCTTGGCGGCCAGTCACCGCCCGACCGGGCCTGCGGCAGATTTCCCCCGGCCGCAGCGCCACCGCCAACCCCGCCTGGACCAAGGCCGGCACCGCACGCCCCGCGGTGCCGGCCAACAGGCCCTGCAGCTGGATGCGAAACAGCCGGCGCGGGGTGTGGCCCTGCGCCGGCTGTCCCACCCTGAAATCAATCGGTTACTGGCGGGCGGCCACCGCCATGGCGCGTCTGGCGCGGGCAGCTTCGATCTGCGGGCCAGTGGCGGCCATGGCGCGGGCTTCGCAATCGGCCAGCGCGGCCAGTTCATCGCGGCTGAAGATCACCGGCGCACCGCAGACGCGGGTGACGGCCACGGCGATGCGGCGATCAAGCTGGCGCTGGCCAGCGGCCGACGACAGATCGAGATCGGCCGTCTGCACCGTCACTTGCGCGCGTTCATAGCCGGGCTGCGTTGTCAGGGCGGGTGTGGCCACGGCGGCGGCCAGTGCGGCTGCGATGATGATCTTCATGCGGTCCTCCAAATCTCTACTGCCCGGAGGATGCGCTCTTTGTCATGACAATGCAACAGGAATGTCACAAACTTGTCATGGAAGAGTCTTTTTATCGCAACAAAACCATCATGCGGGCCTGGCGATCATCAGCCACAGCGCCGCCAGCAGCGGCCCGGTGGACACCAGGCCCCAGAAAATCCACTTTCTTGACAAGGCTTTATAGGCATCGGGCACCGGCCCGTCGCCAAAGCTGCGGGCCAGCCGGGCGCTTCTGATCTGGATCGGCACGATCAGGCCCAGCCAGATCAGCCCGGCGGCGACGAAACAAAGCTGCGCCCACAGCAGCCAGCCGGAGAAAAGATCAAATTGTCCTTGTATGGCAAGGCCATAGCCGCCAACCATGGTGAGCACGACGCCCCACACCGTCATCGACCAATCGGTGTAGGTGATGAGTTTCTGGGCGAATTGCAGCACCGCGCCGCGGCCATCGCGATCGGCGAAAAATTTCCAGATGGCGGTGACGGTGATGTTGCCCATCAGCATCACCACCCCGGTGATGTGCAGGAATTTCCAGACGAGATAGGTGTCGGGCATCACGCTCCTGCGCTCACAGGGGGATGTTGTCGTGCTTTTTCCAGGGGTTTTCCAGGGTCTTGGTGCGCAGCTTGCGCAGGCCCAGCGCGATGCGCCGCCGGGTGGAATGCGGCATGATCACTTCATCGATGAAGCCCTTGGCCGCCGCCACGAACGGATTGGCAAAACGGGCTTCATATTCGGCGGTGCGCGCCGCGATCTCGTCGGCGCTCTGGTTGCGGAAGATGATCTCCACCGCGCCCTTGGCCCCCATCACGGCGATTTCGGCGGTGGGCCAGGCATAGTTGAGGTCGCCGCGCAGATGTTTCGATGCCATCACGTCATAGGCGCCGCCATAGGCCTTGCGGGTGATGACGGTGATTTTCGGCACGGTGGCTTCGGCATAGGCGAACAGCAGTTTGGCGCCATGCTTGATAATGCCGCCATATTCCTGCGCCACGCCTGGCAAGAATCCGGGCACATCGACAAAGGTGATGATGGGGATGTTGAAGGCATCGCAGAAGCGCACGAAGCGGCCGGCCTTTTTCGATGCGTTGATGTCAAGGCAGCCGGCCAGCACCATCGGCTGGTTGGCGACGATGCCCACCGTGTGGCCTTCGATGCGGGCAAAACCGATGATGATGTTGCCGGCATGGCCGGGCTGCAGCTCGAAGAACTCGCCATCGTCGGCGACCTTCTGGATCAGCTCGTGCATGTCATAGGGCTTGTTGGCGCTGTCAGGGATCAGCGTGTCCAGGCTGTTGTCGATGCGCAACGGATCATCGCTGGTCGGGCGGAACGGGGCATCCTCGCGGTTGTTGAGCGGCAGGAAATCGAAGAATGTCCGCGTGCGCAGCAGCGCGTCGATGTCATCCTCCAGCGCCAGATCGGCCACGCCGGATTTCGTGCTGTGGGTGATGGCGCCGCCCAGTTCTTCCTGGGTCACCACCTCGTTGGTCACGGTTTTCACCACATCGGGGCCGGTGACGAACATGTAACTGCTGTCCTTCACCATGAAGATGAAGTCGGTCATCGCCGGCGAATAGACCGCGCCGCCGGCACAGGGGCCCATGATGAGGCTGATCTGCGGCACCACGCCCGATGCCAGCACGTTGCGCTGGAACACCTCGGCATAACCGCCCAGGCTGGCCACGCCTTCCTGGATGCGCGCGCCGCCCGAATCGTTCAGGCCGATCACCGGCGCGCCGACCTTCATCGCCATGTCCATGATCTTGCAGATTTTTTGCGCGTGGCGTTCCGAAAGCGAGCCGCCGAACACGGTGAAATCCTGGGAGAACACGAACACCAGCCGGCCGTTGATGGTGCCGCTGCCCGTCACCACGCCATCACCGGGGATCACCGTCTCGGCCATGCCGAAATCGGTGCAGTTGTGCTCCACATACATGTCCAGCTCTTCAAAGCTGCCGGGATCGAGCAGGATGTCGAGCCGTTCGCGCGCCGTCAGCCGGCCCTTGGCATGCTGGGCCGCGATGCGCTTGTCGCCGCCGCCCAGGCGGGCAGCGGCACGGCGGCGTTCCAGTTCTTCCAGTTGCTTCAACATGGCAGCAGCACTCCCTTGCGGCTTTCCACTAGCAATGCCACGCGGGCGGGCAAGAGGCGATTGGTCACGATCCGGTTACGCGGGCAACAGCCGCAGGCAGGCCACCGCTGCGGCCAGATCGGCGCGGCGGCTGGCCTCTGCCGCTTGCGCCAGCGGATCGCGGCCCCATTGCTCTTCCTGCCAGCGCGCATCGACATGGGCGATGTCATGGGCGGCGGTGGCGTCCAGTTCGCCCTCTGCCACCGCCAGCGCCAGCACGGCCGAACCGGTGATCGTCACGATGGGATCCAGCGGCGCCAGCTGGAACGGCGTGAAGGCGGCAAAGGCCGTGGCGATGCGCGCCAGCGTTGCCGGCGGCTGAGCGACATGCATGATGCCGGTGGTGATGGTCAGCCCCACATCATAGCGGCGGGCGAGCCAGTCCACCCATTGGTCCCAGGCCTGCGCCTGCGCCGTCAGCAACGACGCCGGGCCATCGGCGCGATAGGCGATCAGTTCGCTTTGCGCATAAGCCGCCAGCCGGCTGGCAAAGGCCGCCGCATCGGGCGCCACCCGATCGATGGCGGCGTTGGCAAAGCCGGTCAGCGGCAGGCTGCGCGGGTTCACCTGCGGCCCTTGCGCATTCCATTCCGCGGCGATGGCGCTGGCCAGCGCTTCGGTTGGCACCAGCAACGCCGCCCGCGCCGGGGTGCGCAGCGGCCGGCCATCCAGCGCCACGCCCCAATGGCCCGGCCCGCCGGTCACGCTGGCCTGTGTCCAGAAGCGCTTCACGGCCGCGGGCCGCCCAGATGCCTGGGCCGCACGAACAGCGATGCGCCGCCCAGCAGCACCACCGGCAGCCCCACCGCCTGGCCCTGGCTGCGGATCAGCCACACGCCCAGCACCATCACCGCCAGCCCGGCCAGCCGCACCGCCAGAAAGCGCAGGTAAAGCCGGCGGGCGACATCGGGGGGAAGCGGGGCCTGGTTCATGGCCTGGGCCTTAGCCCTTGCGCCCGCGCCGCAGCAACATGAAAGCCAGCGCGAATTGCAGCAGCGCCCCCACCCAGAACAGCGCGCTGGCAATCTCGCCATTGTCCCCCAGCGCGGCGCTGCGCCGGGCCAGCACCACGAACAGCCCGCCAAACAGCAGCGAAATCAATGCGAGCACCCGGCCCAGCCGCCGCAACCGTGCGACCATCGCACCCGAACCGGGGGCCTCCTCCTCAGCCATTCAGGATCGCCAGCAGATGATCGGCATCGCGGGCCACATGCGCGGCGCCGGCATCGATCAGCTCGTCCGCCTCGTGATAGCCCCAGTCGACGCCGATGGCGCGCACCCCGGCGGCCTGGCCCATGGCCATGTCGAAGATGGTATCCCCGATCATCACCGCCTGTTCGGCCTGCGCGCCGGCATCGGCCAGGGCGGCGTGCAGCATCGATGGATGCGGTTTCGACGGGTGGCGATCCGCCGTCTGCAGCGAAACGAACCGGTCGTGGATGCCGTGATGCTCCAGCGCCAGTTTCAGCCCGCGATCCGATTTGCCGGTGGCCACCGCCAGCAGCCAGCCGGCATCGGCCAGCGCCGTCAGCAGATCGCCGATGCCGGGATACAGCGGCTCGGCATCCAGCGCCCGGTCGGCGCGCAGGCGCTGGAACGCGGTCTTGTAATCATCGGCCAGGCTCAGGTGCAGGGCATGGTCGGCCTGCGGCAGCAGCGCCTGCATCGCTTCCACCAGGCTCAGGCCCACGATGCGCCGGGTGGCATGGCTGTCGGGCGCGGTCAGGCCGTGGCGCTGGAAACTGGATGCCATCGCCCGGATGATGTTGACCTGGCTGTCGATCAGCGTGCCATCGCAATCGAACACGGCGAGTTTCATGGCCTGGCCTTTCGGATGGCGGCGGCGCCCTGATGTTCGCCCAGACGTTCCAGCGCGGCGATCACGCCTGCCACATCGGCGTCGCTGCGGTTCTGGCTGGCCTTGCACGTGGTGCGGATGGCGGTGGGGGTGAGGCAATAGCCGGTGATGGCGCGCATCATCGCTTCGGCGCGCGGGCGCTCCATCTTGGCCATGGTCCAATCCTGGCCCACGCGGGGCTCGAACGTGGCGGATGACAGGTTCAGCAGCGCCTCAAGCGCCACCATGTCCAGCGCGCGCACCGGGCCTTCGATCTCCACCGTCTGATAATTCCACGTCGGCACGTTGTTCGCCGGCTGAACATACCAGTTGGGCGAGACATAATGGCCCGGCCCGCCCACGCTGATCAGCGCGGTGAGGCCATCGAGATGTTGGGCCAGCGCATTGCCGCGCGCCAGGTGGAACAGGATGCAGCCTCCCTGCACCAGCACCGGGGCATGGGCGACACGCGGGCCCGCCGGCGTTGCGCCAAAGATATGGGCAAAGCCATGGGCGGCAACAAAGCCGAGCGGATCAGCATCACTGCGAAAGGCGGCATTGGGGTGCATTGCGGCATCCCCTGCCGCAAGCCCATCCTGTCGGCAAGGAGAGTCGACGCCGCGCCACAGCCGGGTTAGCGCTGGGGCCATGGAACCGCCACCGCTCAACCCCATTCCGGCCGGAGAGATCAGCACCGCGGCGCGCGTGGCCGACGAGATCAAGGGCCTGCGTTACCCGCTGGGCCGCTGGGTGCCTGGGCCGGGCGAGGCCGAAGCGGTGGCGCCGGGAATTTTCTGGGTGCGCATGGGCCTGCCCTTTGGCCTGGATCACATCAATCTGTGGGTGATCGATGCCGGCGATCACTGGGCGATCGTGGATACCGGCGTGGGCCTGCCGGCCAGCAAGGCGGCGTGGGAGACGCTGTTTGCCGGTGCGCTGAAGGCCAAGCCGGTGGGCCGGGTGATCGTCACCCATTATCACCCCGATCATCTGGGCATGGCCGGCTGGCTGTGCCGCAAATGGGATGTGCCGCTGGAAATCACCCGCACCGAATATCTGCTGGCGCGCACCCTCACGCTGGATGTGCGCGATGCCCCGCCCGATGAAGCCGTGGCCTTTTCGGTGCGCGCCGGCTGGAGCGAGGAGCAGGTGGCCGCCATGAAGGCCAAGGCCTGGGGCAGTTTCGGCAAGATCATCAGCAAGATGCCGGCCGGTTTCAAGCGGCTGCGCGATGGCGATGTGCTGAGCATTGGCGCGCGCAAATTCACCGTGGTGGTGGGCCGCGGCCATGCGCCGGAACATGCCTGCCTGGTGGCCGATGACGTGATGATTTCCGGCGATCAGGTGCTGCCGCGCATCACCAGCAATGTCTCGGTCTATCCCACCGAGCCCTATGCCGATCCGCTGGGCGACTGGCTGGAGAGCATCGAGCGGCTGCGCGCCATTCCCGATCATCTGCTGGTGCTGCCAGCCCACAACGAGCCCTTCTATGGCCTGCACACGCGGCTCGATCAGCTGGCCGCCGATCACGCCGGCAAGCTGGAAAAGCTGGAAGCCTTCTGCGCGCAGCCGCGCACCGCCGTCGATTGTTTTGCCGCCCTGTTCCGCCGCCCGATCGGCGAGGCGGATTATGGCCTGGCCACCGGCGAGACGGTGGCGCACCTGCACTGGCTGGAGGAGCGCGGCCGGGTGCGCCGGGTGACGGATGCGGGGGGCGTGGACCGGTTCGTGCGGGCGTGATTGCAATCTGGATCGCGTTGGTTTAGGGTGACATGTAACCAGCAGGAGTGCCCGGCCGTGCCCGCATCCACCTCGCCATCGCGTGCCAAGGTTCAGGCCCATCGTGACCGCCTGCGCGCGCGCGGCTTGCGGCCGTTGCAGATCTGGGTGCCCGATGTGCGCTCCGCCAGCTTCCGCGCCGAAGCCCGTCGCCAGGCGCTGGCGGTGGCGGGCCGCAGTGCCGGCGACGATCAAGCCTTCATCGATGCCAATTTCGATTGGGCCGCCAGCTGAAACGCGGCGAGATCTGGACTGCGGCTGGCGGCCCCGATTATGCCGGCAAGCCCCGGCCGGTGCTGATCGTGCAGGACGATGCCTTCGCGGGCACCGGTTCCATCACCATCTGCCTGTTCACCAGCGATCCCACCGACGCGCCCATGCTGCGCCTGCCCATCGCGCCCGATCCGGCCAACGGGCTGGCCCAGCCCAGCCGCATCATGATCGACAAATTGACCACCGTGCCGCGTGAGCGGCTGGGCAAGCGGCTGGGTGTGCTTGCCCGCGATGATCTGGTGCGGTTCAATCTGGCGTTGCTGGTGTTTCTTGGCCTGGCCACGACCGGCGCGCGCTGATGGGCCAGGAAATGGTTCAACCGTGCCCCTCTGCGCCGAAACTTCGATCCTCGCGGCTGTGCCAAAGGCGCAAAATGAAGATTTCTGCGTCCCGGATCTCGTAGCGCAATTCATGATGGCCGACGATGATGCGCCGCACCTCGCGGGGTGCATAGGCATCGAGGCGCTCGCCAAGGCGGGGGAAATCGCGCAGGCGGTCGGCGGCGTGGGCGAGTTGCTGGACCACGCGGGCGGCGGCTTCGGGGGCGACGGGTGCGAGAAAATCGTGGAAACGCACCAGATCGCGCGTCGCTGCCGCGGTCCAGTTGATGTTCACGGCCTTGGCGGCGGCAGCGGGGCGTTGGTGGACAGGCTGTCGGCCCAGGCGGTGATGGCGGCAGCGTCGATCACCCGGCCAGCCGTCACATCATCCAGTGCCACAAGCGTCAACCGGTGCCGTTCTTCCTCCTGATCAACCCACGCGGCCAGCGCCTGTTTCATCACCCATCCGCGCGACCGTTCCAGCCGCGCTGCCATGGCCTCCACCTTGTCGGCAAGGTCAAGCGGGACATGGGCGGTGATGACGCGGGTATCGGCGCTCATGAAAATTCTCCAATCACGATGATTGAAAACTAATCAAAATCGGCCATCAGGGCAAGCTGGGGCCAGTGCCTATTTCGCCACCGCCATCTCGTACAGGAAATCCACGAACCCCGCCGTGCAGCCGGCCAGGCCCTGCACGGCCGGGTTGATGCTTTCGATCAGGAAATATTCGTCGGGGGCGTGGGCACCGCTGCCGTGGCCCAGGCCGAACTGGCCGGCGGGCAGGGATGCCGGCGGCTGGGTGAACACGCTGCCGGGCCAGCTGCCGGCGTTGCGCGGATACAGGGTGGCGGGCGCGCCAAAGCGGGCATAGACCGCCTGCTGGGCGCGCACCACGCGGGCATCCTCGGCGGTTTCGGTGGGGTCATAGCCGCCGGAAACCACCACTTCGATATCGCCGAAGCCGCGCCGGGCCAGATGCGCGCGCAGCTTGGCTTCGGCTTCCTTGAAGGTCTGGTTCGGCACCAGCCGGCATTCCAGCTTGGCCTCCGCCCGGCCGGGCAGCACCGTCTTGCCGCCGGGGCCGGTATAGCCGGCCACCAGGCCCTGGATGTTCACCGTGGGCTGGCTGGCCAGCCGCTCCAGGCTTTGCTGCCAGGGTTCGTTGTTGATCCACATCGTCACGCCCATGGCGCGCTTGGCCTGTTCCTCGCTCTGGCTCGCGGCGGTCTGGGCGATCAGCTCCTTTTCGCGGGGCGTGAGGCCGCGCACATTGTCGAACCAGCCATCGATGGCCGGGGTGAAGCCGTCCTCCTTCACCAGCGTGTTGAGCGCCTGCACCAGATGCCATACCGGGCTGTCGACATGGGCGTGCTGGCTGGAATGAATGTCGCCCTTCGGCCCCTTGCCCCAGCGTGTCCCGCTGGCGATCAGCTGGAATTCCAGCGGGCCCTTCGATCCCAGATTGATCGAAACGCTGCCGTTGGGGCTTTGCCAGGCGGTGGGGATGATGATGCCATCGCAGCGTTTCAGCGCCGCCAGCACCTCGGGCGCAGCCACGATCTGGTGGAAATTGGGGGAGGCGATCTCCTCCTCGCCTTCCGCCACCAGCACCAGATTGACCGGCAATTTCTGCCCGGCCTCGCGGAAGGCGTGCAGGGCGGCGAGGAAGGCGGCTTCCGGCCCCTTCTGGTTGATGGCGCCGCGGCCCACGATCACCTGGCCCCAGCCCGGCTTGTTGGTGATGCGCGCCTCGAACGGCGGGCTGGACCATTCCGCCGGGTTCACCTGTTTCACATCATACATGAAATAAATGCCCATGGTGCGTTTTGCGCCTGCATCCAGCGTGGCAAAGATGCCGGGCTGGCCGCTGGTGGGCATTTTCTTCACCATCTGGAAGCCGGCATCCTTCAACAGGCCCATGGTGTAGGCGCAGGCTTCCTCCATCTGCCAGTTTTCCGCCGCGATGCCGGGATGCCTGATCCAGTCCTGGATGCGGGCGATGTTTTCCGGCAGCTGCCTGTCGATGGCGGCGCGGATCTTCCTTTGTGCGTCGGCGGCCGGCGGTTTGGGCAATGCGGGGGCGGCCAATGCCGGCGCGGCGGCGATGGCGGCGGCCCCGGCCAGCAGGCTGCGGCGGTTGAAATCGGTCATGGCATCCCCCTGTGTGTGTCAAGCAATCGCGACATTAACGCGGCCATTCGGGCCGTAAAGCCTGCACCATTTGGGCAGCCGTGATTGTTGCAGCGCGGCACAAGTTCATGCCGCAGTGCAAAACTGTCATGTCAATCATACGCAATGTTCCGGCGACACATTGACACATGCGGCGGATTGGATATGGAGGATTCGGCTGCGACGTCAGGTCGCGATCCTTGGTGGATCGATTGATCGGCAGGCGTCGTGGGCAAGGAGTGGGGGTCAGTCTCTGAAACCCAGTCCGCAACGCGGGCAAGGTGGCCGGGGGCGGTGGAGCCGGCAGCTTTCCCGAACGGGAGAGGAGTTAATCATGGCTGATGATACCAAGGTCTATCCGACCGGGCTTACCGAGAAGGAAGCGTCGGAAATCAATGAAGGCTTGAAGTGGGGCACCCGCATTTACGGTGCCTGCGCCGTTCTCGCCCATATTCTGGCCTACGCGCTCACGCCGTGGCTGAAGTAATTCAAGGGGAGTATGACAGATGAATGAAGGTCGTATCTGGCTTTATGTCAACCCCAGCGTCGGTCTGCCGCTGTTCTTCCTCGTCTGGGTTGCGGGTGTCTCGTTCGCGATCCACGCTGCCATCCTGACCAACACCACCTGGTTCCCGGCGTTCTGGGAAGGTGCTGCTGCGGCCGCCGCTCCGGCTGCCGAAGCCGCGCCGGCCGCCGAAGCGGCCGCCCCGGCTGCTGAAGCTGCGCCGATGGAAGCCGCTCCCGCCGAAGCCGCTCCGGCTGAAGCCGCCAAGTAATCGGTTTTTCCGCCGCTGGCGGAACTGATCGAAACGGGCCGGTGCCTCGCCATGAGGTGCCGGCCCTTTTTTTGCCGGCTCTGCTGGCGGGGGGGCTCCATCGCCCCGTTGGGCAGCGACCGCGGGCCCGGTTGCGAATCAGTCTGGGCCGCTTGTCACCCTGATCAACAGTGTCAGGCCTGATTGACACTGCATCGGGCGGTTGCGGCCTGCGTGTTGCGCTGCATCAATTCTGGCCGTCCCGCTGCAGCAGCGGCCACATCGCTGCCAGCGTTGCCAGCATCAGCGCCAGCTCCAGGCCAAATATCAGCACATAACCATCGGCATTGGCGGGCACGCCCAGGCCCAGGTCGATGCCGCGGGTCAGATCGCGGATGGCGCCGCCGATGGTGGCGCCCACACCCTGCGACGTGGCCTGCACGGCGCCCCAGGCCCCCATGGCAATGCCCACCTGCGCCCTGGGAGCCAGCTGCATCGTGGCGGTGAGCGTGCCGTGGCCGAACAGACCGGTGCCCAGGCCCGCCAGCAGCACGCCCAGCGTGAAGATGGACGGCGTGTCGGATCCGGCGGCGAAGATGACCAGACCATAGGCCGGCACGCCGATCAGCGCGCCCAGGCTGGCCATGCGGAACGGATCGGCCCCAAGGCTGAGGATATAGGAGGCATAGGCAAAACCGATCAGGCTGCCGCCGGCCGTGAGGGCCGACAGCAAGGTGGTGGTGCCCACGCCCAGCTTCAGCACTTCGCCGCCATAGGGTTCCAGCACGATGTCGGACATGGAAAAGGCCAGTGTGCCCAGGCCAACGGCGATCAGGCGCAGCAGGGTCTTGTCGCGGGACATGAACAGGTTCCAGCTTTCGCTGAAGCTGGGATCAGGCGCGGCCGGCGCGGTGCGCAGCCGGCTGGGGATGCGGGCTTCCTGCCGCCACAGCGCAATGAAGTTCAGGCTGACTGTCACCAGCGCGCAGCCCTGGATCACCTGGATCAGCCGGCCCTGCTTGAAATCGCTGAGCGCCCAGCCAAACACCAGCGCCGCCGCAATCGAGCCGATCAGCAGCATGACATACATCAGCCCGACGACATTGGGCTGTTGTTCCGGCTTGGTGAGATCGGTGGCCAGCGCCAGCCCCACGGTCTGGGTGATGTGGACGCCGGCACCCACCATCAGAAAGGCAATGGCGGCGGTGGGCAGGCCAAGCCACAGGCGTTCGTCATAGGCTTCCTGCGCACCCGACAGCACCAGGATGGCGAACGGCATGAACGCCAGCCCGCCAAACTGGACCATCGTGCCCATGTAGATATAGGGCACGCGCCGCCAACCCATGGCGGATTTGTGGGTATCGGATCGGTGGCCGACCAGGGCGCGAAACGGCGCCGCCAGCAGCGGCAGCGCCAGCATCAGCCCCACCAGCGAGGCCGGCACGTTCAGCTCCACGATCATCACCCGGTTCAGCGTGCCAACCAGCAGCACCAGGCTGATCCCCACGCTCACCTGGATCAGCGACAGGCGCAGCAGCCGCGACAGCGGCAATTCCGGGCTGGCGACATCGGCAAAGGGCAGGAAGCGCGCCCCCCATGTCGTCCACACTTTGATCAACCGGGCATTGAGGCCCTTTGGCGCGGGTTCGGCAGACATGCTTTGCCTCAAAGCTGATTGTGGGCGGCTTGGCAATGGCTTCAATCTGGGTTGGCGCGCAACCGGGCGATGGCGGCATTGGCCAGGGCATCGGCGCGCTCATTCTCTGCATGGCCGGCATGGCCCTTCACCCAGTGCCAGCGCACCACATGCGGGCCGGCGGCGGCCAGCAGCGCCTGCCACAGATCGTCGTTCTTCACCGGCTTCCTGTCGGCGGTCTTCCAGCCGTTCTTCTGCCAGCCATGCACCCACCTGGTGATGCCGTCGCGCACATAGACGCTGTCGGTGGTGAGATCGACGGTGCACGGCCGGGTGAGCGCCTGCAGGCCGGCAATCGCGGCCTGCAGTTCCATGCGGTTGTTGGTGGTGTGGGGTTCGGCGCCGTTCAGTTCCCTTTCGGTGCCGCCAAAGCGCAAGATCGCCCCCCAGCCGCCGGGGCCGGGATTGCCCTTGCACGCGCCATCGGTGAAAATCTGGACCAGCGGGCGCGGATCAGCCACCCATCATCTCCGGGGTGGCCGCCAGATACCAGGCCAGCCGGCGGGCAAAGGCCATCGGGTCCTTGCGCGTGACCAGCGCATCGGCGGGCGTGTTGAGCCAGTCAAAGGCGCGGGTGAGGGTGAAGCGCAGCGCCGCGCCAGCCGCCAGCCGCGGCAGGGCGGCGCGTTCGGCCGCATCGAGCGCCACTTCGCTGGCATAGCCCTGCATCAGCGCGGCGGCGCGATCGGGGAAATATTGCCGGCCATCATGGGAAAAACACCAGGCGGCGTGGGTGACGGCCACATCATAGGCGCGGGCATCGGTGCAGGCGAAATAGAAATCGATCAGCGCCGTGACCCGGCCATCGAGCAGCAGCACATTGTCGGGGAAGAGATCGGCATGGATGGTGGTGACCGGCAGGCCGGCCGGCCAATCGGCCGCCGCCGCCAGCCCGGCCGCCACCAGGCCCGGCAGTGCGGGGTCGATCTCGCCCAGCTTGCCGTGGCAGCGCTGCGCCAGCGGGGGCCAGCTGGCCGGGCCCAGGGCGTTGGGCCGCACCGCCGTGAAATCGCTGGCGGCCCGGTGCAGCTGGCCCAGCGCCGCGCCCACCGCGCGCGCGGCGGCCGGGGTGGCCTCGGTCACGCTCACGCCGGGGGCGAAATCGATCAGGCAGGCCGGGCGGCCGTTCAGCTGTTGCAGGGTGCGGCCGCCGCGATCGGCCACCGGGCCGGGCACCGGCAGGCCCCTGGCCGCCAGATGGCCGATCAGGCCCAGGAACCAGGGCAGATCGCCGGCCGCGACCCGCTTTTCATACAGGGTGAGGATATAACGGCCAGCCGTGGTCTCCAGCAGGTAATTGCTGTTTTCCACGCCCTCGGCGATGCCCTTGAAACTGATCGCGGCGCCAATGTCATATCCGGCCAGGAAAACGGCCAGTTCATCGGCGCTGACCGGCGTGTAGACCGCCATGGCCCGGCGCTCAGACGGTGAGGGCGCGCGGCAGCTTGAACACCACTTCTTCCACTGCCGTGGTGATGTTTTCGGAAACCACCTGATAGCGGGCGTTGAGATCGGCGATCACTTCCTGCACCAGCAGTTCGGGGGCCGATGCGCCGGCGGTGATGCCCACGGTGGCTACGCCTTCGAACCAGCGCCAGTCGATTTCGGTGGCGCGCTGGATCAGATAGCTGCGGGCGCCCTCGCGCTCCGCCACTTCGCGCAGGCGCTGGCTGTTGCTGCTGTTGGCCGCCCCGATCACCAGCACCAGATCGCAGCGCGGCGCCATCGCCTTCACCGCCTGCTGCCGGTTGGAGGTGGCATAGCAGATGTCATCGCCGCGCGGCCCCTCGATGCCGGGAAAGCGCCGCTTCAGCTCGGCCACCATGTCCGACGTGTCGTCCACGCTGAGCGTGGTCTGGGTGAGGAAGCCCAGCTTGCCGGCATTGGCCGGCTGCACGTTCTGTGCATCCTCCAGCGTTTCGATCAGCGTCATCGCGCCATCGGGCACCTGGCCGAAGGTGCCGATCACTTCCGGATGGCCTTCGTGGCCGATGAACAGGATGTGGCAGCCCTGCGCCACCAGCCGTTCGGCCTGGCGATGCACCTTGGAAACCAGCGGGCAGGTGGCATCGACATAGGTGAGGCCACGTTCTTCGGCCTTGGCCGGCACCGCCTTGGGCACGCCATGGGCGGAAAACACCACCGGCACGCCGTCGGGCACCTCGTCCAGCTCCTCGACAAAGATCGCGCCCTTGTCCTTCAGACTGTCCACCACGAACTTGTTGTGCACGATCTCGTGCCGCACATAGACGGGCGCGCCCCAGCGTTGCAGCGCCAGTTCGACGATGTGGATCGCCCGATCCACCCCGGCGCAGAAACCGCGCGGCGCCGCCACCAGCACCGACAGGGCCGGCCGGGCGGCGGGATTTGCATCGGGGGCGAGCGGAGCGGGGGCAGCAGCGATCATGCCCGCGCTGATACGCGATTGGCCGCCGCCCCGCAACGCCCCAGGCCCAAGCCGGCTTGCCCCGATGCGATTTGCCCCATAGGAGAAGGACGATGATCGACCAGCCCCGCCTTCCTGCCCGCCGCCTGCTGCCTGCCGGCCTGATTGTGGGCGCGCTGGTGCTGGCCGGCTGCGATCGCAATCCACTGATCGTGCGGCGTTCATCCTGCCCGGCGGTGGCGGTGGCGGCGCATGTCGGCGATGTCACCCTGTTCCGCGGCGGCGATCCCGATATGGCCAATCTGGATGCGGTGGCCACCATCACCAATGTGCGCGATGTCTGCACCGAAACCGCCAGCCAGTTCGTGTCGCGCATCAGTTTCGATGTGGTGGCCCGCCGCACCGATACGGCGCAGGCGCGCACATTGGTGCTGCCGGTGTTTGCCGCGGTGATCCAGGCCGGCACCATCATCGATGCAAAGCGCATCACCAGTGTTTCGGTGAATTTCGCCGCCGGCCAGGAACGCGCGGTGGCCAGCGCCACGCTGGATGCCGGCGTGTCACGCACCGCAGCGGCCGTGCCGGCCGAGATCATGGCCCGCATCAACCGCGACCGCCGGCCCGGCGACATCGATGCCGCCACCGATCCGATGGCCGATCCCGAAGTGCGCGCCGCCATCAAGGCCGCCAGCTTTGAAGTGCTGCTGGGCTTCCAGATCGACGAAAAGGCGCTGGCCTACAACGTTGCCAAATAGGCCCGGCGCTGGCCCAGGCCAACGAGGGCAAAGCCGGCCAGCATCAGCAGCCAGCTGGCCGGTTCCGGCACCGGTTCCGGCCCCAGCGCCCGGCCGTAGGACCAGACATCGGCGGCCGATTCGGCGCTGAGCCGGGTGGGCTGGATGCTGGCGGGGGCAACCAGCAGCAGCGGCCGCAGCCGGGTGAGCGGGTCGGCCACCGGCCGGAAGGCGGTTTCGGGCGGGACGCGGCCCGGCCCCAGCACATCGGGGGATGGCGGCGGCGGCGCGCTCCACGGCCGGTCGGGCACGGTGGCCGGGCTGCACGGCGGCAGCGCGCAGGGCGGCGCGCTCCAGTCGCGGTTGAATGTCACAGGCCCGGCGGGCAGGGCGGCCGGCGCGCCGGCATCGGTGGCGGTGAGGGGCCGGGCCAGCACGGCAGCAGTGATGCCAACCACCACCAGGGCAAGGGCGAGATGCGGTTTCATGCCCCCGATAACGGCCGCCGCCGCCGCAGCTTGCGCGCCGAACATGCGCATCACGGCCCATTGACAGCGCCGGCCACTTCGCCCAATCGGCAGCCGTCGTCGGGGGCAACCCCGGCGCCGCGCGCGGGAGAGTGTGGCGAGCGATCGTCACCGCCGAAGGAGCAAGCCGCCCCCGGAATCTCTCAGGCACCAAGGACCGCGCCGGCGTATCAGCGACACTCTGGAAAGCGGGTGGAGGCATGTGCCTTTGCCCCACCGAAGGGGTAAGCTCCGTTGGAGTCAAAGCTCTCAGGTCTGGCGACAGTGGGGGAACAGGTTCGGCAGCCCGCCGGGCCGTGCGCTGTTGCCGGGGGCCATGATGGCTGATGCTGCCGATCTGAAACCATTGCCACTCGATGGCCTGCACCGCCGCCTGGGCGCGCGGATGGTGCCGTTTGCCGGCTATGCCATGCCGATCCAGTATGAGGGCATCATTGCCGAACACAACTGGACCCGCGAACGGGCCGGCCTGTTCGATGTGTCGCACATGGGGCAATTGCTGGTGGCCGGCCCAGGTCCTGAAGCCGTAGCCGCGTGGCTGGAAAGCATCGCACCCGGCGATTTCAAGGCCTTGTTGCCCCACCGCGTGCGCTATTCGCTGCTGCTGGCCGATGATGGCGGCATATTGGACGACCTGATGGTCACCAACACCGGCAAGAGCTTCTATCTGGTGGTCAATGGCGCGACCAAGGCGGCCGACATCGCCCACATGATGGCCCGTCTGCCGGATGGCCTTTCGCTGCACCACATGGATGATCACGCCCTGCTGGCGCTGCAGGGCCCGGCGGCGGTGACGGTGATGCGCCGGTTCGACCTCACGCCGGAAACCACCGACCAGCCGGCCTTTGCCGACCTGAAGTTCATGGCCGGCGCGCGCTGGCTGTGGAACGGGATCAAGCTGGGCATCACAAGGTCGGGCTACACGGGCGAGGATGGCTATGAGATTTCGGTGCCCAATGCCCATGCCGAAACGCTGGCGCAGGCGCTGCTGGCCCATGCCGAGGTGAAGCCGATCGGGCTTGGCGCGCGCGATTCGCTGCGGCTCGAAGCCGGGCTGCCGCTCTATGGCCATGATCTCACCCCGCAGATCACCCCGGTGGAGGCCGATCTGGCCTTTGCCATTTCCAAGCGGCGCAAGGCCGACGGCGGCTTTCCGGGCGCGCAGCGCATCCTTGACCAGCTGTTCAACGGCGCGCCGCGCCGCCGCGTGGGCCTGGCGGTGGCCGGCCGGCTGCCGGCGCGCGAAGGCGCCACCGTGTGGCACGGCGATGTGCAGGTGGGCATCGTCACCTCCGGCGGCTTTGCGCCCAGCCTGAATGCGCCGATCGCCATGGCGATGGTTGAAACGCCGCTGGCCGGCGACGGCACCGCGCTGGAGATCGACGTGCGGGGCAGGCGCATCGCCGCCACCGTGGTGCCGATGCCGTTCCGCCAGAAGAATTATGTGAGGGAAGGACAACAGGGATGAGCCGACTGTACACGCAGGAGCATGAATGGATCGACGTGGCGGGTGATACTGCCACCGTTGGCATCACCGATTATGCCCAGGGGCAATTGGGCGATGTGGTGTTTGTCGATCTGCCCGAAGCGGGCACCACCGTTGCCAAGGGCGGCGAAGCGGCCGTGGTCGAATCGGTGAAGGCGGCATCCGATGTCTATGCCCCGGTGTCGGGCACGGTGATCGAAGCCAATCCGGCGCTGGTGGAGGACCCAGCGCTGGTCAACAACGCGCCGGAAGGCGATGGCTGGTTCTTCCGCCTCACCCTGTCCGATCCGGCCGAACTGGATGGCCTGATGGACAAGGCCGCCTATGATGCGTTCGTGGCCAGCCTGTAAGTGACCGGCGGCACTGCCATGGCCTGGGATCCGGCGCTCTATGCCGCCAACGCCGGCTTCGTGCCGGCGCTGGGGGCCGCCGTGCTGGATCTGCTCGCCCCCCGCGCCGGGGAGCGGGTGCTGGATATCGGCTGCGGCGATGGCGTGCTCACGCAAAGGCTGGTCGATGCCGGCTGCACCGTGGTGGGCATCGATGCCGATGCCGCCATGGTGGCCGCGGCGCAGGCGCGCGGGCTGGATGCAAGGCCGGGCGATGCGCGCGCGCTGGCCTTTGATCGCGAATATGATGCGGTGTTCACCAACGCCTGCCTGCACTGGGTGGGCCAGCCCGATGTGGTGACACAAGGCGTCCGCCGCGCGCTGAAGCCCGGCGGGCGATATGTTGGCGAATTTGGCGGCCATGCCAACATCGCGGCCATCCGCACCGCGCTGATCGCCGTGCTGGCGGCGCATGGCTTTCCGGCGGCGGGGGCCGAATCCAGCTATTATCCCACGGCCGAAGCCTTCCGCGCCGTGCTGGAAGCCGGCGGGCTCCTGGTCGAAACCTGCCAGATCATCCCGCGGCCCACCCCGCTGCCGGCCAGCGGCATGGCCGGCTGGCTGGACACGTTTCGCGGCGGCTTCATCGCTGCCGCCGGCGTGCCGGCCAGCCTGCATGATCAGATCATTGCCGAAACCTGCCAGCTGCTCGCCCCGGCCCTGCGCGCCGCCGACGGCCAGTGGACGGCCGATTATGTCCGCATCCGTTTTTCTGCCCATCTGCCGGAGTAACCCCGTTGCGCTATCTGCCCCTATCGCCCGCTGACCGGTCAGCCATGCTGGCCACCATCGGCGCTGCCAGCATCGATGACCTGTTCAGCGACGTGCCGGCTTCGGCCGTGCTGGACGGCCCGATCGCCGGCCTGCCCAATCACGCCAGCGAAATGGCGGTGGAACGCGCGCTGGTAAAGCTGGCGGGCAAGAATGCCACCGCCAGCACCACGCCCTTCTTCATCGGCTGCGGCGCCTACAAGCATCATGTGCCGGCCACGGTGGACATGGTGATCCAGCGCGGCGAATTCCTCACCGCCTACACCCCCTATCAGCCGGAAATCGCGCAGGGCACGCTGCAGGTGCTGTTCGAATTCCAGACCCAGGTGGCGCGGCTCACCGGCATGGAGGTGGCCAACGCCTCCATGTATGATGGTTCCACCGCGATGACCGAGGCGGTGTTCATGGCGCGGCGCATCACACGGCGGCCCAAGTGCCTGGTGGCAGCCGGGGTGCACCCGCATTACACCTCGGTGCTGAACACGCTCACCCGCTTCACCGGCGATGTGGTGGTGGCCGGCACGCCGCGCTTCACCCCCGGCGCGCCCGGCGATGATCTGGCCGAACTGATCGCCGGCATCGACAAGGACACCAGCTGTGTCGTGGTGCAGAACCCCAATTTGTTCGGCCACATCGCCGACCTCAGGCCGCTGGCCGATGCCTGCCACCAGGCCGGCGCGCTGCTGATCGTGGTTGTCACCGAGATCGTTTCGCTGGGCGCGCTGAAATCGCCGGGCGAAATGGGCGCCGATATCGTGGTGGGCGAAGGCCAGTCGCTGGGCGCCGGCCTGTTGTTTGGCGGGCCCTATCTGGGCCTGTTCGCCTGCCGCGAGAAGCATGTGCGCCAGGCCCCCGGCCGGCTGTGCGGCGAAACCGTGGATGCCAGCGGCAAGCGCGGCTTCGTGCTCACCCTGTCCACCCGCGAACAGCATATCCGCCGTGAAAAGGCGACCAGCAACATCTGCACCAATTCGGGCCTGATCGCGCTGGCCTTTTCCGCCCACCTCACCCTGCTGGGCGAAAAGGGCCTGCGCCACCTGGCGGCGCTGAACCACGCCCGCGCCGTGCAGCTGGCCGACCGGCTGGGCCGGGTGCCCGGCGTCACCCTGCTCAACGGGCCGTTCTTCAACGAATTCACCCTGGATCTGGGCCGCGAAGCCCGGCCGGTGGTGCGAAAGCTGGCCGAAAAGGGCGTGCTGGCCGGCGTGTCGCTGGGCCGGCTGTGGCCAGGCGAGAAATCGCTGCAGAACGGCATGATCGTGGCGGTGACCGAAACCGCGACGGATGAGGATTTTGACGCGTTCGAGGACGCGCTGGACGAGGTGATGGCGTAATGAGCACGATGAACAACGTGGGCCGCCCCACACGGCTGGTTGCCGGCACCGGTGCGGTGGCCGAAAGCTTCACCGGCAACCGGGCGCTGATGCTGGAAGAGCCGCTGCTGTTCGAACGCGGCAGCCTGGACACGTCGGGCGTCGATCTGCCCGCCGTGCCGCCCGTGCCCGATCGGCTGGGCGGCCTGGCCCGCGCTGCGGTGATCGGCCTGCCCGGCCTGTCGGAACCGGAAACCGTGCGGCATTACACCCGCCTGTCGCGCCAGAATTATGCCATTGATCTGGGCATCTTCCCGCTGGGTTCGTGCACGATGAAGCACAATCCGCGCCTGAACGAGAAGATGGCGCGGCTGCCCGGCTTTGCCGATATCCACCCGCTGCAACCGCAATCCACCGTGCAGGGCGCGCTGGAACTGATCGACACGCTGGCCGATTGGCTGATGAAGCTGACCGGCATGCCGGCCGTGGCGATGAGCCCCAAGGCCGGCGCGCACGGCGAATTGTGCGGCATGCTGGCCATCCGCGCCGCGCTGGATGCGAAGAATGATCCGCGCCGCGTCGTGCTGGTGCCGGAATCGGCCCACGGCACCAATCCGGCCACCGCGGCCTTCTGCGGCTTCACCGTTGAAAACATCCCGGCCAATGCGCGCGGCCGGGTGGATCTGGATGCGATGCTGGCCCGGCTGGGGCCGGATGTGGCGGCGGTGATGATCACCAACCCCAACACCTGCGGCCTGTTCGAACCCGATCTGAAGACGATTTCCGACGCGGTGCACGCCGCTGGCGGCTATGTCTATTGCGACGGGGCCAATTTCAACGCCATCGTTGGCCGCGTGCGGCCGGGCGATCTGGGCGTGGATGCCATGCACATCAACCTGCACAAGACGTTCAGCACCCCGCATGGCGGCGGCGGGCCGGGATCGGGCCCGGTGGTGCTGTCGGCCGCGCTGGCGCCGTTCGCGCCGATCCCGTTCGTGCGGCGCACCGCCAAGGGCGCGCTGGAACTGGTGGAGGAAGACACCGCGGGCACCGCCGCGCCCGACAGTTTCGGCCGCATGGTTGCCTTCCACGGCCAGATGGGCATGTTCGTCCGCGCGCTCAGCTACATGATGAGCCACGGTGCCGATGGCCTGCGCCAGGTGGCCGAAGATGCGGTGCTCAACGCCAATTATGTGCTGGCCAGCCTGAAGGACATCTATACCGCGCCGTTCGCCTCAAGCGGGCCGTGCATGCACGAAGCGCTGTTTTCCGATGATTTCCTGGAAGGCACCGGCCTTTCCACCCTCGATCTGGCCAAGGCGATGATCGATGAAGGCTTCCACCCGATGACCATGTATTTCCCGCTGGTCGTGCACGGGGCCATGCTGGTGGAACCCACCGAAACCGAGAGCAAGGCCAGCCTGGACCAGCTGATCGGGGCCATGCGCCATATCGCCACCCAGATGCTGGCCGATCCCGATGCCTGGCGCGCCGCCCCGCATTTTGCCCCGCGCCGCCGCCTGGATGAAACGCTGGCGGCACGCAAGCCCGTGCTGGGCTGGAAAGACAGCGCCGCAGCCTGAAACGGGTTGGGGGCGCCGGATCAGCTGATCCGACGCCCCGCCCTTAATACTTTTGTTGACCGGGAGCTGCCTGGAGACCCAAACCGGGACATCTGCCGGTCAACATGATCCCTATGCCCCGGTCGGGCCGTGGCTGGCAAAGTCGCATCGGTATGGCTTGCCTGTCCAAAAGGATCAGGCCGCGATCATCGTGGTTCCGGCAGTGCCGCCGTGATGCCGGGGACGGGCGTCACCGTGCCTCCACAAGCTCCGCATGAGCGGGTTTGCATCAGCCCAGACGCAATCGCGTTTCGAAGCGCTGTTGTCAGGATCGCAATGATGGCCGCTGGATGCCCGATGCTTCGAAGTTCGGGCTGGCGGCCCACGACAGGGCCAAGGGGGCGGCGAGATGACAGCGTATCTGCATTGATCCGGCCATCAGCAGCATGATCCAGACACCGGGCAGCGCGCAAGGAAACCGATCACAAGCAGATCAATGTTTCACATTTCGGCGCGCAATCACCTGATAATCACTCCCATCCTTGCCCATGCGGCTTTCGAACAGGGCAAAGCCATCCACCACCCAGCCCAGCGCCGCTATGGGGGCCTGGGGCCAGCCGGTGGCCCCGATCATCCCGCGCCCGCGCGCCACGCTGATGTGGGGCACAAAGGCGCGGGGATCAGGCGCAATGCCCACCCCGGCCAGCGCGGCGTTCACCGCCCGCGCCAGCGCCGCCAGCGGTTCGGCCGGGCGCACGCCTACCCACAGCGTGTCGATGCGGCCGCGATGTTCAAAATGGCCGGGCGCGCCCAGTTCGGCCCTGAACGGCCGGATGTTCACCCGGCCCAGCGCGGCGGCCACATCCAGCGCCTGGTGCCGGTCCACCGCCCCGATGAAGCGCAAGGTGAGGTGCAGTTGTTCATCGCGCTGCCAGCGCGCGCCGGCAACGCCGCCCATGCTGGCGATCAGCGCCGCCTTCACCGGCGCGGGCAGTTCCAGCCCGACAAACAGGCGCATCATCGCTTCGCGTCCAGCTCCCGCTCCACCGCCGGCAGGATGCGCTGCACCATCACCTGCACCCCCCTGGCATTGGGGTGCATGCCATCGGCCAGTTGCAGCCCCTTCTGCGCCGCCACGCCATCGAGGAAAAAGGGATAGAGCGCCGCGCCATTGGCCCTGGCCACCGCCGGAAACAGCGCCTCATATTCCGCCACATAGGCCCGGCCCAGCGTGGGGTTGGCGCGCATGCCGGCCACCAGCACGCGGGCGCCATTGGCCTGGAACGCCTTCACCATCGCATCCAGATTGGCCTTTGCCACGCGCGGCGGCTGGCCGCGCAGCATGTCGTTGGCACCCAGTTCCAGCACGACCAGATCGGGTTTGCGCTTCATGCCGGCCAGCACCCAGCCCACGCGGGCGCGCCCCTGCGTGCTGGTGTCGCCCGACACGCCGGCACCCACCACGGTGATATCGCGGCCCCTTGCCTTCAGCGCCCGTTCCAGCTGCGGCGCAAAGCCCTGGCCGGGCGGCAACTGATATCCGGCGGTGAGCGAATCGCCAAAGGCCAGCACCACCAGCGGCCGCGCGGCCGCCGCCTGCGACACGAAGGCCGCGATTATCGCCAACACCATCTGGTAAAGCGCGCGGCGCAGGCCTAATTCGGGCAAGACTCAACTCCTTCACAGGCGGGACATGGACTCTTCTATCGTCATTGATGCCCGCGATGTCACGCTTCGCCTGGGCGACGGCGATGCCGCAGTGGATGTGCTGCGCGGCCTGAACCTGGCCATAACGGCCGGCGAACGCGTGGCCATCCTGGGCCCGTCGGGTTCCGGAAAATCATCGGCGATGGCGATCCTGTCGGGCATGGAGCGGGCGAACAGCGGCAAGGTGATCGTCGCCGGGGCCGATTTCACCCAGTTGGACGAAGACGGCCTGGCCCGCGCCCGCCGCGGCCGCATCGGCATCGTGTTGCAGGCCTTCCACCTGATCCCCACCATGACCGCGCTGGAAAATGTCGCGGTGCCGCTGGAACTGGCCGGCGAGGCCGATTGCCAGGCCCGCGCCCGCGCCGAACTGGACGCCGTGGGCCTGGGCCACCGGCTGACCCATTATCCCACCCAATTGTCCGGCGGGGAACAGCAGCGGGTGGCCATCGCCCGCGCGCTGGTGGGCCGCCCGGCGCTGATCTTTGCCGATGAACCCACCGGCAATCTGGACGCCGCCACCGGGGAGTCCATCGTGGAATTGCTGTTCGGTCGGCTGGCGCAAACCGGCGCAACGCTGGTGCTGATTACCCATGATGCCGATCTGGCGCGCCGCTGCAACCGGGTCATCACCATGCGCGACGGCCGCATCGTTTCGGATCTTGCCACTCTTCAAACCGCTGCAGAACAGGGAATTTCATGACCAGCCTGAGCTATTTCGACGGCGATGCCGAATGCGAAGCCTATGTCGCCATGCCCACCGGCCCCGGCCCGCACGCGTGCGTGCTGATCGCCCCCAACTGGGTGGGCCAGACCGCGTGGGACAATGATGTGGCCGACAGGCTGGCCGAACTGGGCTATGTCGCGGTTGCCATCGATGTCTATGGCAAGGGCAGGCGCGGCGATCCGTCCGGGGACAACAGCGCCCTGATGGGCCCCTGGGTGGCCGATCGCGCCGCCCTCAGGCGCCGGCTGATCGCCGCTGTCGATGCCGCCGCCGCGCTGCCGCAGGTGGATGATGAGCATATGGCGATCATCGGCTATTGCTTTGGCGGGCTGTGCGCCCTTGATGTGGCGCGCAGCGGCGATCCGCGCATCAAGGCCGCCGTCAGCTTCCACGGCATCTACAACCCCGGCCTGGGTGCTGCCGGGCCGATCAGCGCGAAAGTGCTGGTGCTGCACGGCTGGGAGGATCCCTATACGCCGCCGCAGGATCACCACGCGCTGGCCGCCGAACTCACCGCCGCCGGTGCCGATTGGCAGATCATCGCCTATGGCCACACCTATCACAGCTTCACCAACCAACATGCCAATGCGCCGGGCACCGCGATGTACAGCCCGGATGCCGACCGGCGCAGCTGGGCGGCGATGACCGGCCACTTGGCAGACGTGCTCTGAGCCTGCCCTTGCGCCTTGCGCTGCGGGAATTGCGCGGCGGCCTGGCCGGTCTGCGCATCCTGGCCGTGTGTCTGGTGCTGGGCGTCGCCGCGCTGGCCGGGGTGGGCAGCCTGGCCAGCGCCATTAATGCCGGTCTGGCGGAACGCGGCCAGGATCTTCTGGGCGGCGATGTTGCGGTGCGGCTGTCCGGCCGCTTTGCCACGGCTGCCGAACTGGCGGCCATCCGCAGCGTCGGCACGCTGAACGAGGTGGTCAAGCTGCGCGGGATGGCGGGCAACGCCGCCGGCGGCGATGCCGTGCTGGCCGAAGTGAAGGCGGTGGATGATCGTTGGCCGCTCTATGGCCGCGTCGTCATCGCCGGCGGCGGCCGCATCGCGCCCGGCACCGCCGCGGCCCAGCCGGCGCTGGCCGACAGGCTGGCCCTGAAACCCGGTGATCGCATCAGCCTGGGCCAGGTGACGCTGCGCTATGCCGGGCCGCTGGTGGAGGAGAGCGATCGTGCCGCCGATGGCTTTGGCTTTGGCCCCGGCCTTGTCATCCATCGCGCCGATTTGGATCGGGCCGGGCTGTTGGGCATCGGCAGCCTGTTCACCGTGGATTATCGCATCAAGCTGCCGCCCGGCACCAGCATCGCCGCGGCGCGCGCACGGCTGGAGGCCGCGGTGAAGCCCGGTGGCGGCCGCGTGCGCGATCGCAGCAATGGCGCGCCCGGCACCCGCAATTTCATCACGCAGCTGGGCCAGTTCCTCACGCTGGTTGGCCTCACCGCGCTGGTGGTGGCCGGCGTGGGCGTGGCCGGCGGGGTTTCAGCCTATATGGGTGCGCGCACCCGCACCATCGCCACGCTCAAGGTGCTGGGGGCCGACAGCGCCACCATTCGCGCCGTCTATCTGTGGCAGCTGGCGCTGGTGTCGGCCGGCGCGGTGCTGATCGGCCTGGCGCTGGGCGCGCTCACCCCGGCGGTGGTGGGCCAGTTGGCCGCCGCCAGCCTGCCGGTGCCGCCGGCGCCCGGCCCGCAATGGGGCGCGCTGGCGCTGGCCGCCACCTATGGCGGCCTGGTCGCGCTGGCCTTTGCGCTGTGGCCGCTGGGGCAGGGCGCGGCGATGCCGGCCGCCCGCCTGCTGCGCAGCCTGACCGAACGGCCCGTGCGGCCGGGCATGGGCACGATCGCCACCATCGCCGGGGCCGCAGCCCTGGTGCTGGGCCTCACCATCGCCCAGGCCGAACAGAAATTGTTCGTGATGGGCTTTCTGGCCGGGGCCATCGGCCTGATCCTGCTGCTGTGGGCGCTGGCGGCGCTGGTGAAGATCATCGCCACCCGCGCCCCGCGTCCGCGCGGCACGCTGGCCCGGCTGGCGCTGGCCAATCTGCACCGCCCCGGCGCGCCCACCCGCAACCTGATCGTGGCGCTGGGCCTGGGCCTCACCCTGTTTGCCACGCTGGCCAGCATCGAAGGCACGCTGGCCGGCCAGATCAACCGCACCATCCCCACCCGCGCGCCCAGTTTCTTCGTGCTGGATATCCCCAACGATGCCCGTGATCGCTTTGCCGCCCGCGTGGCCGCAGCCGCGCCGGGGGCGGAACTGGCCATTGTGCCGTCGCTGCGCGGGCCGGTGACGGCGGTGAACGGCGTGCCATCCGAACGGATCAAGGCCCCCGAAGCCTGGATCCTGCGCGGCGATCGCGGCCTGTCCTATGCCGCGCGATTGCCGGCCAGCAACCGGATCGTGCAGGGCACATGGTGGCCAGAGGATTATGCCGGCCCCCCCCTGGTGTCGATCGACGAAGACGCCGCCCGCGCCCTGGGCGTGAAGATTGGCGACACGCTGACCGTGTCGGTGCTGGGCGTCGAGGTCACCGCCACCATCGCCTCCACGCGGGCGATCGACTGGCAAAGCCTGGGCTTCAACTTTGCCGTGCTGTTCGCCCGCGGCACGCTGGAGGCCGCGCCGCACGGCTGGATGGCAACGGTGCAGGTGCCAACCGCGGCCGAACCGGCGCTGTCGCGCGCCATCACGCGCGACTTTCCCACCGCCAGCGTGATCCGGGTGAAGGATGTGATCGGCCAGGTGCAGACATTGCTGGGCCAGTTGTCGGCCGCCATCCGCGCGGCGGCCAGCGTGACCGTTGCCGCCGGCATTGCCGTGCTGGTGGGCGCGATTGCGGCGGGCGCGCGGGCGCGCACCTATGATGCGGTGCTGCTGAAACTGCTGGGCGCCACGCGCGGCCAGGTGGCGCGCGCCACCCTGGCCGAATATGGCGCGATCGCGGCCATCGTGTCGGGCCTGGCGCTGCTGCTGGGCAGCGCGGCGGGCTGGTTCGTCATCACCCAGGTGTTCAGCCTGGAATGGACACCCGATTGGCCGCGCGTGATCATCACCGTGGCGGTGGGCGCTGCGGCCACCATCGGGCTGGGCCTGATCGGCAACTGGCAAGCGCTTTCGGCCCGCCCGGCCGCCGTGCTGCGACAACTCTGAAGCCCACCGTTCGTCGCACGGGTCATTGAATATTCAGGCAAGATGCCCGATATTCAGTGCGTCGCCGGCCCTATGCCGGTCACAGGAGGATGAATCACATGGCCAACAACATGGACCCCCGGCTTGCCGCCTTCCGGGCCCAGGCCCCAAACGCCACTGGCTCGGCGGCCGGTTATGATGCCGGCCTGCGCAGCTACATGCTGGGCATCTACAACTATATGGCATCGGGCGTGCTGCTCACCGGCATCGTCGCGCTGCTGGTCTATTCCACCCCGGCGCTGTTCGCGGTGTTCTTCAACGAATTCGGCCGCCCCACCATCCTGGGCTGGGTCGCCATGCTGTCGCCGCTCGGCATGGTCATGGCGATGAGCTTTGGCCTCAACCGCATGTCCACCCCCACGGTCAAGGGCCTGTATTGGGCCTATGCCGCGCTGATGGGCGTGTCGATGAGCACGATCTTCGCCCGCTACACCGGCGCGTCGGTGGCGCAGACCTTCTTCGTGACGGCCGCCAGCTTCGCCGCGCTCAGCCTCTATGGCTACACCACGAAAAAGGATCTGTCGGCGTTTGGCCGCTTCCTGTTCATGGGCCTGGTCGGCATCATCATCGCCTCGATCGCCAACATCTTCATTGGCTCCACCGGCCTGCAACTGGCGGTGAACATCCTGGGCGTGCTGATCTTCGCCGGCCTCACCGCCTATGACACGCAGCGCCTGCGCGACCTGTATTATCAGGTTGCCGGCACCGATTTCGCCGGCAAGGCCGCGGTGATGGGCGCGCTGACGCTGTATCTCAACTTCGTCAACCTGTTCCAGTTCCTGCTCAGCTTCATGGGCAACCGCGACTGACACAGGCTGATACAGCCGCATGAAAAGGCCCGGCAGAGCAATCTGCCGGGCCTTTTTTATCCTCCCCCTCTGGGGGAGGTGGCGCCCGAAGGGCGACGCGGGGGGCTGGTCGGGCGCAGTCCCTGGTCTCCCCCTCCGACCTGCGGGCACCTCCCCCAGAGGGGGAGGATTTTTCACCCCAGCGCCGCCGCCTCCACCCAGTCCAGCCGGTCCTGGCCAAAATGCATCTGCCCGGCCACGAAACAGGTGGGCGCGCCGAACACGCCGCGCGCCACGGCGGCTTCGGTGTTGCTGATCAGGCGCTGCTTCACCTCCGGCGCTTGCGCCAGCGCCAGCAGCGCGGCGGCGTCTTTGCCGTCCTGCGTCAAGGTCTCGGCCAATATGTCGGCATCGGCCATGTTGCGGCCGTGCCGCCACATGCCGGCAAACAGCGTGTCAGTCACAGCATCAAAACGCGCATCGTCAGCCAGGCCGGCCAATATCCGCATCATGGTGATGGTGTTGACCGGGAAAAATGGGTTCATCGCCAGCGTGATGCCATCGCGCGCCGCCCAGCGCTGCATGTCCTCGTTCATCCAGCGGCCCTTGGCCGCCACCGCGCCCGGCGGGCTGCCGCCCGTGGCCTTGAACACCCCGCCCAGCAGAATCGGCACCGGCTGCACGGCCGCGCCGGTGCGCGCCGCGATTCCCTTCAGCCGGTGCCAGGCCAGATAGGCGGTGGGCGAACCGACATCGAACAGAAACTCGATTGGATGGGGCATGTTCGTCTCCTTCACCAGCGTTCCAGCCACGGGCGCAGATCCAGCTCGTGCGTCCAGGCGCTGCGCGGCTGGTGGTGCAGCCGCACATATTCGGCGGCAATCGCCTCCGGGTCCAATATTCCATCCTGATCCTTCAGGGCGTAACGTGCCGGGAAATTGCTGGCGATGAATTCGGTGTCGATCGCGCCATCGATGATGCTGTGGGCAACATGGATGCCCTTTGGCCCCAATTCGCGCGCCATCGCCTGCGCCAGGCTGCGCAGCGCGAACTTGCCGCCGGCAAAGCCGGCAAAGCCGGCCGATCCGCGCAAGGATGCGGTCGCGCCGGTGAAGATGATCGTGCCGGATGCGCGTGGGGCCATGCGCCGCGCCGCCTCGCGTGCGGTGATGAATCCGGCCAGCGCACACATTTCCCAGATCTTGGTATAGCGCCGCACGCTTTCGTCCAGAATCGGCATCGGCGAATTGGCCCCGATGTTGAACACCAGCACTTCGACCGGGCCGATGTCGGCCTCGATCCGGTCGAACAGGGCGATCATCGCGGCTTCGTCGCGGGCATCGGCGCCCACGGCCACGCACTGGCCGCCTTCGGCCGCGATGCGCAGCGCCAGCGGGGCCAGCTTGTCGGCATGGCGGCGCACCGGCACGGCAATCAGGCCATCGCGGGCAAAGGCCGCCGCCACCGCGCCGCCGGTGGCATCGCCGGCCCCGATCACCACCGCCACGCCGCTCATGGCGCGGCCATGATCATGCAGGTGACAATGCCGCTGGCCAGCAGCCGGCCGGCACTGTCGGTCAAGGTGCCGCGCGCCGTCGCCAGCCGGCGGCCGCGGCTCAACACCTCGCCGCGCGCGGTCACGGTGCCGGTGGCCGGGGTGATCGCCTTGATGAAACTGACATGCAGATCGGTCGTCACATAGGTTTCGCCGGCGGCCAGGGTGGTGTGCACCGCACAGCTCATGCAACTGTCCAGCAGGGTGGCGGCAAAGCCGCCGTGGGTGATGCCGATCGGGTTGCCATGCTGCGGGCCTGCGCTGGCATGAAAGATCATCAGGCCGGGCGCGGCCTCGCCGCCGGTCATGCCCATCAGGCCGCCCATGCCGCCCATGCCACCGGCGCTGGCGGCAAGCTGGCGCATGGCCTGCAAGCCGGGGGTTTCATCTGCAATTGCAGTCATTCGCTATCCTCCAGCCGTTCATGGGCATCATCCAGCATGAAACGCAGCGCGGCCAGGCGGCCGTCGCCCAGGGCCGCCGCCATCCGATCCTGCGCGGCCTGCCAGCCGGTTTGTGCGGCGCTGCGCCGGCGGTGGCCATCGTCCGACAGCCACACCAGCTTGCTGCGCCGATCATCGGGCGCGCTGCGGATCAGGATCAGGCCGGCTGCCGCCAGCGGCTTGACCAGGCGGGACACGGTGGAGGCATCGGCCGCCAACAGGGTGGCCAGCGCGCCGATGGCGGCGCCGCGCCGCCGCGACAGGCAGGCCAGCAGCCCATATTGCCCCACCGTCAGCCCATGCGGGCCGAGTGCTTCGTCATAGATCTGGCTGACCCGGCGCGACAGCCGCCGCACCTTGGCAGCCGTGCACAGGCTGGCGACAGAAAGGGCAGGGGCACCGTTCACGCGCCCCAATTAACATGCATATGCAGATAATCAACCGGGCGATTTGAGCAGGGCGAGCGTGCGTTCCCAGGCCAGCGCCGCGGCGGCGGCATCATAGCGGCCCACCGCCGTGTCGTTGTTGAAGGCGTGGTTGACGCCCGGATAGGTGAAGGCGTCAAAGCGCACCCCGGCGGCCGTCAGCGCCGCCTGCCAGGCGGGGCCCATGGCGTTGATGCGATCATCCAGCCCGGCATAGTGCAGCAGCAGCCGCGCCTTCACATTGGCCGCCCCCGCCGCATCGGGCGGGGCCGCGCCATAATAGGCGGCGCCGGCGCGCAAGGCCGGCCCGGCGGCGACCGCCAGCGCATTGACCATGCCGCCGCCCCAGCAGAACCCCACCGCTCCGGGCGTGCCCTTGCCCGGGGCGCTGGCCGCCAGCCAGTTCAGCATGGCGACGCCATCGGCCACGGTCTGCGCCCGGTCCAGCTTGCCGATCATGCCGCGCGCCACATCTTCGGCACTGGTTGCGCCGTCGGGCTGGGTGGGGGTGCCGCCGGCCGGCAACAGGAAATCGGCGGCCAATGCCACCAGGCCAGCGCTGGCCAGCCGCCGCGCCACATCGCGGATATGATCGTTCAGGCCGCGATTTTCGTGGATCACCAGCACGCGCGGCGCGGCCGCCGCGCCCTTGACGGGCTGCGCCAGATAGCCGCCCAGCGTGCGGCCGCCAGCATCAAAGCGCACATCGGCGGCCTTGATGCGTGGATCATCGGCCGCCACCAGCGGCGCTGCATCGGCCTGGCCGCCAATCACCCCCAGCATGGCCCCGGCAGCAGCGGCGCTGCCGGCCAGCCGCGTCATCTGCGCCATCAGTTCGCGGCGGCTCATGTCGCCGCTATGGGTGAAGCGATCATACAGCGCGATCATTGCGGGCGTGGGCTGGGCATCGGCCATGGCAGGCTCCTTGGGTGGGTCTGCGGCCAAGTGTATATTATATGCGCGCCGCTTCAATCGCCGAGAGTGGCCAGGGCGGCCGGTGTGTCCACATCGATCAGGCAGGCTGGCGACGGCGCCGCCACCTCGGTGACGGCGAAATCGGCCAGCAGCGCCCGGCCGCCCTGATCGCCGCTCAACTGGCGCAGGCGGCCAAAGGCAGCGCGCGGCCAGCGCACCGGGTGGCCACGCCGGCCATCCCATGTGGGCATCACCACGTCGCCGGCCGCCGCCGCCAGCGCCGCGATCAGGCCGGCTTCCACCGCCGGCATGTCGGCCAGGCAGACCAGCGCCGCATCCCAATCGGCCGGCACCGCCGCGATGCCGGCGGCCAGGCTGCGGCCCATGCCATCGGCCCAATCGGCGGCCACCACAAAGCGCGCTGCCCGCCCGGCCAGCGCAGCGCGCACCCGTTCCCCATCATGGCCCAGCACCACCAGCGGCGGCGGCAGGCCGGCCGCGGCGATGGCATCGGCGACATGCGCCACCAGCGGCTGGCCGCGCCACAGCGCCAGCAACTTGTGCTCGCCGCCAAAGCGGCTGGATCGGCCGGCGGCCAGCAGCAGCGCGCCCACCCGGCCGGGCGCGGCGGCGGCGGTGCGCGGTTCCGGCCGCTCGGCTTCGGGCAGCAGGCCGCCTTCGCCCAGGCCGGCGATCATCGCGCTGTCCACCGGCAGGCCGG
The DNA here is from genome assembly GCA_018970445.1 of Alphaproteobacteria bacterium. Classification (GTDB taxonomy): domain Bacteria; phylum Pseudomonadota; class Alphaproteobacteria; order Sphingomonadales; family Sphingomonadaceae; genus Sandarakinorhabdus. Next base: position 87,267 of record JAGWWF010000009.1, on the reverse strand, counting down.
CCGCCAGATGTTCCAGCACGATATCCAGGCCGTTGCGTTTCGGGCTGCGGGCACAGCCGGGCAGGCCGATCACCGGCCGGCCGCCCAGCCGGCCCAGCACCAGCAGATTGCCCGGATCAACCGGCATGCCCACCCGCTCCACCTGGCCGCCGGCGGCCAGGATGGCGGCCGGGATCACATCGGCCCGGTCCACCGTGGCCGATGCGCCGGCCACCAGCAGCACATCGCCGGCCAGCCCGGCCAGCCGCCCGGCCAGCGCCGCCGTGTCGTGCGGGCAGGGCGGGACGACCACCAGCGCACTGCCCAGCCCGGCCAGCCGCGCCGTGGTGATCCGCGCCAGCTTGTCCAGCGCCTTGGCACTGGTGCCGGGCAGGGTGGTGGCAATCAGGCTGGCGGCCAGCGGCCGGAATGGCGCCACCGCCAGCGATTGCGCCCTGGCCAGCGCGGTGGCCAGCGTGGCCGCCGGCACGCCATAGGGGATGATCTTGATGGTGGCGATGATCTCGCCGGCGGCCACCCGCCGGCCGGCGGGCAGGCTGGCCAGGGTGATGGCGTCGTCCACGTTGTTCACCGCTGCCACCATGCCCGCCGGCAGCTGCAACAGGCCATCGGCCGCCGCCGCCAGATTGACCCGGCCATGCACCGGCGCGAGCAGCCGTGTGCCCGGCCCGGCCAGCGCCCGGGCCAGCGCCAGGGCGGCGGCGTCTTCGGCCACATCATCGGCGGCCAGCTGGGCCACCACCAGTTCGGCCAGTCCTTCGGCCCGCGCCGCGGCCAGATCGGCGGCGGTCAACCGGTGGCCCTTGGCCAGCCGGCGGCCGCCCAGCAGCTGGCCATGTGCCAGCGTGGCGCCCAGCGCGGCGGCCAGCGGGACAGGCCCGAACTTCATCGCGGTGCCAGCGCACCCCGCCACCCCGCCACCATCTGGGCGGCGATGGCCAGGGCGATTTCGGCCGGGCCGATGGCGCCGATGGCCAGGCCCGCCGGCCCGTGCACCCGCGCCAGATCGGCGGGGCCAAAGCCCAATGCCGCCAGCCGTTCCAGCCGGCCGGCGTGATTCTTGCGGCTGCCCAGCGCTGCAATATAGAAGGCCGGCGAGGCCAGCGCGCAGGCCAGCGCGACATCGTCGATCTTGGGATCGTGGGTGAGCGCCACCACCGCGCTGGCGGCATTGGGTTTCAGTTCGGCCAGCGCCTCATCCGGCCAGCGCCGATCCAGCGCCAGCCCGGCAAAGCGGGCATCGGCCGCAAACAGCCCGCGCGGATCGATCACCGTGGCCGCAATGCCCAGCCCGGCGGCCAGCGGCACCAGCGCCTGGGCGATGTGCACGGCGCCGATGATGAACAGCCGGCGTGGCGGTGGATATTCGCGCACGAAGGGGCCGTCGCGCCCGGCCAGGCTGCGGCCGGTGGCGGGATCGCTGCTGATCGCGCCACCGTCGCCCCGCGCCGTGGCGGCCAGCACATCGGCCAGCAGCGCGGGCGGCAGGCCATCGGCGGCCAGCCGCTGCACCAGGATGGCGATGCGCCCACCGCAGGCCAGGCCGGCGGCCCAGGCCACGCTGTCGGCCACGCCGAATTCCAGCACGTCATGGCCGGCACTGGCGGCGATCAGCGCCTGCGCGGCCAGGATCACCTCGGCCTCCACACAGCCGCCCGAAACGCTGCCGGCGAACAGGCCATCGGCGCGCACCGCCAGATGGCTGCCTTCGCGGCGCGGGGCGGAACCCCAGGTGCTGATCACCGTTGCAACGGCAACGCCATGGCCAGCCGCGTGCCATTCCAGCGCCCGGGCCAGGGTGGCCAGATCGTCATCGCCGGTCATGGCCCGGCCAGCCACTGCCAGCCCAGGAACAGCAGCACCAGCAGCATCAGGCCGCCGCCCCACAGCAAAGGCGACATGCCGGGCGTGGTGGCGGCTGGTGCTGCGGGTTCCGGTGGCGGGGCGGCCTCGTCCGCGCCTTCCACATGCGTTTTCAGGGCGGCGAAGAAATGTTCGGCATAGGCCTTGGCGGTGCCTTCGATCAGGCGGGCGCCCAGCTGCGCCAGCTTGCCGCCCACCTGCGCATCGACCACATAATCCAGCCGGGTGTTGCCTGCGTCCAGGCTGGTCAGCCGCACATCGGCCGCCCCCTTGGCAAAGCCGGCGACACCGCCCTTGCCTTCGCCCACCAGGCGATAGCGTTCGGGCGCAACAATGTCTTCCAGCCGCACCTGCCCGGCGAATTTCGCCCGCACCGGCCCCACCCTGGCGTTCAATGTGCCATCAAAGCTGGGCACATCGCCATCGGTACGGACCAGCTGTTCAACGCCATCGATGCAGCGGGCCAGCACATCGGGATCGTTCAGTGCCGCCCACAGACGTTCGCGCGGGGCAGCGATGGCAACGCTTCCAGACAGGTTCATCGCTTGGCCTTTCCTTTGGCGCCTGTCTCGCATGGCCGGCGGCCAGCGGCAAGATCAGCCAGACCCCGACCGTTTGCCGATTGCAGAGCGCAAAGAATTCGTTAATAAACAACATGAATCGGCAGCAGTTTCGGCGCGGCCGGACAACGCCTGGCTTGGGGGAGCATCGGCGGCGGGGGAGTTGCATTGGTGGACGAACAATCAGAAATCCTGGCCGACGATGAAGTGTTCGTGCGCGGCACGATGAAATGGTTCGATCCGGTGCGTGGTTACGGCTTCATGCTGCCCGGCACCGGCGAAGGCCGCGACGTGCTGGTGCATTTTTCGGTGGTGCGCGAGATCGGCCGGCGCAGCCTGCCCGAAGGCTGCACCCTCACCTGCATCGTGGTGGAACGGGAACGCGGCCGCCAGGCCCGCCGCATCATCGATCTGGATCTGTCCACCGCCATTGGCCCCGATCCCGAACTGGCCGCGGCACGGGCCGCCGATCGCATCAATCCCCAGGCCATGCTGGCGGCGGCCGGCCCGCTGGAACCGGTGGCGGTGAAATGGTTCAACCGGCTCAAGGGCTATGGCTTTGTCGTGCGCGATGATGGCTCGCCCGATATCTTCGTCCACATGGAAACGCTGCGCCGCGCCGGCCTGGCCGATCCGCAGCCCGGCCAGCGCCTGCTGGTGCGGGTGGCACCGGGGCACAAGGGCCCTCTGGCTGTTCTGGCCGAAATCGCCGATAAGACGGAATGATCATCACCCGCCCACGCTTCGCCCTGCCGGCCCTGGCCCTGCTGCTGGCCGTTTTGCCGCCCGCCCCGGTGGCGGCCGCCGTGCCGTGCCCCAATGCCGGCCTGGCCACGCGCACCGTGCGCTTCGTCACCGCCAAGGGCCGCTTTGCCTATCAGGTGGAGGTGGCGCGCACGCCGGAGCAGCAGGCGTGCGGCATGATGTTCCGGGACAGCATGAAGCCCGGCACCGGCATGAGCTTTCCCATGGTGCCACCGCGCCAGACCGGGTTCTGGATGGAAAACACCATCCTGCCGCTGGACATCATCTATGTCTCGCCGGCGCGGCGCGTGCTGAATGTGCGGCGGGGCCAGCCCTATTCGCGCGATGTGCTCCCCTCCGCCGGGGTGACGGCCGATGTGATCGAACTGGCGGCCGGCGAAGCCGATCGCATCGGCCTGAAACCGGGCGACCGGGTGCAGTAACACCCCATCGTGCCCATGCAAAAAGGGCGGACAGTCGACACTGCCCGCCCCAGAAATTCCTGCTGTTGAAGGAAGCTGCCAGACCCAGACCCGGGCAACGCCTCAGCGGGCGTCAGGATCCATCAGCTTTTCCAGCCAGCTGCGCTTGCGCGGGGCCGCAGCGCGCGGCCGTTCCACCTGCCAGTGCGGCAGGCTGCTGGGGGTGACACGTTCGCCATTGCCGCCAACCACGGCCAGGGCCCAGGCACCATCGGTGCGCCGGTCGGCCACCACGCGCAGATCACCGTTGCCGGCCAGGAAAAATTCATGCGCGCCCGAACGCAGCAATTCCAGCATCTTGGCCGGCGTTGCCGTCCAGCCCGGACCGCAGAAACGATCCAGCACCGCACCCGCCGGGGTGTATTGCGACTTCAGCGCCGTGACAGTGTGACGAATCATTGCGATCCTCCTCCGCAGGCCCTTGCCTGTTAATAAAAAATTAGGCTTTCTGCGCGTCCGAGTCAAGCAGGGAACTGCAGGAAGGCGCAATCTCACCCAGAACCGCAATCGGGTGGCTGCAGCCCACGGGCTGGCCCGGAACCGGTGCAGGCACGAGGCTGCCGGCCACCGCCGGCGCCGCATCAGCGGCGGAAGAATCGCCGCTGGTTCATCGGCATCGGCGTCGTCTTTTCGCGGAACACGATGCGGCCCTTGTCCAGATCATAGGGCGTCATTTCCACATGCACGCGATCGCCGACGATGGACCGGATGCGGTTCTTGCGCATCTTGCCGGCGGTATAGGCGATGATCTCGTGATCATTTTCAAGGCGAACGCGGAACCGGCCGTCGGGCAGGATTTCGGTGATCTCACCTTCAATCCGGATGATTTCCTCTTTCGGCATGTTACGCCTTGATCCCGCTGGCAAACCGCATGAACGATCCCTTGTGCACAGGCCGGCAGGCGGCAAAACGCCCGGTGGCCGAAAACGTCGCAAAGGCCGGCCGTGCGGATGCACGCCGGCTGGCCTGCCCAATGACCGCATCGCGCCCAAAATGCAAGCGCGCGGCGGCCATGGGCTTGGCAAACGGGCCACAACAGCGGCAAGTGTGGCCAAAGCTCAACAGGGGAAGCCCGATGAAAAGCCGTGCCGCCGTTGCCTTTGCGCCCAACCAGCCGCTGGAGATTGTCGAGGTTGATCTGGAAGGCCCGAAGCCGGGCGAGGTGCTGGTGGAAATCATGGCCACCGGCATCTGCCACACCGATGCCTACACGCTGGAAGGCAAGGATTCAGAAGGCCTCTTCCCGTCCATCCTGGGCCATGAAGGCGCCGGCATCGTGCGCGAGATCGGCCCCGGCGTCACCAGCGTGGTGCCCGGCGATCATGTCATCCCGCTCTACACCCCCGAATGCCGGCAATGCAAAAGCTGCCTGTCGGGCAAGACCAACTTGTGCACCGCCATCCGCGCCACGCAAGGCAAGGGGCTGATGCCCGATGGCACCACCCGCTTCCGTTACAAGGGCCAGCCCATCTTCCACTACATGGGCTGTTCCACCTTTTCCAATTTCACCGTGCTGCCCGAAATCGCCGTGGCGAAGATCCGCACCGATGCGCCGTTCGACAAGGCCTGTTACATCGGCTGCGGGGTGACGACCGGGGTCGGGGCGGTGGTGAAGACCGCGCGTGTGGAGCCTGGCGCGCGCTGCATCGTCTTTGGCCTGGGCGGCATCGGCCTGAATGTCGTCCAGGGGCTGAAGCTGGTGGGGGCCGATCAGATCATCGGGGTGGACATCAACCCCGATCGCGAGGCCTGGGGCCGCCAGTTCGGCCTGACCGATTTCGTCAACCCGCAGGATGTTTCAGGCGATCTGGCAGCGCATCTGGTCGCGATCACCGATGGCGGCGCGGATTACACCTTCGATTGCACCGGCAATACCGATGTGATGCGCACCGCGCTGGAAGCCTGCCACCGCGGCTGGGGGGAAAGCATCATCATCGGCGTCGCCGAAGCCGGCAAGGAAATCGCCACCCGCCCGTTCCAGCTGGTGACCGGCCGGGTGTGGAGGGGCAGCGCCTTTGGCGGCGCCAAGGGCCGCACCGATGTGCCCAAGATCGTCGATTGGTACATGAACGGCAAGATCGCCATCGATCCGATGATCACCCACGTGCTGGCCCTGGAGGAGATCAACCGCGCGTTCGACCTGATGCACAGCGGCGAGAGCATCAGGAGCGTGGTGGTGTTCTGAGGCCGGCATTCCCCAACAGCCGATCGTCATGCTGAAACAGGTTCAGCATGACCAATGCTTTACGGCGCGCGGCAGCCTTACACCGCCCGCGCCACCGGCACCTCGATCAGGGTGGGGGTGTCGCTGGCCAGCGCGGCCTGGAAGGCCGTGACCAGCGCCGGGATGCTTTCCACCCGCACGCCCTGCACGCCGTGCGCGGTCGCCAGCGCCATGAAATCGATGGCCGGTTCGGTCAGGTCCATGGCGACGAAGCGGCCTTCGCGGGCGCTGTGATCGCCGATGGCACGGGTGCGCTGTTTCAGGATGCGATAGGAGGCATTGTTGAACACGATGGTGACGACCGGCAGCCGGTAATGGGCAAGGCTCCACAGCGCGGCGGCCGAATACATCAGGCTGCCATCGCCGGAGAGGGCCACCACCGGCCGGCCGGGGTGGGCCAGTTGCATAGCGGCGGCCTGGGGCAGGGCAACGCCGATGCCGCCGCCGCGCATGCCGAACCAGCTGTCGGGCCGGGTGGTCGGCAACAGGCTGCGCACCACGTTCATGCCGGATGACAGCAGCTCCTCGATGATGATCGCATCATCGGGCATCACCTCGCCCAGCCGTTTCAGCACGGCCAGCGGGTCCAGCGGCACCGCATCCATCGCCGCTTCGGCCTTGGCCAGCAGGGCGGCCTTCGCCTCGGCGATCCTTGCCGCGTTGCCGGCGCGGCGGCCGTCGCCGCAGCCGGCCACCAGCGCGGTCAATTCCGGCAGCGTCGCCGCGGGGCAGCCCTGGATGGCGGCGGTGGCGGCGAAATTCTTGCCGATTTCCCAGGGGTTGTCGTCCAGATGCACCAACGGCTTGCCCGGTTCCAGCGCCTCGATGCCGGTGGCCTGGCTCTGGGTGAGCAGATCGGCGCCGATGGAGATGACCAGATCATGATCCCGCGTGGCAGCGCGCAGCGCCGGGGTCATGCGCGGCACCGTGCCGGCAAACAGCGGGTGGTTGCTAGGGAAGGCGGCGCGGTTGGCCATGCCTTCCAGATAGACCGGTGCGCCCACGGCCTCGGCAAAGGCCACCATCGGCGCGAATGCATCTCGGGTTGCGATGCAATCGCCGGCAAAGATGATCGGATTGGCGGCGGCGCGGATCAGGGCGGCGGCCCTGGCCACTTCGCCGGCATCACCGCGCAGGGCGGCGCCGATGCGGGTGGGGGCGCCGATATCCAGATCAGCGGGCGCAATCGCGTTCAATATGTCGCCGGGGATCGAAAGGAACACCGGCCCGGTCGGCGCGGTCAGCGCCACCTTGGCGGCGCGGCGCACGGCGCGCGGCAGTTCGGCAATGCTGGTCACTTCGAACGACCATTTGCACAGCGGCCGCGCCATGGTGGCCAGATCATCCCACAACAGCGGTTCGGTCAGGCGGATGCTCATGTCCTGCTGGCCGGCGGTGACAAGGATCGGCGCACCGGCGCGGGCGGCGTTGTACAGCATGCCCATGGCATTGCCGAGGCCGGGGGCGGCGTGCAGGTTGCACACCGCCAGTCGGCCGGTGGCCTGCGCCCAGCCATCGGCCATGCCCATCACCACCACTTCGTTCAGGCCCAGCACATAGCGCAGCCGGTCTTCCACCACGAAGGCATCCAGCAGCGGCAGTTCGGTGGTGCCGGGATTGCCGAAGATGATCTCCACGCCTTCGCTGTGCAGAATGTCGAGGAACAGATGCTTGCCGACGCGGCCGCCGTGGGGGTTGTTCTGGCTCATGGGATCATCTCGCCTTCGGTGACCGGGGGCAGCCGCACGCTGCCATCCAGCAGGCCGCTGCCGGGCAGATAGGCGCGGAACAGCAGCACGAAACGGCCGCTGGGGGCGGGCAGCCAGTTCACCACCCGTTCGCCCGATGGCTTGCCGGCCTGGATGAACAATTCGATGCTGCCATCGCGATCGGGGCGCAGATGGCGCGACCGATCCCCCACTGCAAAGCGATCAAGCGGGTTGGGGACGAAGAACAGCCGGCCATCGGCTTCCTGTTGGTACATGGTGAGCGACCAGAAGGCCCCCACCGGCAGGCCGGGCGGGATTTTCAGCCGCCAGCTTTTCGCGCCGGTCAATGGCTGGCCGGCGCCGTCGCGGCGGGCGCTGAGATACACCGCCTCCACCCGTGGCAGCGCCGCCAGCCCGCCCAGGGCAACGGCGCTGCGCAGATCGTCATCCTCGCCATACAGGGCCATGTGGGGCGGTGGATAGGCCCAGCCATTCACCGTCTCGCCGCTGGACAGCCCGTCCTTCAGCTCGGCCACCAGCGCCGGCAGGCTGTCGGTCCACAATTGTTGCAGCGCCGGGCTCAGCTGCTCCCAGGCGGTGCCGATGCCCATGTCGGCAAAGCCGCGCGCCCGCGCCTGCAGGCGTTCATCGCCAGAACGCGCGATGGCGGCATTGACCGTGGTGATGAAGGCGCGGCCATCGGGCCGGGCCGGCACCGCCAGATCCAGCGGCGTTTCCCCGGCGGTGGCCGAAAGCGTGTAGCGGGTGAGGCCGTCGGCCGCGGCGGCCAGATCATCCGGCCCGTTCACCACCACCCGCACCAGCAGCCAGGCATCGTTGGACGGGCTGCGCACCAGTTCGACCCCGCGCGGCAGTTCGCCGGCGAAATTGGGGCCAACAATGGCATAGCGCCCGCCGGCGGCGCCCACCGTGCGGGTGCCGAGCACGGCGGCGACATCGGACGTGATGCCCATCAGCGCGGCGGAGTGATAGCGGCCCAGCGGCGGGATGGTGAAGATCACCGGGCCTTGCGACAGATCCAGCCAGGCCGAACCATAAAGCGTGTCGTTGTTGGGCGTCGTCACCTCGCGGCTGCCGGCATCGGCCAGCGCCAGGCGCGGGATCAGCGCGTTGATGCCGGTGCCCATCCCGGCCGCCGCCACCCGCGCGGACTGGGCCTGGCGGGTGCGCAGCATTTCATAGGGCGCAAAGCCAAAGCGGAAGGCGCGGCGCAGGGCGCGGATGTCGGGCGTGTCGGGCAAAGCCGCTGGCTGGGGGGCGGTTGGCGCCACGGCCGGCGTGGCGGCCGCCACCGGCGCCGGTCTTGCCACCACCGGTGCAGCCCTGGCGGGCACGGCGCGCGTTGGCGCCGCCACGCTTGCGCCCGCAACCAGCACGGCCAGCGCCGCCGCGATCATTCCCCGATGGTGGCGCATCTCGCCCTCCCTGATCATTTTGGCCGTCAATGCCCAAGGGGGTGACAGGCGTAAAGTGATGATTGCGAATCCCATGAAGCCAAGGATCACAGCCATGAGCGAAGCCTATATCGTTGCCGCCAAGCGCACTGCCGGGGGCCGCCGCGGCGGCCTGCTGCGCGATTGGCACCCCGCCGATCTTTCGGCCAAGGTGCTGGATTCATTGGTGGATGAAACCGGCGTTGATCCGGCATTGATCGAGGATGTGATCATGGGCTGTGTTGGCCAGGGCGGCCAGCAATCCACCAATGTCGCCCGCAACGCCGTGCTGTCGTCGAAACTGCCCGAATCGGTGCCCGGCACCTCGGTGGATCGCCAGTGCGGTTCCAGCCAGCAAGCCATTCATTTTGCTGCCGCCACGGTGATGAGCGGCCAGATGGACGTGGTGATCGCCGCCGGGGTGGAATCGATGACGCGCGTGCCGATGGGCATGACCGTGGCGCTGCCGGCCAAGGCCGGAATGGGCATGCCCTATGGCGACGGCATGGCCGCGCGCTATCCCGGCATCCAGTTCAGCCAGTTCACCGGCGCCGAGATGATTGCGGTAAAATACGGCCTTTCCAAGGACATGCTGGACGAATATGGCTATGAAAGCCAGCGCCGCGCCGGCGAAGCGGCCAGGGCCGGCGCCTTTGCGGCCGAGATCGTGCCGATCAACGTCACCACGCACGAGGGGGTGCCCCACCTTCATACTCAGGATGAGGGCATCCGCTTTGATGTCAGCCTCGACGGCGTGAAGGGCGTGAAGCTGATCAACCCCGACGGCGGCCGGCTGACGGCAGCCACCAGCAGCCAGATCTGCGACGGCGCGTCCGCCGTGATGATCGTGAACGAGCGCGGGCTGAAGGCGCTGGGCGTCAAGCCGCTGGCCCGCATCCACACCATGACGGTGGTGGGCGAAGACCCGGTGATCATGCTGGAAGCCCCGATCGGTGCCACCAAGAAGGCGCTGCAACGCGCCGGGATGAAGATCGACGACATTGATCTTTACGAAGTGAACGAGGCCTTTGCCTCCGTGCCGATGGCCTGGCTGCAACAGCTGGAGGCCGATCATGCCCGGCTGAACGTGAATGGCGGCGCCATCGCGCTGGGCCACCCGCTGGGTGCATCGGGCACCAAGCTGATGGCAACGCTGGTGCACGCCCTGCACAACCGCGGCAAGCGCTGGGGGCTGCAGACCATGTGCGAAGGCGGCGGCCTGGCCAATGTGACGATCATCGAGGCGCTTTGACATGAGCTACACCCAGATCGCCCTCGACATCGATGGCCCCATCGCCACCATCACGCTGGATCGGCCTGACAAGCTGAACGCCTTCACGGGCGTGATGATGACCGAAATCATTGCCGCCTTTGACCAGACGGACGCCAATGATGCGGTGAAAGCCGTCATCGTCACTGGCCGCGGCCGTGCCTTCTGCGCCGGGGCGGACCTGAGCGCCGGCGCGGCCACCTTTGATTATGAGAAGCTGGGCGGCGCGCGCAGTGCCAGCCCGGTCAGGGATGATGGCAGCATCGACTGGACGCATCCCGCCACCCGCGACGGCGGCGGCCAGGTGACGATGCGCATCTTCCGCAGCCTGAAGCCGGTGATCGCTGCGGTCAACGGCCCGGCGGTGGGCATCGGGGCCACCATGCAGCTGGCCATGGACATGCGGCTGGCCAGCGACACCGCCCGCTTCGGCTTTGTCTTTGCCCGGCGCGGCATCGTGCCGGAGGCTGGGTCAAGCTGGTTCCTGTCGAAGTTGGTCGGCCTGCCGCAGGCGCTGGAATGGTGCATGACCGGGCGGGTGTTCGATGCCGCCGAAGCGCAAAGGGGCGGCCTCACCCGTTCCACCCATGCGCCCGATGATCTGCTGCCTGCTGCCCGCGCGCTGGCGCTGGAGATTGCCGAGAATACCGCGCCGGTGTCGGTCGCACTCACCCGGCAGATGCTGTGGCGCATGGCCGGCGCCGCCAGCCCGTGGGATGCCCACCGGCTCGACAGCCGCATGGTCTATATGCGCGGCCGCTCCGGCGATGCGAAGGAAGGCGTGGTCAGCTTTCTGGAAAAGCGTGCCCCGGTCTATCCCGATACGGTGAGCCAGGACATGCCGGCCGTGTTCCCCTGGTGGCCGGAGGAGCGCTGGTAGCGCGGATCAGGCCTGTTCCAGCAGGTCGGCCGCGTCCAGCCCCAGCCGGTTGATGCGGGCGGCGACGCGCGGCCATTCCTCGGTCAGGAAGGCTTCGCGTTCGGCGGCCAGCAGGGCGCGCACCGCATCATCGGCGGCAAACAGGCCAACGCCCTTCCGTGCCCGCACCAGCCCACTGGCTTGCAGGTCCTGATAGGCCTTGGCCACAGTCAGCGGGTTTACACCGGCTTCGGCAGCCAGCGCCCGCACCGATGGCAGCATCGCGCCATCACCCAGCGTCAATATCCGGTCGACAATGCGGTCACGGATCTGGCGATAGATGGGGCGGTCACTGGAAAACATGCACTGTCTTATGCTGCCAGCACAGCAAAAGGTCAAGCTGTGTTAAATGCCCAGGGCGGTTTGCGCCGCGTTGATCGATGGCCTCACCACCGGTCAGCCGGTGCGCCATGCGGCGGGGTGCTGCACCGGCCCCCGTTCAGAGATAGCGCCGCGACATCGCGCTCAGATCATCGGCCAGATCATAGATCATGGGCTGGCCGGTGGGGATTTCCTCGTGGATGATTGCTTCATCCGACAGGCCCGACAGATGCTTGACCAACGCGCGCAGTGAATTGCCGTGCGCCGCGATGATCACGCGCTTGCCGGCCCGCAGGTGTGGGGCGATTTCGGCAGTGAAATAGGGCAGCACGCGGGCAATCGTGTCCTTCAGGCTTTCAGCCGCCGGCACCGCGACCCCGGCATAGCGGCGATCGCTCGACAGATCGAAGGCCGAACCCGGTTCCAGCGGCGGCGGCGGCACATCGAAACTGCGCCGCCACAGCTTGACCTGTTCCTCGCCATAGCGTGCCGCGGTGTCTGCCTTGTTGAGGCCGGTGAGGCCGCCATAATGGCGTTCATTCAGGTGCCAATCCTTGATCACCGGGATCCACACCCGGTCCATCGCGGCCAGCGCCAGATTCAGCGTCTTGATCGCCCGGCTCTGCACGCTGGTGAAGCCGATGTCGAAATCCAGGCCGGCAGCGGCCATGCGCTGGCCAGCGTCCAGCGCCTCGGCCATGCCCTGATCGGTCAGCCCGACATCCCACCAGCCGGTGAAGCGGTTTTCGAGATTCCACTGGCTCTGGCCATGGCGAAGCAGGACAAGTGTAGGCATGGCCAGCGGTTTAGCAGGCCCGCCGCCGCTTGCCAGCCCCCATCTTGCCGGCGCTTGCCTACAGGGCGGTTTCGTCAACCTCGCCGGTTCGGATCCGCACCGCATTCTGGACGGGCGAAACAAAGATCTTGCCATCGCCAACGCTGCCGCTGTGGGCGGCCTGGGCGATCAGGTCGACGAGCCGCAGCACGTCATCATCTTCAACCACGGCTTCGATCTTCAGCTTGGGCACCAGGTTGAGATTATATTCGGCGCCGCGATAGGCTTCGCTGTGGCCCATTTGCCGGCCCAGGCCGCGCACTTCGCTCACCGTCATGCCCTGCACGCCAGCACCGGACAAGGCGTCGCGAACCGCATCAAGGCGGAACGGCTTGATGATCGCCGTGATCAGCTTCATGCCTGCCATCCCCATCCAGTTGCCGCCAGAAACGGTGCCGCAGGCGGGGTGCGCACGACATAAGGCGTTTGACGGTGCGCGGTTCAGTCCGGCCCGGCCAGCAGCCGGCGCGCGCTGGCTTCATCGGCGTCCAACACCATCAGCCTGATGCCCGACACGCCGGGGCCGATCAGGCTGGCGATGCCGGCATCGAACAGCACGGCCGCGATCCCCGCGGCTTCCAGCCGGGCGCGGGCGATTTCGGCTTCGACGGGCGAAAACAGCGTTTCGACGCAGACCAGCGCCATCAGCTGTAGGGCAGCACGGAAGGCGGGGTGACGGGCAGGCCATCGATGGAGCGGTCACGCTCCTGATATTTGGCCAGCCGCGCGGCCGGATCATCCTGGGCATGATATTTGCGCAGGGTCTGGCGTTCTTCCACCATGGCCATCCTGGGCACCGCCCAGCCGCAGCTTTCCTGGGTCGAATCCACCGCGATCAGGAAGATCTGGCGCACGCCGCGTTCGATGGTGAAATGGCTGGCCAGTTCGGCAAAATCGGCATCCTGCGGCAACACCGCCCGGCCGGTGCCATAGATGCGATAGATCAGCGGCGGCTGATCAAAGGCGCAGAACATGATGGTGATGCGGCCATCAGCGGCCAGATGGGCGTGGGTTTCATTGCCGCTGCCGCCATAATCCAGATAGGCACAGGCCCGGCCGCCATCCAGGACGCGAAATGTGTCCAGCCCCTTGGGGCTGAGGTTGATGCGCGCGCCGAGGGCGGCGGTGGCGACAAAGAACAGCGGCTGGCGGGCGATGAATTCGACCTGCTTCTGCGTGATATGGTCAAAGAAATCCATCGCCGCCTCCCAGGGATCAGGCGGCGGTGCCGCCGACGGTCAGGCCTTCCACCAGCAGGGTGGGCTGGCCCACCCCGGCCGGAATGCTCTGCCCGGCCTTGCCGCAGATGCCGACGCCCTCATCCAGTTCCAGATCATTGCCGATGGCCCGCACGCGGGTCAGCACGTCCGGCCCGTTGCCGATCAGCGTCGCACCTTTGAGCGGGCGGCCCAGCCGGCCGTTTTCGATCTCATAGGCTTCGGTGCAGGAAAACACGAACTTGCCGCTGGTGATGTCCACCTGGCCGCCGCCGAAGCTTTTGGCGAATATGCCTTTTTTCACGCCAGCCAGGATGGTGCCCGGATCCTCGCCGCCGGCCAGCATGAAGGTGTTGGTCATGCGCGGCATCGGGGCGTGGGCATAGGATTCGCGCCGGCCATTGCCAGTGGGCGCCACCCCCATCAGCCGGGCGTTGAGCCGATCCTGCATGTAACCCTTCAATATGCCATCCTCGATCAGCACGGTGCGGCCGGTGGGCGTGCCTTCATCATCCACCGTCAGGCTGCCGCGGCGCTGGTCCAGGCTGCCATCATCCACCACCGTCACGCCGGGGGCGGCGACCCGTTCGCCGATGCGGCCCGAAAAGGCGCTGGTGCCCTTGCGGTTGAAATCGCCTTCCAGGCCATGGCCGATGGCTTCGTGCAGCAGGATGCCGGGCCAGCCGGGGCCCAGCACCACCGTCGTCTCGCCGGCCGGGGCATCGACGGCGTCAAGATTGGCAAGTGATTGATTCAGCGCGATATCAATGGCGCGCTGCCAGGTCGCTTCCTCGAACAGCCGGTCATAGAGGGTGCGGCCGCCCAGGCCGTGGAAGCCGGTTTCGCGCCGGCCATTCTTCTCGGTGACAATCTGCACGTTCAACCGCACCAGCGGGCGGATGTCGCGCACCCGGCTGCCATCGGCGCGCAATATCTCCACCACGCTCCAGCTGCCCAGCAGGCTGGCCGATACCTGCACCACGCCGGGGTGCCGCGCGCGGGCAGCCGCATCGATCTGCTGCATCAAGGCGACCTTGGCGGAAAAATCGATGCCAGCCAACGGGTTGTCATCGCTGTAGCGGCGGGCGTTGGTGGGCATCGGCGCCAGCGCCATGCTGCCGCCATGGCCATCGCGCACCAGCTTCACCGTATCGGCGGCGCGGGCAATGGCGGCGGCCGACAATTCGGTGGCATGGGCAAAGGCCGTCATCTCGCCGGCGACGCCGCGCAGGCCAAAGCCCTTCTGCGTGTCGAAACTGGCGGCCTTCAGCCGGCCATCATCGAAACTGAAACTTTCCGACACGGCATATTGCAGATACAGCTCGCCGTCGTCGCAGCCCGCAAGCGCGTCCGCCACCTGGCGTTCGGTGGCCGCCGGATCAAGCCCGGTGTCGGTATAGAAGAGTTGGGTGGCATCAAACTGGCTCATGGTGGCAGATATGGGCCAGCGCCGCGCAAAGGGGAAGGGGTGCGATGCCGCGCCGCCTTGGCCTCAACCGAATTTGCAGGTCAGCACCCAGCGCTCGCCCGGCCGGTCGAACGTGATGCGGCTGCAATCGTCCAGCACGTCGCGGCCGATCAGCAGCCACGGATCACGGCCGCGCCGCTGCTTGCGGTCGGCGGCAACCGTGATGGTGTCCTCGTCATCCTTGGCGGTGGAGGTGCCCCTGGCCTGGGCGTCGATCGCCCGCGCTTCGGATTCCGATACCCTGACCGACAGACGGCGCATCGGCAGGCCGGCGATGGTCAGGCCCGGCTTGCCGGCCAGGCTCTGCATCGGCAGCGAAACGGCCGGAAACGGCCGCCAATAGCCGATTTCGGCGACGCGGCTGGCCATCCCGGCCTTGATCAGCGCCGCGCCGGCGCGGGCGTTCATCACCGTCGTCGGGATGTTCAGTTCAAGGCTGACATTCACCTCTTCCCCGCCGATGCGGGTGCGGATCATCGCCTCGCCCTTGCCCTTTTTCGGGATGACAAAGGTCTGGCTGCCGGGCGGGGTGTCGCCGCGCACGATGTCGATGCGGTCGGCGCTGAGCGATCCCACCGGCAGTATGCCATCGGCATCGGCGGCGGTGGGGGTTTCCAGCCAGGCGATCGGCACCTTGCGGCCGGGCAGGCCCTGCGGCGTGGCGGTGCCCAGGTTGAACCGGATCACCGTCTTGCCGCTGGCAAAGGGGGTGTTGTCCAGGCTGAACTTGCCGATGATCGGAAAGGGCTTCACGCCGGCCCGCTGCACGGCAGCCGGGTTGAGCACCAGGCCCTGATCATAGCTGAGCGCGATGCGGATGTTGAGCGTGGCGTTCTTGACCATCACCGGCAGATAGGGATTGCCGTTGGGGCTGATGGCGATGGTGAAGGCGGCGGGCGGCTTTGGCCTCGCTGCCTGCGCCGCCATCGGCGTGGCCAGCAGCAGCAGCGCGGCCAGCGCCTGCGTCGCGCCGCAGTTCATCGCCCCGCCTTCATCGCCCGGCCTTCATCGCCCGGCCTTCATCGCTTGTCGGCCGGGCCGCCGGCCAGGATGAAACGGCGGTCGCAATAGCCGCAATCGGCAAAGCCCGACGCATCGATCTGGATCCACACGCGCGGGTGGCCATCCCCGCCCTGTTCGTCGCCGTCGCAGATCACGCGGACGGTATCGCTGACATAGGTTTCGGGGGCGGGAATCGCCAGGGCGCGCGGGGCTGTCATGCGGCCCTTCTATCGGGCTGCCGCCGCAAAGTCACCATGCCGCAGCGGCTGCAACGCGTTTGTCACGCCGCTGCCATGGCGCTGCAACCAGCCGTGGGCAATGCGCACCGGCCAATGAACCTGACCAACACGGGGATTGAACATGCGCCGCCTGATCCTGCTTGCCACCGCCAGCCTGTTGCCTGCCCTGCCGGCGTTTGCCGCCGACGAGCAGATTGCCGAATCGATCGGCGAGGAGATTGTCGTCACCGCCCAGAAGCGCGAGCAGAAGCTGGTCGATGTGCCTATCACCATCACCGCCTATTCCGGCCGCAGCCTGCGCGAGATCGGCGTTACCCAGTTTGACCAGCTGTCGGCCTATGTCCCCGGCCTCAACGTGCAGGAACAATCGCCCAACAACCCCGGTTTCGTCATCCGCGGCATCACGTCCGACACGGGTTCGTCGCAGGGCGCGCCCGCCGTCACCGTCTATCTGAACGGCGTCGATGTCAGCCGGTCGCGCGGATCCTATTTCGATCTTTATGATCTGGAGCGGGTGGAAGTGGTGAAGGGGCCGCAATCCACCCTGTTCGGCACGGCCGCGGCCGTGGGTGTGGTCAGCGTGATCACCGCCAGGCCGCGGGCCGGCACGGCGGGCGAAGTGCGCGTGGGCTATGGCAATTTCGATCAGCGCCGCATCGATGGCTTCGTCAATGTTGGCAACGACACGCTGGCGCTGCGCGTGGCGGGGGCCATCAAGCTGCGCGATGGCGTGGTGCCCAACATCGCCGGCCGGCCGGGTTCGCAAACCCCCAATGGCCCGCGCATCGATGATCTGAACGGCCAGGGCCAATATGGCGCCCGCGTCTCGCTGCGCTACACGCCGTCGGCCGATCTCACCCTGGATGTGGTGGGCACCTATGATGGCCAGCGCGCGCCGGGCACCGCCTTTTCCAGCGGCACCTTCGCGCCCACCGGCGGCACCACCAGCCCCTACAGCTTCAAGGAAGCCGCCGGCGCGCCCGACAGCGCCGCCACCCTGGGCCTTGATCAGCCGGGGCTGAAGCGCAACGTCTATGATCTCAACCTCACGGGCAATTACAGGATCGACGAGGCGTTCAGCATCACCGCCATCGCCGGCTATCGCAATTTCGACAGCCTGGAGGTGTTCGATGCCGATGGCACCCAGGCGCATTATCTGGAGTTTGCCGAAGACGCGCGCGGCGAGCAGCTGAGCTTCGAAGGCCGGGTGAACTTCACCAGCGACGCGGTGCGCGCCTTTGCCGGGGCGAATTATTTCTGGGAAACCGGCTTCCAGCGCGTGCCATTCAGCTCGGAAGAAGGCATTTTCCTGCAGTGCGCGGCGCGGCTGGTGCCGAACCTGGCCTGCATCAACAATGCCACCGGCGTGGTCGATGCCGCCCGTGCCACCGCGATCCTGACCAATGGCGCCTTCACCCGGTTGCCCTATGCTTCGGAACAGTTCCGCAATTCGGCCACCATCGACACGTTCAGCCTGTTCGGCGATGTCACCGTGATTCCGGTTGACGGGCTGGAAATCAATGTCGGCGGCCGCTGGTTGACGGAAAACCGCTTCAGCGGCTTTTCCAGCAACATCCCCAACACCCGCATCACCGGCGCCAGCCTGATCCCCGGCGGGGTGAGCACGGGCGGCGCGGTGCTGACGGGCGAAGGCCGTTTCGATGCCTTCCTGCCGCGCGCCAACATCCTGTATCGTGTCACCGACAATCTGAATGTCTATGCCACCTGGTCGCGCGGCCGCCGCTCGCCGGTGGTGCAGGTGAGCGCGGCGCGCGTGGCCGGGCAGGTGGTGCCCAGCCAGCGCATCTTCCCGGCCGAACTGCTGACCAATTATGAAGTGGGTGTGAAGGGCGCGCTGGGCAAGGTGAATTTCAGCCTGGGCGCCTACATCATGCAGTACAAGGATTTCCAGATTTCGGTGCCGCAGCAGGGCGCACCGGCGCTGATCGTCAATGCCGATGCCACCAACAAGGGCATCGAGGCGGAGATCAACGCCGCCGTGTCCGACATGATCACACTTTATGCCAACGGCAGCTATATTCAGGCGCGGGTGAACAATGATGCGCGCTTCGGCAATTTTGCCGGCGACCGTTTCCGCCTGCAACCGGAATGGCAGGGCGCGGCCGGTGCCAATATCCGCGTGCCGCTGAACGCCAGGCTGGAGCTCTTCGCCAATCCCAACGTCACCCACCGTTCCAGCCTGTTCTTTGAACTGCCCAACAACCCGGTGACCGCCCAGGGCCCGGTCACGCTGGCCAATCTGCGCGCCGGGGTGCGCCACCCCGACGGCAAATGGGAAGTGATCGGCTTTGCCAGCAATTTGTTCAATGAACGCTATCTGCTGGATGCCGGCAACACCGGCGGGGCCTTTGGCATCCCCACCTTCATCCGCGGCCTGCCGCGGCTGTTCGGGGTGGAGGCGGTGTACCGCTTCTGATCGCCGCCGGGCGAGCGCGCGCGCCGCGCGCCGACTCCGGCAGGATCGGCCGGCGACCAGGCAAGGGCGGCCACAACAGGCCGCCCCTTGCTTGTGTCGTTCGACGGCGTGCCTCTGCCACGCACGGCCCGCTGCCTGTTGCCCCACCCTGTGCCGCAAGCCCGCACGGACTCGGCGGCTTTGCCGCCGGCCGTGCCAAACACCCGGCAAGCGCCCGCCGCCTTTTGCCTCCCCCGGAGGGGGAGGCTCCAGGCGAGATTGCCTTGCCCCCTCTCCCGTGCGGGTCTATCGCTTGCGCCCATGTCAGAATCCGCCATCAGCCTGAAGGGGCTCACCAAGACCTATGCCGGCGGCAAGCAGGCGCTGAAGGGGATTGATCTGGAGATCCCGCGCGGCAGCATCTTTGGCCTGCTCGGCCCCAACGGCGCCGGCAAATCGACCACGATCAACATCCTGGCCGGCCTGGTGAACAAGACGGCGGGCAGCGCGCGCATCTGGGGCTTTGACATCGACGAACACCCGCGCAACGCCAAGGCCAGCATCGGCATCGTGCCGCAGGAACTGGTGTTCGATGCGTTCTTCACCCCGTTCGAAACGCTGGAATTGCAGGCCGGCCTGTTCGGCGTGCCGAAGGCGCAGCGCCGCACCATGGAACTGCTGAAGGCGGTGCGGCTGGACGACAAGGCGCATGTCTATTCCCGCACCTTGTCGGGCGGCATGAAGCGCCGGCTGCTGGTGGCCAAGGCGCTGGTGCACACCCCGCCGGTGCTGGTGCTGGATGAACCCACCGCCGGCGTGGACATCGAATTGCGGCAATTGCTGTGGGATTATGTGCGCGAGCTGCACAGGCTGGGCACCACCATCGTGCTGACCACCCATTATCTGGAAGAGGCCGAAAGCCTGTGTGACCGCATCGCCATCATCAACCATGGCCAGGTGGTGGCCAATGACGAGACGGCCAAGCTGCTGGGCACCACGGGTGACAAGGTGCTGGAAGTGATGGTGGACCGCGATCTGGCGGCGGTGCCGCCGGCGCTGCTGGCCTGCAAGGCGGCCGAGCTGAAGGGCGCGCGCACCCTGGTTCTCACCTATGACAAGCGCAGCAGCAATGCCGGCGCGGTGCTGGCGATGGTGGCCGCGGCCGGGCTGGGCGTGGTGGAGGTTTCCACCCGCGAAGCCGATCTGGAGGATGTGTTCCTGGAGCTGACCAGTGGCAAAGCCGCCTGAGGCGCGCCATTTCGATGCGATCGTCATCGGTTCGGGCGCGGCCGGGCTGACCGCGGCGCTGAACCTGGCCGAACATGGCACGGTGGCGGTGCTGGCCAAGGGCGGGCTGGCCGATGGATCGACCGCCTGGGCCCAGGGCGGCATCGCCGCGGTGCTGGACGCCGGCGACACGGTGGATGCGCATGTGGACGACACGATGGTGGCGGGCGCCGGGCTGAACCACCGCGCCACGGTGGAATTTGTCGCCAGCAATGCCAGCGCCGCGATCGATCGGCTGGCCGCACTGGGCGTGCCGTTCAATCCCGGCGAAACCGTATCGGAACGCTGGCACCTGACGCGGGAAGGCGGCCACAGCCACCGCCGCATCGTGCATGTGGATGATGCCACCGGCTGGGCGGTTTCAAGCGCGCTGATCAAGGCCGCGGCCGCCCACCCCAACATCACGCTGGTGCCGGGCATGGCCGCCGTTGATCTGATCACCCACCGCCATGTGCTGGGGATGCGCTTTCCGCAACGGCGCTGCCACGGCGTCTATGCGCTGGATGTGGCGCGGCGGCATGTCATGCGCTTTGTGGCGCCGGCCACCGTGCTGGCCACCGGCGGGGCATCCCGCGTCTATCTTTATTCCACCAATCCCGATGGCGCGACCGGCGATGGCATTGCCATGGCCTGGCGGGCGGGCTGCCGGGTTTCCAACATGGAATTCAACCAGTTCCACCCGACCTGCCTCTATCACCCCACCGTGCGCAATTTCCTGATCACTGAAGCGGCACGCGGGGAAGGCGGGCAGCTGAAGCTGCCCGACGGCAGCCGCTTCATGGCCCGTTATGATGATCGCCTGGAACTGGCACCGCGCGATGTGGTGGCACGCGCCATCGATGCCGAAATGAAGCGGCTGGGCTTGCCGCATGTGCTGCTGGATCTGTCGCACCTGGATGGTGATTTCGTGCGCGGCCATTTTCCCACCATCCATGCCCGGCTGCTGCAACTGGGCCTGGATTGCACGCGCGAACCCATTCCGGTGGTGCCGGCCGCGCACTACAGCTGCGGCGGGGTGATGGTCGATCTGGCCGGGCGCACCGATCTGGATGGCCTGTGGGCGGTGGGGGAGGTGACCCAGAGCGGCCTGCACGGCGCCAACCGGCTGGCATCGAACAGCCTGCTGGAATGTCTGGTGTTCGGCCAGGCCGCCGCCGACGATATTGCCGCCAGCCGCCGCGATGCGCCGCTGCCGCAGGTGACGCCCTGGGACGAAAGCCGCGTGACCGACAGCGATGAAGAAGTGGTGATCGCCCACAACTGGGATGAACTGCGCCGCACCATGTGGGATTATGTGGGCATCGTGCGCACCGACAAGCGGCTGGAACGCGCCGCCCACCGGGTGAAGACGCTGCGCAAGGAAGTGCAGGATTATTACGGCAATTTCCGCGTGACCGCCGATCTGATCGAATTGCGCAACCTGGTGACGGTGGCCGATCTGATCGTGCGATCGGCCCGGCGGCGCAAGGAAAGCCGCGGCCTGCATTGCAGCACCGATTATCCAGGCCTGTTGCCGGTGGCGGCCGATACGGTGCTGGATCCGGTGCAGGGCCGGGAAGGCTGATCAGGCGGCAGCGGCAGCGGCAGCGAGGGCAGGCAGCGCCGCCGGCGGGCCGTGGAATGCGCCCTGGCCATAATCGCAGCCCAGTTGCAGCAGCACGCGGCGCTGGGCCTCGCTGTCCACCCCTTGTGCCACCACCTGCTTGCCCAGGCTGTGTGCCAGATCGATGATGGCGTGCACCACCTGCTGGGCGCTGCTGCTGCTGGCCAGGCTGGTGGCGAAACTGGCATCAATCTTGACCAGATCACTGGGCACGTCGCGCAGGTGCAGCAGGCTGGCCATGCCGGTGCCGAAATCATCCAGCGCAACGCGCACACCCGAATCGCGCAGGCATTCGAGGCATTCCAGCAGGGCGCTGCCCAGGCCGCCGGTGGCCACGGCTTCGGTCACCTCCACGATCAGTGCGGCGGGTGGCACGCCGTGGCGGGCCAGTTCATCCAATATGGCGATGGCGGCGCTGGGGCCCTGCAACTGGCTGGTGACGCAATTGACCGCCACAGCGGCGTTTGGCGCCCCGCGCCGCAGCTCGGCCACCGTCAGCAGCGCCTGTTCCAGCACCCAGTGGTGCAGCATCAGGGCCAGGCCGGCATCGCGCATCACGTCGCCAAATTCGGCCGGTGCCAGCAGGCCCAGATCGGGATGCTGCCAGCGCAGCCCGGCCTCGAACGCGACCGGCGGGCCAACGGCGGGCACGATCGGCTGGAAATGCAGATGGAATTGCCCCGAAGACAGGCCGTCGCGGGCTTCGGCCAGCAGGCGGCTGCGGGCATCGGCCTCGTCGGCCATGCCGGCATCATAGCTGCGCCAGCAGCCGCGGCCGGCCGCCTTGGCGCGATACAGCGCCATGTCGGCCAGCTTGTGGACGGATTGCAGGCTGGCCATGCCCTCATCGCCGGCATGGCCGGCGCAGATGGAGATGGTGAGATCATGGCCGGCATGGCGCAGCGGCACCCCGGCGGACAGCGCGATCATCTGGCGGATGGCCGGCAGGCGGGCGCGGGCGTCACCTTCCAGCACGATCACGAATTCATCACCGCCGATGCGGGCGATGGTGGCGTGCGGGCCAGCCGCGGCGGCCAGCCGTTCCGACACCGCCACGATCAGCGCATCGCCGGCATCATGCCCGGCCATGTCGTTCGTCTGTTTCAGGAAATCGATATCGATGGCAATGATGTCGACGCCGCCGCCCTGGCTGCGCGGTCGTTCCATCAGGCTCTGGAACAGGGCGCGGTTGCCCAGGCCGGTCAACGGATCGGTGGTGGCGACCTTGAGCAGCGCCCGCCGTTCCGTGTCGGTGGCGTCGGCTTCCAGCCGCAGCTGGCGGAAACGGTCGGCAATGGCCAGGCTGAGCAGAAGCGCCTCCCAGCCCATGGCCAGAAAGCCGGCCTGATCGACGAAATCATCCTGCGGCAGCAGGCCGAAATTGCGCGCGATGCGCGCCACCAGCAGCGCCAGCGGCGGCAGCCAGCCGATCAGATAGAACCACACCGCCCGGCTGCCCCGGACGGCGGCCATCACGCAGCCAACCGCCACGGTGACGATGACAATGATCATCGCCAGATTGAGCATGCGATCGGTGTAGGCGGCCGGGAACACCGTATCGAAGGCAGCGACCACACTGGTGACAGCCACCAATATGCCCGCCACCTCGCCGATATCGATCAAGCGCTGCGGCAACTTGCCCTTTTCGATCAGCGCGAAAAAGAAGGACGCGCCCGACACCACCAGCAGGCCGACCAGCAGGAAGGAGGCGCGGGCCGACGCCGGGCCGGCCATGAACGGAAACCATTGCAGGGCCTTGCCGGTCCAGATCATCATGTAGCAGCCGCCCGCCGCCACCCACACGACATACCAGCGCTGGAAGGCGATGTGCAGCCACGACAGCAGGAAGACATTATAGGCAAAGGCCGCGAACAGCACGCCCATGACGATGGCGATCATCACCGTCCAGTCCTGCACATATGCGGCGTGATCAGGCACATCCATGCCCTTGATCGTGCGCATCAACGCCGGGGCATCCATGTCCCGAAAGCCCACCCGGATCGTACTGACGTCGCGGCCCGGCACCGGGATGGCAAAGCGCAGATTGTTGCCCAGCGACCAGTTCTCGCCCAGATTGAACTGGTCGCGGCCGATCAGCAGCGTGCCGCCGCGATGCACCACCTGCACCTCGATCCGGCTGAAGCGGGTGTTGTCGACCAGCAATTGCCAATCGCGTGCCAGATCGGCGGCGGTGCCCGTGTCCACCGCCACCCAGGTCCAGCGGCCCTGCGGCTTGGCCGGGCAGGCTTCCGCGGCGCAGTTCATCACGTGGAAGGGCAGTTGATGCGCCGTGGCCCGCGCCGGCACCGCCAGCAGGCCGTGCGCGGCGAGCAACAGCAGCAGCAGCCGGGCCCAGAAACGGCCCAGACCGGCAAACAAGACACAATAGTGGCGGAAATTATCCCCCATCATTCCAAACCTGACCCTCGCAGCTTTGGATGTGGCAGAAAAACCTTGTGATTCGGTTAGGATCTGCGGCCAATGCGGACGCAATTGGCCCCCGCCGGGCAGATCAGCCCATCAGATTGCGCACATCGGTGAGCCGGCCGGTGACCGCCGCCGCCGCCGCCATGGCGGGGGACAGGAGATGGGTGCGCGCACCCGGCCCCTGGCGGCCGACGAAATTGCGATTCGATGTGCTGGCGCAGCGTTCGCCGGCCGGCACCTGATCGGGGTTCATGCCCAGGCACATCGAACAGCCGGGTTCGCGCCATTCAAAGCCGGCGGCGATGAAGATTCGGTCCAGCCCTTCGGCCTCGGCCTGGCGCTTGACCAGGCCGGAACCCGGCACCACCAGCGCCTGGCGCACACCGGCGGCCACGCGGCGGCCCTTCACCACGGCGGCGGCGATGCGCAGATCCTCGATGCGGCTGTTGGTGCAGCTGCCGATGAAGATATTCTCCACCGCCACGTCGGCCATGCGCATGCCGGGAACAAGGCCCATGTAATCCAGGCTCTTGGCGGCGGCGGCCTGCTTGGCCGGATCGGCAAAGCCGGCCGGATCGGGCACCACGCCGGTGATGTCCACCACGTCTTCCGGGCTGGTGCCCCAGGTGACGAGCGGGGCGATGGCGCTGCCGTCGATCTCCACCACCTTGTCAAACACGGCGCCGGCATCGCTGGGCAGCGTCTGCCACCAGGCCAGCGCCTGATCCCATGCCGCGCCGGTGGGGGCGCGCGGGCGGCCGCGCACATAATCGAAGGTCTTGCTGTCGGGCGCCACCAGGCCGGCGCGGGCACCGGCCTCGATCGCCATGTTGCACAGGGTCATGCGGCCTTCCATCGACAGCGCATCGATCACCGGGCCGGTATATTCGATCACATAACCGGCCCCGCCGCCCGAACCCAGCGCCCCGCACACGGCCAGCGCCACATCCTTGGCCGATACCGAAAAGCCCAGCTGGCCGGTCACGTGCACCCGCATCGATTTCGACTGGCGCAGCAGCAGGGTCTGGGTGGCAAACACATGTTCCACCTCTGATGTGCCGATGCCGAAGGCCAGCGCCCCGAACGCGCCGTGGGTGGCGGTGTGGCTGTCGCCACACACCATCGTCACGCCGGGCAGGGTGAAGCCCTGTTCCGGGCCAATCACATGCACGATGCCCTGTTCGGGCGCATCGATGCTGTACAGTTCGATGCCGAAATCGGCGCAATTGCGCACCAGCGCATCCAGCTGCGCCTTCGACATGGGATCGGTGATCGGCAGCCGGCGATCGGTGGTGGGCACATTGTGATCGGGCACGGCCAGCGTGAGATCGGGGCGGCGCAGCCTGCGGCCAGCGAGGCGCAGCGCCTCGAACGCCTGCGGGGTGGTCACTTCGTGGATCAGGTGGCGATCGATGAAGATCAGCGCGGTGCCGTCGTCCAGCGTGGCAACGACATGATCATCCCAGATTTTCTGATAGAGGGTGCGCGGCTTGCTGGTCATGGGCCGATGCCTTGCCAACCCGGGGGGACAAAATCCAGCGGCAAAATCGTCAGCCGGCCGTGATGGCGGCCAGCGCGGCGATCAGCGCCTCCACCTCGGCGGCGCTGTTGTAATGGGTGAAGCCGATCCGGACGGCACCACGGTCGCGCAGGCCCAGCACGCCGGCCGGTTCCCAGGCATAATAATAGCCGTTCCACACGAACATGTTGCGCGCCGCCAGTGCCGCCGCGATGGCATCGGCGCTGTGACCTTCAATCTCGAAGGTGAAGGTTGCCACCCGTTCGTGGAGGCGGTTGGGATTGGCGATGCCGTGCAGCGTCACGCCCCTGATGCCGCCCAGCCCGGCCAGAAACTGCCGGGCCAGATCCAGTTCATGTGCCTGCGCCGCGGCCAGTCCGGCCTCCAGCCGGGTGCGCAGCGGTTGATCGGCCGCCACCGTGCCGGCCACTTCGCCCAGCCAGGCCAGATGCTCGATGGCCGCCGCCGTGCCGGCCATCGCCTCGAAACTGGGGGTGCCGGGTGAAAGGCGCGTGGGCATTTCATCCACCGATGGCCGCACCTTCAACGGCGGAATGCGCGCCTGCAAGCCTTTGGAAACATACATGATCGCGGCATGCGGCCCGAAGAATTTATAGGCCGAGGCAGACAGGAGATCGCAACCGATCGCCGCCACATCCAGCGCCAGATGCGGGGCGGATTGCACGGCATCGACGATGCTGATCGCCCCCACGGCGCGCGCGGCGGCGCACACGGCGGCGACATCGTTGATGGTGCCCAGCATGTTGCTGGCATGGCCCACCGCCACGGCGCGGGTGCGGGCATCGATCAGATCCGGCAGGGTTTCAAGGCGGAGCGCGAAGGTCTCGCGGTCCCACTCCAGAAAGCGCACCGCCACCCCGCGTGCGGCTGCGGCCCGCAACCAGGGCGAGACATTGGCATCATGATCCATGCGGGTGACCAGGATATTGTCGCCGGCGCGCCAATCATGCGCGATCAGCGGCGCCATCTGGAAGAACAGGCTGGTGGTGTTCAGCCCGAAGATCACTTCATCATCGGCGCAGTTGAAGAAGGTGGCGGCGGTGGCCAGCGCCGATTCCACAATCTGCGTGGTGGCGATGCTGGTGCGAAACAGGCCGCCATCATTGGCGCAGGCGCCAATCATCACGTCGCGCATCGCATCGATCACCCGGCCCGCCACCTGGCTGCCGGCGGGGGCATCGAAATAATGGCGGGCCGCGCCATGATCGGCCAGGGCCAGCGCCGGAAAGGCGGCGCGCACGGTGTCGATGGGCAGCATCTATTCCTCGTCCAGCAGGGGCAGGATGGTCTGTTGTGCCGGGGCGATCAGGCCCAGATGCGTCCAGGCCGGGCCGTTCAGCATGCGGCCGCGGGCGGTGCGCGCCACCAGGCCCTGCTGGATCAGAAAGGGTTCGATCACATCTTCCAGCGTGTCGCGCGGTTCCGACAGGCCGGCGGCCAGGGTTTCGATGCCCACCGGCCCACCGCGATAAATGTCGGCGATCATCATCAGATAACGGCGATCCATGGCATCCAGCCCCAGCCGGTCCACCTCCAGCCGGCTGAGTGAGGCATCGGCGAGACGGGCGTCCACCGGCTTGCTGCCGGCAAAATCGCGCACGCGGCGCAGCAGGCGGCCGGCGATGCGCGGCGTGCCGCGGGCGCGCGCCGCAATCTCGCGCGCGCCATCGGGGGTGAGCGCCAGATCGAGCAGCCGGGCGGCGCGGGTGACGACCTGTTCCAGCTCATCCACCGTATAGAAGTTCAGCCGCAGCGGAATGCCGAAGCGATCGCGCAAGGGGGTGGTGAGCAGGCCGGCGCGGGTGGTGGCCCCCACCAGGGTGAAGGCCGGCAGATCGATGCGCACACTGCGCGCCGACGGGCCTTCGCCGATCATGATGTCCAGCACCCGATCCTCCATCGCCGGATAGAGGATTTCCTCCACGGCCGGGGCGAGGCGGTGAATCTCGTCGATGAACAAGACATCATGCGGTTCAAGATTGGTGAGGATGGCGGCCAGATCGCCGGCCTTGGCAATCACCGGCCCGGAGGTGGCGCGGAAGCCCACTCCCAGTTCGCGGGCGATGATCTGGGCCAGCGTGGTCTTGCCCAGGCCGGGCGGGCCGTGCAGCAGCACATGGTCCATCGCCTCGCCGCGCGCGCGGGCAGCGGCGATGAAGATGCCCAGATTGTCGCGCAGCGCGGCCTGGCCGATGAACTCGTCCAGCCCCTTGGGGCGCAGCGCGGCGTCGATATCGTCGGGGCGACGCTGGGGGGAAAGATCGGCGGTCATGGCTTTGCGCTCTTCTTCAAGGCCACGCGCACCACATCATTCAGGCCCGCACCCTCGCCCAGTTCGGCCAGTGCCTCGGCCACGGCGCGGCTGGCGTCCATCGGGCGGAAACCCAGCGCGGCCAATGCGGCCATGGCATCATCGACAACGCGCGCACCGGCCTGCACCGGCAGGGGGGCACCAGCCGCCATGGCAACGCCGCCCAATTTGCCTTTCAGTTCATTGGCGATGCGCGCCGCCAGTTTCGGCCCCACCCCGTTGGCGCGGGCGAGGCTTGCGGCATCGCCGGCAGCCACGGCATGGGCGACCTGATCGGGCGAGAGGACCGAAAGAATGTTCAGCCCCACGCGGCCGCCGACACCCTGCACCGTGGTGAGCGCGCGGAAGGCGGCCAGTTCGGCTTCGGCAGCAAAGCCGAACAGGGTGATGGCATCCTCGCGCACCTGGGTTTCGATGAAGAGCGCCACCGCCTGCCCCACCGCCACGTTGGACAGGGTGCGGCTGGCGGCCTGCACCAGATAGCCGACGCCGCCCACATCGACGACCAGCGCATCGGCCGACACGCTGTCCACCAGGCCCTTCAGGCGGGCGATCATGGCATCACCTCACGCATGTTGCGCACCAGATGCGCGTGGGCGATTGCCACCGCCAGCGCATCGGCGGCATCGTTGCCCGTTATCGCCACGCCGGGCAACAGCCGTTCCACCATGGCCTGCACCTGGGGCTTTTCGGCAGCGCCGGTGCCGGTGAGGGCCTTTTTCACGGCGCGGGTGGCATGTTCGGCAACCAGCAGGCGGGCGCGGCCGGCACACAGCAGCACGACGCCGCGCGCCTGCACCAGCTTGATGGTGGATTGCGGATTGCTGTTGACGAACACCTCCTCCACCGCCGCCTCGCCGGGCTGGTGGGCGGCGATCACCGCCATCAGCGCATCGTGCAGGGCGTTGAGCCGATCGGTCATCGCATCGGTCACACGCGTTTTGATCGTGCCATGGGCGATGTGCTTGAGGCGGTTGCCATCGGCCACGATCACTCCCCAGCCGGTGGCCGCCAGGCCGGGATCAAGGCCGATGATGATACGCGTCACCTTCTCCCCTCCCCTTCAGGGGAGGGGTCGGGGGTGGGGGCGTCAAGCCGCTGATTGCGCGGCCCATTTTCCCAGCGGACCTTCAGTCTAGAAGCTGTATCCAAGATCGCCAATGCCACCATGTCGCCCTGTTCCAGCACCTGCCAATTGGCGAAGTGCAGCACGGTATAACCAAGCCTGCCCAAGGCCGAATCGCGGCATGCATCGCGGGCCGGGTCATCATGACTGTCCCCATCCGCCTCGACCACAAGTGCGAGCGTCGGGCAGAGGAAATCGACGATGAACGGCCCAATCACCGCCTGGCGGCGGAATTTGAGGCCGCCAAGTTTGCTGCCGCTCAGCATGGTCCACAGGCGGCGCTCGGCGGGCGTGGCATTGACGCGCATGGTGCGGGCGCGGGTTTGCAGCAAGCGGCCTTGGTCTTGCGTCACGTCCCCACCCCCGGCCCCTCCCCTGAAGGGGAGGGGAGTCTTCACAGCCCGGCCATCACATCGTCGGGCACATCATAATTGCCCCACACGGTCTGCACGTCGTCATCATCATCCAGCACGTCGATCAGCTTCATCAACTGCGCGGCATCGTCGGCGCCCACCGTCACCATCGTGCCCGGCTTCCACGCCAGCCTGGCCTGGCCGCCGTCGCCCAGCACCGGTTCCAGCGCGCGGGCGACATCGTGCAGGGCCTCGATCCCCACCCAGATTTCATGACCGTCATCGGATGATTGCACATCATCGGCACCGGCTTCCAGCGCGGCTTCGAACACGGCATCCGCGGTGCCGGCAGCGGCGGGATAGGAAATCAGGCCCAGCCGTTCGAACCCATGCGAAACGCTGCCCGACGCGCCCAGGTTGCCGCCATTCTTGGCCATGGCGGTGCGCACATTGGTGGCGGTGCGGTTGCGATTGTCGGTGAGGGTTTCGATGATCAGCGACACGCCGCCGGGGCCAAAGCCTTCGTAACGCACTTCCTCATAATTGGCGGTATCGCCGCCTTGCGATTTGTCGATGGCGCGCTGGATATTGTCTTTGGGCATGCCTTCGGCGCGGGCGGCGAGCACGGCGGCGCGCAGGCGCGGGTTGTTGGCCGGATCGGGCATGCCCATTCTGGCCGCCACGGTGATTTCGCGCGAAAGCTTGGAAAACAGGGCGCTGCGCTTTTTGTCCTGCGCGCCCTTCCTGTGCATGATGTTCTTGAATTTGCTGTGGCCGGCCATGGTGCTTCGTTCGCTTGATGGGACAGGGTGGCCGGCCCTTTAGCAACCGCTGGCAGCCCCGGCAATCACACCAGGCCGGCCAGCGCCTGTTTCAGCATCACGCCGCACAGATGGGCGCGATATTCGGGGCCGGCGTGGATGTCGCTGTTCAGATCGTCGGCGGGCAGGGTGGGCAGGGCGCCGCCGGCGGCAATCGCGGCCTCCGCTTCGGCCCAGCGGAACACGCCCGGCCCGGCGCCGGTGACGGCAACGCGCCAACTGTTGCCATGATCGGCGACATACACCCCCACCACGGCATAGCGCGAGGCGGGGTGGCGGAACTTGGCATAGGCGCTGCGCTGCGGGATGGCAAAACCGATGCGGGTGATGATCTCGCCGTCGGCCAGCGCGGTGGTGAACATCCCCTGAAAGAAATCATCGGCCTTGTGGGTGGCGCGATCGGTTTCGATCAGCGCATCCAGCGCCAGGGCGGCGGCGGGATAATCGGCGGCCGGATCATTGTTGGCGATGCTGCCGCCCAGCGTGCCGCGGTTGCGCACCTGGGGATCGCCGATGCCGCCGGCCAGCGCGGCCAGGCCGGGAATGGCGCTGGCACCGCCCGCCACATCGGCATGGCGGGTCATCGCGCCGATCCACAGGCGCTTGCCATCGGGCACGATGCCGGCGAGATCCAGCCCGGCCAGATCGATCAGCGCATCGGGCATGCGCAGCCGCGACTTCATCGCCGGGATCAGCGTGTGGCCGCCGGCCAGATAGGCGGCCTCGCCGCCCGCGGCAAAGGCGGCGGTGGCCGCCGCCAGGCTGGCGGGGCGGACAAGATCAAAGTCACGCATCGGCCGTCTCCATGGCAGCGGCACCGGCCACGATCGCCTTGACGATGTTCAGATAGCCGGTGCAGCGGCACAGATTGCCTTCCAGCTCGTGCGCCACCAGCGCCGGTGTCAGGCGCGTGCCGTGGCGGCGCACCATCTCCAGCCCGGCCATCACCATGCCCGGCGTGCAGAAACCGCATTGCAGGCCGTGCGCATCGCGGAACGCCTGCTGCATCGGATGCAGGGTTTCGGCAGTGCCCAGTCCTTCGATGGTGGTGATCGCCGCGCCCTGCGCCTGGGCGGCCAGCAGCGTGCAGCTTTTCACCGCCACGCCGTCCAGCAGCACATGGCAGGCGCCGCACTGGCTGGTGTCACAGCCGATGTGGGTGCCGGTCAGCCCCAGCGTGTCGCGCAGCACCTCCACCAGCAGGCTGGCCGCCGGTGCCGCAACATCATGGGCCTGGCCGTTGATGTTCAGCGTCATGTCCATGCCGTTCCCCCCCCCCGTTTGCCGCGCAGCCTATCAGCCTTGCGCGCGCGCTGCCATCATGGCCTTCAGCCCTTCGGCCTGTTCGGCCACGGCCTGCGCGCCCAGCGGGCTGGCCTTGGCCCGTTCCCACCAGCCGGCCAGGCCGGGCCGGGCCGCCACCAGCGCCTTCGTCGGCATCGCGCCATCCAGCGCATCCAGGAAGAAGAACAGCGGAATCAGCGCCGCATCGGCCTGGGTGAAGCTGTTGCCAAAGGCATGTTCATCCCCGGCATTGCGATAATGTTCGATATAGCCCAGCGCATCGCCCATGCCGTTCAGCGCATCGGGCACCCCGGCCGGGTTCTCGCGGCCGCGGAACAGGCCGCCCAGGTTGGGCACCATATAGGCATCGGCCAGCCGCACCAGCAGCCGTACGCGTGCCGCGCCGATGGCATCGGCCGGCACCAGCGCCGGGCCGGGCAGCACCATGTCCAGATAATCGGCGATCACCTGGCTTTCGGGCAGGGCCACCATGCCATCAACCAGCAACGGCATCTTGCCGGTGGGGCACAGCGCCAGATATTCCGGGCTCTTGATGCCGCCTTCGAAACTGGCCAGGGCCACCTCGGCCCCCTTGGCGCGGCTGACCAGCAGCGGGCGCATCACGAAGGGGGAAAGCTTGCCGCCATAGAGGATCATGCGATTGTCCTTGTTCACAGGCCGATGGCGGCCCGATAGGTTTCCAGCAGCGCCTCGGCTTCCTGCCGGGCCGCCGTTTCCATCTTGCGCAGCCGCACCAGCGTCTTCATCGTCTTGATGTCGAAACCGGTGCCCTTGGCTTCGGCATAGACATCCTTGATGTCGTCGGCGATGCCCTTCTTCTCTTCCTCCAGCGTCTCGATGCGCTCGATGAACAGGCGCAGCTGGCTGGCGGAGACATTTTCGTCGCTCATGATCGTCCCTGATGGTCTTGATGGTCGCTCCGGGGGTTAGCGGACGGCCTCGTTCTTCGCCAGCGATTCGGCCATGCGGTCCAGCTGCGCCTGGCTGGCCGGCTGCTGATGCCGCGCCTTCCACTCGGCCTGGGCCATGCCATAGACATGGGTGCGGCCATCCGCCTTCGACAGCGCGAGATCCAGCGCCGCCGCTTCCTCGTGCAGCCAATCGCCCAGGCAGTTGCGGCAGAAACCGCCCCAGCCCATCAGATCGACATTCTGCACATCGCTGCGCTGGCGCAGGTGCGTGATCAGGCGGCGGAAGGCGGCGGCTTCCAGCCGTTCGCGCGTGGCCGGATCGGCCAGCAGCGCCGAACCAACTGTGGCATCTGTCATTTTCTCGTCTCTCCCCTGTGGCATTGCGCCGCATGACCGGCTATCCAGCGGCAAACCAGTTGCAAAGGCCTTCCCATGTCCCGTCATCTTGAGCCCCGTGGCCGCCGGGTCAAGGTTCTTGCCACGCTGGGCCCGGCATCGGCGAGCGAGGCGATGATCGCCCGCCTGCACGAAGCCGGCGCCGATGCCTTTCGCGTGAACATGAGCCACGGCAGCCACGACTCCCAGGCCGCGCTGATCCGGGCGGTGCGCGCCGTGGAACAGGCCAATGGCCGGCCCATTGCCATATTGGCCGATCTGCAGGGGCCCAAGCTGCGGGTGGGGCGCATCGCGGGTGGCAGTGCCGAACTGGTGGCGGGGGCGGCCTTCCGGCTGGATCGGGATACGGCGCCCGGCGATGCCACCCGCGCCTGCCTGCCGCACCGGGAAATCTTTGCCGCGCTGCGCCCCGGCGCGCGCCTGCTGGTGGATGATGGCAAGATCGTGCTGCGCGCCGTGGCGGTTTCGGCCGATGCCATCGATTGCCGGGTGGAAGTGCCGGGCACGATCAAGGACAACAAGGGTGTCAACGTGCCCGATGTGGTGGTGCCGCTGCCGGCGTTGACGGTGAAGGACCGCGCCGATCTGGATTTCGCGCTGGATTGCGAGGTGGACTGGATCGCGCTGAGCTTTGTGCAGCGGCCCGAAGACGTGGCCGAGGCGCGGCGGCTGATCGGCGGCCGCGCCGCGCTGCTGGCGAAGATCGAAAAGCCGGCGGCGCTGGAGCGGCTGGACGAGATACTGGAACTGGCCGATGCGGTGATGGTGGCGCGCGGCGATCTGGGGGTGGAATTGCCGCCCCAGGCGGTGCCGCCGGCGCAGAAACGCATCGTCGCCACCGCGCGCATGATGGGCAAGCCGGTGGTGGTGGCCACCCAGATGCTGGAATCGATGATCACCGCGCCCACTCCCACCCGCGCCGAAGTGTCGGATGTGGCCACCGCCATCTATGATGGGGCCGATGCGGTGATGCTGTCGGCCGAAAGCGCCGCCGGGCAATTTCCGGTGGAGGCGGTGGCGATGATGGACGCGATCGCCGCCGAGGTGGAGGCCGATCCCGGTTATGACAGCCGGGTGCATTTCACCGCCACCGCCACCGGCCGTTCCACCGCCGCCGCCATCACCGCGGCCGCCGCCGATATCAGCCGTGCCATCGGCGCACGCGCCATTGTGTGCTTCACCATTTCGGGTTCCACCGCCGGCCGCGCCGCCCGCGAACGCGCCGCCGTGCCGGTGCTGTGCCTCACCCCGGCGCTGGCGACGGCGCGGCGCATGGGGCTGGTGTGGGGCGTGCATGCCGTGGTGACGCGCGATGTCGGCAGTTTTGAAGAAATGGTGGCCAAATCCAAGCGCATGGCCTTGCGCGCCCATCTCGCCAAAGGCGGCGATCCGCTGGTGCTGATCGCCGGGGTGCCGTTTTCCACGCCGGGCACCACCAATGTCGTGCATGTCGTGCGGCTGACGGGGGATGAGCTGAAGAATTATTGAGTGGCGGGCGCGACCGTTCTTGAGGTTTGGGAACACCCTCCCCCGGCCCCTCCCTTTCAGGGAGGGGAGCAGTCATTCTCCCCTCCCTGAAAGGGAGGGGCAGGGAGAGGGTGCGAGCGCAGCGAGCGTGAACAATCGCCGGCTTCAGCCCAGCAGCCCCAGGTGGCGCAGTTCGGCGGCCAGGGTTTCGGCATCGCGGAAAAGGTGGGTCAGGAAGAAATCCGCCGCGCCGGCGACATTGTCGGCGCGGTCGTCGATGAAGATGGCTTCGTGGCGGGCCAGGCCAAAGCGGCGCAGCGCCAGCCGGTAGATCGCCGGATCGGGCTTGGCCAGACATTCGGTGCCCGACACGATGATATCGGCAAAATGATCGAACAGCGGCGCGGTGGCGCGGAAGGGCGGCCAGAATTCGTGGGAAAAATTGGTGATGCCAAAGATCGGCACGCCGCGCGCCGCCAGCTGTTCCACCAGCACGATCATGCCGGGCAGCGGCCCGGTGATGGTTTCGTTGAAGCGCGGGCCAAAGGCGCGGATCAGATCGGCCTGGGCGGGAAAGCGGGCGATCAGCGCAGCGGCGTTGCTGGCGAAATCCACGCCGCGATCATGGGCGAAATGCCAATCGGGCGTCACCACATGGGTGCAGAACCAGTCCAGCTCCACCGGATCGGGGATCAGCCGGGCATAAAGCGCCCTGATGTCCCAGCCATAGAGCACGTTGCCGACATCGAACACGACCGCCCGCACCATGGCCATCACCCCAAACAGCAAAACCCCCGCCGGATGGCAGGGGCCTTGCACCATCAACCGGCCGGCCGCGGGGCCGGCGCTGGCTTCAGCCCTGGCGGGCCTTGAAGCGGCGGTTGGTCTTGTTGATCACATAGGTGCGGCCATGGCGGCGCACCACCTGGCAATCGCGGTGACGGCCCTTGAGGCTCTTGAGGCTGTTGCGGACTTTCATGGATCGCTTCCGGCAGTGAATCGGTGGAAATGTGAAGGCAGCGAGCTATGCGAGGGCGGTGGCTTTGTCAACCAAACGCTGCGCCGCTTGCCTGATGGCGGTGGCTCTGCCAGCAACGGGGCCGCAGCCAAAGGGGAGGGCCAGACCCATGATCAGCATCGACGCCGGCTTTGATTCCGGCAACATCAAGGTGGAACGCATCGCCGGCCCCCACGAGATCGTGCTGTCGATCAACCGCGACGCGCACAGCGATTTCTATCAATGGTTCCATTTCCGCCTGTCGGGCGCGCGCGGCCAGCGCTGCATCATCCGCATCATCGATCTGAACTTTTCGGCCTATCCCGATGGCTGGCCCGGCTATCGCGCCTGTGTGTCGGCCGATCGGCAGACGTGGACGCGGGCCGAAACCAGCTTTGATCCGCGCCAGGCCAATGGCACGTTGACCATCATCGTCACGCCCACGGTTGACCAGCTGTGGCTGGCCTATTTCGCGCCCTACAGCCTGGAGCGCCACCATGATCTGATCGCCCGCATCGCCGCCCGGCCCGGTGTGACGGCCGATGTGCTGGGCCATAGCCTGGATGGCCGGCCGATCGACCGGCTGGTGCTGGGGGAGGGGCCGAAGCCGGTTTGGCTCTATGCCCGCCAGCATCCGGGGGAGAGCATGGCGCAATGGTGGATGGAAGGCGCGCTGGAGCGATTGTGCGATCCGGCCGATCCGGTGGCGCGGCGGCTGCGCCAGTTGGCCACCTTCCACATCGTGCCCAACATGAACCCGGATGGCAGTGTGCGCGGCCATCTGCGCACCAATGCCGCCGGCGTGAACCTGAACCGCGAATGGCACGCGCCGTCGCCGGAAAAATCGCCCGAAGTGCTGTGCGTGCTGGCCGCGATGGACAAGGCCGGCTGCCATCTGGCCATGGATGTGCATGGCGACGAGGCGATCCCCCAGGTGTTCATCGCCGGCTTTGAAGGCATCCCGTCGATCACCGACCGGCAGTTGCAATCGCTGCATGATTACAAGGCACGGCTGGCGCGGATCAGCCCGGATTTCCAGACGGCGAAGGGCTATCCGGTGGCCCGGCCCGGCACCGCCAATCTGGCGATGAGCACCAACCAGCTGGCGATGCGCTTTGGCTGCCTGGCCATGACGCTGGAAATGCCGTTCAAGGACAATGATGATCTGCCCTGCGCCGATCATGGCTGGTCGCCGGCGCGATCCATGCAGCTGGGCCGCGATTGCCTGGCGGCGATCCTGGAGACGTTGCCGGAGCTTGGGCCAGACCTTGGGCCCGACCTTGGCTGAATGGTGGGGTGACGCCCCGCCCATCGCCTGCCTATCGTGATCGCCAAGGGAGACCAACCATGGCCTATGAGCATATCCTGTTTGACGAAGCCGACGGCATCGCCACCATCACCATCAACCGCCCGCAGGCGCTGAACGCGCTGCACATCGGCGTGATTGCCGAAATGATCGATGCGGTGGACCGGGTGCGCGATGAAGGCACGGCGCGCGTGCTGGTGCTCACCGGCGCCGGCCGCGCCTTTTGTTCGGGCGCCGATCTGGCCGGCGGCGGTGCCGGCGGTGGCGGCGCGCGCCGATCCGGCCCGCCCGATGCCGGCGCCGTGCTGGAAAGCCATTTCAACCCCCTGCTGGAACGGCTGTTCGCGCTGCCGGTGCCGTTTGTCACCGCGGTCAATGGCCCGGCGGCGGGGGCCGGCTGTTCCTATGCCCTGGCCGGAGACATCGTGATCGCGGCCCGATCCGCCTATTTCCTGCAGGCGTTCGTCAATATCGGGCTGGTGCCCGATGTGGGATCGACCTGGCTGCTGCCGCGGCTGGCCGGCCGGGCGCGGGCGCAGGCGATGATGATGCTGGGCGAACGCATTTCGGCCGAAACCGCCGCCGATTGGGGCATGGTGTACAAGGTGGTGGACGATGCCGATCTGGCCGCCGCCACCCGCAGCGTGGCCGAAAAGCTGGCGAAGGGGCCAACCCGCTCCTATGCCCTCATTCGGCAGGGCATCCGCGACTGCCTGGACAAGCCCTTGTCTGAAGGCTTGATGGTGGAACGGCGCAACCAGTTGCAGGCCGGCCGCACCGCCGATTTCGTGGAAGGCGTGAGCGCCTTTCTGCAGAAGCGGCCGGCACAGTTCACGGGGAAATAACGCCCATTGCTTGTCGTGCTGAAACAGGTTCAGCATGACGGATATTCTTGCCTCACGCCATGATCAGTACCGGTTTCACCGCCGTGCCGGCGGCCATGTCGGCCACGGCCTCGTTGATGCGGGCGAAATCATAGGTCTGCACGATCGGCGCATGGTTGAAGCGGCCGGCGCGGTGGCGGTCGATCAGCCAGGGGATGAAGGTCTGGGGATCGGCATCGCCCTCCACCGCGCCCACCAGCCGGCGGCCGCCCAGCAGCGTGTTGGGATTGATGCTGATTTCGGTGCCCGGCGCGGTAACGGCAAGCAATGCCATGTGGCCGCGGGCGGCCAGCCCTTCCAGCCCGCCGCGCACCACGGCCGACACGCCGGTGGTATCGACAATGCGGTCGATGCCGGTGGCGATGATGGCGCGCAGAGCCAGGGCCAGATCGGCCGCCGCCATGCCGCCGGCATTGATGCTGTGCGTGGCCCCCATGCGGCGGGCCAGGTCCAGCCGTTCCGGCACACGATCGACGGCCACGATCGTGTGGCAGCCGCGATCAACCGCGGCCAGCAGCGCCGCCAGCCCCACGCTGCCGGCGCCGATCACGGCAAAGCTGTGCGCCGGTTGCACATCCAGCGTGTTGTAGACCGTGCCCGCCCCGGTTTGCAGGCCACAGCCAAAGGGCGCGGCCAATGCGAACGGCACATCATCGGGCAGTTTCACGGTGTTGCGGGCATAGGCCAGCGCATGGCCGGCAAAGCTGGACTGGCCGAAGAAGCCGCCATAGACCGGCGCATCGCCCTGGTGCATCGGCACCGCGCCATCGGGCAGCACCCCGCCATAGTTCAGCGCCATGAAGCTGGCGCAATATTGCGGGTGGTGCGACGTGCACTGGCCGCAGCTGCCGCAACTGGCATAGCTGAGCACGACGCGATCCCCGGCGGCGACATGATCCACCCCCGGCCCCACCGCCAGCACCGTGCCCGCACCTTCATGGCCCAGCACATGCGGCAGCGGCGTACCCTGTTCATAACGCTGCACGCCAACATCGGTAAAGCAGATGCCGCAGGCCGCCAGCTTGACCAGGATCTGCCCCGGCCCCGGATCGGCCAGCGTCACCGCTTCAAGGCTGAACGGCTGGCCGCGGGCGCGCAATATGGCAGCGAAGGTGGTGATCGGCATGGCGGCGTCTCCGGTTGCTGCGGCCAAGTGTGGGATGGCCGCCACCGGGGTGCAAGCGCCGTGATTTGGCAGGGCGCGTGCACCCCGGCCGGGCCGGATTGGCATGTCGCTGCGCCGGGTGCTTGACCAAGTGTCGCGGCCCGTCCAGATACGGCCGCGATGACCAGTGATGCGGCCCCCCAGCTTGGCTTTGAAGAGGCGCTGAAGCGCCTTGAAGAAATTGTGCGTGCGCTGGAAACCGGGGAACGCAGCCTGGACGAATCGATCCGCCTGTATGAGGACGGCCAGCGCCTGAAGGCGTTGTGCGAAGCGCGGCTGGCCGATGCCCGGCTGCGCATCGAACTGATCCAGCAGAACGCCGCCGGCGCGCCCGTCGCCACCCGCCCCCTTGATGCGCAATAAGGCCCGGTCATGGTTCCGTCTCCTGCAATGCTGAAACCGGCGCTGGATGCCATCGGCAAGGCCATTGATCAGCGCTTTGACCGGCTGCTGACGGTGCCCGACGACAGCCGCGCCCGCCTGTATGAAGCCATGCGCCACGCCGTGATCGGCGGCGGCAAGCGCATGCGCCCGCTCTTGGTGGTGGCGGCGTGCGATCTGTTCCATGTCGATCGCGAACGCGCGCTCAGGGTGGCGCTCGCCATTGAATGCATCCATTGTTACAGCCTGATCCACGATGATCTGCCCTGCATGGATGATGACGACATGCGCCGCGGCAAGCCCACCGTGCACAAGGCGTTCGACGAGGCCACCGCCGTGCTGGCCGGCGATTGCCTGCACGATATCGCCTTTGAAATCCTGGCCGATCCGGCCACCCACGAAGACCCGATCGCCCGGCTGGAACTGGTGACCGAACTGGCGCAGCAATCCGGCCCGGCCGGGATGGCCGGCGGCCAGATGATGGATCTGGTGGCCGGCGACGTGCTGTACGACTTGGCCGGCATCACCCGGTTGCAGCAGCTCAAGACCGGAGCGCTGATCCAGTGGTGCCTGGAAGCCGGCGCGATCATGGGCCGGGCATCGGATGGGCAGCGCAAGCCGCTGCGCGCCTATGCCCGCGATCTGGGCCTGGCCTTCCAGATTGCCGATGATCTGCTGGATGTGGAAGGCACGTCGGCGAAAACCGGCAAGGCGGTGCAGAAGGATGCCGCCGCCGGCAAGGCGACCTTTGTCTCGCTGCTGGGGGTGGAGCGCGCCCGCGCCCAGGCCCATGCCCTGATCGATCAGGCCATCGGCCATCTTTCATCCTATGGGCCAGAGGCCGATCTGCTGCGCGCCATTGCCCGCTTTGCCGTGGAGCGCGACAATTGAGGGAGCGAGCATGACCCGGATCGGCGTTTATCCCGGCACCTTCGATCCGATGACGCTGGGGCATCTGGACATCATCCGCCGCGGCGCCCGGCTGGTGGACCGGCTGGTGATCGGCGTGGCCACCAATCCATCCAAATCGCCGATGTTCACCCTGGCCGAACGCAAGGCCCAGATCATCCGCGAAACCGCCGACATTCCCAATGTGGAGGTGGCCGATTTCGACGAGCTGCTGATGGTGTTTGCCCAGCGGCTGGGCGCCACGATCATCGTGCGCGGCCTGCGCGGCGCCGGCGATTTCGAATATGAATTCCAGATGACCGGCATGAACCGCGCCCTGAACGATGATATCGAACAGGTGTTCCTGATGGCCGATGTGGCCTTGCAGCCGATCGCTTCACGTCTGGTCAAGGAAATCGCGGTCTATGGTGGCGACATTCACAAGTTCGTGCCGCCCGGCATCGCCGATGATGTGGTGGCGCGGGTGCAATTGACCGGTTTGAAGGGCAAATGATGCGATTGTTCCGCCTGCTTGCCATTGCCCTGGCCGTCGCCGCCCCGGCGCCGGCCCAGCAGCAGCGCATCGATCCCAAGGATCTGAAGGCGCCGCCCAAGCTGCCGGAAATGGCCGGGCCGTCCAACCTGGCCGGCGCGCTGGCCCAGGTGAGCGAGGAGAATATCCTGCTGCTCGATCTTTCGACCGGTGGCCGGGTGAAGATCGTGATGCGCCCCGATGTCGCCCCAAAGCATGTCGAACGCATCAAGACGCTGGTGCGCGAAGGCTTTTACGATGGCACGCTGTTCCACCGCGTGATCGAGAATTTCATGGCCCAGGGCGGTGATCCCACCGCCACCGGGCAGGGCGGATCGAAACTGCCCGACCTAAAGGCCGAATTCAACGATCTGCCGCATGTGCGCGGCGCCGTCGCCATGGCCCGCGCCCAGAGCGAGGACAGCGCCAACAGCCAGTTCTATATCGTGCTGATGCCGGTGCTGCGGCTGGATCGCACCTACACGATCTGGGGCCGGGTGGTCGAAGGCATGAAATATGTCGACGCCATCGAAAAGGGCGAGCCGCCGGACAGTCCCAGCAAGATCATCAAGGCCAGCATCGCCGCCGACAAGGTGCCACCACCGGATTTCGCCGCGCTGAAACCGGCCGCCACGCCGATACCGGCCGGCGCGC
The DNA here is from genome assembly GCA_018970445.1 of Alphaproteobacteria bacterium. Classification (GTDB taxonomy): domain Bacteria; phylum Pseudomonadota; class Alphaproteobacteria; order Sphingomonadales; family Sphingomonadaceae; genus Sandarakinorhabdus. Next base: position 46,190 of record JAGWWF010000009.1, on the reverse strand, counting down.
TGGGCCTGCCGCCGCCGACTGGCGCACCGGTGCCGCCGCGCTGATCGCTTCGCCAATTTGACACACCACCCAAGGGCTGTTCCCCCGATGCTGGTCGATGATTTCGATTTCCCCCTGCCCGAAGACCGCATCGCCCTGCGCCCGGCCAATCCACGCGATGCCGCCCGGCTGCTGTGCGTGACCGGCCGCGACATCGGCCACCTGGGCGATTTCACCTTCATGGATCTGCCGGCGCGCTTGCGGCGCGGCGATGTGCTGGTGGTGAACGACACGCGGGTGATCCCGGCCCAGCTGCATGCGCAAAAGGGCCAGGCCCATATCGGCGTGACCCTGCACAAGCGCGAAGCGGCCGACCAGTGGTGGAGCTTCGTGAAGAATGCCCGCCGGCTGAAGCCCGGCGACCGGGTGGATTTTGGCCCCGGCCTGGCCGGCGAGGTGCTGGACAAGGGCGATGAAGGCGGGGTGCTGTGGCGCTTTGTGGCGCGGCCCGGCGAAACGCTGGAACAGGCGCTGGAACGCGTGGGGCAGATGCCGCTGCCGCCCTATATCGCCCGCCGGCGCGGCACCGATGCCCGCGATGCCGCCGATTACCAGACGCTGCATGCCGCGAAGGACGGCGCGGTTGCGGCCCCCACCGCCGGCCTGCATTTCACCCCGCGCCTGTGGGCCGCGCTGGCCGATGCCGGCATCACCCGCGAAACCGTGACGCTGCACGTGGGGGCGGGCACCTTCCTGCCGGTGAAGGCCGCCAGGGTGGAAGACCACAGGATGCACGCCGAATGGGGCAGCATCGATGCCGCCACCGCCGCCCGGCTGAACGCCGCCCGCGCCGCCGGCGGCCGCATCATCTCGGTGGGCACCACATCGTTGCGGCTGCTCGAATCCTGTGTCGCCGAAACCGGCGAGATCCGCGCCTTCACCGGCGATACCAGCATCTTTATCACCCCCGGCCATCGCCTGAAGGCCATCGACGGCCTGATCACCAATTTCCACCTGCCGCGATCCACCTTGTTCATGCTGGTCAGCGCGCTGATGGGGCTGGACGTCATGCGCCGGGCGTACGCGCATGCCATTGAAAAGGAATATCGTTTCTATTCCTATGGCGACGGCAGCCTGTTGCTGCCCTGAACATCACTCCAGCTGGCAGTCAAGATCATCGCGCAAGACATCTTCTGCCACAGCCTTCAGCATGGCCTTCAGGCTCCTGAGCTCCAGTGCAGCTGCAGTGTCGTTACCGATCGTCATTCCTTGCATCGTTACGCCGGGGTTCTTGGCGAGCGTGGCCGACATGGTTTCACCGGCGTTGCCAAGATTGTCAGGGGTCATGCCCAGCCGCCAAATGCAGATGTTGTCGCTCGGCGTTTCACACCCAGAAATTCCGGGCCCAAGCCCAGATCGGCCCAGCGGGGCCAAAAATGTTGCTGGTGTCAAGCCGCAGCGCGTGAATGCGCGCCGTGTCAACTTGGAAGCGAACGGTTCGGCCATTGCGGTGATCACTTCGGCCGGTTGCGGCTGGCTTTTCTGGGTTGATATCGACAACGCTGGCCTTGCTCTCGCACTTCGCTTGCAGCCAGCCCTGGCCAAGAGGGCCGCGATTCCGAAACTGGCTCTTGTTCTGGCCCACCTGCCTGGCTGACGATCGCTGCGTGCACGAACCGACGCATAACGCCACAACTGCCGAACTGACCGACCATTTCTGTCTGATTGTCTTGTCCTGTTCTCTGATGAAGAGGCTCAAGCCCGCTATTGATCCAGCCAGGCAAGTGTGCAGTCCGACGCGCAAGTGCGCATCCGGGGGGAGCGCGCTCACGCTCAAGCCTCTGAAAGAGAAAATTTCCTCTATTCCACTGGCGACGGCAGATTGCTATGAAACAGCCCATGAGTGTTTCCGTTGCCAAGGAAGCCGACGCCGAAGCCGTTGCTGCCGATCTGCCCGACCGGCCGACCTCTGCAGATCCAAATCCCGCCACCCACGCCGGTATGTCGCGGATCGGGGCGGCGCTGTTCGAACTGAGCGCCGGCCATGGCCGCATCGCCTTGCGCCATCGCGTCACGTTCGAATCCGCCGATGGCCGCTGCCAGTCCTTTGCCATCGTTGGCGGTGATGCAGCCGATCCGGCTCCAGGAAGGCGTTGGCCGTGTCGCCCCGCTGGCGCGCACCGTGATGGCCGGGCAAGAGGTGGGGATCGTCGCGATCAGCGCACGCACTGCGGCAGGGGATTGACGCGCGCTGCCCGTCATTCCTGGATGCGCCGACTGCCACTCATCGCTATGATTTCACTGGTTTTTGGCGTGGCCGGCTGCAGCGGTTCGGCGGTGCCGGAACCAGCACCCGCGCCAACGCCTGCATCCACCCCAACGCCCACATCGCCGGCGAGCAACCTGCGCGAGATCGCGCCCGATGCCACCAATGCGGCCATCACCGCCACGCCCGCCCCGCACATCGCCGTCAATCCGGTGGCGGGCGTGGCAGCGCAGGGCCGACTGCTTGTGATGCTGCCCGGTACCGGCGCCAATCCGCGCGCCTATCGCCTGATCCTGCAGCGGGCGGCGGCGAATGGTGTTCACGCCATTGGCCTGGCTTATCCCAACCCTGTCACCATCGGTGATCTGTGCGGGCCAGCCGCGACACCAGCCTGCCCAGGCGATGTGCGCACCGAAATCATCACTGGCGAGGACCGCTCTCCACTGGTCAGCATCACGCCTCTCAATGCCATTGCTGGCCGTCTCGATGCGCTGCTGGCCTTTCTGCACAACCGGTATCCCGATGAAGGCTGGGGCCAGTATCGCCACGCCGGTGGGCCGTCATGGTCGCGCCTGCGCGTGGCTGGGCACAGCCAGGGTGCCGGCCACGCCGCCCTGATGGGCAAACTCTATACGCTTGATCGCATTGCCATGTTCGGCGGCTTCAGCGACGCGGTGAACGCTGTCTGGCCGGCGCTGCCCAATCTCACGCCGATCAGCCAGATCTTCGGCCTCGCTCATGCAGCCGATGAGTTGGTGCCTCTGGCGCTGATTCAGTTCAACTGGAACCGCATGGGGCTGGGTGCCTTTGGGCCTCCAGTCAATGTCGATGCCGGTGTGCCGCCCTTTGCGGGCAGCCGCCAGTTTGTCACCGCTGCGCCAGCCAATCCCACCACCCCGCTCAATCTGGTGCCTCTGCCGCTGCATTCGGCGATGATTGTCGATGTGGTCACGCCGCTTGCCGCCGATGGCAGCCCCGCCCTCGGCCCGGTGTGGGACATCATGCTGCTGCGCTAACCCGCTGCATTCACCGCCCAGTTGGCCAGCACCAGAAAGGCGCTGCCGCCGATGAAGGCGTGGGCGGCCAGCATCGGCCCCAGCGCCGCGGTGCGCGGTTTGGCCAGGATCGCGGCCACCAGCCCGGTGAAGGCGGCAAAGCCCAGCAGGATCAAGGCGATGAAGGCGATATCCTGCAATTCCTGATTGGCACGATAGCGGGAGGTGACCAGCATCACCACCTCCAGCCCGCCAAAACCGGTGAGCAGGTGCAGCAGCTGCAAGCCCTGATGCGGGCGCTTTTCCGACAGGAAATACCAGCCCAGCACCAGCCCCAGCGCCACCGTGGTGCCATAGATGGCAATCGGCAACCAGACCAGCATGGTTCAGATCCTCCCCGTTTCGGCCGGCGGCTGCGCCGGCAGCAGTTTCAGCCACAGCCGATAGTGGCCCGCCGGGCCGGCGAGGGCAAATGGCACGCGCATGGTGGCCATGGTGATCAGCCGCGTGACCGCATCCGGTGGTTCGGTGGCCCCATTCAGCCAGCGGATGGCAATGATCATGCCATTGGCGTCGGTTGTGGCCACCAGCTCGACGCGCCGCCCGGCCGGAGGCAGCGCCAGCCCTGCCAGCCCGTCGGCCAGCCGCTGCTGCACCAGTGGCCAGGCCTGCCCCGGCCGCGCCATTGCCAGCGCCGCCACCGGGCAGGGCACTGCCTGGCGCCGCGCCACCACCGGCCACCACCAGCCCGGCCGCCAGCGCAGCGCCATGCAGCCGCCGATGCGATAATCATCGTAACCGCCGCTGTTGCCGAACAGGCCGCCCACGCTGTGGCGGCCGCTTTGCGCCGCCATGCCCGGCACCGGCGTGGTGCGAACATGATGGCTGGTGCGTCCGCGCCGACCTCGCGTCACATATTTGTCGGTCACCATCAGCACGGCTTCGCGCGCCGGGCTGCCCGGCATGGTGGCATTGGCCAGGTGCAGCAGCGTGCCGGCCACCAGCATGCCGGCCAGCGCGGCGGTGGCCGCCCCGCCGGCCGGGTGCTTGCCCTGCCGGCGCTGCGCCTGCCCGGCGGCCTGCCAGAACGGCAGCGATGCCGCGCCGCCCAGCATGGCCGCAACCGCCGTGGCCCATTGCCAGCCGCCGGCCAGCGGTTCGGGCCAGGCGGTGATGATCGCCAGCACGCACAGGCCAGCCGCCACATACAGCGGTGCCGAACTGGGAAAATGCCACCGGGCCATGATGCACCATAGCCGGCGGGTGGAAATTTTCCACCGTGCCCGGCGGCCACGAATTTGCTATGGCCCGGCCATGACCACTCCCCGCTTTGCCGGCCGCGATCCGGCCGCCCTGCGCCAGCATCTGGCCAGTTACTGGAAGATGGAGGCCGGCAATGTGCTGGCGCTGCCGCTGTTTGCCGGCGCGCTGGTCTGGTATGCCGGCGATTGGCCCGATCTGGCCGCGGTGCTGGGCGCTGCGGCCTGTTCCTTCCTGTTGATCGTGGGCACCGCGGCGTGGCGGCTGGCGCTGGCCCGGCTGGATGGGCAGGCGGCACTGGCGACGCGGCTGGTCGCCTTTTGCGCCCGGGCGGAAATCCCGTCCCTGCTGCTGCTGGCCGCTGCCACACTGGCCAGCGGCCACGCCATCGCCTCCGCTGGCTGGCCGCCGCGCAGCATCGCGGCGGCGGCCCTCACGCTGCTGGCCTGGCTGGAATATGTGAATTATTATCACTGGCAGCTGCAGAATTTCGACAGCGCCATCGATCTGAAACGCATCATGGCCGGGCGTGGTTTGCGCCGCGCCCACATGGGCCGGGCGGTGCGGGCGTGGCGGGCACAGCGCCGCACTGGCGCTTGACGCTGCGGGGCGTATAACGCCCGGCAATGAGTGAGGATCTGCGCCTTGATCCCCGGGGGGATGACGCCCCGGACGCGCTGGAGGCAGGCCGGCTGAGCCGGGCCTTCGTGGCCGAGGTTGCCGCCGTGCTGGACAGCGGCGACGATGATGCGGTGCGCGCGCTGGTCAGCCCGCTGCACCCGGCCGATGTGGCCGATCTGTTTGCCGCCTTTGCCGTGGATGCGCGCGCGCCGCTGGCCGATGCGCTGGGCGATCTGCTGAACGCCGAGGTGATTGCCGAGCTGGATGATTATGTCCGCGAGGATGTGCTGGAGGCGCTGTCCCCCGGCGAGGTGGCCGAGGTTGTCACCCAGCTGGACACCGATGATGCCGTGGCCGTCATCGAGGATCTGGAGGCCGATGACCAGCGCGCCGTGCTGCGCGCCCTGGCCCCCGAAGACCGCGCCGATATCGAAGCCGCGCTGAATTACCCGGAAGAATCCGCCGGCCGCCTGATGCAGCGCGAGCTGGTGGCGGTGGCCGAGGATATCAGCGTGGGCGCCGTGATCGATCGCATCCGCGCCAGCATCGATCCGGCCACCGATTTCTGGGAAATCTTCGTGATCGATGCCGCCGGCCGCCCGGTGGGCACCATGCGGCTGAGCTGGCTGCTCACCGCGCCGCCCGATCTGATGGTGGCCGATGTGATGAAGCGCGAGCAGACGCTGATTCCGGTGACGATGGACCAGGAGGAAGTGGCGCTGCAATTCCAGAAATATGCGCTGATTTCGGCCGCCGTGGTGGATGCCTGGGGCAAGCTGGTGGGCGTGATCACCGTGGACGATGTGGTGCACATCATCCAGGCCGAAGCCGGTGAGGATGCGCTGAAACTGTCGGGCGCCGGCGATGGCGACATCAACGAACCGGTGGTGGAAAGCTACAAGGCGCGGGTGCGCTGGCTGGCGGCCAATCTGGGCACGGCGATGATCTCCTCCAGCGTGATCGCGCTGTTTGAACCCACGATCGAAAAACTGGTCACGCTGGCTGCGCTCACCCCCATCGTGGCCAGCATCGGCGGCAATGCCGGCACGCAGACGATGGCGGTGGCGGTGCGCGCCATCGCCACCAAGCAGCTGACCGAAAGCAACACGCGCCGCACCATCTGGCGCGAAGTGCGCGTGGCCATGCTGAACGGCCTCACCATCGCGGCCCTGCTGGGGCTGGGCGTGGGCATCTTGTTCAACAGCGCCAATCTGGGCGCGGTGATTGCCGCGGCCGCGCTGTTCAACATCATGATCGCCGGGCTGGCCGGGGTGCTGGTGCCGCTGGCACTCACCCGGATGCGCACCGATCCGGCGGTGGCCAGCTCCATCTTTGTCACCATGACCACCGATACCATGGGCTTCCTGGGCTTTCTGGGCCTGGCCGCAATGGTGGGCGTTGCCAATCTGCAATGACCCTGCACTTGACGAAAGTGGCCGCCGGCTGCCCGGATATCGACACGTTGGCGGCCCGGCAGGCACATTGGTGGGGCGAAGGCCGTGCCGGCGCCCACACCCGGCTGATGCCGCGGCGGGCCGATGAACTGATCGGCGGATCGATCTTCTGGATCATCGGCCACAAGCTGGTGGCGCGCCAGACCATCCTGGCAATTGACATGGCCGACACGCCCTGGGGCCGCAAATGCGCCATCACCCTGGCCCCCGGCCCGGTGCCGGTGCAGCCCAAACCCCACCGCGCCCACCAGGGCTGGCGCTACCTCGCCGCCGCCGATGCACCCGCCGATCTGGCGGAAGGTGCCGATGCCGCCACGGCGCTGCCCGCCGCCCTGGCGCGGGATTTGCTGGCGCTGGGGTTGTTGTAGGGGGGAGGGCGCGGCTGTTTCAGGCGGCCTGCAAGGAGGCAAGGCTGGTCACCAGCGTCGATGCCACGAAATCCCGCAGCAGCACAGTTTGGCGATCTTCACGTCCGCCCGACTGCGCCAGCGTCTCTTCCAGGCGCTGGGCGCGCTCATTGCGCGCCCCTTCCGCAAAGACATCCCTGAACAGCACGACCCTGCCTTCGCTCAAGGCAACTGCCTTTTCGACTATTGCCCGTTCCATCGGCCGCACCGACGCCACCAGCGCCCGCAATGCTGACGGCTCGGCCAACTGCAACGCGGCATCAAAGGCAAGGGCAAAATTGGTCTTGAACGGCATGTCAGACAGCCCGGCCCGTTGGGAGACATAGGTCGTGTAGCTGTCTTTTGGCAGTTGATTCAGCACCGCGTGCAATTCAGCCGTGGATGAAATCCTAGCTTCAAACAGAAAAAGCTGGCGACGGGCAATGGCTGTTGCCAGGTTCAGGTGGCTCGTGTCTGGGATCGCCGCCCGTGGCGACGCTTTGCGGCGAAGCGTGCGGCCTTGGTCAAGCTTGTGCAGCAAGGATTGGATTGTGTTATCGTCCAGGCCATCCGCAATCGCGCCTTCAAGCACGGCGCGTGCATCTGCAGTGCGGCGCAGATCATCGGCAAGCACGGTCGCAAGTTGCGTTCGCACATAAGCGTCCGTGGGAAACAGGGCCTTCGTGTCCAACAGCAGCGCCATGGCCTTTTCGGCTTTGCCCATCCTCGTTGCCAGCAACGTTGCGAGTTGGGTGCGCGCAAACGGATCAAGGGGGAATAGTGCCGTTGTTTCACCCAAAAGTGCAGCGGCTTCCTCTGTTTTGCCGGCATATGTCACCAGCACTGTTGCGAGCTGGGTCCGAAACTGCACATCCTCCGGAAAGCGCCGGATGGCTTCCCAGCCAACAAGTTCCGCGTCCGCAATGCGACCAGATGCTGCCAGCGCATCACGCAACAGCGACCATGCCGCAATATGTTCTGCAAAATAATCCAGGGCAAGTTTTGCCAGCGATGCTGCATCAATGCCTCTGCTTGCCTTTTCAGATGGCAATCCCTTGCGAAGCAAGTTCATGCCGATATTGCAGGCTGTCCGCACCAGGTAAAACACGTCTCCGGTCTTGTCGGCATAGTGCCTGTGCTTGGTCATCAGAGTGTTGATCCTGGGGCGCAGGCTTTCCAAAGCGTTGCCGATATCCCTCAGGATCGCTTCGCGCTCTTCGCGCGGTGGAGGTTCTTTAGCGGCGCCACCACGCGACGATCTGTCTCTGGGATCGATGTCCACATCCTTTCGCCACCAGTCTGCGATCGGAAAGCTTGTCTCCGCTTGGTGGGTGCGTTCCGACAATTCGGTTTCAGCCGCCACGATCGCGGCCTGAACGCGATCCTGCCAGAAGTCATATGATCTCGGAAAATCGCCTTCAAGAATGCGCCATTCGCGTTCAAAGGCGGGTTCGAGGGGCCGTTGCGTCACCGCCCAGCGGGCAAGCCCTTGCAGGGCAAAATCCTCGTTGGCATCGAACGCATCACCCAGCGGGAGCCGTCGCAGGCCCATGAGGGCCACCCGCAGATAGCTGGGATCATAGCGGCCAAATTCGCCGCTTTCCGCGCAGATCGACAGCCACAACGGCATCAACCGCCGCGCCTGCAAGCCACCCTCGGCCGCCAGGTCCTGGCTGAGGGCAAGAATTCGAAAATATTCGCGACGCAGATCAAGGCCGCGATCGACGACGAAATTTTCGAAGAAACCGTTCCAGATGATATATTCTCGATGCAGTCTGATGATCGTCTGCTTCGGCAATATGCGCCGAATCATCGCGATGAAGCTTGTGAACCGGCTCAATTCAATCCGAAAAGCCCGATCCTTTTGTTCCAGCAGCGTTGAGCGATATTCTTCCAGCAAATCGGAACAGGCTTGGTCAAAATGGTCAACCAGATCAGAACCCTGCTCTTCTGAAGCAAGAATTGCATCGATGGCGTCTTCCGGTTCTGCGGCCGACATCTGCCCCAGTGATGCGGTGCCGTTCAGGATGGCGCGAAGGGCGGCCGTGCCGTCCGCCCGCAAGCGGGCTTTCCATTGTTCCAAGGCAGGCGACATTGCCATGATCAGACCCCGACGTCGCCAAAATCTGCGCACCCTGTTGCTGTTCGCAATGTGGCAAGGTGGCGATCGCGCGCGGCGACGATATCAGGCGTGTCGGCTCCCGTCCATTCGGCGATCCGCTTGATATGCCGCCAGGAATAATCGAAGCGGATGTGGAGCATCTCTCGTACGCTTGGCTGCGCTGGATTGCGTTCGCGCAGGTCAACGGTGAAGCCGTGGCTCGTCGCACGCGGCACCGGAAAGAAGGCCGGGTTGTTCTGACATTCCAGCACGGTGGCCAGGGCAAAACAACGATTCATGTTCTTCTTCTTGGCCTGATCGATCACCTCCGCCGCCGTATATTCCATGAGTGCAAAGCGGTATGGTTTGCCTGAAACAAAGGGATAATGATGATATAATCCAAGCCGATCGATTATTCGCGGCAGCAAATCCACGCTATTCAGATCATCGGAAACTTCACTCTTGAACGCAGAAAACGCAGGCCGTTCACCGCCATAATTCAGAAATTGATCGGCGAGTGCGGCCAGCCTGTGCCGATCATTGTCTTGGAGCGCTTTGGTCAGGCTCATGAAATCAAGCCCTCCGATTGGCTCCAGATGGCGATCGATCCGTTCAAGGCGGATGATCTTTTGCGTTGGTTCAACAGAGACCGGCAGCAACGCCTGATGGTTGATGGTTTCATCGAACGTCGATGAGAGGTGACCGCGTTGCACCCCCTGCACGCTGTCGCGGAAATAACTGTTCACCACCTCGCGGACATCGATCGCGAGCGGTTCATACCCCTCCACGACGCTTCGCCGTTGATCGGTGACATTTTCCTCGATCAAGTAGTTCCGGCCGATGCAGCTGTCATCCACCGCGGGGGAACGCGCGAGCGAGACAGCGGAATCATTCAGTTCTGATCGGTTGAACTGCATCCAGCTCCTCAGGCAATGGTGCCGGCGCAAAATGGACGTTCCGGCTATCCTGGCTGATCTGTGTTTATGTGAGCACCACGCCAAAGCAAAGCGCAGACTTGAAACGACTGTGAAGGCGGTCGCATAATTTGCGAAGAGCGATCCGTCGGACGCAAAACGCCGTCGCGGTTCAAGACCTCATCCATCATCCCCCATCCGCAGCGCGGCGATGAACGCTTCCTGCGGGATGTCCACATTCCCATATTGCCGCATCCGCTTCTTGCCTTCCTTCTGCTTGTCCAGCAGCTTGCGTTTGCGGCTGGCGTCGCCGCCGTAGCATTTGGCGGTGACGTCCTTGCGCAGGGCGGCGATGGTTTCGCGGGCGATGACTTTTCCGCCAATCGCCGCTTGGATCGGGATCTTGAACAGGTGGCGGGGGATCAGGTCCTTCATGCGTTCGCACATGTGGCGGCCGCGGGCTTCCGCCGCGCTGCGGTGGACGATCATCGACAGGGCGTCCACCGGCTCGCTGTTGACCATGATCGACATCTTCACCAGATCGCCTTCGCGGTGGCCGATCTGGTGATAATCGAAACTGGCATAGCCGCGGGAGATGGATTTCAGCCGGTCATAGAAATCGAACACCACTTCGTTCAGCGGCAGATCATAGGTGACCTGGGCGCGGCCGCCGACATAGGTGAGATTCTTCTGGATGCCCCGCCTGTCCTGACAGAGTTTCAGGATGGAGCCGAGATATTCATCGGGCACATAGATGGTGGCTTCGATCCAGGGTTCGTCGATCTGCAGGATGGACGACGGATCGGGCATGTCGGCCGGGTTGTGCAGTTCGATGGCCGAACCATCGCGCAGCATGATGTTGTAGACCACCGATGGCGCGGTAGTGATCAGATCCAGATCATATTCGCGGCTCAGCCGTTCCTGGATGATTTCCAGGTGGAGCAGCCCCAGGAAGCCGCAGCGGAATCCGAAGCCCAGCGCGGCGCTGGTTTCCATTTCAAAGCTGAAGCTGGCATCGTTCAGCCGCAGCTTGGCGATGCTGTCGCGCAGTTTCTCGAAATCGGCGGCATCGGTGGGGAACAGGCCGCAGAACACCACCGGCTGCACTTGCCTGAAGCCGGGCAGCGGTTCGTTGGCGGGGCGCCTGGCATCGGTGATGGTGTCGCCCACACGGGCCTGGGCCACTTCCTTGATCTGGGCGGTGATGAAGCCGATTTCGCCGGGGCCGAGTTCGGCGAATTGTTCGATCTTGGGCCGGAAGGCGCCCACCCGGTCAACCAGGTGCATGCTGTCGGCGGCCATGAACTTGATCTGCTGGCCCTTGCGGATGGTGCCGTCGATCACGCGGATCAGGATGACGACGCCCAGATAGGGATCATACCAGCTGTCCACCAGCATGGCTTTGAGCGGCAGTTGCGGATCGCCCTTGGGCGGCGGGATGCGCGTGACGATGGCTTCCAGTATATCGGTGATGCCGATGCCGGATTTGGCGCTGGCCAGCACGGCGCCCGAGGCATCGAGGCCGATGATGTCCTCGATCTCCTGCTTCACCTTTTCCGGCTCGGCCGAGGGCAGATCGATCTTGTTGATCACCGGCACGATTTCATGATCATGCTCGATCGATTGATAGACGTTGGCCAAAGTCTGCGCCTCGACGCCCTGGGCCGCATCCACCACCAGCAGCGCGCCTTCGCAGGCGGCGAGGGAGCGCGAGACTTCATAGGCGAAATCGACATGGCCCGGCGTGTCCATCAGGTTGAGGACATAATCCAGGCCATCGGCGGCGCGATAATCCAGGCGCACCGTCTGCGCCTTGATGGTGATGCCGCGCTCCTTCTCGATGTCCATATTGTCGAGCACCTGTTCGGACATCTCGCGCAGTTGCAGCCCGCCGGTGGTCTGGATCAGGCGATCGGCCAGGGTGGATTTCCCGTGATCGATGTGGGCGATGATCGAAAAATTGCGGATACGGTCTTGCGGCGTCATGGCAGGGGCATAGGCGGTGGGGCAGGGCGGCGCAATGGCCATGCCGTCGCAATCGGGGGTTCAGCGCCGCAGCGGCAGCCACAGGGTGATGGCGGTGCCGGCGCCGGGGCTGGCGGCGATGTCCAGTCGGCCGTGCATGCTGGCGGCGCGCTGCTGCATGTGGGCCAGGCCCCGGCCCGCGGCGGCGGCGGGTGCCAGGCCGCAGCCATCATCGGCCACCCAGGCCGCGATGCCCAGCCGATCACCCTGCTGGCGCGGGGCGCAGCCGATGGCGATTCGGCGCGCGCCGCTGTGCTGGATGGCGTTGCTGATCGCTTCCTGAAACAGGCGCAGCACGTGCAGCGCGTTGGCGGCATCCAGCCAGGGCAGCGGCGGGCAGGGCGCGACCTGCCAATCCACCGCGATGCCGGCGGCGGCCAGATCGCCGGCGATGCGGTGGCGCAGCGAGGCGAGCAGCGCCACCATGTCGCCATCGACCGGATCCAGGCTGTCCACCGTGAGTTTCAGATCGGCCAGCGCCCGGCGCAGCGGGGCGATGGTGCTGGCCGGCTGGCCCTGTTGTTCGGCCACGGCCACGGCGGCCACCAGATTGGCACCGATGCCATCGTGCATTTCGCGCATCAGCCGTTCGCGTTCGCCTTCGATGGCGCGTTCCACCTCAAGGCGGCGGCGGCGTTCCTCGCTGGCGGCCAGATCGGCGCGGGCGCTGGCCACCGCCTGTTCCAGCCGCACATTGCTGGTTTCGCTGGCATCGAGCGCCGCGACGAACTGGCGGCCCAGGCTGAGGAAGAAGGCGGCAAACAGGCTGATGCCGGCAAAGGGCTGGAAGAAGAAGCCCGCCCCATCCCACCAGCCAAGCTGATAGACCCGGCCCAGATCGTGCACGGCAAAGCCGGTGTTGAGCGCCACCACGCCGATGATCAGCGCCTGATCCGGCCCGCGCCGCTGCCACGCCGCGCGCACCAGCACGCCGGCCGTGCCCAGCCCCATGATGATCAGCAGCAGCGCCGAGGGCACATCGGGCAGGCCGGCCCGCAACAGCAGATGGCGCAGCACCAGCCCGACCAGCCCGCTGGCCAGCAGCGCCAGCTGCCAGCGCCGGGCCTGGGGAATGCGGGCGAATTCCAGGCAATAGCAAAAGGTGAGCGGCACGATGATGAACACGCTTTCGCGGCTGATCGTGGCGAACAGCGCCGGATCGATGGGCGGGCGGGTGACGTGGAAATGCAGGCTGCGCAGCCACCAGCCCAGGCCCACCACCACCAGCAGCAGCAATTCCGGCTGCCGCCGCCGCGCCCGCCACAGCATCAGCACCAGCAGCGCCAGCAGCAGCAGGCTGCCATTGGCGGTGCGCGGGCCATCGATGCGCCAGAACAGCTGGCGGGCAAAGCCGGCCTCCACTTCGGCCGGGCTGCCGGCCTGCACTTGCCCCAGGCCCAGCCGCCAGGGCGGATCGGCGGCGACATCCACACGGATCCGGTTGGGGCCGGGGCGCAGCAGCGCCGCGGGCAGCACGACATGATAGGGGTGGTTCCAGCCCAGCACCGTATCGGCGGGGCCGGTGGTGTTGCTGAACAGCGGCACGCCGTTCAGGGAAACGGTCACGCGTTCGCGCATGTCGGTGAGCAGCAGGGCGACCGGGCGGCCATCCCAGACCAGGGTGAATTCGGCGCTGAGCCGGCGGGCGGCGACGGGGGCCAGCCACGGCGCCGGGCGCAGGCCAGGCACGCCGCCATCCACAGCAACACGCGCAGTGGTGAGCGGCGTGAGCCTGGCCATGGCCGCCGGCGCCAGCAGCAGCGCCAGCAGCGCGATGATCAGCCTAAGGCTGGATGAGGCCCAGCGCATTGGCTTCATACAGGGCTTCGGCCCGGCTGTTCACTTCCAGCTTGCGATAGATATTCTTGACATGGCTGGCGACCGTGTGGGCCGAAAGCCCCAGCAGGCCGGCAGATTCGGCATAGGAAAAGCCGCGCGCCAGCAGGCGCAGCAATTCCAGTTCGCGATCCGACAGCGGCGATGGCTGGGGTGCCAATGATGCTGGCGCCGGCTGGATGCGGCGCAGCAGCTGGCGGGCGATGGTGGGGCTGATCGGCGAACCGCCGGCGCGCACGGTGCGGATGGCGGCCATCGCGTCGGCGATGGCATCGCCCTTCAGCACATAGCCGCGTGCGCCGGCCATGATGCTGGCCAGCACCTTGTCCTGATCGGCGAACATCGTCACCACCAGCACATCGGCATCCGGCCAGCGCGCCGCCGATTGGCGGATCAGATCGATCCCGCTGCCATCGGGCAGGCCCAGATCGCACAACAGCACATCATAACCGCCGCGCGCCACCAGCGCTGCCCCTTCGGCCAGATTGGCGGCGCTGCCGATCAGGATCAGGTCGGCCTCGGCCGCGATGGCGCTGCCCAGATGGCTGCGCAGGGCCGGATCATCTTCGGCCAGGATGATCCTGATCCGTGCTGGCGAGTTGCTCATGCCCGTGCCGCTGCCGCCTTTCGCTGGCCAGTGTGATGGCAAGTTGTGCCCAAGTAAAGGCCGGCATCCAGCGCTGCGCATCCCATGTTCATGGCATGACAGGCAGCGGTTGCCGCGCGAGGATGCAGCACGGGTCGTTCAGTCAAGGGGACATGTGATGAAATCCATGCCGATATTTGCTTCCGCCCTCGCCCTGTTGCTGGCGGCCGGCCCTGCCGTGGCCGCCACCGGATCGGGCACGGTGGAATTCCGCTTCACCAATTTCTTTGGCCCGCATGAGCTGGTGCTGCCGCCCAATCCGGGCTTTCACGATGGCATCACCATCACCGGCACGGTCAACGGCGTGACGCCAACGCCGCTGGGGCCGCCGCAGCCCACCGGCCGCACCACCGGTTTTTCGGCGGGCTCCTTCTACAACACCGGCCTTGTCGGCGCGACCATTTCGGGCGGCACCTTCCCCTTGACCGGCACGCCCACCACCACGGTCAGCCTGCTCACTGATGCCAGCGATGCCGGCACGCCGTTTGAAAATCTCTTCACCTGGACCCCGGCCAGCTTTTCCGGCGTTTCGACCGGGCAGGAATTCAGGCTGGGCACGCTCACCTTCCAGAATGGTTCCTGGTTTGGCGGCGGGGCGACATCGGCGTTCAACACGCCAACCATATTGGGCTTTCGCGTCACCACCACCTCGTCCACGCCGGAATTCAACCAGTCCCGCAACCTGGTGCTGATCCACACGGTGAATGCGCCCGACAACAACGACACCAGCACCGATGCCGGCAAGGACGCGGCGGCGGATTGGGTGACGATCTATGATCAGGAAAATGATGTCACCCTGAACAGCTTCCGCGTGTATGACAACAACCAGACCCCGGCCGGCTTCACCAATGTTGGCAGTGTCGATCTGATGGGCAGGTTCGGATCGCTGGGCATCACCGGCTTTGCCAATCCGGTGGGCGGATTCATCACCGCGAGCAGCGATCCGCTGCCCAGCGTGCCATTTCCGCCCGGCCCCGGCGGCGGCGGCGGGGCCATTCCCGAACCGGCCAGCTGGGCCATGCTGATCGCCGGTTTCGGGCTGATCGGCGCGGTGGCGCGCCGCCGTCGTCTTCGTCTGGTCTGAAGGAGTGAAGTCATGATCAGGGCGATAGCATGGCTTGCCGCCACGGTTGTGGCCGGCCCGGCGCTGGCCGCCGGTTCCGGCACGGTCAATTTCGAATTCCAGCAATATCGCGGGCCGATTGCCGCCGGGCCGGTGCCCAATGATCCGGCCACCTGGTTTCTGGGCGGGCAGGTGGCCGGCATCGACATGGTCACCGCCAGCCTGCTGGGCAATCCGGCCGTCACCTTCACCGGTGGCCGGCAAATCGATCCCAACGTGGTGAACGGCACCCGATGGTATACCGCCAACGTGGCGCTGGCCGGCAACAGCGTGGATTTTGTCTATCGCGGCTTTGATGGCACCGCGCTGTATCCAACCCTGCTGAACAGCATCAGCTTCGCCCCGAGCAGCTTTTCCGGCGTGAATGTGGGCGATCCGTTCAAGCTGGGCACGCTCAGCTTCCGCAATGGCGGTTGGTTTGGCGGCGCGCCTGATGATCCGGCCAACAATCTCCCCACCGTGTTCCGCTTCCGCATCACCACCACATCGGCCGATGGCCCGCAATATAATCAGATCAGCTATGGCACCATCGTGATGACGGTGAATGCCACGGTGAACAATGATCTGACCACGCTGGCCGGTCAGCAGGCCGAAGCCGATTGGGTGAATGTGTATCAGACCGACAGCAGCTTCAGCACCGTGCTGGCCGATCTGGGCTCGCTGCGCGTCTATGATCTTGCGGCGGCTCCCAGCGGCTTCACCAATATCGGCAGCATCGATCTCAACGGTCTGTTCGGCTCGCTGCATCTGTCGAGCCTGAGCAATGCGCAAGGCGGCTTTTTTGAAGAAGGCAGCGGCGCATTGCCCAATGTGCCGCTTGGCGGCCCCGGCGGGGCCATTCCGGAACCGGCCAGCTGGGCCATGCTGATTGCCGGTTTCGGGCTGCTCGGCGCGATGCAGCGGCGGCGAAAGCCTGGCTTTGCCGCCTGATCGGCCGGATTGCTTGACCGGAACGGCGCGGCCGGCATAAGCCGCGCCCCAGCATGTTCCGGAGGCAGCATTGACCATCAGCATCGCCATCGTTGGCGCCGGCCCGGCCGGTTACTACACCGCCGAAGCCGCGCAGAAACAGTGGGGCGCCGATGCGCGGATCGACATCATCGATCGCCTGCCCAGCCCCTATGGCCTGATCCGCGCCGGCGTCGCCCCCGATCACCAGTCGATCAAGGCCGTCACCAAACGCTATGAGGCGACCAATCTGGCGCCCGGCACAAGGCTGATCGGCAATGTGGAACTGGGCCGCGATGTGGGGGTGGATGAGCTGCTGGGCCTGTATGATGCGGTCGTCCTGTCCGTGGGTGCCCCGCTGGACAAGCCCGTCGGCATCCCCGGCGATGATCTGCCCGGCGTGGTGGGTTCGGCGGCGTTTGTCGGCTGGTACAATGGCCACCCCGATCATGCCGGGCTGGCGGTGGATCTGTCGCACCATGGCGCCGCCATCATCGGCAACGGCAATGTGGCGATCGATTGCGCGCGCATCCTGGCCAAGACGGTGGAGGAGCTTGCCACCACCGATATCGCCGGCCATGCCCTGGCCACGCTGGCCGGCAGCGCGGTGCGCGATGTGCACATCATCGGCAGAAGGGGCCCGCATCAGGCCAGTTTCACCACCAAGGAAGCCGGGGAGCTGGGCCATCTGGTGCGCGCCCAGGCCATGGTGAAGCCCGGCGATCTGCCGCCGCTGGCCGATGATGCCGCGCTGGAACCCGGCCACCGCAAGATGGTGACGCATCTGCGCAGCTTCGCCGGCCAGCCCCGCAACGACAAGCCGGGCACGATCAATTTCGAATTTTTCCGCCGGCCCGTCGCGGTGGAAGGCCATGGCCGCGCCGAACGGCTGATCGTGGAAACCACCCGGCTGGAAGAGGGCCAGGCGGTGGGCACCGGCGAACTGCACGCCATTCCGTGCGGGCTGGTGATCGCCTGCATCGGTTATCGCACCGCGCCCATTCCCGGCGTGGCCTGGGCCGATCGGCTTGGGCGCTTCCCCAGCGATGATGCCGGGCGCATCGGCCCCGGCCTTTATGCCAGCGGCTGGGCGCGGCGCGGGCCATCGGGCACCATCGGCACCAACCGCCCCGATGGCTTTGGCGTGGTGGCGGCCATGGTGGAGGACGGCATCGCGCCATCGGGCAAGGCCGGCGGGCATGGGCTGGACGCGCTGCTGGCGGCGCGCGGGGTGCAGGCCAGCGATTTCGCCGCCTGGCAGCGGATCGAAGCCGCCGAAATCGCCGCCGCCCGCCCGGGCGCCCCGCGCGAAAAGATCGTGGACGTGGCGAAAATGCTGCAAATCGCGCTTTGAGCGGTTGCGTGGCGCAAGGGCGGCGGCTATAGGGCCGCTTCCGCGCACGGTTCGGGGCGTAGCTCAGCCTGGTAGAGCGCTGTCTTCGGGAGGCAGAGGCCGGAGGTTCGAATCCTCTCGCCCCGACCAGCGGTTGCTGGAGGTTCGGTCCCGGCGAACCTCCACCCCCCTCAACGCCCTTGCAGTGACTGGTTCCGGGCGATTCGCGTGCCGGAAGAAATTGTTGCAAGGAAATACAGGGCTTTGCCTGCGTTGCGGCTTGGTCATGCCCTGGATGTCGCGGGCGGCCGGGCGCACGGGCACGGGGGGGAACAGCATGAAACTGGCGCGAATCATCCTGCTGGTGGGCAGCAGCGCCCTGGTGGCGGCGTGCGGCGGCAGCGGATCGGGCGGCGGCCTGGTGATCACCAATCCGCCCGCGCCCAGCCCGACGCCCACGCCGACGCCCACACCCACGCCGACGCCCACCCCGACACCCACACCCACCCCAACGCCGACGCCGACCCCAACGCCGACGCCCACCAACACGTCGCTGATCGGGTTGACCGCCAGCCAGAGCTTTCCCACCGATGCCGCCACCGGCACGGTGAGCGTGAACCGCACCACCGAACTGGCCACCGCCACCGCCGCGCGCGCCACCGTCACCATCGCCTACAGCCAGGTGACCGGCGGCTACACCGTCACGGCCGGGTCGCGCAGCCTCAGCTTCCTGCCCGGCGATCTGGATGCGGCGCAAAGCAGCGCTGGCGCGGCCGTCTATGTGCGGCGCAACGGCAACACCACCGACAGCCTGACCCTGACCCGCGCCGGCACCAGCGGCCGGCTGACCTTTCAATATGTCGGCGCCGGTTTCTGGCAGCGCACCACCGAAAACATCGCCACCGTCGATGGCATTTTCGATGCCTTCACCTATGGCTTTCCCACGCTGGCCGCCGCGCTGCCGCGCACCGGCAAGGCCAGTTACGATATCGATCTGCTGGGCGTGATTTCGCCGGTGCAGGCGATTTCCGGCGGCGGCACGTTGCAGGTGCTGTTCGACAACGGCCTGATGCTGATCAGCGGCACGCTGGATCCCATCGGCATCGTCCCGACGCGGGAGCCGTTCACGGGTGACGCGCGCATCACCAGCGGCAATGGCTTTTCCGGCACGTTGGGTTTCTTCCAGTTCGGCAATTTCACCGGCAGCATCGATGGCAAATTCTATGGCCCCGAAGCGCAGGAGGTGGGCGCCGCCTTTGCGGTGGCCGAACCGGGCGGACAGCGCGCGGTGGGCACCATCACCGGCCGGCGCGGCACCGGCACTGGCGGCAACGCCACCCTGACCGAACCCACGGTGAGCGATTTCTATGAGGCCAGCGCCGGCCGCATGGCGGTGCGCATCAGCGG
The DNA here is from genome assembly GCA_018970445.1 of Alphaproteobacteria bacterium. Taxonomy (GTDB): domain Bacteria; phylum Pseudomonadota; class Alphaproteobacteria; order Sphingomonadales; family Sphingomonadaceae; genus Sandarakinorhabdus. The sequence continues at coordinate 26,896 of JAGWWF010000009.1, read as the reverse complement.
ATTCAGCGGGAACAACACCGCGCCGGCCACCTACGGCAATCTGTCGGCGGCCAATAGCAGCCTGGTTGTCAACTACAACAACAACAACCGGCTCTATACCGTGGTTGATACGGGGCGCAGCCAGGTGGAAAGCGCGCCGACCAGCGATGTCTTTGTCAACCGTTTCCAGCGCATCAGCTATGCCGATCGCCTGAACCGGGTCAGCGGGTCCAGCAACCCGGCCGATGCCCAGCGTTATGTGGCCGGCGGCCTGTGGAGCCAGCGCACCGCGGCCGGCATCACGCTGCGCCAGGTGCAGGTGTGCGGTTTTTCACCGGTGATCCGGGTGAGCCATGAGCGCAATTTTTCCACCGTGGGCCTGTTCGATTTTGCCCGCACCGGGGTGGATGTGGGCATCACCCGGGCGTTCTGAACGGCGTGTCGGCCATTGCGCCGCGCCCGTTTCCGCGCCAGAGAGACGCGCGCGGCCGGGCGGTCGCCAGACGGAGTTGGACATGAAAATCGCGGTTGTCGGTCTTGGTTATGTCGGCCTGTCCAACGCGGTGCTGCTGGCACAGGCACACAGCGTGACGGCGGTGGACGTGATGCCGGCGCGGGTGGACATGGTGAACGCGCGGCGCAGCCCGATCGTGGATGCCGAACTGGAACAGTTTCTGGCCACGCGCAGCCTGGATCTGGTTGCCACCACCGATCTGGCCGCCGCAGCCCGCGATGCCGAACTGGTGGTGATCGCCACCCCCACCGATTATGATCCGGCCACCAACCATTTCAACACATCATCGGTGGAAAGCGTGGCCAGGGCGGCGCTGGCCAGCAACCCGCACGCCCGGATCGTGGTGAAATCCACCATCCCGGTGGGCTTCATCGAACGGGTGCGGCGCGAATTGGGCAATGAAAACATCGTGTTCAGCCCGGAATTCCTGCGCGAGGGCCGCGCCCTGTATGACAATCTGCACCCGTCGCGCATCATCGTGGGCGATCGCGGCACCATCGGCCAGACCTTTGCCGCTCTGATGCAGGCCGGCGCCGAAAAGGCCGATGTGCCGGTGCTGCTCACCGATCCGGCCGAGGCCGAGGCCATCAAGCTGTTTGCCAACACCTACCTGGCCATGCGCGTCGCCTTCTTCAACGAACTGGACAGTTACGCCATGGCCCATGGCATGGACACGCGCCAGATCATCGAAGGCATTGGCCTCGATCCGCGCATCGGCAGCCATTACAACAACCCGTCGTTCGGCTATGGCGGTTATTGCCTGCCCAAGGATACCAAGCAGTTGCTGGCCAATTATGGCAGTGTGCCGCAAAATCTGATCCAGGCCATCGTCGATGCCAATACCACCCGCAAGGATTTCCTGGCCCAGCAGATCTTTGCCCGCAACCCGCGCACCGTGGGCGTGTTCCGGCTGGTGATGAAGGCCAACAGCGACAATTTCCGCCAGAGCAGCATCCAGGGCATCATGAAGCGCATCAAGGCGCGCGGCATCAAGGTGGTGGTGTTCGAACCGGCGCTGGACAGCGATGATTTCTTCGGATCGCCGGTGATTCGCGATCTGGCTGATTTCAAGGCACAATCCGATGTGATCCTGGCCAACCGGATGAGCGATCAACTGGCCGATGTCGCCCCGCGCGTGTTCACCCGCGATCTGTTCGGGGCCGATTGAACCGGCTGTTCGCCCTGCACGGCCGCCAGAGCAGCCTGGTGATCGAGCAGGCGGCGAGCGGCCTGGTGTGGCGGCACTGGGGTGCGCGCCTGCCCGATGCCATCGCGGCCGGGCCGGGGCTGGAATCGGGCCGGCCGGTGCCGACATTCTCGCTGGATGTGCCGGTGCCGTTCACGCTGGTGCCCACGTTCGGGCTGGGCTGGTATGGCCAGAGCGCGCTGCTGGCTCACCGCGCCGGCCGGGATTTTGCCCAGGGCCTGGCCGATTGCAGCGCCCTGCAGCAGGGCCAGCGGCTCAGCTGCCGCCTGCACGATGCGGTGGCCGGGATCGCGATTCTGGTGGAGATACTGCTCGATCCCGCAACGGACGTGGCGCAGATCACCACATCGGTGGCCAATATCGGTGATGGCGTGATCGATCTGCAATGGCTGGCGGCGGCAACCCTGCCGCTGCCGGCGCAGCCGCTGGCGGTGCGCCATTTCACCGGCCGCCACACCAACGAATTTGCCGAACAGACCGACACGCTGGGCCACGGCATCTGGCTGCGCGAAAATCGCCACGGCATCACCAGCCATGGCCATGTGCCCGGTGCGGTGGTGCTGGGGCCGGGCTGCTCTGATTCCGCCGGGCCGGCCTGGGGGGCGCAGCTGGCCTGGTCGGGCAATCACCGCCAGCTGATCGAGCGGCTGGATGATGGCCGCAGCCAGTGGCAGCTGGGCGGCTGGCTGGCCCCCGGCGAGGTGCGGCTGGCCCCCGGCGAACGGCACGACAGCCCGGCGGTGCTGGCCTGTTTCTCGCCCGATGGCCTGGGCGGGGTGGCGCGCAATTTCCATGGCGCGGTGCGGCAACGGGCGGGTGCGCGCCCCGGCCCACGCCCCGTGCTGATCAACAGCTGGGAAGGCTTTTATTTCGATCATGATCCGGTGCGGATGATGGCGCTGGCCGATGCGGCGGCCGCCATCGGGGTGGAACGCTTCGTGCTGGATGATGGCTGGTTTGCCGGCCGCGATGATGATCGCACCTCGCTGGGCGACTGGTTTGTCGATGCCCGCAAATATCCTGCCGGCCTGAAACCGCTGGCCGATCATGTGCGCGGCCTGGGCATGGAATTCGGCCTGTGGGTGGAACCGGAGATGGTGAGCCCGGACAGCGACCTGTTCCGCGCCCACCCCGATTGGGCCTTGCAGCTGGCCGGGCGGCCCCTGGCCACGGCGCGCAACCAATTGGTGCTGGATCTCACCCGCGCCGATGTGACCGACCATCTGTTCGCCCGCCTTTCGGCGCTGGTCGCCGATCTGGGCGTTGCGTATCTGAAATGGGATCACAACCGCGATCTGGCCCCCGCCGGCGATGCGGCGGGCCGGCCCGCCTATGGCCGGCAGGTGGCGGCCTGCTGGGCGCTGATGGACCGGCTGCGCGCCGCCTTTCCGGGGCTGGAGATTGAATCCTGCGCCGGCGGCGGCGGCCGCATCGATGCGGGCATGGCGGTGCGGGCGCAGCGCTTCTGGGCCAGCGACTGCATCGATGCCCGGCTGCGCATCGGCCTGCAACGCGGTTTCCTGCAATTTTTGCCGCCTGAAATGATGGGCGCCCATATCGGCGCCGAACGCTGCCACACCAGCGGCCGGCGCTTTTCGCTGCCCTTCCAGGCGCTGGTGGCCATGCAGGGCCATCTGGGGCTGGAATTTGATCTGACCCGGCTGGACGCAGGTGAACGGGCGCGGCTGGCCGGCTGGATCGCCTTTTACAAGGATCATCGCCACCTGCTGCACGGCGGCGCCGTGTGGACCGGCACCGCCGGCGACGGCGTGGCCTGGCATGCGGCGGGCGGCGATGATGATTGGCTGCTGATCGTCTATCGCACCGACATGATGCTGCAACGCCATGCAGCGCCGCTGCTGCTGCCGTTCATCGGCGATGGCGATTGGCAGGTGGCCGAGGTGCGGCCGGGCGAAACACGGGCGGCGACCCGCTTTTCCGGCGACTGGCTGCGCAGCGCGGGCCTGCCATTGCCGCCGGGCCAGCCGGATACGGCAACGGCCTGGCGGTTGCAGCGCGGCTAACGCTGTGCCTCGAAGCGCCAGTCCAGCCCCTGCACCCGCACATCTTGGGTGGGGGCCAGCAGCAGATCGGCGCTGAGCCGGCCGTTGGCACAGGCCCAGACCAATGTGCCGCTGAGCGCGCCGCTGGCGCTGATCGCCGGCGCGGGCGGGCAGCGGCCGGCGTGGGCCTTCACGGTGGCGATCTCGGCGGCGCGGTGGGCAGCGTCGCGATCCAGCAGCAGGTTGACCGCCAGCAGCGCCGGCTCGGCATCCACCCGCCCGCTGGCCAGCACCCGTCCGGCAAAGGCGGCAGCGGCGGTGAGGGCAGGGGAGGCGGGGATGGCATCGGCCGGCATCAGCCCGGCCTGCTGGATGGCCAGCATGGCTTGCCAGGCCAGATCGGACGGCCCGGCATAGGTGTGGTTGGTGAAGACAAACACGCCCCAGCCGCGATCGGGCGCGATGATCATGTGGCTGCCATAACCGGGATAGCCGCCGCCGTGGAAGGCCACCCGGCCGAGGTCGCAATCATCACCGATACGCAGCCCCCCGCCATAGACAACGGCCACCGAACAGATGGTGGGCAGCCCATCCCCCGGCCGGTTCATGCGGCGGGGGGAGCCTTCGCCGCGGGTGAGGCGGCGGATGGTGGCGCGGGTTGGCGGTTCGGCCGTGCCCGGCGCGGCGGCGGGCCAGGCCGAAAGCAGATGATCGATCCAGCGGGCATAATCCGGCACGGTGGTGATCACGCCGCCCATGGCACCGAACGCACCGGGCCCCATGTCGGGCTCGCGCGTCCAGCCGTTATCCTGCCAGCGCCAGCCGGTGGCCATCTTGGCGGCCGGCACACCGGCCAGATTGAATGTCGTCGCCGCCATGCCCAGCGGGCCAAAATGGCGGTGGGCGATTTCGGCCTCGAACGGCCGGCCGCTAACATTGGTGATGATGCGGCCCAATATGGCATAGCCCAGGTTGGAATATTCGTGGGTCAGGCCGGCGGCGCGGGTGAAGGGCACACCGGCTTGCAGGAGCGCGGTGAATTCCGGTTCGGGCAGCGGCGTCTGGCGATCGCCCCAGGGATCATCGGTGACGAAGCCAGCCATGTGGTGGACAAGATCGGTGATGGTGAGTTGATCGCCCCAGCCCCGCAATTCGGGCACGTGCGCTGCCACCTTGTCGTCCAGCCGCAATTTGCCTTCGGCGGCCAGCTGTTCGATGGTCAGCGCCGTGAAGGCCTTGGTCATGCTGGCGATGCGGAAACGGGTGGTGGGGGTGACCGGCCGGCGGCTTGTCGCATCGGCCAGCCCGGCCTGGCCATAATGCACCAGGCCCTGCCCACGTTTCACCACGCCCCAGGCGATGCCGGGCCAGTTGCGCATGGCGGCCGTGTCCTGCATCGCGGTATCGATGCGGGCGGCAAGAGCCGGCGGCAGCGGCGCGGCGGCGGCCGGGGTGGCCGCCAGCAGCGCCGCCGCCAGGGTCAGCCTCAACTCTCTTTCCCGTCGCTGATCTTGTAGAACACGCCGCCGCCATCGCTGCCGGCCAGTTCCAGCGTGCCTTCGATGGTGCGCACATCATAATTCATCGGAATGGCGCTCGACACCTTCACCTCGATGAACTGCTGCGGGCCGGGATTGAGGTGGAAGGGGCAATCGGGCGGATAGGCCAGCAGCACGAAATGGCTCTGGTTGGCGCCCTTGCCCAGCGGCAGCATGTAACCGTTGATCTTCACCCGCTTGCCGGCTAGCGACTTCACCGCGGCCGGATAGAGCGGCTTGACCGTGCCGGCCTTGGCGGCGCGCGGGTCTTCGCTGGCGCTTTCCAGCACCTGCCACGGCACGCCGCCGGGCGGGGTGGGGGCCGGTTTCCAGATCGATTCCGATGGTTTCAGCGGGGCCTGCTGGGCCAGCACGGCCGGGCCGATCAGCACCAGCGCGGTGGCGGCGGTGGCGGCAAATGCGATGCGGATGCTCATGCGTCCTCCTTGAACAACGAATCAGCGGCTGTTGGCCAGCGTATCGGCAATATCCGATTGCAGCACCCTGAACGCCGGAATCAAGGCGGCAAACAGCCCGATGGCCAGCGCGGCGGCCGCAATCACCGCTTCGCCGGGGTGAAAGGCCAGTGCATTCAGGCCCATCTGCTGCAATTGGGCAAAATTGGCGGCGGCCAGCCCGATCACGCCATGGCCCAGCACCAGGCCCAGCGCCGTGCCGGCGGCGGCCAGGATCAGCCCTTCGCTGGCAACCTGGCCCAGAATCGCCGGCCGGCTGGCCCCGATCACCCGCAGCATCGCCATGTCGCCCTCCCGCTCCTTCAGCGCGGTCAGCAGCGCGACAAAGATCGACAGGCCGGCGGTGAGCATCAAGAGCACGGCAAAGGCCCGCACCGCATCCAGCCCCACCCCCACCAGGGCCAGCAGGCGGGAAACCTCGACGGCCGGCACCGCCGATTGCAGATTGGTCTGGCGGTTGATGAAGCCGGGCAGCCGCACCGCCGCGATCGGGCTGCCAAAACGCACCAGCACGGCCGTCACCTCGGCCGGGCTGGCGTGCGCTTCATGGTCTGCGGCGCTTTCGCCTTCATGGTCATGCTCGTCATGCGGGGCCTCGATGCCGTGCACCGCCCACACGCTTTCGATGCGAGTCAGGATCAGCCGGTCGATCACCGTGCCGGTGGGTTTCAGCCGGCCGACCACGATGAAGGGCTGTTCCTCGTGCCTGGGGCCATCATCGCCGCCGGTCATGCCGTGGCCGCCCACAAAGCGCTGGCCCAGGCCGGCACCGGTGCGCGCCGCCACCTCGGCCCCGATCACCGCCTCCATGGGGGCGGCAAACAGGCGGCCGCCGGCAAGTGATGCGCCCATCAGATCGGCATAGGCCGGTTCGGTGCCAACGATGCGAAATGTGCGGAAACTGTCGCCCAGGGCCAGCGGGATGGCCTGCGCCACACCCATCTGGCGGCGCAGCAGCGCCACCGTGTCCAGCGGCACATTGCCGGTGGGAATATCGACATGATAGACCGATGACAGGATCAGCTGCAGCGGCGAACCCTTGGCCCCCACCACCATGTCGATGCCGGCGGCATCCTTGTCGAAGCGGTTTTCCAGCTGGCTGGAAAACAGCAGCAGGATGACCAGGCTGGCGACACCCAGCGCCAGCAGGATGATGTTGAGCGCCGTATTGAGCGCCCGATCCCGCAGATAGGCAAGGCTGAGCCGGATCATGCCGGCGCCACCAGATTGAGCCGGTTGGCAAAGCGGTGGGCGATGCGGCCATCATGGGTGGCGACCAGCAGGGTGGCCCCGGTGGCATCGGCGGTTTCGAACATCAGATCGATCATCGCCGCGGCATTGGCATCATCCAGCGCCGAGGTGGGTTCATCGGCCACCAGCAGGCGCGGGCGGGTTGCCAGGGCGCGGGCGATGGCGGCGCGCTGGCCTTCGCCCTGCGACAGCTGGCGCGGGCGGGCATGGGCGCGGTGGGACAGGCCAACCCGCGCGATCAGCCGGTCGATCTCGGCCGCGTCCACCCGGCCCAGCGCCAGTTGCTGCGCCAGCGCCAGATTGGCGCTGACCGACAGGGCGGGGATCAGCCGCAGGGTCTGGAACACCAGCCCGATCGTCTGGCGGCGCAGCGCGTCGCGGCTGGCGGGCGGCAGTGCGCTCATCGGCTGGCCGGCGATCTGGATGCTGCCATGACTGGGGGTGAGCAGGCCGGTGGCGATGTTGATGAAGCTGGTCTTGCCCGAACCGGATGGGCCCAGCAGCAGGGCATGGGCGCGGGGCTGCAACTGCCAGTCGCCGATCTGCATCACGGTGCGGCCGTCACGCACATGCGAAAGGCCCCTGGTTTCCACCAGGGGCCCTTGGCTGTGTGGTGCGGCGGTGCGGCTGTCAGCGGGTGGCATTGGCCGTGACGGTTGCGGCGGCAACCGTGGTTTCGGCCGCATCCTTCATGCCCAGCCGCTTCAGCATGGCCAGCCGGGCGGTTTCGATCGCTTCCTGGCGGCGCTGTTCGGCGATGCGGGCGGCCGCTTCGGCATAGGCGCCGGCATAGGGATCGGTGCCATCCGGGGCATAATGGCTGTAACCGGGCATGCCATCAAAGGCGCAGGCGGTGGCGGGCACGGCGGCCAGGCCCATGGCGGCAACGGTGGCAACGGCAGCGATCAGGCGCATGATACCCTCCAACATCGAATCTGCGGGATATTGTCATATTCCCGGGGTGCGTGCAACGCAGGCCCGTGGTGGGCAAATGCCGCAGGATGCAAATGCTTGCCAAGCGCGCCGCAGATGGGCAAACCACGCGCTCGATTTGGGGACATGGGGTGTCTATGCGTTTCCACCGGGCCGTGCTGTGGTTGGTGATGGCCATGATGGGCGTGGCGGCAAGCGCCAGCCCGATCAACCAGACCAAGGGCGATTTCGTCGACAAGTTCCGCCAGCTGGAGGGCGAGGATTGGCCGACACCGACCGATTATCGCAACGCCGCCGGCGCGCCGGGCCATCGTTACTGGCAGCAGAAGGTGGATTACCGCATCACCGCCCGGCTGGACGAGCCGACGCGCACGATCCAGGGCAGCGAGACCATCAGCTATCACAACAACAGCCCCGACACGCTGCGCTATCTGTGGCTGCTGCTCGATCAGAATTACAAGCGCGACCATATCGCCCAGCTGGCCGAAACCGTGTCCCCCGGCGGCCAGATCAGCATGACCGGCGTGCGCCAGGCGATGCGCTACAAGGAATGGGAAGGCGGCTTCAACGCCCTGAAGGTGACGGATGCCGCCGGCCGGCCGCTGAAATTCACCGTGGTCGACACGCTGCTGCGCATCGATCTGGCCACGCCGCTGGCCAGTGGCGCCGCCGTGACGGTGAAGATCGATTTCAGCCTGCCGATGCCGGAAGCCCGCGTGGTGGGCGGGCGATCAGGCTATGAATGTTTCACCAGGGCCGATCAGGATGGCAATTGCATCTTCCTGGCCGCGCAGTGGTTCCCGCGCGCCGCCGTCTATTCCGATTATGAGGGCTGGCACAACAAGGCCTTCGTGGGCAGCGGCGAGTTCACGCTGGAATTCGGCGATTATGATGTGTCGATCACCGTGCCGTCCGATCATGTCGTGTCGGCCACCGGCGTGCTGGCCAATCCCGATATCCTGTCGGCCGCGCAGCGCGCCCGGCTGGCGCAGGCCCGCACTGCGAAGGAACCGGTCTATATCGTCACCCCGGCCGAGGCGCTGGCGGCCGAGAAGGGCAAGCCCACCGGCACCCGCACCTGGCGCTTCACCGCCCAGAATGTCCGCGATTTCGCCTTCGCCTCCAGCCGCAAGTTCGTGTGGGACGCGATGGGTGTTCGCCAGAATGATCCGGCGGTGCCGCTGGTGATGGCGATGAGCTTCTACCCCAAGGAAGCCCGGCCGCTTTGGGATGCCTATTCCACCAAGTCCATCGCCCACACCATCGATGTCTATGGTGAATTTGCCTTCACCTATCCCTATCCCACCGCGCAGAGCATCAACGGCCCGGTGGGCGGGATGGAATATCCGATGATGACCTTCAACGGCCCGCGTCCGGTGAAGGACAAGAAGACCGGCCAGCTCACCTATACCGAGCGGGCCAAATATGGCCTGATCGGCGTGGTGATCCACGAGATCGGCCACAGCTGGTTCCCGATGATCGTCAACAGCGACGAACGCCAGTGGACCTGGATGGATGAGGGCCTGAACAGCTTCCTGGAGTTCGAGGCCGAACGGCGCTGGGATCCCAAGTTCCCGCGCGCCCGCGGCGAGCCGCGCGATATCGTGGAATATATGGTCAGCCGCGATCAGGTGCCGTTGATGACCAACAGCGAAAGCGTGCTGCAGTTCGGCAACAATGGCTATGCCAAGCCGGCGACCGCGCTGGTGATCCTGCGCGAGACCATCCTGGGCCGCGAGCTGTTCGATTTTGCCTTCAAGGAATATGCCCGGCGCTGGCGCTTCAAGCGGCCGACCCCCTATGATTTCTTCCGCACCATGGAAGAGGCATCGGGCGTCGATCTCGACTGGTTCTGGCGCGGCTGGTTCTATTCGACCGACCATGTCGATATCAGCCTCGACAAGGTGGTGAAGGCCCGGCTCGACACCCGCAATCCCGAGGTGGAAAAGGCCTGGGGCCGCGACAAGGCCAAGGCCGAGCCGACGCCCTTGACCATCGCGCGCAACACGCAGACCCCGGTGGTCAGCCGCGATCCCGCCACCCGCGATTTCTATGACGAGACCGACAAGTTCACGGTGACCGCCAAGGACCGCAAGGATTATGAGGGGCTGACCAAGAAGCTGGAGCCCGAAGAGGCCGCCGTGCTGGCCTTCAAGGACAATTTCTATCATTTCAGCTTCAGCAACCGCGGCGGGCTGGTGATGCCGGTGATCCTGAAACTGGATTATGAGGACGGCAGCACCGAAACCATCCGCATCCCGGCCGAAGTCTGGCGTTACAACTCCCGCGCCGTGACCTGGCAGCATGTGACGCCCAAGGTGCTGAAGGCGGCCGAGGTGGACCCGCTGTGGGAAACCGCCGACGCCGATCGCAGCAACAACGCCTTCCCGCGCCGCATCGAGCCGGCGGTGCTGAAGGTGCGCGACGATTTCGGCCCCGGCGACAACCGCATGGCCGACAGCGAGCTGGAAGTGACGCCCGACAGCCTGAAGACCCGCGCCGTCAAGAAGGACGAGAAGAAGGACGGCGAGAAGAAGGACGACAAGTGAGGGCGCGGTGGCTGGCAGCCCTGCTGCTGGCCGCCGGCCCGGCCGCGGCGCATCGTGGCCACAGCAGCCTGGCCGTGGTGGAGATTGACGCGCAATCGGGCGCCGTCGCCGTCACCCATGTCTTGCAGGCACATGATGTCGAACCGGCGCTGGTCGATATCGCGCCCGATGCCCAGCCCAGCCTGGACGATCCCGATGCGATGGCGGCGCTGGTTGCCTATCTGGGCCGCCAGTTCCGCATCGCCGGCGTGGCGCTGGCCCCGGCCGGCCAGCGGCTGACCGGCGACAAGGTGGAGTTGCGCTATGTCGGCCGGCTCAAGGGCCGGCCGGCGCAGCTGCTGATCAATGGCAGCCTGTTCGGCGACAGCTATGACGATCACCAGACCCAGGTGAATGTGCGCCGCGCCGGCATCACCCGCACCCTGTTGTTCGGCCCGGCCGAACCGGCGAGGGCGCTGCCGCTGCCGGGTTTGTGAGCCCCGGAGCTGCGCAGCTTCGTCGCAGGGCCGGCCGGCTACGCCAAACAACGTAAGCGCGCCGCCCGCCTGTCATGCCAGTGTCATGGTGGGTCGTGGCCGAATCGCGCCGGCAGGGGATTGTCGGGGCAAGGGCGCCAGGGCCCGGCAAGGCGTGCCGCGTCCGCTCCGCAGCGCGCTCATACACAAGAGCGTGGCCGGCAGCCGCTGGTCAAAGGGGAAGGGCCGCAGGATCATGTGCGGCCGGCTTGTGCCGCGCCAATTGGGGGTTGCCTTGATGATGATGACCGGAACTGCCGATCTGCGCCGCCTGCTGTTGCTGGGGGTGGCGACCTGTGCCGTGGCGCTGCCCGCCGCCGCCCGGGCGCAGCCCGCCACCGCCGCGGCCGATCCGGCCGCCACCGAAGAGGAAGAGGCCGCGGTGATCACCGTCACCGGCAGCCGCATCAGCCGCACCGGCTATGACAGCCCGATCCCGGTGTCCGTCGTTTCCGAAGCCGAACTGAAGGCCGAACCGCAGGCCAATATCGGCGATTATGTCAACACGCTGCCGGCGGTGCGCGGCTCGCAAAGCTCGTCCACCAACTCCGGATCGTTGTCCAACGGCCAGGCCGGCATTGCCACGGTCAACCTGCGCTCGCTGGGTGCGGCGCGCACCCTGGTGCTGATCGACGGACAACGCTCCGTCGCCTCCACCCCGGTGGGCTTTGTCGATACGCAGACGGTGCCGCAGGGCCTGATCAAGGGCGTGGAAGTGGTGACGGGCGGCGCGTCTTCGGCCTATGGTTCCGATGCGGTGGGCGGGGTGGTGAACTTCTCCCTCAACCGCGATTTCAAGGGCCTGCGCGCCGAATATGAATTCGGCATCACCGATTATGGCGATGCGCCCAACCACACATTCCGCATCACCAGCGGCTTCGATTTTGCCGATGGCCGCGGCAAGGTGCTGCTGGCCGGGGATTATTTCACCCAAAAGGGCATCGACACCTATGATCGGCCCTGGCAGGAATCGGGCTTCTTCCAGATCGACAACCCGGCCTTCGTCGCCGGCAATGGCCAGCCCGAACGGCTGGTGCAGGCCGGCATCGGCACCCACCAGTTCACGCCGGGCGGCATCATCAACACCGGCCCGCTGCGTGGCACCTATTTCGGCCCGATCACCAATGGGCAGGCCAGCCTGAACCAGTTTACCTATGGCCCCAATCGCGGCCAGTGGATGGTGGGCGGCGATTATCTGATCAGCCGCGCCGGCCATTGGAGCACCAACAGCCTGGCGCCGCACGAAGAACGCGGCAACCTCTTTGGCCGGCTGAGTTACGAGGTGAGCCGGGCCTTCGTGCCGTTCGTGCAATACAGCTTCTCCGGCTACAACGGCCGCAGCTTCTATCAGCAGACGCCGTCGGTGGGGGTGACGATCCAGCGCGACAATGCCTTCCTGCCCACCGCGCTGGTGACGCAGATGATGACGCTGAATCTCAGCAACATCTCGATCGGCACCAGCAACGCCGGCTTCCCGGCCGCCGGTTCCAACAACAGCCGCGAGGTGTATCGCTTTGTCGCCGGCGCCGATGGCGAGTTCGAGATCGGCAAGGGTGCCTGGAAATACAGCGCCTATTATCAGGCCGGCATCGCGCGCACCAACGAACTGCTCACCAACACCTGGCGCAATGATCGCGTGGCGCTGGCGCAGGATGCGGTGCGCGCGCCGGTTGGCAATGCCGCCGGCATTCCGGCCGGCACCATCGTCTGCCGCTCCACCCTCACCGCGCCCACCAATGGCTGCGTGCCCTTGAACCGGATCGGCATCGGCGGCGTGACCCAGGCCGCCATCGATTATGTGTTCAACAATGGTGCCCAGCCGCAACGTTTCCAGACGCTGCGCCAGGATGTGGCGGCGCTCAGTCTCTCCACCAACGATCTGTTCGAAACCTGGGCCGGCGAGGTTTCGTTCGCGTTCGGCGGCGAATATCGGCGTGAACGCGTGAACGGCTTTGTCGATCCGCAGTTCAATTCCGGCTGGCTCTATGGCAATTATCTGGTCACCCGCGGCAGCTTCGACGTGAAGGAAGTCTTTGCCGAAACCGTGGTGCCGCTGGCCAAGGGGCTGGATTTCAACGGGGCGGTGCGCCGCACCGATTATTCCACCAGCGGCGGCGTGACCACGTGGAAACTGGGCGCGACCTGGCAGGTGATCGACGATGTGAAGCTGCGCGTGGTGCGCAGCCGCGACATCCGCGCCCCCAACCTGGCCGAACTGTTCGCGCCCGGCACCGCCCGCACCAACACGGTGAACGTGCCGTTGCCCGGCGGCGGCCAGCGCGCCGATCAGTTCCTGGAACAGACCACCGGCAACACCGCGCTGAAACCGGAAGTGGCGATGACCTGGGGCGTGGGCGGCGTGTTCACCCCCAGCTTCCTGCCCGGCTTTGCCGCATCGGTGGATTATTTCGACATCAACCTGGGCGGCGCGATCGGCACGATTTCGGCGCAGACCATCACCACCCTGTGCCTTGAACAGAACCGCGCCGATATCTGCCCGTTCATCACCTTCAACGGCCCGGTGGCCGCCAGCAGCGTGATCACCGGCATCCGGCTGGTGCCGTTCAACTTTGCCAATGTGAAGGTGCGCGGGATCGATATCGAGGCCAGCTATCGCTTTGATCTGGGCGGCGGCAAGGCAACGCTGCGCGCGCTGGCCAGCCATTATATCGACAATATCTTCAACAACGGCATCGATGTGCCCGAAGATGTTGCCGGCAAGAACCAGGGCGATGGCGTGCCCAGCTGGAATTACCGGCTGACCGCCAATTACGAGATCGACAGCTGGAGCTTCAACCTGACCGGTCGCGGTTTCAGCGACGGCGTCTACAACAATAATTTCTTCGAATGCACCAGCGGCTGCCCGGCCTCCACCGCCGCCAACCGCACCATCAACACCAACCGCATTTCCGGCCAATGGTATATGGATGCCTCCGTCACCAAGAAGGTGAAGCTGGGCGGATCCAAGGCCGATCTGTTCCTCTATGTCAGGAACCTGTTGAACAGCGATCCGGTGCTGGTGGGCAACGGCCCGACCGGCAACAACACGCCGGCCTATCCCATGACCAACCGTGGCCTGTATGATGTGCTGGGCCGCGTCTATCGCATGGGCGTGCGGTTCGAATATTGATCAAGCCAAGGGGGGCAAGTTCATGAAGGGCAAGGCAATCGCGGCGCTGTTGGCCGCAACCATGGTGGCGGGGCCGGCGCTGGCGCTGACCACGCCGGCGCAGAAGAAGGAAACCGCCGCGCTGATCGATGCGCAGGCCAAGCTGGCGCAGGAAATGGTCGATACGGTGTTCAGCTTTGCCGAACCCGGCTTTCAGGAATTCAAGACCAGCGAATATCTGACCGGCATCCTGGAAAAGAACGGCTTCACCGTGGTGCGCGGCGCCGCCGGCATCCCCACCGCCTTCACCGCCACCTGGTCCAACGGCCCCGGCCCCAAGATCGCGCTGGGCAGCGATATCGATGGCCTGCTGGGCCTGTCGCAATATCCCGGCGTGGTTGACATGAAGCCGATGGTGGAAGGTGGCCCCGGCCACGGCGAAGGCCACAACAGCGGCATGCCGATGATGATCGTGGCGGCGCTGGCGGCCAAGCAGATCATGGAGAAGAACGGCATCAAGGGCACGCTGATGCTGTGGCCCGGCGTGGCCGAGGAACTGCTGGCCACCAAGGCCTATTATGTGCGCGCCGGCATGTTCAAGGATGTCGATGCCAGCATCTTTGCCCACGTCGGCCGCGATCTGGGCACCGGCTGGGGCCCGGCCGGCAACAACGGCATGGTCAGCGTGGAATACACGTTCAAGGGCAAGACCGCCCACGCTGCCGGCCAGCCATGGGATGGCCGCAGCGCCCTGGATGCGGTCGAGTTGATGAACGTCGCCTGGAACATGCGGCGCGAGCATCTGCCCGTCACCCAGCGCAGCCATTATGTCATCACCGAAGGCGGCGGCCAGCCCAACATCGTGCCGGAAAAGGCCAGCGTCTGGTATTATTTCCGCGAGAACAAGTTCAGCTCCATCCGCGGCCTGTATGAAATCGGCAACCGCATCTCCAAGGCCGCCGCCATGGCCACCGACACCACGGTGACCCAGCGCACACTGGGCTATGCCGCGCCCAATTATGGCAACAAGCCGCTGGCCGAAGCCATGTATGCCAACATCAAGGCCGTCGGCCTGCCGGTGTGGGATGCCGCCGACCAGGGCTTTGCCAAGGCCATGCAGCAGGCCAATGGCGTGAAGCTGGAACCGCTGACCACCACCATCGCGCCGCTGTCCACCCCCGATACGCGCGGCGCGTCGATGGGCGGCGGGTCGGACGATATCGGCGACATCATGTGGACGGTGCCCACCATCACCATCCGCTACCCATCCAACATCCCCAACGCCATCGGCCACAACCGCCAATCGGCCATCGCCATGGCCACGCCGATTGCCCACAAGGGCGTGATGGTGGGCGCAAAGGTGGTGGCGATGACCGTGCTCGATCTGCTCACCACGCCCAAGATCATCGCGGACGCCAAGCAATGGCAGCAGGATGTGCAGTTCAAGAGCGACAAATATGATCCGCTGCTCACCCCAGAGGACAAGCCGGCCATCCACCTGAACACCGACATCATGAGCAAGATGCGGCCGCTGCAGATGCCGTTCTATTATGATGCCACCAAGTACAAGAGCTATCTGGAACAGCTGGGCATCAACTATCAGGATTTCGCCAAGGTGAAGTGAGCCTGGGCGGGCGCACGTCATTCGTGCAGGGGTCGGGCCGTTCCCGGTGGGGGCGGCCCGGCCTGGCAACCGCGGCAAGCGGGCATGGATGGCCGCAATGCCGGATCGTCACGGATCAGCGCCGGGGCGTCAGCCGTTCGATCCAGCCTGAGCGCGCCGCCAGCGCCGGCCCACCCACAGCCCCACGGCCAGCAGCCACAGGCTGGCCAGCAACGGCGCCACCCGGCCGGGCAGTAGATTGCGGGTGGCATTGTCCTGAATCTGTTGCGGCGCGCTGTATCCGGCCGGCATCGGCAGCACCTGGTTGGCCCTGGCCCAGGCTGCCCAGCCGGCCTGCATGGCGGCCAGGCGTGCCGGATCGCTGCCGGCCAGATCGCGCTGTTCGCCCGGATCGGCCATGATGTCGTGCAGGTGCCAGGCGCCGTCGCCATAGGGCGGCAGATTCCTCACCAGCTTGAACCGGCCCTGATACAGCACGGCATTGCCCGACAGTTCATAGCCGATGGCTTCATTCTCCGGGTGGATCACGGCGGCCGGATCGTCCAGCGCCGGCAGCAGCGAGCGGCCTTCCAGCCCGTCGCGCGCCGCCACGCCGGCCAGATCGAGCAATGTGGGGGCCAGATCGACGGCATGGGCCGGCGCACTGGCCACGGCCCCGCGCGCCGCGCGCATCGCCGGCGGCAGGGTGACGATGAACGGCACCCGCACGCCGCCTTCCCAGGCGCTGAACTTGTATCCGCGCAGCGGGCTGACCGCGGCACTGGCCCAGCTGGCGCCGATATAGGTGAAACTGCCCGGCTGGCCCTGATGTTCGGCGGCCATGTCATATTGCAGATGCGCGTTGACGGTGGTGAAGCGGTTGGCTTCGGGATTGGTGGCTTCCGCGCCATTGTCGGATGTGAAGACGAACACGGTGTTGTCATACTGGCCGCTGGCCTTGAGATGGGCGATCAGCCGGCCCAGCTCGCGGTCCATGGCGGTGGCCATGCCGCCATAGGCTTCCATCGCCCGCGCCCAGCGCGCCCGCTGCGCCGCATCACGCGCCGGCCAACTGCGGGTGGTGTCCATTGCGGCGGGCGTGATGGCGGGCAGCAGGCCGGCGCGCGCCACGCCGGCCGCCCTGTCGCTGCGCAGCGCCGTCCAGCCGGCATCATAACGGCCCCGGTAGCGGGCGATATCGGCATCGCTGGCCTGCACCGGGATGTGATTGGCCAGAAACCCCAGTGTCAGGAAGAACGGCCGATCCTTGACCGCGCCAACCTGGGCAATGGCTTCATCGACGATCAGGGTGGAGGAATAGAAGCGCCGGGGCAGCCGCGCCGTCTTGCCGTCGCGCGTCCAGTCCGCCCGTTCATACAGCAGGCGGTTGGGCTTGTTTTCCCAGTTGTCGGCCCCCGATTGCGACAGGGCAAGGGCATGATCCCAGCCGCGCGCGGTGGGCAGATCGGCCGCATCATGGCCCAGATGCCATTTGCCGGCATAGAGCGTGGCATAGCCCGACCGGTGCAGCCGCTGCGCCAGCGTGCGCACGCCAGGGGCCAGCACGGCGTTGTAACCGGGCTTGCCCGCATGGTCGGGCGGGATGGTTTCGGGCATGTTGCCCAGCCCGGCCCTGTGGGCGTTCACGCCGGTCAGCAGCATGGCGCGGGTGGGCGAACAGCTGGCCGCCACATGGAAATTGGCAAAGCGCGTGCCGCGCCGCGCCAGCGCATCGATGGTGGGGGTGGCCATTTCGCTGCCGTAACTGCCGGGATCGGAAAAGCCCCAATCATCGGCGATGATCAGCACGATGTTGGGCGGCGGTGGTTTCAGCGCCAGCGCCGGGGCCGGCACCAGCGCGCTGGCCAGCAGCAGGGCGGCCAGGTGCCGCCTCACAATTTGCCAGCCTCGATCCGGGTGCTGCCGGCCGGCAGGAACAGCCGCAGCCCATCATCGGCAAGGCGGATCGGCCCGGCAAAGCGGCTGGGCGCATCGCCCAGAAAGGCGGGGTGGAACAGCCGGCTGGGCAACGGCGGCGCGATATGGGTGAGCACCAGTTCGCGCACGCCGGCGCGGGCGGCCAGATCGGCGGCCTGTTCGGGCGTGGTGTGATAATTCAGTATGTCCCGCGTGATCTGGGCGGTGCGGGCCTGGCCGCTGGCCGCCAGCCCGCGCGTGATGCCGGCCACCAGCCCGGGCTGCAACGCTTCGTGGATCAGCAGATCGGCACCCCGGGCGGCCTGCGCCACGGCGGCGCTGGCGGCGGTGTCGCCGCTCACCACCGCCACCCGGCCCTTGTAGGCGATGCGATAGCCCCAGGCCGGGGCCACCGGCGCATGGTTCACGGCAAAGGCGGTGATCAGCAGGCCAGCGGCGTTCCACACCACGCCCGGCGCCGCATCGCGCCCGGCAAAGACGCCGCCGCCGGTGGGGGCAATCGCTTCGCCATGATGGGCGGTGCGGTAACGCGCATCGGCGGCCAGCATCAGGTTATACCCCTGCGCCACCTGCGCCGTGCCCGGCGGGCCGATCAGCGGCAGCGGCGTGCGCGCGGCACTGCCGGTCCAGCGCAGCAGCAGCGCCGGGGCCAGGCCCTCGACATGATCGCTGTGCAGATGGGTGAGCAGCACGGCATCCAGCCCGCCCAGCCGCACGCCCTTGCCCGCCAGCTTGCGCACCGCGCCATCGCCGGCATCGATCAGGATCAGATTGGGCCCGGCCAGCACGGCCAGGCAGGATTCGGCGCGATCGGGATCGGGCAGCGGCGTGCCGGTGCCGCAGAACAGCAGCGTCAGGCCATCGCCGGGATCGCGCAGGGCATCACGATCCGCCCGCGACGCGGCGGCGCGGGCATAGAGGCGCTCCCCCACCGCAACACGGTTCCACCACAGGCCGGCGGCCAGCAGCAGCAACAGCAGGATCAACCCCAGGCGACGCATGGGCCAGAGGCTAGGCCGCGGGGGCGGTGCTGACAATCATTTTGCGCTGGTTTCACGCCCGCGCCGCCGTGATAGCCTGGGCAAAATGACGATGGGGAGCGATGCGATGCAGGCGGGTTTGCGATTGCTGGTGGGCGCGGTGGGGGTGTTCAACATCCTGATCGGGCTGTTGTTCCTGTTCAATCCGGCCGGCGCGGCGGCAAATTTCTTCCTGATCCCCGATGGTTCCCAGGGCATGGCCACGCTGCGGGCGGATTTCCCCGGCTTCTTCATCACCGGCGGCGGCTTTGCCCTGCTGGGCGCGCTGCAACGCGATGCCCGCGCCCTGCTGGTGCCGGTGATGCTGCTGGCCATCGCGCTCACCGGGCGCTGCGTGTCGTTGCTGGCCGATGGCATGGGGCCGGACGCCATCCCGCCGATGCTGGCCGAAGCGGTGATGATCGGCCTGCTGCTGGCTTGCCGGCGGTCGCTGCGCTGAATGACGCAGGGCCGGGGTGCAGTTGGGCTTTGCACGGCGGGTAACGTTGCGATAATGTAATCTCGTCATGAAGTCGCTGGTTCTCCACGAAACCGATGGTCGGCGCCTGCGTTCGCAGGTCAGCCGCGAACGCATCATCGATGCGGTGGTGGCGATCATCGATGAAGGCCGGGTGACACCCAGCGCCGAAATTGTCGCCATCCGCGCCAATGTCGGCCTGCGCAGCGTGTTCCGCCATTTCGGCGACATGGCCTCGCTCTATACCGCCGTGCTGGAACGCGTGGGCAAACGCTATGTCCATCTGATGCGGCCCTATCAGGCGCAGGATTGGCCGGGCCAGGTGCGCGAAGGGCTGGCGCGCCGGCTGGAGATTTTCGAAGGCGGCCTGGCCTACAGCCGCGCGGCGCAGATGTTCCGTGATGGCAGCGCCACGATGAACCTCGGGCCGGGCGTGTTTAACCAGATGCTGCGGTCCCGGCTGGAATCGGTGGTGCCGGCGGCGGTGCGTGCCGATACTTTGTGGTTTGAACAGCTTGATCTGTGGCTCAGCCTGGATTGCTATGCCAGCCTGCGCGAACGCAGCGGCCTTTCGCACCAGCAGGTGGCCGAAGTGATGACCGACGCCATCGATCGGCTGATCGCGCAAAAGGCCTGAAACCGGCCAGCGAATTTCTTTGCGTGGCCGCCGCGCTGCGGCTAAACGCTGGCGCTTTCCCCGGCAAGGTGACATGCCATGGCAAGCGACGCGGCCCCGCTGGTGGGCATCATCATGGGCAGCCAATCCGATTGGCAGACCATGGCGCACGCCGCCGAAACGCTGACCGCGCTGGGCGTTGCCCATGAAACCCGCATCGTTTCGGCCCACCGCACCCCGCTGCGCCTGCATGATTATGCACAGGGTGCGGCCAGCCGCGGCCTGAAGATCATCATCGCCGGGGCCGGCGGCGCGGCGCATCTGCCCGGCATGGCAGCTGCGATGACCAGCCTGCCGGTGCTGGGCGTGCCGGTGGAATCGCGCCAGTTGAAGGGCATCGACAGCCTGCTTTCGATCGTCCAGATGCCGGCCGGCGTGCCGGTGGGCACCTTTGCCATCGGCAAGGCCGGGGCGATCAACGCCGCGCTGCAGGCCGCCGCCATCCTGGCCCTGGCCGATGCCGCGCTGGCCACCCGGCTGGCCGCCTGGCGGCAGGCGCAAACCGATGCCGTGGCCGAAGCGCCGGTGGATCCACTGCCCTGACATGCTGCCCCCCGGTTCCACCATCGGCATCATGGGCGGCGGTCAGCTGGGGCGCATGCTGGCCGTGGCCGCAGCGCAACTGGGCTATCGCTGCCATGTGTTTGCGCCCGAAGCCGCGCCGCCGGCCACCGATGTGTGCGCCGCAGTCACCAGGGCCGAATTTTCGGACACGGCGGCGCTGGATGCGCTCACCTGCGCCGTGGATGTCGTCACCTTCGAATGGGAAAATGTCCCCACCGCCGCCATCCGCCATGTTGCGGCCAGGGTGCCGGTGTGGCCCGCTGTGCACAGCCTGGAAGTGGCGCAGGACCGCATGGCCGAAAAACAGTTCGTCGAATGGCTGGGCGGCCGCACCGCGCCATGGGCACCGGTCTCCAGCCGGGAGGAACTGGATCAAGCGATTGATCGCATTGGCTTTCCGGCCATCTTGAAAACCCGCCGTTTTGGCTATGACGGCAAGGGCCAGGCCCGGCTGCATGGCCCGGCCGATGCCGATGCCGCCTGGGATGCCATCGGCCAGCAGCCGGCGATTTTCGAAGGCATGGTGGAATTTGCCCATGAATACAGCGTGTTGCTGTGTCGGGGGCAGGATGGCCAGATGGTGGATTGGCCGGTGCCGGTGAATGTTCATGCCGGCGGCATATTGGCATCGTCCAGCCTGCCGGCCCCGGCGCTGGTGCGCGGCCAGGCGGCCGAGGCGGTGGCGCTCACCCGGCGCATCGCCGACAAGCTGGGCCATGTCGGGGTGCTGACCGCCGAGTATTTCGCCTGCAAGGATGGCTTGCGATTCAACGAGATGGCACCACGCGTGCACAACAGCGGCCACTGGACGATCGAGGGCAGCGCCACCAGCCAGTTCGAAAACCACATCCGCGCCGTGGCGGGCCTGCCGCTGCGCCCCACCGATTTGGTGCTGCCGCGCGTTGAGATGCAGAATTTGATCGGCGATCAAGCCGATGATTGGCAACGGCTTTTTGCCGAACCGGGGGCCCATGTGCATCTGTACGGCAAGGGCGATTCCCGCCCCGGCC
The DNA here is from genome assembly GCA_018970445.1 of Alphaproteobacteria bacterium. Lineage (GTDB taxonomy): Bacteria > Pseudomonadota > Alphaproteobacteria > Sphingomonadales > Sphingomonadaceae > Sandarakinorhabdus. The sequence continues at coordinate 5,534 of JAGWWF010000009.1, read as the reverse complement.
GCAAGATGGGCCATGTCACCCGGCTGTCGCGCTGATCAGGGCTTTTTCGCCTTTGGCGCGTCGGGCGCAAAGGCGGTGCCGAAATAATCGCCTTGATACCAGCGCGGGGCGGCCTTGGCGTTGGCCAGGTTGCGGATGATGCCGATGTTCAGCCGGGTCCATTTCGCAGCGGCCGCCCAATCGAACGGCAGGTCAAGCTGATCAGAGACTTCGTGGTAATTGTTGAGGCGGAACTTGCGTTCGGCCTCCTTGCAGGACTGCCCGCCGCTGGTGTCGGTCCAGCCGGTTTTCAGGAACACCGATGGCACGCCCTTGCGCACAAAGGGATAATGATCCGACCGGGTGAACACCGCTTCTTCGGGCTGCGGATCGGGGGAGAGGCCCAGCCGTTCGGCCCTGGCCGCCTGTGCCACCACCGCGCCGATGGTGGAACGTTCACCGCCAAAGGCGACGACATCGCCGAAATCGCAGGTGAGGATCGGCATGTCGATATTCACGTCGGCCACGATGCGTTTCACGTCAACCGTCGGAAAACGCGAGAAATAATCGGCGCCCAGCAGGCCCGATTCTTCCGCAGTGGTGGCCAGGAACAGCACCGATCGTCTGGGCGGGTTCTTCACCAGGGCCGTGGCCGCCTCCAGCAGGGTGGCGGTGCCGGCGGCATTGTCCATCGCGCCGTTGTACATGGCATCCTCGCCCGGCTTGGCCCCCACCTTCATCCCGACATGGTCGCTGTGGGCGGAAATCACCACGATTTCGCTGGCCAGCGCCTTGTCGGTGCCGGGCAGCAGCGCCAGCACATTGGGGCTGCTGATGGTTTCCACCGTGGTGGCGCGGCGCACGCTGAAACGGCCGGGCAGGGCAAAGCCCTTCACCAGCCCTTTCTGGGCGGCGGCGCGCACGGCGGCGAAATCCATCGGGGCCGCCGCAAACAGCGCGGTGGCCGCCGCATCATCGATGGCGGCGCGCACCTTGAGACCGGCGCCATCGCCCAGCGGCTGGCCGGCGGGATCCAGCACCAGCCGGCGCGGCAGCCGGGCGCGGCTGGCATATTTGTCCCACGGCAGGCGATCCGCCTCTTTCAGGGTGCGCACGGTGATGACGCCGATGGCCCCGGCCGCTTCGGCCCCCACCGCCTTTGACACACGCGCCAGATGCGCGGCGATCTCGCTGTTCATGCCATCGGGCGCGCCCGACAACACCACGGCATATTTGCCCTTCAGATCAAGCCCGGCAAAATCATCGATGCCCTGGCTCTTGTCTTGCAGGCCATAGCCGACAAACACCATTTCGCCCGACACGTCTTCGGCGCCGCTGCTGTTGCCCGGCGAGACGACCAGGCCAACGCCGTTTTCCAGCGTGAGGCGGGTGCCGCCCAGATCGAGCAGGGCGGATTCGCGTTCGCTGGCAAAGCGGCTTTCGGCAAAGCGGATGCGCTGGAAAAAGCCGCCGGTGCCCGCCGGTTGCAGGCCCAGCCGGGCGAAGTGCTGCGCGATGTAATTGGCGGCAATCTCGTGCCCGCGGCTGCCCAGCCCGCGGCCTTCCAGCAGATCATCGGCCAGAAAGCTGACATGGCCCCTGAAACTGGCGGCCAGTGGATCGGGCACCGGGCTTGCGGCAATGAGCGGGAGGGCGGCGGCGGCGGCGAGGAGCGGCTTCTTCATTGGCTGGGCTTAACAGCCGCGCTATGCAGTCGCAATTGGCTTGTTGTGATGGGGTTTTGGCGATGAAGCGCATGATGATCGGGGCCTTGGCCGGGCTGTTGCTGGCGGTGCCGCTGGCGGCGCAGCAACCGGCGGCCACCAGCATTGCCACGTTGGTCGATCAGGTGCGGCTGCCGTATGAACAATTCACCCTGCCCAACGGCCTGCGCGTGATCGTCCACACCGATCGCAAGGCGCCGATCGTGGCGGTGAGCCTGTGGTATCACATCGGTTCCAAGGACGAGCCGACGGGCAAGAGCGGTTTTGCCCATCTGTTCGAACATCTGATGTTCTATGGCAGCGAAAACAACAACGATGTCTTCTTCAAGAAGCTGGAAAATGTTGGCGCCACCGATGCCAACGGCACCACCTGGTTTGATCGCACGAACTATTTCCAGAATGTGCCGACCCAGGCGCTGGAACTGGCGCTGTTCCTGGAAAGTGACCGCATGGGCTGGCTGCTGGGTGCGGTCAATCAGGCCAAGCTGGATGCCCAGCGCGGCGTGGTGCAGAATGAAAAGCGCCAGGGCGACAATGAACCCTTTGGCCTGACCGGCTATGCCACGCTCAAGGCGCTGTTTCCGCCCGGCCATCCTTATGCCCATGATGCCATCGGCTCGATGGCCGATCTGAACGGGGCCAGCCTGGCCGATGTGCAGGCCTGGTTCCGCGCCAATTATGGCCCCAACAATGCCGTGCTGGTGCTGGCCGGCGATATCGATGCCGCCACCGCCCGGCCGCTGGTGGAGCGCTATTTCGGGGCGATTGCGCGCGGGCCAGAGGTGAAGCGCCTGCCCGCCCCGGTGATGCGCTGGGACACGGAACGGCGGGAAACCCTGTATGACAAGGTGCCAACCGCGCGCCTGGGCTGGCACTGGCCGGTGCCGGGGCGGCTGGAGCGCGCCTCGGCGCTGGCCGATATCGGCCTGACCGTGCTGGCCGGCGGGCCATCATCGCGGCTGTACAACGAACTGGTGCGCACCCGCAAACTGGCGGTGTCGGTGTCGGGCGGGGTGCAGGCTTTTGAAAAGGTGGGCATGGCCGAACTGGAGGTGCAGCTGGCGCCGGGGGCAAAGCCGGAGGAGGTGGAGGCCATCGTGAAGCGGACACTGGCCGATTTCATCGCCAGTGGCCCCACGGCCGACGAGGTGAGCCGGGTTGCCACCCGAAATGTTGCCGGCACCATCCGCGGGCTGGAAGCGGTGGGCGGCTTTGGCGGCAAGGCCGTCGCGCTGGCCGAAGGCCTGGTCTACGCCGGCAATCCCGAACAATATCGCGTTGAACTGGGCTGGTATGCCAATGCCACCCCGTCCGATGTGCAACTGGCGGCGCGCACCTGGCTGGGCGCTGGCGCCTATGTGCAGACGGTGCTGCCCGGGACGCGCCCCGCCGCCGAGGAGGTGCCGCCGCCGCCCAGGCCGGCCACGATCGCAGAACCGGCCAGGGGGCCGAAGCGCATGGCCGAACCGGCCGTGGGTCCGGCCCCGCTGCTGCAATGGCCGGCCATCGAACGCTTCACCCTGGCCAATGGCCTGAAAGTGGAATTTGCCCGCCGCACCACCGTGCCGCTGGTGCGCATGTTGCTCAGCCTGGAGGGCGGCATGGCCGCCGACGAACGCAGCCGGCTGGGCATCCAGTCCATGGCGCTCAATCTGCTGGACGAAGGTGCCGCCGGCCAGACCGGCCCGGCCATCGCCGAAGCGCGCGAACGGCTGGGCGCCGGGATCGGCACATCGGTGGGGCCGGATCGCACGCGGCTCAGCCTGGATGCGCTGGCCTCCAATCTGGGCCCGTCGCTCAGGCTGTTTGCCGATATCGTGCAGCGGCCGGATTTCCCGGCGGCCGAGATTGAACGGGTGCGCGGCCAGCAGCTGGCGGCGCTGGCACAGGAAGCCAGCAACCCGGTCGGCATCGCCCGGCGCATCCTGACCCCGGCGCTGTTTGGCCCCGATCACCCCTATGGCGCGCCGCCCAGCGGGCTGGGCACGCCCGACAGCGTGAAGGCCATCACCCGCGACGATCTGATCGCCTGGCACAAGCGCTGGGTGCGGCCCGATCGCGGCACGCTGTTCGTGGTGGGCGATATCAGCGTGGCCGATCTGAAGGCGCAGCTGGAATCGGCCTTTGGCGGCTGGCGCGCCGATGCCGCCACTGCGCCGGGCCAGGTGATGGCGGCCAACCCGTCGCCATTGGCGCAGCGGCGCATCATCCTGGTCGACCGGCCGGGCAGCCCGCAAAGCCTGATCCTGGCCGGCAGCCTGCTGCCCATCACCGGCGCGCAGGAACTGCATGCCGAACGCGCCGCCGCCGACATATTGGGCGGGCTTTCGACCAGCCGCATCAACATGGACATCCGCGAGGAGAAAAACTGGGCCTATGGCGCCTTTGCCGGCCTGTCCGACGGCAAGGGCCAGCTCAACAGCATCGTCTATGCCCCGGTGCAGACCGATCGCACCGGCGACAGCATCGCCGCGATGATCGGCGATATCGCCGCGATCAAGGGGCCACGGCCGATCACCGCCGAGGAACGGAATCGCGCCGTGGCCAACAGCGTGCTGGCCCTGCCCGGCGAATTCGAACGCGGCACGGCGTTTCTGTCGGCGATGGAACGCAACCAGCTGCTGGGCCGGCCGGACGATCATTATGTCACCGTGGCCAAGCGCATCACCGCGCTGACCACCGCCGATCTCAACCGCGCCGTGCAGATGTTTGGAACCGATGATCTGCTGTGGGTGGTGGTGGGCGACGCCGCCAGGGTGGAACCACAGCTCAAATCGCTGGGCCTGCCGCTGGAGGTGCGCAAGGCCCCGTAAGGGGCGCCATGACGGGAAGGAAATGGTGGACGCACTAGGGCTCGAACCTAGGACCCGCTGATTAAGAGTTGCACAAGAAGAAAAGCGCCTGACCACCCCTCGCCACGAAAACTGTTTTCTTTTCGTAAGTTACGAGAGATAACGTGGTGAGACGTGGGCCAGATTTTCTAACGTGGCCACCGTCCGAACCGTCTTTTTTACCGTCCGAAAACGGCTAGGGTGGACCGCGATGGAATTGACTGATCGCTACATTGCCGAACTGCCGTTTGCAGACGGGGCATCCTACGCCGCGCGGGACGATCTGCCCGGCTTTTTCGTCGCAGTCGGCAAGCGCAAAAAGACCTTCACCGTGCAATGCGACGTTCGCGATGACCTTGGCCGGCGACGGACCAAGAAGGCGGTCATCGGCATGTTCCCCGATATTACCGTGCGGCAGGCTCGCGCGAAGGCAAAGGCGACGATTGGGCAGTGGCAAACCGCTGCGCGTTTTGAGGAGCGGCGCAAGGATTGGACGCTTGGCGAGGCGTGGGAGCATATGCGCGACTTCGAGCTGCCGCGCAAAGGGTCGCGTCCGCGTACCATCGAGGGTTATGAAAAGGTGCTGCGGGTCCATATGTCGGACTGGCTGGCGGTGCCGCTTCGGAAATTCGCTGACAAGCCGCACCTGATTGAGGAGCGACATCATCAGATTTCGCGCAAGAGCGGCCCCTATGCCGCCAACGGCTATGGCCGCGCCTTCCGGCGGCTCTACCGCTATGCCCAAGCCAAGCTCGACCGCGAATTGCCGCTGGTCCAGTGGAGTTCGGTCATCACCTGGAATCAGGAGGAGCGGGACAAGAGCGGCATGGGCGATGAGGACTTGCCCGGCTGGTTCGCTCAGCTTCAATCTGTGCCGAACCCCGTCCGCCGCGAGTTTCACCTGCTGACGCTGTTATCCGGCTCCCGCCCCGATGCGCTCAGCAAGGCCAGATGGTCGGACCTGAAGCTCAAGCGCCGGGCGCTGGACATTCCCGAGCCG